>CAJTKM010000006.1 GCA_910576545.1 Lachnospiraceae bacterium
AAACGCTGAAGGCATCTAAGCGTGAAGCCGGCCTCAAGATCAGATTTCCCATTCTTCGGAAGTAAGGTCCCTTGAAGATAACGAGGTAGATAGGTTGGAGGTGTAAGCATGGCAACATGTTCAGCTGACCAATACTAATAGACCGAGGGCTTGACCAATAAAGCAGTTGGCGAAGCCAACTACTTGATTGACAGAAAGGTTTCTTGTGTTCAGTTTTGAGGGTGCGAAAATAATCCTCGATAGCTCAATGGCAGAGCATCCGGCTGTTAACCGGAGGGTTGCAGGTTCGAGTCCCGCTCGGGGAGTTTAGGAGCAGAATGTTTTGGAAAGACAGCAAAGCAGGACGCTTCAGATATGGTCCGTTGGTCAAGGGGTTAAGACACCGCCCTTTCACGGCGGTAACGCGGGTTCGAATCCCGCACGGATCATGAGATTTCCGGTGATGATGCGCTCAGGGGACACACCCGTTCCCATTCCGAACACGACGGTTAAGACCTGAGCGGTCGATGGTACTTGGCGGGCAGCTGCCTGGGAGAGTAGATGGTCGCCGGATTTCAATAAGCCGATGTGGCTCAATTGGCAGAGCAGCTGACTTGTAATCAGCAGGTTATCGGTTCGAGTCCGATCATCGGCTTGCTTTATTTCTTTCCAGTGTGGTACTTCTTTTTTGGGTCTTTAGCTCAGTTGGTTAGAGCATCCGGCTCATAACCGGACGGTCCCGGGTTCGAGTCCCTGAAGACCCACTTTTTAACCGCATATGGCTCAGTAGCTCAGTTGGTTAGAGCGCCGGCCTGTCACGCCGGAGGTCGTGGGTTCGAGCCCCATCTGAGTCGTTTTATGGAAGTTTAGCTCAGCTGGGAGAGCATCTGCCTTACAAGCAGAGGGTCACAGGTTCGAGCCCTGTAACTTCCATTTTTTTGAAAAGTATCACACGGAATTTGGCGGAGTAGCTCAGTTGGCGAGAGCATGCGGTTCATACCCGCAGTGTCGGGGGTTCAAATCCCTCCTCCGCTATTTTATTATTGGATTACAATTTTAATGGGGTATCGCCAAGCGGTAAGGCAACGGATTCTGATTCCGTCATTCGCAGGTTCGAATCCTGCTACCCTAGGAAAAAAAGGACGTTTGAAAAGCAGTAGCTTTTTATTCGTCCTTTTTGCTGTTTACTGTAAAAAACAGATGCGTCTTCTATCTGGTTTTATTACAAAAATATTAAAATTCTCTTGCAAAGGCGACAATCCTCTTTTCATTCCGTCAAAATTTGATATACTGTTACATAGGAAAACAGACATGCCATGTGTTGTATGTACGGAATGTACCATATGTATAATGCCTGAATATATCATATAGGAGGAACCCATGAGAATCAGATGGAAAAGGCTTCTGCTGACCTCGCTTACGTTAGGGCTGCTTGGCTCGGCTACGGCGTATGCACAGACGGTCAGCATGAATTTGTTTTATAACGGAAAAAATCACGCGTACAAGGCGGAAGAAGTCAGGATTGAGATTGACGGCAAGGAACTTGTGCCGAAGGATATGCCGGCAGTTATTATTGAGGAACGCACTATGCTGCCCATGCGTTTGATCGCGCAGGAACTGGGCTGTGAGGTAACATGGAATGAGGAGGCCAGACAGGCGTATGTAGTCAATGATGATTACACGATTGTTTTTGGCATGGACAGCAAAATCGGCTACCAAAACGGCAAGGAATTTACAATGGACGTACCTGCAACGGTGGTCAATGACAGGACGATGCTGCCTGTGCGCGCGCTGGCGAAGGCTTTGGAGTTGGAAATTACATGGGATGACCCGTCCCGTACGGTTTCCATTACTACGGCAGGGAAAACGACGGAGCAGCCCGCTGAACCGGAAAATCCGACAGTACCTGATACGCCTAATGTGCCGACAGCGCCTTCTGGTGCGGCAGTTACGCTGAATAAGGTTTCTGTGCCGGCGAGGGAAAATGCAGGGCAGGTATTTGCAATACAGGCAAATGGTCCGATATCCGGATGGGAAGAAACGTATGTAGATGATAAGAAAATCGTACTGGATTTTTACAACGCGAAAAGCGGGCTGGCGGAGAAAATCACTGCCACGAACAGCAGTATCGTTTCGGCAATACGCACCGCGCCGCACAACGAGGACGGCGTAGCGTATGTGAGGGTAGTGTTTGACCTGACGGCGAAAAAAAACTATGAAATCACGCAGAGCAGTGACAGGACACAGCTGTTTATTACGTTTGATAAGGTAACGGTGGAGGAGGTTTCCGTAAGGAGCCGGAATGATGTGGACTACATTACCATTTCCGCGGACGGCGCGCTTGGCGCGAATGTATTTACGCTTTCCAAGCCAAACCGTATTGTGGTGGATTTGCCGAATGTAGAATCTGATATTGACGAAACGATAGATGTAGGCGAGCTGAACTATGTTACAGATGGACGTGTTGGGCAATTTGCGGAAAGTACGCTCCGGATTGTTTTTGAGGTCGGCGATTTGACAGAATACAGCTATCAGGAAGGTGATTACGATCTGAAGCTGGAAATCCGCCGTTCTACGCTGGAGCATATGATTTATGACAGCGATGATGAAACGCTTTATCTGGATAAAGAGGAGGAGTTTGATACTGACGATGTGGAAATAGAGGATCATTATCTGGACGGATATGCCCTTGTGCGTCTGCCTGGCGATTTTGAAGATGTTTACGGCTATGGCACATACCGCATCGGCGGGGACATTCTGAATACCATACAGGTATCTAATGTCGGCGGGGATACGGTATTCCGTTTCAACCAGAACAGAATCAACGTGTATGAAATTGAGGACGAAGGCGACAGATACGCGATACAGCTGAAAAACCCCAGAGATGTTTATGACAACGTGCTCCTGCTGGATGCGGGGCATGGCGGGAAAGACCCGGGAACGAGCGGCAACGGGCTTGTGGAGAAAAACCTGACGCTGACACTGCTGCAAAAGGTCGACATGGAACTGCGAAACAGCGATATTAAGGTTTACCTGACGAGGAACAGTGACGTCTATCCGGAAAACAATACGCGGGCAAAAACGGCAAATGACATTGCGCATATGATGGTATCCATTCATATGAATGCCGCGGCTGGGAATCCCCTGCCGAACGGTACGGAAACGCTGTATCAGGTACACGCGGGTGACGGCAGGCTGACCAGCAAGCGTTTGGCGGAAATACTGCTGAACCACATTATTTCGGCAACAGGCAACAACAGCCGCGGAATTAAGCTGAGAGATGACCTGCTGATATTGAACGGCACGACAGTACCGACGGTTATTATCGAAACAGTTTTCCTGAGCAACGCAGGTGATGCGCTGAAAATTTCCGATTCGGCATATCAGGATAAAGTGGCAAGGGCGATTGCTGACGGCATTATAGAGGCGATGGAATTGAAATAAAACGGCATAGCAGGAGGAATTATGGAACGGACAACAATACTTTTTGCAACGAAAAACAAAGGGAAGATTAAGGAAATCAATGCGATACTGGCGGATATGGATGTGAACGTCGTTTCTATGGAGGACGCCGGTATTACGGCGGAGGTCGTGGAGGACGGTACGACATTTGAAGAAAATGCCATGAAAAAAGCAGTGGAAATCATGGAAATCAGCGGAAAAATTACGCTTTCCGATGATTCGGGGCTGGAAATTGACGCGATGGGGAAAGCCCCGGGCGTATATTCCGCGCGTTTTATGGGTGAGGAAACGCCTTACCCGGAACGCTTTGCCGCGATTTTTGAAAATCTGAAGGATGTGCCGGAGGAAAAAAGGACGGCGCGATTTGTAAGCTGCATTGCGGCGGCGTTTCCGGACGGACGGCGGCTGGTCAGCTATGATACGGTAGAAGGTATCATAGGCTGGGAGGCAAAGGGCGAGAACGGCTTTGGCTACGACCCGATTTTCTATGTGCCGGAAAAGGGGAAATATATGGCGGAGCTTTCCCCTGAGGAAAAGAACGCTATCAGCCACAGGGGGAAGGCCCTGCGGAAAATGAAGGAACTGCTGCGGAAGGAGCTGTGAGGCGCGATGAAGCTGCTTGTATTCAGTGACAGCCATGGATGGCTGGAGAACGCGCGAAACGTGCTGAGGCGCATCGGCGGGCGGATGGATATGGTCTGCCACTTGGGGGATTACGATTCCGATGCGGAGGAACTGCAAAAGGAATTTCCGACACTGCCGTTCCATGTTGTGCAGGGAAATAATGATTTTTATACCACTGCGCCGCAGAAAAAAATGGTTCGGGCAGGCGGAAAGGCAATACTGCTGACACATGGGCATAAACAGCGCGTACACTGGAATCCGGATTCCATTGCCTATTGGGCGGAGGAACAGGGGGCAGATGTGGTTCTGTTCGGGCATACGCATGTACCGTTTTGGGACGGCCGGGGGCGTGTTGCGCTGTTCAACCCCGGCAGTATTTCCATGCCCCGTGACGGAAGGCCGCCGACTTTTGGGATACTGACGATTGAGGACGGCAGAATGGAAGGGGCGGTTATGGAGGTTTGCGATGCGGAAACGTTCCGCAGGCGGGAAAGGTAAGGGGAGCATGGAAAGCCGGAAGGAATGGGCGAAAAACATCGTTTTTATCCTTATGTTCGGTTATGTTTTGTCGCGGGCCGCTTTACCGGAGCAGTTTATGCTGCTGCAAAGGGGTGTTCTGGCAGATGCTGCGTTCTGGGAGAAAAACCCGCAGATTATGTGTCGGGGCATTACCGGAATCCATACGGCTGCATTGGGACAGCTTTTGTTTTGGGATATACTGCTGTTACTGTTGTGCATGTATATATTTGCCAGAGTTGCGGCGCCAAGGCAGTTTATGCTGCTGTGCAGCGGCGTACTGGGGAAACACATTCTGTACGAGGACAGCTCTGGAAATCTACAGGAAACTTTTATTTTGTATAAGAGCAGGAATGGGGAAAAAGTTGGCATGCTCCGCCTGATAAAAGGAAGGTTCCTGTTTTGGGACAGGTATGCGGCATATATCAGGAAAGAAGCAGACAGCGCGAAAAGAACGGTGTTTATCAAAATGAAAGCCTGTTCATGGGAGGGGACGCGGCAGGGATTTGAAGGGACAAGGGAAATACCTTATGAGGACGGAAAGACTGTTTTTACAGCTTTTTATTGTGCCGCTTCTGCCGAAGCGCGGGAAGGTGAAACGAAAAGGGTTGTTTACTGCGGAAGAATAGACAGAGGGGAGCCGCCGGAGTGGTTCCAAAAGCTGAAATGGGACGATTTCCGTTACCATTGGGAAGATGGTGATTCCATCTATTTTTACACGGATTCTCCGATAAAAATAGATTACAGTGGAAAACGGCTGGCAAAAGGCGGCTTGACTTAAGAAAACAAATTTTCTTATGGCAACGCCCGTAATTGCCGGAAATCGGGCTTTCGGGAGAAACCCTGCGCTTGAGAGAAGGCTCAGAATAACCTGCAACGGGGCGGCGGAAACGAGGCAAAAAAATCTCTGCAAATTTCCGCGGCAGATTGACAAAAAAGTGTTGACAAATTTAACCGGATATGGCATAATATCATTCGTATTCGGTTTCTGAATCAGTAGCTCAGCTGGATAGAGCAACGGCCTTCTAAGCCGTGGGTCGGGGGTTCGAATCCCTCCTGGTTCGTTTTCTGCGGGTGTAGTTCAATGGTAGAACGTCAGCCTTCCAAGCTGAACACGTGAGTTCGATTCTCATCACCCGCTTTTTTGCTGCGAATCAGTAGCTCAGCTGGATAGAGCAACGGCCTTCTAAGCCGTGGGTCGGGGGTTCGAATCCCTCCTGGTTCGGACAAGCAGGGAAAACACTGTATCATCAGGTTTTCCCGTTTTTTATTTGGAAATTTGCTTTTCCTCTTAAAAAGATTGACTTTTTGCGGGGAGGGCACTAAAATATGTTTAGATTATGCGGATATGGCGAAACTGGCAGACGCGCTGGATTTAGGTTCCAGTGGGGCAACCCGTGCAGGTTCAAGTCCTGTTATCCGCAGAGGAAAAGCCCCTGAAACAGGTGGGCTTTTTTGTTTATGGATACAGGTTTTTATTTGGGATACCTAAAAGGAGAGTTGCGGCAGATGGAAGAACGATTGCAGAAATTTCTGGCGGAGGCGGGCGTCGCGTCCCGACGCAAAGCGGAGGAACTGATTACAGCGGGAAAGGTGCAGGTAAACGGAAAAACGGTAACGGAGCTGGGCACGAAAATCGACCCGCAGAAAGACGAGGTTGTTTATGCGGGAAAAAAAATTGACAGGCAGAGGGAAAAGCTTGTATATATTATGCTGCATAAACCGGAAGGATATGTGACAACAGCAAAGGAACAGTTCGGGCGCCCGGCTGTTCTGGATTTGGTGAAGGGTGTGGAGGAGCGTATTTTTCCGGTGGGGAGGCTGGATTACGAAACCTCCGGCCTGCTGCTTTTGACGAATGACGGGGAACTGACGTATAAGCTGACCCACCCGAAGCATGACGTCGAAAAGACATATATTGCAAGGCTCTATGGCACGCCGGACGATAGCGCGCTGCAAAAATTCCGGCGTGGCGTGATTGTGGACGGCAGACAGACGAAGCCTGCGAAGATACGCATATTGGAAAAAGGCGACCGCATCTGTACGGTGGAAATCACCATACATGAGGGACGCAACAGGCAGGTGCGTAAGATGTGCGAAGCGATCCGGCATCCTGTGGCGCAGCTGAAACGCGTGGCAACGGGAGAACTGCGGCTGGGGGAACTGCCGAAAGGAAAATTCCGCTATCTGACAGCGGCGGAAGTGAAATATTTGAAAAGCCTGTAAGGAGGGGACACCATGCTTGACGATATGTTTGACGTTGTGGAAACCGCGGTCGATGTGGGCGAAGCCGTCCTGCATACACTGAAAAAAAGGAAAGAGAAAAAGGAACAGCAGGAGGCGAAGGACGAGGCGCAGAGGAAGGCTGACAGGGAACGCCCGCTGTGATATGGAAGGAGAGCAGAAATGAGCCATTTGATGTACCTTGCATCGGACTGCCCGCTGGAGGAGGTTGAAAACGCGCATTACCAAACGAAGCTGCTTTCTGTGAATGAAGCAGAGGCGGCAGGAATACGCCTGCCGAATTGGCTGGACGGCGTAGACAGGGACAAGCCCGACACAGTCCTTTGGCAGGATAAAGACCCGTTTGAGGAATGGCAGAGGGAAGAAAACGGCGGGGACGGATTTGACGATGATTATTCTATTTTGAAGCTGTCCGACAGCGTTTGGGAAATAAAAACAGAAAAGAAATATCAGGCAGAGGTGGCGTGGGGCAGATATTCCGAGGGACGCGCGCGGAATATTATCGCGTATATCCAAAAGCATCTGGAACGGGCGGAAGAACTGGAAATCTGGAGCCTGTGGCTGGGGGACGGCTGCGGACGGCCAAAGATACAGAAGGAACGGATTGCATTGGACGCGCTGACCCCGGAGAAGCTGGAACAGCTGGCAGACGCGCCCTGTTTTGGCGGCACCATGGGGTATTGCAGGGAAGGGCTTCCGTGGGAAGTTTTGCGGGAGATGGAGGAGAGCTGCGCCGAAAGCACGCAATACTGTATTGTTGTTGTGAAATAAAGAGGAGGGACAGGAAATGAATTTTGTGCTGCCGTTTGTTTTGGCACTTGCGGGATATACAGGAGCTGTAGGCGGAGCGGATGCGGATACCTTAGCGTATGGCTCTGCACAAAGTTTTTCGGGAACGGTATTAGAAGAAACAGAAGGAAGGCTGACTGTTATTCCGGACGAGGACGAAGCGGAAAGCGGCATAGCGGAACGGTTTGCAGTAACGTACCCTATGGCAGAGGAAGGCTTTGAGGCTGGGACGGGGCAGAAGGTCGTCGTTTATTATACTGTGCCTGAAAATCTGGCGGAAACAGCAGAAATTGCTGCAAATGATATTTCTATGGAGGGATATAGGAAATTTACGCTTTTTGCGGAGCCTTCTGAGGAAAAGGAACGGCGGCTGATTGGCATGGGGGAGGAAAAGCCTTGGTGGTCGGAGGAAATGATTTCATACGATATATACTATTATGGGCTTTCCGAGGTTACGGCAGCAGTCGATGGGAAGGCGATGCCATTGGAGCAGGCACTGGCAGACGGAAAAGTCACATCAAAGGGCATACTGCATAAAGCGCATCAGGATGCGGAGGAAGGCAGGGTCAAATGGGACGCATATCGGGATGGCGGCAGTATGGACTATGAATATGAGGGATACAGTATTATAAAATATAACAGGAGCGAGGAACGTGACCTTTATATCTGCTGCCCAGGGATGAAGCTATACCATTTGGACAAGATGTATGGAAGATATTAGGCAGGCAGAGGGATTTTTGGGATACTATCCTTGCAACGCCCGGCGGGATAACGTATAATTAAGAAAAAACGGAAATGAGGAAGGAACGGGCTTATGGAGAAAAAGACCAGGTTTTACCTGATACGCCACGGGGAAACGGACTGGAACAAAGGCGGGCGGTACCAGGGCTGGACGGATATAGAACTGAATGACGCAGGAAGGGAGCAGGCAAGGCTTCTGGGGCTGCGGTTCCGGCATATGCCGCTGGACGCGGTGTATGTTTCGCCGCTGAAGCGCGCCATTGCGACGGCGGAACCTATGGCAAAGGCAAAGGGCCTGACGCCCATTGTGGACGAGCACTTCAAGGAAATCAATTTCGGCGAATGGGAGGGCTCGACGATCGCCCAGCTTTCTGAAAAATACGGGAAGGCATATACGGATTTCTTTGACGACCCGTTTTCTTACCCGATGCCGGGGGAAGGCTCCTTCCAGAATGTGATACGGCGTTCCGTGCCGGGGTTTGAGGCGTTGGAGCGGAAGCACAAAGGGCAGAACGTGGCAATCGTTTCACACGGCGGGCTGCTGCGGGTGATGCTGGTGGCTTTGCTTGGCATGGATATTCATTTTTACAGGAAAACATGGATGACGAATACCTCCATTACCATGCTGGATATTGCGGAGGACGGGCGGCGGCTTCTGATGACGCTGAACGACAAGGCGCATTTGGAGCTGGCAGAGCTTTTGGGAACGGGAGAATGATATGGGCAGAAAGAAGAAAATACTTGTAGTCGGCGGCGGTGCGGCAGGGCTTATGGCGGCAGGGCGTGCGGCGGAACGCGGGCACGAGGTGCATTTATACGAAAAAAATAACAGGCTCGGAAAAAAGCTGCTGATTACAGGAAAGGGACGCTGCAATGTGACGAATGACTGCGATGTGGAAACCCTTCTGGAAAATATTCCGGGCAATCCGTATTTCCTTTACAGCGCGTTTTACCGGCTGGACAGCTATGGCTTGCAGGCTTTTTTTGAAGGGCTGGGTCTGCCGCTGAAGGTGGAGCGCGGACGGCGTGTGTTTCCTGTTTCCGACCGTTCGCTGGACGTTGTGCTTGCGCTGGAAAAATACCTGAAAAAAGGCGGCGTACGGCTGCATCTGGAAAGCCCTGTGGAAAGCATACTGACGGAAAACGGCAGGGCGTGCGGCGTGCGGCTGAAAAACGGGCGCGAGGAGCGCGCGGACGGTTTAATTGTTGCAACAGGCGGGCTTTCTTATCCCGCGACAGGCTCTACCGGGGACGGGTATCGTTTCGCAAAAGCGGCAGGGCATACGGTCATAAAGCAGAAACCCTCCCTTGTGCCGTTGAAAACGGCGGAGGATTGGTGCGCCCGGCTGATGGGGCTGAGCCTGCGGAACGTTTCTGTCAGGCTGGTGAATGGCACAGGCAAAAAGATATATGAGGAGTTTGGCGAAATGCTGTTCACGCATTATGGCGTTTCCGGTCCGGTGATACTGAGTGCAAGCCGTTGCCTGCTGGCTGCCGGAGAGGAAAACTGCCGCCTCTTGATTGACTTAAAGCCGGCAATGGACGAAAAAAAGCTGGACGCAAGGCTCCTGCGGGATTTCGGGAAATATGCCAATCGGGATTTTGCAAACGCACTGGAGGATTTGCTGCCGAAAAAACTGATACCTGTCATGGTGGAGCTTTCGGAGATAGAACCGGCGAAAAAGGTCAATAATGTGACAAAAGAGGAGCGGAAACGGCTCTGCGGGCTGTTGAAGGCTTTGCCGATGACTGTGACAGGTACAATGGGTTATCCGGAGGCTGTTATTACCTGCGGCGGGGTCTGCGTGGACGAAATCGATCCCTCTACGATGGAAAGCAAATTTGTGAAGAATCTGCATTTTGCGGGCGAAGTGCTGGACGTAGATGGATATACAGGCGGTTTTAATTTGCAGATTGCGTTTTCTACGGGCTATGCCGCGGGGGACTGCGTCTGCGGAGCGGAATGAGGAGGAACGGAAATGGAACGGTTTGCCATAGCGATAGACGGACCTGCGGGGTCAGGAAAAAGTACGGCGGCGAAGGAAACAGCCAAACGGCTGGGCATGGTTTATGTGGATACGGGAGCAATGTACCGGACGGTTGCGCTGGCGTGCATCGAAGCGGGCGTTTCCACGGCGGAAGAAGCGGCTGTGCTGTCTGTTTTGAATAGCATGGATATGCGGATTGAGCCGCGGGAGGACGGGCAGCGCATTTTTTTTGATGGAAAGGACGTGACTGCGGAAATCCGCACGCCGGAAATCGGGAAAGCCGCATCGGAGGTTGCCGCTTACCAGAAGGTGCGGGAACGGTTGGTAGAGATACAGCAGGGGCTGGCGCGCAGGCAGTCCGTCGTAATGGATGGAAGGGATATTGGCACGGTCGTCCTGCCGGACGCGGAGCTGAAAATTTACCTGGACGCCGGCGTCGAGGAACGGGCGAAACGGCGGCTGGGCGAGCTGCGGGAGCAGGGCAGGGCAGGGGAGCTTTCCGAGGTGATGGAAAAAATACGCCTGCGTGACGAGGCGGATAAAAACCGCGCGCACAGCCCCCTGTGCATGGCGGAGGACGCGGTTCTGCTGGATTCCACGGGCATGAGTGCGGAAGAAGTGGTGCAGGCTATTCTGGCGGAAGCGGAAAAGGCGAGGTGAAAAGATATGTGGGTTTACTATTTTGTGCGGACGTTGGTTCGGATTTATTATAAAATGATGTTCAAAATGGAATTTATCGGCATGGAGCACGTGCCGAAGGAGGGCCCGGCGGTGCTTTGCTGCAACCATATCAGCAATTATGACCCGCTGACGATGGCGGCATTTCTGGACAGGCTGCCGCGCTTTATTGCGAAAAAGGAGCTGTTCCGGAATAGGCTAATGGCGAAGCTGTTATATGCCCTGAAAGCCTTCCCTGTGGACAGGGAGGCGGCGATGGATATGAAATCCTTCAAAACGGCGGTGAAAACGCTGAAGGAGGGCGAAATGCTGGGGATTTTCGCGGAAGGGACGCGCGTAAAGGAAGGCGAGGAGAAAGCCGCGAAGGCGGGCGTTGCGATGTTCGCGCTGAAAGGCAACGCGCCGGTAATCCCCATCGCCATCAGCGGGAAATATAAATTCCGGGGGAAAATCACGGTCTGCTTCGGGGAACCGATGTGGCTGGAGGAATACCGGGATATCCGCGTGACGACGGATAAGCTGGAGGAAATTACCGGGACGATTATGGCGAAGGTCAACGAGATGAAGGTGAAGGCATGAGCAGGATACAGGTGGCGGAATCGGCAGGGTTCTGCTTTGGCGTGAAGCGGGCGATTGACATGGCGTATGCGGAGCTTGCCAGGGGGCGGGAAACGCCGCTTTACAGCTATGGCCCGCTGATACACAACAAGGAAGTCACGGGGGATTTGGAAAAAAAGGGGCTGCGAATCATCGAAAGCCCGGGGGAAGCGGAGGGCGGGACGGTCGTCATCCGCTCGCATGGCGTTGGGCGGGAGGTTTACGAGCGGCTGCGGGAAAAGGGCGCGGAGCTTGTGGACGGCACATGCCCGTTTGTGCAGAAGATACATAATATCGTGCGTGAGGAATGGGAACGGGGCAAAGCGATTATCATAGTAGGGGACGGAACGCACCCGGAGGTTGCCGGAATCAATGGCTGGTGCGGGGACAGCGCCGTGATACTGGGCAGCCCGGAGGAGGCGGGAACGGCGGCGCTTTCCACCGGGACGGATTACGCCCTTGTGGTGCAGACCACGTTCCGGCAGAGCCGGCTGGACGAGATGCTCGAAATCCTGGAAAAACGCGGAATCCGCCCGGAGGTATACCAGACAATCTGCTCCGCGACGGAAAAGCGGCAGGCGGAGGCTGTCATTTTATCCAAAAATGTGGACAAAATGATTGTGATTGGTGACAAAAATAGTTCAAATACACAAAAGCTGGTGGAAATTTGTGCAAAAAATTGCAGGAATACCTTTCATATTGAAACAAATTGCGATTTGCTGTTGAATCTTTTTTCAAACGGTGATAAAATAGGAATAACTGCAGGCGCGTCCACGCCGCCTGCAATAATTAAGGAGGTAGTTGTTACTATGAGCGAAGCATTTGACAATGCAGTACAAAATTTAGGAGGAAGTGAGGAAGCGACATTTGAACAGATGTTGGAAGATTCCCTCGTGACCCTGCATACGGGCGATGTTGTAAAAGGCACCGTAATTCAGGTTGTAAACGAGGAAGTTTCCGTAAACCTGGGCTTCAAATCTGATGGTATTATCCCCAGAGGCGAGTTCAGCAGAGATGTCACAGTAGTTCCCAGTAAGACAGTTCAGCCTGGCGATGAGATCGAGGTATTCGTTGTTCGCGTGAACGATGGCGACGGCAATGTACTCCTGTCCAGAAAGCGTATCGAAGAACAGAAGGGCATGGAGGAGATTGAAGCGGCCTTTAACGATAAAACGGTTGTGACAGGCACTGTCACAGACGTTGTAAAGGGCGGCCTGATCGCAATGGTGAACGGCGTGAGAGTATTTATCCCGTCTTCCCAGGTTTCCAATAGATTTATCGAAGACCTGAGCGTGTTCAAGGGTCAGGATCTGGAATTCAACATCATTGAGATGGACAGGGTAAAGCGCCGCATTATCGGCGGAAGAAAGGCTCTTGTGGAACAGGAGATTGCAGCGAAGCGTGCAGCGTTGTTTGAAACAATCGAAGCAGGCTCCAAGATCACTGGTACGGTAAGCAGACTGACAGATTTCGGCGCGTTTGTGGATCTGGGCGGTGTTGATGGTCTGATTCATATTTCCGAAATGAGCTGGGGCAGAATTTCCAATCCCAGAGAGGTTCTGAAAGAAGGTCAGGCGGTAGAAGTTTTCGTTCTGGATGTAGACAAGGAAAAAGGCAAAATCAGCCTTTCCCTGAAGGATGCGAACATGAACCCCTGGAAACTGGCTGTGGACAAATACGCAGTTGGTTCCATCGTAGAAGGCAAGGTTGTACGTATGGTGCCTTTTGGCGCGTTCGTAGAGCTGGAGCCCGGCGTAGATGGCCTGGTTCATATTTCTCAGATTGCGAACAAGCATGTTGTGAAGCCTGAAGATGAACTGAAGGTTGGCGAAATCATCAATGTGAAGGTTCTGGAAGTAAATTCCGAGCAGAAGAAGATCAGCCTTTCCAAGAGACAGGCGGATGCACCTGCAGAGGAAGCCGCTCCCGTTGAGGAGTAAGCCTCAAAATAAGGGGAGAACCCTCTGATGCAGGATAAAAATGCATAAAAAAGATTCCCGTTATGGTTTTCAAGCCGTAGCGGGTCTTTTTTGTGCATTTTTGTACAATTTTTATGCGGAATATAGAAATTTTTATTATGAATGAAAATGAATATGCAAAAGGCCGTAAAAGGCCTGATTTCCCTGAATTTATGGGTATTCCGGCTTTTTCTATCTATGGCGGAATTTAATAATATAAAAAAAATTCATAAAAGAGGCTGATTCATAGAAAAAAGTTCTGGAATTGATTGAAAAAACGGCATTGTTGAAAAAAGGCGTTTGTGCTATAATGCTAAAGATGTCTGATGAGAGGATGATGCGGCTTGGAAAAACAGGAAATCCTGCGGTTTGTAGATCATACGCTTTTGAAGCAGACGGCAACCTGGGAGGAGATTCGCGAAATCTGTCGGGAAGGGCTGGAAAATGGGACAGCTTCTGTCTGTATCCCGCCTGCGTTCGTTGCACAGGCGTCGGAGTATCTGCAGGGCAGACTGCCTGTCTGTACAGTAATCGGATTTCCAAACGGCTATCAGACAACGGGGACCAAAGCGTTTGAAGCGGCGGAGGCTGTGAAAAACGGGGCTGATGAAATTGATATGGTGATACACGTTGGCTGGGCGAAGGAAAGTCGTTTTCAGGATATCCTGACAGAGATCGACTGCGTAAAAGAAGCCTGCGGCGGAAAGCTGCTGAAGGTCATCATAGAAACCTGTCTGCTGACAGAAGCGGAAAAAATCTCGCTCTGCGACGTGGTAGGTCGCTCGAAAGCGGAATTTATTAAAACCAGCACGGGCTTTGCCGGAGGCGGTGCAACGATGGAGGATATACGGCTGTTCCGCGAGCATTTGCCGAAGGGCAAGAGAATTAAGGCTGCCGGAGGGATACGCAGTGTGGAAGACGCGGAAGCTTTTTTGGCGGCGGGTGCGGACCGGCTGGGCAGCAGTTCTTTAGTGGCATTATGCAGGTAGATTATTGATAGTAACGTAAAGACCGTGGGACGTTGTCCCAAACTCTGCCTGCTTTCTTGAAAGAAAGTGGGCAAAGAACTTTGTTTCCGCCATGCGGAGCGCGACGGAGAGAACAGATTTGCTTTAGTCGCTGTGCGAAGCGCAGCAAGGAAAGGGACAAGGGGCGAAGTACCCTGTCAGGAGTATGAGGGTGGACCCCTCAGGGAAATAAAACAGCCTGTTGATATGAGCGGAAGGAATGGTAAGACCTTGGAGGCTCTGCCTCCAAACCTCCACAAGCCGGTCGGCGCTTTGCCCCGCAAAGCCGCCTGCGGTGTCCGGACTTCTTTCCGGTGCCTATTGAAAAGGGCTTGACCCACAACTTTGCTTTCACCGCGCAGAGGCGCGGAGCGGAAGGGGCAGGGGGCTTGCCCCTTGCAGGGGTGTTGGGAACGGAGTCCCCAAGGTTTTAGGTTTTGAACTGCCATATTTGATAAGGATAGAGAGAAAGATATTTTTATTTTAAGGGAGGAATTTTGAAATGAGTTTATTGAAAAAATTTGCGGCGGCAACGTTTGCGCTGACTATGACACTGAGCCTTGCGGCTTGCGGCGGCAGCGATGCACCTGCGGCAGACAGTAACGAAGGCGGCGATGCGGCTAAGACCTACATCATTGCGACAGACACAACATTTGCACCTTTTGAATTCCAGAACGAATCCGGCGAATATGTTGGTATCGACATCGACCTGCTGGCAGCGATCGCGGAAGATCAGGGCTTTGAGTATGAACTGCAGTCTCTTGGCTTCAATGCGGCAGTACAGGCGCTGGAGGCTGGTCAGGCTGACGGCGTTATCGCAGGCATGAGCATTACAGACGAAAGAAAAGAAAAATTTGATTTCTCCGAGCCTTATTTTGACAGCGGCGTTGTAATGGGTATTGCGGCTGATAACGAAGAAATCAAGGGCTATGAAGACCTTGCAGGCAAAAAGGTTGCAGTTAAGATAGGTACAGAAGGCGCGTCTTTCGCGGATTCCATCAAGGACCAGTATGGCTTTGAAACGGTTGTATTCGATGATTCCAGCGCAATGTACATGGACGTAACAGTTGGCAACAGCGCAGCTTGCTTCGAAGATTACCCCGTTCTGGGCTACGGCATCACACAGAATGTTGCACTGAAGATGGTAACAGAAAAAGAACAGGGCAGCTCCTATGGTTTTGCAGTAGGCAAAGAGAAAAACGCTGAACTGCTGGAGATGTTCAACGCAGGTCTTGCTAACCTGAAAGAAAACGGCAAATATCAGGAGATTCTGGATACATACATCCAGGAGTAATCCTCGAAGGAGCAGTGCCTTATGAGTAACTATTTTGAATATGTAGCGAGCATTATGCCCCAGCTTCTGCTGGGGCTGAAGGTAACGCTTCAAATGACAGTTGTTTCCTTGGCTTTGGCAGTTGTGGTGGGTATGGCATCCTGTATGTTCAGCATTTCAAAGGTGAAGCCGCTGAACTGGATTTCCGGCGTTTATCTGAGTATTATCCGTGGTACGCCGCTGATGGTGCAGTCGTTCTTCATCTATTTCGGTCTGACTGCGGCTCTGGATTTCAGGATTTCGATCTTTAAGGCGGCAGTCATCGTGCTCTGTCTGAACGCGGGCGCGTACCTTTCCGAAATTTTCAGAAGCGGCATTGCGGCGGTAAACAAAGGCCAGATGGAGGCTGCAAGAAGTCTCGGGTTGCCTTACGGCGTAGCGATGCGCAAGGTTATCCTGCCGCAGGCAATACGGATTGTGATTCCCTCTGTGCTGAACCAGTTCATCATCACGCTGAAGGATACTTCTATCCTTTCCGCAATTGGCTGTATGGAACTGATGAAACAGAGTATGATGATTGTATCCCGGAATTTCCGCAGCTTTGAAACATATGCGGTCATTGCGGTAATGTATTACGTTGTCGTAATGGTTCTGACGAAGATCTTCAAAATCATTGAAAGGAGGCTGTCAAATTGATTAAAGTGAAAACAGAACAGCTGAAAAAGAATTTCGGCAGCCTTGAGGTTTTGAAGGGAATCGATCTGGAGGTCAAGGAAGGGGAGGTTGTCTGCCTGATTGGTCCTTCCGGTTCCGGCAAATCCACATTTCTGCGCTGCCTGAATCAACTGGAAGAAACAACAGCAGGCACTGTGATTGTTGACGATTATGATTTGACAGATAAAAACTGCGATATCAACAAGATTCGGGAAAACATCGGCATGGTGTTCCAGCAGTTTAACCTGTTCCCGCATCTGAATGTTTTGGAGAACATTATGCTGGCCCCTGTGGACAGGAAAAAGATGACGAAAGACGAGGCAAAGAAAACTGCCGAAAAACTGCTTGCCATGGTCGGTTTGGCGGAAAAGGCGGAGGAATATCCCTCGAACCTTTCCGGCGGGCAGCAGCAGCGCGTAGCAATCGCGCGTGCGCTGGCAATGCGCCCGGATATTATGCTGTTTGATGAGCCGACTTCCGCGCTCGACCCTGAGATGGTCGGCGAGGTTCTGGAGGTTATGAAACGGCTGGCGGCAGATGGTATGACGATGATCGTTGTGACGCATGAAATGGGCTTTGCAAGGGAAGTGGCGCACCGAGTCATATTCATGGACGGCGGCTACATTGTGGAGCAGGGCACGCCGGAGGAAGTTTTTGGCAACCCGCAGAACAAAAGGACACAGGACTTTTTGAATAAGGTTCTGTAACGGAATAGAAAACAAGACGGCAGCGTCCCGGACGGCGGTTGTCAGAGGAAGGCATTTTTCCTATGGCGGCGCGGAAAGCGGAGGCTGCTGTTTTATACAGGAACAAAAGAAAAAGGCAGGAGGAAGGAACATGATTGCGGTTATTATAAATACGCTGGCTGTAGTAGTTGGGAGTGCGCTTGGGCTTTTGCTGAAAAAGGGCATACCCGAACGTATCACGGATACGCTGATGAAAGGCGTTGCGCTTTGTACGTTGTATATTGGCTGGAGCGGATCGATGAAAGGGGAAAATACGCTTGTACTGATTCTTTCTATGGCGATTGGTGCGGTCATTGGGGAGGGGCTGGATTTTGACGCAAGGCTGAACGGCTTCGCACAGTCGATAGAAGCCCGTTTTCAGAAGGGCGGGGAAAAGGTTTCGCTGGCGGAGGGCTTTGTGACGGGTTCGCTTGTGCTCTGCGTGGGTGCAATGGCAATTGTCGGTTCCCTTCAGGCAGGGCTTTCGGGAGATTATGAAACGCTGTTTACGAAAGCTGTGCTGGATTTGATTGGGTCGATGGTATTCGCTTCGACTCTGGGAATCGGCGTGATGCTTTCGGCAGGACTGCTGTTCCTGTTCCAAGGCGGCATTGTGCTTCTGGCACAGGTGATTTCCCCGTTTTTGACGGATGCGGTCATTGCGGAAATGGTCTGCTCCGGCTCTTTGATGATATTCGCGCTGGGCTTGAATGTGCTGGGAATTACAAAGCTGAAGGTGCTGAATTTCCTTCCGGCAATCTTCCTGCCGATTGCGCTCTGCCCGCTGATTGATATGGTGATGTAAAAACAAGCAAAATATGCCCCGGAGGGAATGGTTGTTCCGCTCTGGGGCATATTATGTTTATATGGGCATGGAAGTAAGCCTGTCCGGGGTTATATGTTTTCCTGCTGGAAGAATGCGTCTATTTTCTGCTTGATATCCGCCTGTTTCAGATATTTCAATAAGTATCCGGCGGGTTTCAGGGACATTACTTTTTTAACACTGTCCGGATCGCTTCTGCCGGTCAGGAAAATGACGGGCAGATTGGCAAAGGACTCTTCGGAACGGAGCATTTCCAGCGTCTGCCTGCCATCGCAGACGGGCATTTCATAATCCAGAAGTACAAGGTCCGGCTTGTTCAAGGTAATTGTTCGGATTGCGGCAATGCCGGATTCCGCTACGGAAACTTCATAATCCTCTGACAGCAGTGCTTTCATACCCTGTCGAATCGTCATGGAATCGTCTACAACGAGAATTTTCCGTTTGGAGCTGGCTTCTTCTTCCTTTCGTCTGGAAAGGTATTTTTCGACTTCGCTCAGTGCGTTTTCTTCTTCAATGGTTGTGCCGATGTCGCTTTCCGGAATGTGAGGCGCGATGGCGCAGTAGGAGAAATATCCTGCTCCGGTGTTAAAAAGGAGGCTTGCCTGCATGGTATTGTGCTCAAACAGCCGCTGAAATTCCTCGTAGGAAAGCAGTTTTTCTTCAATCAGGGAATAGGATTCCTCGGCCGGAAAATGCGCCATGACACGCTCAACAAACTGCCGTGCCGTATACCTTGCGGCATGAATCAGCATGGAATCCAGATTGCTTGTCTGCAAGCCGATGATTTTTCCGACGGTATTGATTAGCAGCTTTTCTTCAAATACCAGAATAATCTCCTGCCGTTTTTCATCCTGTGGCACGCCGTAAACCAGATGGTAATATACGCCCTTGCCGAAGCGCTCCCCGCTGTAAGCGTCACTAATCATTTGGGATTCCAGATGGAACATATCAAATATCAGTTCGATGATGACTTTTTTCAAAACGGCAAGCTCTTCGCCGGGCAGAAGGTTTTCCCATTTTGTGACAGCCTTGCCTGTAATGGAAAGGTCCTCTGTCAATGTGTGGCCAATCAGCCAGCCGGCGCAGACGCCCAGAAAATGGTCGACAGCATCAGGGGAATAATTCGTCATTACCAATTCCTGCTCAAGCGCGGGAAGGGTGTTTTCGCGAAAGCCCTTGTGAATGCTCTGATGCTGCGCCAGTTTGTCATAGTTGATAGATGCCATGTAGGCCTCTTCATCCGCGAAATGCTTCATCGTATGCCCTTTGAAAAATTTAATTCCCTCCTGGCATGCCCATTGGCTGTTTTTTTCGTCTTCTTTCAGTGTAAATAGTTTGTTGATGATTTTGAAAAGCCGTTGGTGTTCTTTGTCGATGATTTCAACGCCGATATTGAATTCATCCTGCCATACAAATTGGGTATCCATACAAAATCCTCCTTTGACACAGTCAAATCGAAATCTCCCATAGGTTTTTACTATAACCTGTTTCCAAAAGGGATACCTGAAAATCGCCGGCTTTTGGCATTGCAGCAGGAAATTTGCTGGAAGAAAGCGCTGGCAGACGTTTTGTTTTTTCGGTTAAAATTTCTTTCGTCAGTGCCATCGGCGTTGGGTTCCTGTTTCAAATATCTCCTAAATTTGATTATACACAGAGTGTACGAGTATTGCAATTTCATTTCTAAAAGAATTTTAAGAAAAACGTGTTACTATTTCTTTGGACAATATATTGTATTCAGAGAAATGCTGTTTGTGCATTGAAATTCGGCATATTGCTTTAATGGGCATTGCCATAAGAAAATTTCATTTTATGAAATGCCTGAATCATCAAGATTTTATAGAGCAGCTTCGGTTTCGGAAGAAATTTTCTCAGGCAACAGCCGTCGGCGTTTGACCTAGAAACCTATCCGTAAATTATCTGCGCACATCCTGCTTCATCTTTTCCGGCAGTCTTTGTCGCTTTTCCCTGCCGTACCACCCGGTACGCCTGCAAAAAAGCTCCCTGCCTGCCGAAAAATCTGACTGTGCAATCTGCACGTATCTTATTTACGGATAAGTTCTTAAGAAGCCGATCAAAAAACAATATGTTTTCTTAAGCCAAGCCGCCTTATCTGCGGGCGGTATCCGGTTTTTTGCGATGGCGGGGCGGCTTTTCCGGCGTTTGTTTTTTGACAGAATAGCCGAATGTTCCCAGCTTTTTACCCAAGCCGTAATACGTTCCGTGGGAATAGCAGATCGGCTTTGCTGCGTCAAGATGGAACTTTCCTGTGCTGTCGAGATATTCTTCACTGACGCTGACGGAAACGACCTCGGCAAGGAACATGCAGTGTGTGCCGAGAGGAATTTTCTGTGTGACGCGGCACTCGATATTGACAGGGCTTTCGCGGATAATGGGCGCGCTGACTTTTTCGCCCTTCTGCGCAGTCAGCCGCATTTCCTGAAATTTATCCACACCGCGCCCGCTTTTTACGCCGCACCAGTCGCAGGCATAAGCCAGCTGTTCTGTCACGAGGTTGATGACAAATTCCCCTGTTTTTTCAATCAGCCCATAAGAATGACGCCCGGGGCGGACGGAGATATATGTCATGGCAGGGTCGGAGTTAATAGTCCCTGTCCATGCTACAGTGATGATGTTCTTTTCCTCCATTGTGCCGCAGGAAACCATGACCGCGGGCACAGGATATAGTACGGTGCCCGGTTTCCAGACCGCTTTTCCCATAAAAATGCTCCTTTCAAACCTGTTGTTGTAATGTTTTGCTTCATTTATAGTATCGAAGAACGGAGGGTTTGTAAAGGAGATATTCGCCGAAAAAAATGACAGGGGCTGGAAAGGCGTTTGCCCTTGCAATGCGGCGTTTTCTTGGGTATGATGAAGTATCATAAGAAAAAATAGAAAGGACAGGAATACATATGAATTTGCCTTTGGAATATACGAAACGCATGCAAAGCCTTTTGGGGGCGGAATACGGGGCGTATTTGGATTCTTTGGAACAGGAACGCTTTTTCGGACTGCGTGCGAATACGCTGAAAATTTCACCGGAAACGCTGGCGGGAAAGGGGCTTTTTGGGCTTGCCCCTGTGCCATGGTGCGCAGAGGGATTTTATTATGATGGAAAGGAACGTCCCGCGAAACACCCCTATTACCATGCGGGACTGTATTATTTGCAGGAGCCGAGCGCGATGGCATCGGCGGCGTTACTGCCTGTTTCGGAGGGGGAACGCGTGCTGGACCTCTGCGCCGCACCCGGTGGGAAAACAACACAGCTTGCCGCAAAACTGGGCAGGACGGGGGTACTATTTGCCAATGACGTCAGCGCGGGGCGTGCAAAAACGCTGCTGAAAAATGTGGAGCTTGCCGGAATCCGAAACGCTGTCGTATTGAGCGAACGGCCGGAACGTCTGGCGGAGAAATTCCCCGGGTTTTTTGACAAAATACTTGTGGACGCGCCCTGTTCGGGCGAAGGGATGTTTCGCAAGGAGCCGGAAATGGTGAAAAGCTGGAACGATGCCATGCTGGACTTCTGCCGGAAGGAACAGGCGAAAATATTGGAGGCATGTGCGGGGCTGCTGTGCTCCGGCGGGCTTCTGCTCTATTCAACCTGCACATTTTCGCTGGAGGAGAATGAGGAAAGCATTTCGGCATTTTTGCAAAACCATCCGGAATTTCGGACACACCCTATCCCAAAAGAACACGGTTTTGCGGCGGGACTGCCGCCCCTGACCGACTGCGCAAGGCTCTATCCGCATAAAATTCGCGGGGAAGGGCATTTCCTTGCTCTGCTGGAAAAAACGGGCACACAGGCAAGTCGGGAACTTCAGCAGGAGCAGGGCGGCTGGGAGAAGGAAATGGAGCCCTTTGCAGATTTTGCGGCGGAAACTCTTCGGGAAAAACCGGCGGGGAAGTATAAACGCTATGGCGACGGGCTGTACCTTCTGCCGGAAGAGATGCCGGAAACAGGCGGCCTGCGGGTACTGCGGTCAGGCTGGTTTCTGGGGACGCTGAAAAAGGGTCGCTTTGAACCATCGCAGGCGTTCGCGATGGGGCTGAAAAAAGAGGAAGTGCGGCAGATAGTGGATTTCCCTCTGGAAGATGGGCGCGTACTGCGGTATCTGAAGGGGGAAACGGTGGAATCTGACACGCCGGACGGCTGGACTCTGGTCTGTGTGGACGGCTTTCCGCTTGGCTGGGCCAAAGCGCAGAAAGGGAGGCTGAAAAATAAATATCCGGTAAGCTGGAAGTGGGAATAATGCAAATATCCTTATTTTATATAAAGATGGCAGGCTGCCAAAAACCTGTATTCAAGTCGGGGAAGAAGGTTCTTTGACAGTCTGATGTCTTTTTATAAAAGACAAATGTATAATTGTGATTGACAATTTTGCGAGGATTCCTTACAATGGAGTGTATACAACATGGCAACTACATGATAATGACAAACAGAAAGAAGGAGTAAAAATGGCATTGACATACATCGGTACAAGGGACGCAAAGATTCGTGCGGCGGCTTCGGAGGCGATACTGCGGGGTATCTGCCCGGACGGGGGGCTTTATATTCCGGAGGAAATCCCTGAAATGGGGAAAACACTGGAGGAACTGGCAAAGCTGGACTATAGACAGCTGGCGTTTGAGGTGCTCCGGCTTTATCTGGACTTTACGGACGAGGAGCTGAGAGCTTGCATCATGGGGGCGTATGACGAGAAATTTGATACGCCGAAAATCGTGCCTGTAGTGAAAAAGGGCGATGCGCTGTTTTTGGAGCTGTTCCATGGCAGGACACTGGCGTTTAAGGATATGGCTCTGTCCATACTGCCGTATCTGATGAAAACAGCAGCTAAAAAACAGGGGCTGGAAAAGGAAATTGTAATATTGACCGCAACCTCCGGCGATACGGGCAAGGCGGCTCTGGAGGGCTTTGCAGGCGTGGAAGGCACGCGCATTATGGTATTTTTCCCGGAGGACGGTGTCAGCCCTGTGCAGAAATTGCAGATGACGACGCAGGAGGGGGAAAATACCTGCGTTGTGGGCATCAAAGGGAATTTTGACGATGCACAGAGCGCGGTAAAAAGCATATTTACGGATAAGGCTCTGGCGGCGGAACTTGATGCGAAGGGATATTGTTTTTCCTCTGCAAATTCTATCAATATCGGGCGGCTTGTGCCGCAGATTGTTTACTATTTCTGGGCGTACCTGCGGGCGGCAGAGATGGGAGAAATCAAATTGGGAGAAGAACTGAATTTCACGGTACCTACGGGGAATTTCGGGGATATCCTCGCGGGCTGGTACGCGATGAAGATGGGGCTGCCTGTCGGACATTTCGTCTGCGCGTCTAACGACAACAAAGTGCTGTATGATTTCTTCCGTACAGGCACATATGACAGGAACAGGGCGTTCCATGTGACGATTTCGCCGTCTATGGATATCCTTATTTCCAGCAATCTGGAACGTCTGCTCTGCCATATGGGAGGGCAGGAAAAAACAGGTGCGGAGATGGAGAGCCTTGCCAAAAACGGTACATACACAGCGGAAATTACGGAAAAGCGCATGAGCGGAGAATTTGCGACGGAGCGGGAAACTGCCGAAGCCATCCGCGCGTTTTATGAGGGGACAGGCTATGTGATGGATACGCATACAGCGGTGGCGTATGCGGCATACAAGAAATATCAGGCGGAAAGCGGGGATATGCGCCCGATGGTAATTGTATCCACGGCAAGCCCGTACAAGTTTACAAAAGATGTTATGACAGCCTTGGACGCGAAATATGCGGAGGGGGACGCATTCGCGCTGATGTCTGAGCTGGAAAAAGCGGCAGGCGTGGCTGTGCCGCAGCCGATACGCGGGCTGGAACAGAGGGAAATCCGGCACAGGAACGTCTGCGAAAAGGGAGAAATCAAGGACGTTGTAAAAAACTGGCTGAAGTAAGGGAAGGATTTGGGGGACTCTGTCCCCCAGACCCCCTGCGAGGGCATCATGCCCTCGACCTGATTGGCGCAAAGCATAGCTTTGCGCAGAAATGGATTTTTGCGGAGATGCTCCGCTATGTAAAATGCGGCAGCAATAAAACAGGGATTGTGGAAGTGTGAGTTTTTGGAAAGGGGAGGACGAGATGGACGAAAAGGAGAGAAAGGAACAGGAGCGGGGCGATTCCCACAAAATGGGGAATAAGGTGACGCGTTGGGAGTTCTATGTTTGCGTTTTGTCGATTGTGGTGTTGATATTTACAATGAATTGGAGGACGCAGTGGAGAACGGAATTAAAAATGACTATAGCCGAAAAAGATATCATGAGCAGGGTGGAGAGCAGCTGGGAGGATATTAACCGCAAAATCGAGGCGATTCCCGGCAGGGTAATGATGGAAAATGAAAGCATGTTTTCGGACAGGAGGCTGTTTATTACGGAAGTGGACAGGAAAGCGCAGACTTTCCTGCTGGAATTGACGGGGACGCCCAAGGAATACCACGAAGGCATGGAAGTGACATTCTTTGTTTCCTGTGATTCCGGAGAGTCGGCTGCCGTGCCTGCCGCATTTGGGGAGGGCAGGCGGCTTCATGCGGAGGCGGAACTGCCGTTCTGCGAAATGGTGTATGTTTCGGCTGTTTGGAAAAGTGACGGCGCGGAAAAAGTGCAGAATTTTGGGGAAGTCAATGCGCAGATGGATTATGGGCTTGTCCCGGAGTTTTCCGGCGGGTTGAGAAGTTTCAGCCTGATGACGAAAAAGGACTGGCTGATGCATGACGGCAGGATTTCCATAGATGTATCTGCGGGGGAAGCACAGGGGCTTTCATTTGACGAAGGAACTGCGGAACTGCAGGTTGATGGGGAAACAGTCCAGACGATACAGGCAAAAAAGGAATACCTTGGAGGACAAAAATGGAATTTTCAGGCGGAGCAGACGGAAAAATTTGAACTGAAAGAGGGGCAGACGCTTTCTGTTATTTTCAAAATTACGGATAATAATGGTGTAAAATATACTTACCTTGCGGAACAGTGTGATGTGACGAAAGACGGGCTTGAGGAAAGGCAGCCCAAAGGCTGGGGCATGGAGCTTTTGAAGAACGGACGGCTGACGATGGAATAAAAAGGCAATATGAACGGGGAAAAAGCGCGAATGCCGTTCCTTTTGCAGTACAAAAAAAATCAGAAAGGCATTGCTTTTACCCCTGCTTTGGCTTAAAATAAAAGGCAGGGAAGTACGGCGACGGGGAGACGTTTTTAACCGGCGTTTCCGGCGGCGCGGCTTCATTCCGCAGGGATTTCCGCGCGGGACAGGCAACCGGACAGAAGTATAGAGGAAAGAAGGAGAAAGCACTATGAAAATGTTTATTGACACAGCAAATGTTGACCAGATCCGCGAGGCAAATGACCTTGGCGTGATCTGCGGGGTTACGACAAACCCTTCTCTCATCGCAAAGGAAGGCAGAAACTTTGAAGAAGTGGTGAAGGAAATCACCACCATCGTGGACGGGCCGATTAGCGCGGAGGTTATCAGCCTGGAGCATGAAGGCATGGTGAAAGAAGCAAGGGAGCTTGTGAAGATTCATGAAAATATCGTTATCAAAATCCCTATGACGCTGGAAGGGCTGAAAGCGGTTAAGATTCTTTCTGCAGAGGGAATCCACACGAATGTGACGCTGATTTTTTCCGCGACACAGGCCCTGATGGCGGCGCGTGCAGGCGCGACATATGTCAGCCCTTTCCTTGGCAGGGTAGATGATGTCGGTTCTGTCGGCATGAACCTGATTGAGGAAATTGTGGATATTTTTGGCATTCACGGCATTGAAACGGAAATCATCGCGGCTTCTATCCGCAATCCCCTGCATGTTATCGACGCGGCAAGGGCGGGCTGCGATATTGCAACGATTCCTTACAATGTGCTGATTCAGATGGCGAAACACCCGCTGACAGATATCGGCATTGAGAAATTCCTGAAAGACTGGGAAAGCGTACCCAAGAAGTAAACCATTCCGGAGGTAAAAACATGAATAAAATTGATATGCTTACCATCAATACCCTTCGTTTCCTTTCTGCGGAGGCAATCCAGAAAGCAAACAGCGGGCATCCCGGCCTGCCGCTTGGCGCGGCTCCGGCGGCTTACGCGCTTTGGGCGAAGGAAATGAAAGCAAATCCCAAAAATCCGAACTGGGACAACAGGGACAGATTTGTACTTTCTGCGGGGCATGGTTCCGCACTGCTGTATTCTCTGCTGCATGTATTTGGATATGGCCTGAAAATTGAGGACTTGCAGAATTTCCGTCAGCATAAATCCCTGACGCCCGGCCACCCCGAATATAAGCACACGGCGGGCATTGAAACAACAACGGGCCCCCTGGGGCAGGGCATTGCCAATGCGGTCGGCATGGCTTTGGCGGAAAGCCATCTTGCGGCGAAATTCAATACACCGGAGCATAAAGTAGTAGACCACTACACATATGTGCTTTGCGGCGATGGTTGTTTACAGGAAGGCGTTGCATCTGAAGCGGCGTCCCTTGCGGGAACGATGGGGCTTTCGAAGCTGATCCTGCTTTATGACTGCAACCATATTACCATTGAGGGCAGCACAGATGTTGCGTTTACAGAGAACGTGATGAAACGCTTTGAGGCTTATGGCTGGGACGTTGCGGAGGTTAAAGACGGCAACGACCCTGATGCGATTGCGGCAGCGATTGCGGCGGCAAAGAAAACAGACAGGCCTTCCCTGATTCAGATCGATACACAGATTGGCTATGGCGCGCCCAACAAGCAGGGTAAGGCGTCCGCGCATGGCGAGCCTCTGGGTGAGGAAGAAATTAAGCTGGCAAAACAGAACCTCGGCTGGGAGCATACAGATGCGTTCTTTGTGCCCGATGAGGTAAAGGCACATATGGCGGAGGTCATTGCGGCGGGCGAAAAGGCAGAAGCGGAATGGAATACGCTGTTTGAGGCATACAGCGGGAAGTATCCTGAGCTTGCGAAAGAGTATGAACTCTGGTACCGTGGAAACCCTGCGGCAGCTTTGTTGGATGATGAGGAATTCTGGAAGGACGAAGGAAATATTGCAACACGCGCGACTTCTGAAAAGGTATTGCAGAAAGCGGCGAAGGCTGTGCCGAACCTGTTCGGCGGCTCTGCTGACCTTGCGCCCTCCAATAAATCTGTAATGAAGGAACGGGCATATTACAGCAAGGAAGACCCTGCCGGTTCCAACCTGCATTTCGGTATCCGCGAGTTTGCAATGACAGCAATGGCAAACGGCATGGCGGTGCATGGCGGCGTGCGTCCGTATATTGCGGGATTCTTTGTATTCGCAGACTATATGAAAGCTGGTCTGCGTATGCAGGCTTTGATGGGCCTGCCTGTTATCAGCATCCTGACACATGACAGTATCGGCGTGGGTGAGGACGGCCCGACCCACCAGCCCATCGAACAGCTGGCAATGCTGCGCAGCCTGCCGAATTACAGGGTATTCCGTCCCTGCGACACAAGGGAAACGGCGGCTGGCTGGTATACCGCGCTGACAAGCGAAAGCACACCGACCGGATTGATTTTGTCCCGTCAGAACCTGCCCGCGCTGGAAGGAACGGGCAAAGGTGCGCTGAAGGGTGCGTATATCCTGCGTGACTGCGAGGGTGCGCCTGATATCCTGCTGATGGCAAGCGGTTCCGAAACGGAACTGATTTATAAGGCGTATGATGTGCTGGTGGAAAAAGGCATAAAGGCGCGTGTAATCAGCATGCCCTGCTGGGAGCTGTTTGAGGAACAGGATGCGGCATATAAAGAGAGCGTAATGCCGAAGAACGTCCGCGCAAGGCTGGCAGTTGAGGCGGCTGCGGATTTCGGCTGGCATAAATATGTTGGCATGGACGGTGATATCATCTGCATGGACGGTTTTGGGGCTTCTGCTCCGGCTGGCGCGCTGTTCAAGGAATTTGGCTTTACAGTGGAGCATGTTGCAGAAAAGGCTCTTGCCCTGGTGAAACGCTGATGCGGACGTTTATTGCAATCGAACTGGAGCGGGACGTGCGGGACTATCTGGCCGCAGTGCAGACAGAGGTGCAGGGTCTTTGCCGCAGAGGAAATTTTACGCCTGTGGATAACCTGCATCTGACGCTGCATTTTTTGGGCGAGGTTGGAGAAAGCGATTTGGAATATTTGCAGGACGCGATGTATGAGGCGGCACTGCGGAACAGACCGTTTCGGCTGACGCTGGGACAGCTCGGGTTTTTTCCGCGCGGCAGCAAAGGGATACTTTGGGCAGGGCTGGAGAAAAGTCCGCCGTTGCAAAGGCTGTTTTCTACGTTAGAAAAAGCGTTGGAGCAACAGGGCTTTGCGCGGGAGAAAAAAGGGCTAAGCCCACATATTACGCTGGGGCGTGAGGTGGAGCCACAGAGAGGCTTTGCGGATGTGCAGAAAGCGGTTATGGTGCAGCCGATGGCAGTTGAGGTGCGGAAAATCTCGCTGATGGAGAGCGTGCGCAAAGGGCCGAAGCTGGTGTATGAACCGCTGTTCTGGCAGGAGCTGAGTGGGAAAAGATAATCCTGAGGGCTCCACCCTCAGACTCCCGCAAGGGGAATTCTTCCCCTTGACCCCGATTTCCGCCGCATGGAACGGCGGCAGTCCGGTCAAGGACGGAGTCCTTGCGGGGGTGCGGGGGCAGAGCCACCGCAGGTTTTTGATTTTGTTTGAAATGAAATAAAGGAGGAACAGGTTTATGGAATTTGGATATTCAAAGGAGCAGGTACTGCTGAGAGAGCTTTACAGAAAGTTCGCGGAAACAGAAGTAAAGCCTCTGGCGGAGGAGCTGGATGAAGAAGAACGCTTCCCTGTGGAAACAGTGGAAAAGCTGGCGCGTTTCGGCTTTTTGGGAATCCCCTTCCCCAAAAAATACGGCGGCGCGGGCGGCGACTATCTGACCTACGCAATGGCGGTTGAGGAGCTGGGCAAGGTTTGTGCGACAACGGCAATCGTTGTTTCTGCGCATACATCTCTCTGCGCCGGCCCCATTTACTACTTCGGTACAGAGGAACAGAAGGAAAAATACCTTGTTCCGCTGGCAAAGGGCGAAAAACTGGGCGCATTCGGCCTGACAGAGCCCAGCGCCGGTACTGACGCTTCCATGCAGCAGACAACAGCGAAGCTGGACGGCGATGAATACGTTCTGAATGGCACGAAGGTGTTCATCACAAACGCTGGCTATGCTGACACCTACGTTGTCATTGCCATGACAGACAAGAGCAAGGGCACAAAGGGTATTTCCGCATTCATCGTGGAAAAAGGCACACCCGGTTTCTCCATTGGTAAAAAGGAGAGAAAAATGGGTATCCGCGGATCGGCTACATGCGAACTGATTTTCGAAAACTGCCGTATTCCGAAGGAAAACATGCTGGGCAAGGAAGGCCAGGGCTTCAAAATCGCAATGGCAACACTGGACAACGGCCGTATTGGCGTAGCTTCTCAGGCTCTGGGCATTGCGGAAGGCGCGATTGAAGAATGCGTGAAATACGTTATGGAAAGAAAGCAGTTTGGCAAGAAAATCGGCCAGATGCAGAACACGCAGTTTGAGCTGGCTGACCTTGCGACAAAGGCAGAAGCTGTGAAGCTGCTGGTTTATGAAGCAGCATGCGAGAAGGATGCGGGACGGCCTTACAGCCATCTGGCGGCTATGGCGAAATATTTCGCTGGTTCTTCCGCAAGCGATATCACAAGAAGATGCGTACAGCTGTTCGGCGGCTATGGCTACACAAGGGATTACCCGATTGAAAGAATGATGCGTGACGCGAAGATTACGGAAATCTACGAAGGCACGTCTGAAGTACAGAAAATCGTTATCGCGAACTGGCTGAAGCTGAAATAAAGACCTTTAAGACCTTGGGGTGCTGCCCCAAACCCCTGAAAACCTTGGGACGCTGTCCCAAACCCTGCAAGGGCATCATGCCCTTGACCTGATTGGCGCAAAGCGCAGCTTTGCGCAGGGAAAGGCAGGGGTATACAGTATTCGGTTTCGCAAGACAATAAACAATAAATTAATCCCGCAAAAACGGAGTTTTTGCAAAAAAAGGGTCAAGGGACGCTGTCCCTTGCGGAGTGTGAGGCGGAGCCTCACGGTTTTATGCCTCTAAAACGAAAGGAGAATAGGACTGCTATGAAAATAGTTGTGTGTATCAAACAGGTGCCCGACACCGTAGAAGTAAAAATCGACCCCAAAACCGGCACGCTGATTCGTGACGGCGTACCCTCCATCATTAACCATGATGACAAGACAGGCATCGAGGCTGCGCTGACCATCCGCGAAAAGCTGGGCGGCACAGTAACCGTTGTTTCCATGGGCCCCCCGCAGGCAGACGTTGCGCTGCGTGAAGCTCTGGCTATGGGCTGCGATGAGGCTGTTCTGGTATCCGCGCGTGAATTCGGCGGCTCCGATACATATGCGACATCCGGCATCATTGCGGCTGCTCTGAAACAGCTGGATTATGACCTGATTATCACAGGCCGTCAGGCTATCGACGGCGATACAGCACAGGTTGGCCCGCAGATTGCGGAAAAACTGCACCTGCCCCAGGTTTCCTATGTAGAGGAAGTCGTAGATGCGAAAGAAGATTATGTAGTGGTAAGACGCCAGTTTGAAGATGGCTACCATATTGTAAAAGTAAAAACACCCTGCCTGCTGACAGCAATTGCGGAACTGGCAGAACCCAGATATATGTCCGTTGGCGGCGTATTTGACGCATACCAGAAAGAAATCAGGGTATTCGGCTTTGACCTGCTGAAAGACGATCTGGAACTGGATATGATTGGTTTGAAGGGTTCCCCGACAAACGTTTACAAGTCCTTTACGAAGGAAGTTAAGGGCGCTGGCACGATCCTGAACGACCTGACACCCGAGCAGGCGGTAGAGGCTATCGTGAAGAAACTGGAAGAGAAGTTTATTATTTAAGGCCTGAAAGACCTTGGTGGCTTGGTCAAAGCATTTTGCGAAGCCGTCCGGCCCTGCAAAACGGGCTTTCAGCCCGCCGCCTTCTCTTGGCGGTGCACAGGTCCCCTACACCCCTGAAACCTTGGGGACGCTGTCCCCAGACCCCCTGCAAGGGCGTCACGCCCTTGACCCGATTGGCGCAAAGCGCTGCTTTGCGCAGGGGGCGGGATTTAGATATGTTGCAAATCGTAAAGTTTGAAAACCCCACGAAAAAATTCCCGCAAAACGAAGTTTTGTGGAAAATGGGTCAAGGGACAACGTCCCTTGCGAGGGCTTGGGAGCAGCGCTCCCAAGAAATATTGAGGAGGAAGAAAACCTATGAGCAAAGGTATTTTCGTAGTAATCGAACAGAGAAGCGGCAAGGTTCAGAACGTAGGCCTGGAACTTGTCGGCGAAGCTACAAGACTGAAAGCTGACCTGAAAGACGATGTAGTAGCTGTACTGCTGGGCCATGAAATCGAAGGCGAGGTAGAAAAGCTGTACCACTATGGCGCAGACAAGGTTATCCTTGTTGACCATCCCCTGCTGAAGGACTATGTAACAGAGCCCTACACAAAGGCTGTTACAGAGGTTATCAAAGAGTATGACCCCGAAATCATGCTGTTTGGTGCGTCCTCCATCGGCCGCGACGTTGCTCCCCGTGTAGCAAGCCGTGTAAGGACAGGCCTGGTTGCGGATACAACAGGTCTGAGAATGGCTAAAACACAGGAAGAGCTGGACAAAGAGGCTTCCATGGGCTGTGCTGACCCCACAAGAGCCCTGCTTATGACACGTCCCGCATTTGGCGGCAACATCATGGCTACGCTGATGTGCCCCAGAACAAAACCTCAGATGGCAACAGTACGTCCCGGCGTTATGAAGAGAATCGACAAGGACGAGAGCAGAAAAGGCGAGCTCATCAAATTCGACGCTCACCTGACAGATGCTGACATGAACGTTGAAATTCTGGAAGTTGTTAAGGCTGACAAGAAGTCCGTTGACCTGACAGAAGCGAAACTCATTGTTTCCGGCGGCCGTGGTATCGGCGGGCCTCAGGGCTTCGACCTCATCAGAGATGTTGCAGACGCTCTGGGCGCAGAGGTTGGTTCTTCCAGAGCATGTGTAGATGCTGGCTGGATTGAAAAAGACCGTCAGGTTGGTCAGACAGGCAAGACAGTACGCCCTGACCTGTACATGGCCTGCGGTATCTCCGGCGCGATTCAGCACGTTGCCGGCATGGAAAATTCGGAATTGGTTATTGCTATCAATAAAAATGAAACAGCACCTATTTTTGAGGTTTCCGATCTGGGCGTTGTTGGCGATGTGAAGGTTATCCTGCCTAAGCTGGCAGATGCTATCCGGAAGTATAAAGCGGGTAAGGCTACGAATTGATTGCCCTGACGGCATATAAACCAGACAAAAGCAAAGGGGGAGTATCTGATGGCGGAAGTGCGCAGGGTTGGAAAACACGAAATGCAGGCTGTCATGGAAAAAGTCTGCGGCGTTTTTTCTTCCGAACAGGGTATTCCAATGGAACTGATTCCGGTTGGGGAGGAATACAGCCCGCAATGGTGGGGTGCGTTTCAGGACCATCGGCTGATTGGAACTGCTGCTGTGTATGTTGAAAAAGGTCAGTACCATATGGGAAGAATTACGGTTGACAGGGAGCTTCGCGGCCAGCGTATTGGCTCGGCATTGATTGAAGCGGTACTATCGGATTTGTTTGGGCAGGACGTGCAGGAAGTATTTCTGGACGCACGCAGAACGACTGTAAACATCATACTGCGGCTGGGCGGGGAAATTGTTGGAGAAGAACATGACTTTTATGGAGAGCCCTGTACACCTATCGCAATTACAAAGGCGCAGTTCCGGAACAGGCAAATAATATAGAGGCCTGCAAGCTACCGTCTGCGGCAGGAAACACGCAGCTGGCAGGCATAAATATTTCAAGAACCTCAAAAGAAAACAGAAGCAGGGCGGAAGGCTGCTTGCCGGATGCTCTGTTTTTGGTTTCAAATATAAATAAAAAGGAGAATGAAAAACATGAACGAAACAAAGAAAGCTGTCATCACAGTATTAGGGCTGGACAGAGTCGGCATTACCGCAAAGGTCTGTACGGCACTGGCGGAAACGAACATCAACATTCTGGATATTTCCCAGACGATTGTGGGCGGATACTTCAATATGGTGATGGTGGTGGACATTACCAACGCCAGCGACGTATTTGACGAAACGGCTGAAAAGCTGGAGAAGGTCGGCGAAGAGCTGGGCATGAAAATCAAAATTCAGCATACGGCGATTTTTGACGCGATGCACCGTATTTAAGGAGGCGTTGGAAGAATGATAACAAGAAATGAAATTCTGGAAACCAACAGCATGATTAGTGAAATGAACCTTGATGTGCGTACCATCACCATGGGCATCAGCCTGATGGACTGCGCCGATGCGGACATTGATAAATTCAATGAAAAGGTTTATAACAAAATCACGACCTATGCGAAAGACCTGGTAAAGGTCGGGGACGAACTGGCAAAGGAATACGGGATTCCTGTTGTAAACAAAAGAATTTCTGTAACGCCCGTTGCGATTGCTGCGGCTGGCTGTCAGACGGATTCCTATGTGAGCATTGCGAAAACACTTGACCGCGCGGCGAAAGCGGTTGGCGTAAACTTTATCGGCGGTTTTTCCGCTCTGGTGCAGAAGGGTTATACGGAAAGCGACCGCAAGCTGATCGCGTCTATCCCGCAGGCTCTGGCGGAGACGGATATGGTCTGTTCCTCTGTAAACATTGGCACTTCCCGCAACGGGCTGAACATGGATGCGGTAAAGGAAATGGGCGAAATTATCCGCAAAACGGCAGAGTTGACAAAGGACAGGGAATGCATCGGCTGCGCGAAGCTGGTTGTTTTCTGCAATGCGGTAGAGGATAACCCGTTTATGGCGGGCGCGTTCCATGGCGTTGGTGAGGCGGACTGCTGCATCAATGTGGGCGTAAGCGGCCCGGGTGTTGTAAAATGTGCTCTGGAGGAAGTGCGCGGGGCGGATTTTGAAACGCTTTGCGAAACAGTGAAACGGACAGCCTTCAAGATTACAAGAGTCGGGCAGCTGATTGCAAGAGAAGCGGCGAACAGGCTTGGCGTGCCTTTTGGCATTATTGACCTTTCCCTTGCGCCTACACCCGCAGTCGGCGACAGCATCGCGGAGATTTTTCAGGAAATGGGTCTGGAAGAAGCGGGTGCGCCCGGCACAACGGCGGCTTTGGCTCTGCTGAATGACAATGTGAAAAAAGGCGGCGTTATGGCGTCCTCTTATGTGGGCGGTCTGAGCGGTGCGTTTATTCCGGTCAGCGAAGACCACGGCATGATTGACGCGGCAAGAAAAGGCGCACTGACGCTGGAAAAACTGGAAGCAATGACATGCGTCTGCTCTGTTGGTCTGGATATGATTGCGCTGCCGGGGGATACTTCTGCGGCAACACTTTCCGGCATTATTGCGGACGAGGCTGCTATCGGCATGGTAAACAACAAAACTACGGCGGTTCGCCTGATTCCCGTTATTGGGCGGAAAGAAGGGGATACGGTGGAATTTGGCGGGCTTCTGGGCTATGCGCCGATTATCCCGATTAACCGGTTTAACTGCGAAAAGTTTATTGCAAGGGGCGGCAGGATTCCCGCGCCAATCCACAGCTTTAAGAACTAAACTCGAACAAGATAAAAACGGCTTGCGGCCGGGGTACAGCCAGTATCCCGGGCTGGCAATACCGGAGGGTTCCTGATGGGGCATGACTGTAAAGGAGAAATGTTATGGTGATTGAAACAGAAAGGCTGCTTTTGCGCCCGTTTCTTGAGAGCGATGCCGCAGATGTGTTTGAATATTTGGCAGAACCTATGGTGAATTGCTTTGCATGCATGAAGTTGGATTCGCTTGAGGAAGCAAGGGCGGAGATGAAGAAACGTGCTGAAGAAACGGAATACTATTTTGCTGTTATGTTAAAAGATACAGGGAAAGTAATTGGAGAGATAAATGCATTTCCTGAGCATGCCGAACCGCACGACCAGAATGAAGATTCGCCGCTTGATACATTCAGTCCATGCTGGATGCTGAATCAGGCATATCATGGCAAGGGCTACGCATATGAGGCCGTGCATGCTTTTTTTGACTATCTTTTCAGAGAAAAAGATGCAAGGCGCATATACACATATACAGAGGATTACAATATTTCTTGCCAGTACCTTTGCGAGAAGCTTGGTATGCGCAGGGAGGGGCTGTTTATGGAATTTGTATCCTTTATCAACAATCCTGATGGAACACCGCGTTATGAAAACACATATCAGTATGCCATTTTGAAAAGGGAATGGAATTGAAAATTTTCGGTTTATTCGGACGCTGTTTTTTGCTGAAAGCCGGTTATTCGCATTGTTTGTAAAAATAATTGGACAAACAGCATTTGACAGCAGTAATATTGGAAAGAGATTTTGAGAGTGTACTCTTGAGATTATCGGAAAAGTTTGATATATTAATATTCAGAACCTATTCGTAAATTATCTGCGCACATCCTGCTTCATCTTTTCCGGCAGCCTTTGTCGCTTTTCCCTGCCGTACCACGCGGTACGCCTGCAAAAAAGCTCCCTGCCTGCCGAAAAATCTGACTGTGCAATCTGCATGTATCTTATTTACGGATAAGTTCTCAGGATCTGAACAGGATTTTAATTTGTCACAAATATGGATAATGAAAATTCCCGTTTTCAGGCATCCGGCAGGGCAATTTATATTTCTGCCGAAGGCTCTGGGACGGTGGGATATAGACAGAAGAATAAGGAAAAATACAGGAGGGACAATATGGCGGAAGAAAAAAACATGGAAAACAGCGGCGGCCTTGGCGCAACGGGGAATTTTATCCACAGCTATATACAGGACGATTTGAAAGGGGAGCTGAATAAAATCCATACCCGCTTTCCGCCGGAGCCGAACGGCTATCTGCACATTGGTCATGCAAAGTCCATCTGCCTGAATTTCGGGCTTGCGAACCTTTACGGCGGCAAATGCAATCTGCGCTTTGACGATACCAACCCGACAAAGGAAGATGTGGAATATGTCGATTCCATACAGGAGGACGTCAAGTGGCTTGGCTTTGACTGGGAGGACAGACTTTACTACGCATCCAGCTATTTTGAACAGTATTACGATGTTGCAGTAAAGCTGATTAAAGAAGGCAAGGCGTTCGTCTGTGAGCTGACGCCGGAGGAAATGCGCGAATACCGCGGCACGCTGAGCACGCCGGGCAAGGAAAGCCCTTACCGGAACAGGAGCGTGGAGGAAAACCTCGATTTGTTCGAACGCATGAAAAAGGGCGAATTTCCGGACGGCTCCAAAACACTGCGTGCAAAAATCGACATGGCTTCGCCGAATATCAATATGCGCGATCCTGTTATTTATCGCATTTCCCACTCTACGCACCATACAACGGGCGACGAATGGTGCATTTACCCGATGTATGATTTTGCGCATCCGTTGGAAGATGCGATTGAGGGGATTACCCATTCCATCTGTACGATGGAGTTTGAGGACCACCGCCCGCTGTATGACTGGGTGGTGAAGGAGGCTGGCTATACGGTGAATCCGCCGCGTCAGATTGAGTTCGCGCGGCTGGGTATGACAAATACTGTTATGAGCAAACGGAAGCTGCGGGCATTGGTAGAAGATGGACTTGTGGACGGCTGGGACGACCCCCGTATGCCGACCATCAGCGGCCTGCGCCGCAGAGGATATACCCCGGAAGCGATACGGGATTTCTGTGAGCGTATCGGCGTTTCCAAGGCGAACAGCGTGGTAGACAGCGGTCTGCTGGATTACTGCATCAGGGACGATTTGAAGGCAAAGGCAAATGTGGTGATGGCTGTGCTTGACCCGCTGAAGCTCGTTATCACGAATTATCCGGAGGGGCAGACGGAGATGATGGAGCTGGAAAACAATCCGGAAAATCCTGACGCCGGTACAAGGCAGGTTCCATTTACAAAGGAACTTTATATTGAGCGGGAGGATTTCATGGAGGAGCCTGTGAAAAAGTTCTTCCGGCTTGCGCCTGGCAAGGAAGTACGGCTGAAAGGTGCGTATTTCGTGACGTGTACGGATTTCGTGAAGGACGCAGATGGGAACGTAACGGAGGTACACTGCACTTACGACCCGGAAGCAAGAAGCGGCAGCGGCTTTGAGGGACGGAAGGTAAAAGGCACACTGCACTGGGTCAGCGCGGCAGAGCATGTGAAAGCAACGGCGCGTCTGTATGACTATATGATGCTGGATAATCCAGATGACCCGAATGGGGAAATGATTATGAATCCCAATTCTCTTGAGGTGAAGGAATGTATCATTGAACCTTCCATAAAAGGGGCGAAAAAGGGCGACAGGTTCCAGTTTATGCGGAACGGGTATTTTATCGTGGATACGAAGGATACAACGGAAGAACATTTGGTATTTAACCGTATTGTTCCGCTGAAAAGCTCTTTCAAATTGAAATAAATACAATGATATCGGCAAAACAGGAAGGCCCATAACTGGGTTTTCCTGTTTTTTTGCGGGTCAAAAGTGTACAAAATATGATACAAATTTTAGGTGTTTTTATTGACAATGTAAGTTGGCTTTGATATACTTGTGAAGTAGTTTTTAAAACTTGATAATGTGGATTTGGTTACATAGAAAATGGAAAAGATTTGGAGGGTAAAGTCATGAAAATACCGGCTCTTTGTTTTGGCGGACTGACAGCGCGGAGGCCCATTGTGCAGGGCGGCATGGGCGTTGGGGTATCCCTTTCCGGACTGGCAGGCGCGGTTGCCGCAAGCGGCGGCGTTGGTACGATTTCCGGGATACACCCGGGTTACAGGGAGGCGGATTTTCAGGAGAACCCCTTCAAAGCGAACCTGCGCGCAATTGGGAAGGAACTGGAAAAGGCGAAGGAAACCGCACCGGACGGCATCATTGGTTTTAACTTTATGACGGTAATGAACCACTATGAGGAATATGTGCGCGAGGCCATTACGGCGGGGGCGGATTTCATCGTTTCAGGAGCGGGGCTGCCTGTGGCGCTGGCAAAAATCGCGGCAGGGTCAGATGTGCGGATATTGCCGATCGTTTCTTCTTTGCGGGCATTGAAGCTAATCGTAAAAAACTGGCTGCGGCATGACCGTCTGCCAGATGCGGTTGTTGTAGAAGGGCCGCTTGCCGGCGGTCATTTGGGCTTCAAATACAGCGATATGCAGGCGGGGACATTCCTGCCGCTGGAGGACTGCCTGACAGATGTGCTGGGATACGTTCATGAGCTGGAGGAGGCGCATGGCATAAAAATCCCTGTGATTGCGGGCGGCGGTGTGCGAAACCATGCTGACGTGGAGCGGCTGTTGGGGCTGGGCGCGTCCGGCGTACAGGTAGGTACGCGGTTTGTTGCGACAGAGGAATGTGACGCTGCGCCGTCCTTTAAGACGGCTTATCTGGAAAGCAGCAAGGCAGACATTAAAATTATTGAAAGCCCGGTAGGGCTGGCGGCGCGTGCCATTGAAACGCCATTTTTGCAGCGTGCGGAGCGGGAAGGACGTATTCCTGTGCAGAAATGCTACCAGTGCATGGGGCACTGTAAGGCGGCGGAAACGAAATACTGCATTTCTCAGGCGTTGATTGATTCGGTCAGCGGACGGGAAGGGCTTGTATTCTGCGGGGTGCATGCGGATGAAATTAACAGGCTTTCGACCGTGGGGCAGGTTATGCGGGAGCTTTGCGGAGAATAATATAAAAATAAAAGCGGCGGTACAAGCGGCTTGCCAAAAGAAAACAAATTTTAGATTGATTTCGTCTGGCAATATCCTTCTGTACTGCCGTTTTTCGTTTATCTGTGGTAATCCTTCTGCAAAACCTCCAGAAAGAGGTCGCAGCACTGCGTCAGGTCCTGTCCGCCGATATAATCGGCTTCCAGCATTTTGTTTCCGAGTATCATATAAAATATTGACCGGTCATCTTTTTGCAGGAGCAGGGCGTAATCAAAGGGGGTATCGCCCAGTATGTTTCCCCGCCAGTTGCTAACATGGGAAAAAGGAATGCCAAGCGCAAGTTGCTTATATACCCGCCAAAGCCCGCATATCCTGTGCGAGGAGATGAAAATTTCCAAGATGCAGACACAGGGCATCGCCAGAGCAAAAAAATATTCGCTGTGCACAAGCTGGTATGTTCCGAGGGTGACTGGGTCAAATACATAAAGGGCAAGCAAAAATACCCAGAAAGCAATATCAAGATAAAGGACATAGTTTTTCTTTGGCAGAAATACGTGATATAATTCGCTTTCCACGATTGGGTCGGTGTGGATTTCCGGCGTACCCTCCTCCGCGGTGTAGATATGGAAATATTCGCCGAAGGTCATGACATATTTCCAGCCGTATTCCTTATAAAGCCGCAGTTTATCCTGAGTGGGAAAGTCCTCCTTACGGTATTTTTTAGGCTCCATGCGGTAAATCATGCGTTTTGCTTCCTTCACCCAGAAAGAAGCATAGATCGTTTTGATTTCCAACGAGTATAGTCCCTGCGCGGAAAGGTCGGAAAGCCAGGTTTCCAGTGCGCTGACCTCGTAAGGCTCTACGGGAAGCAGGCGATATTTGATTTTCATAATGTTCCTCCTTTCATTGCTCGGGCGCGGTGTAGTTTTCTTCAAGCAGGGCGGCAAAAGCGGGCAGGTGCTCGGAAAGGTCGCCTTTACCACGGTATTCCACCCGAAGGACAGCATTGCCCCTGTATGCGGCGAGTATTGTGTTATCGCCTGTGTGGTAATATTCCAGCCCGTCAAATAAATCCGGTTCGATGTCGATTTCCTGCCGCTTCAGAAATGTTCCAAAGAAGTCACATCCGTTGTCAGCAAGGCTTACCATAGTCTGCTCTGCAAACAGCTTGGGGCGTACCTCCAAATAGGTGGTTTCTATGTAGGAATTTTCCTCATATTCCTGTATGGTGTACTGCACAGGCGATAGCAGGGACGTTTCAAATTTCACATTGGCCTGCCCTTTCCCTTCTGTCCCTTCGAGCTCTGCCAGAGGGAGATAGGGCAGAGGAACGGTGGTTACGCTGGCTGCAAATTCCAGCGGCTTTTTTATGCTAACGAAAAAGATTGAGAGGGAGGGCATAAAGCTGATTAGCACCATCAGCAGTACCAGCAGCGGTTGGATAAAAACGGCTTTCCGATAGCTTTTTTTGTGCTCCATAGGGACGCCGGACGCAAGCCCTCTCCTGATTCGGGAACAGGTGCGCACTTCCCATAATATCCATCCGACGGCAAACAGGAGGACAAACAGCATGAAGCACGCTTCGAGTGGGCTGAAAGCCCGGACAAAGCCTGAAAACTGCGACCATGTCATAAAGGAAAAAAGCAGCAGAAAGAGGATAATGACGCCAAAGCCAGCAAAAAAAGCCTGTTTAGAATCCTGCCACGCTTCTTCCAGCTGTTCTCTTTGAACCAGTGGGTCGGTATGCGGCTCAATGGGGCATTCCTCTGCACTGGAAAAAAGGTAATATTTCTGCCACATATGGCAGACAAACTGCCAGCCGAAATCTTCATAGGTTTCCCGCATGGTTTTGGGCGGCTCAGCCTGGACATACTTCGGGACTTCAATACGGTATGTCATTTTCTGCGGCTCGCCCTGCCGGAATTTTGCGTAATATCCGTTGAAGGAAAGCGGGAACAGCCCTTCCAGAGCCATATCCTCCAGCCAGCTTTCCAGCGCGGGTATATCGGCGGTGTTAGCGGGGAAAAACTTGCGTTTGGTTTTCATGGTATCCCTCCTACTGCGGTTTCCTTGTGGGGTAGGTTTCCTGCATCAGCGCGGCAAACTGAGGCACAAAGGGGCGCAGGTCCGCTTCGCCGAAATAACTTACATAGATAATGGTGTCCCCCTGCCGGAGGAAGAGTTTTTTCAGGGCGTCGCTGTATTTTCCGCTGACGCAGAGATATGCCTCGTCTAAGCCGGTTTCGGCTGAAAGGTCGATGGTATCCCATGGCATCAGGTCGGAAAGCTCCCAATCCATCTGGCTTTCTACGAAACGCCCGCCCATGGAGGGACAGCGCAGGCGGTAAATATGGAAGGCAAGGGTCGGCTCGTAAGGGTCACTGCTCCCTGCCCAGTTTCTTCCGGGGACAAAGCCGCTCTGCGTGATGGTGGTTTGTTCCGGCGCAAGGAAAGAGCGTCGGAAACGTATTTCGTTATCCACATCGCCGCTGACGTAGGTGGTGTTTGCGTCGTCAATATGCCCGTTCTGAAAAGCAGGGTTCTGCTCGATTTCCGCAAGGGAAACCATCGGGATTGGCTCGGAAAGCTCCCGCCAGTCCGCGTCCCAGTACACGACAGCTATGCCGAAGCGTGTCAATAGAAAAGACCAGAACAGCAGGAACATAAAAACGCTTGCTGGAAGATACAGCCGCCGCTTTTTTCTGTAATCTCCGGAATGGCTGAGGGGCGTGCCGTTTTTCAGCAGATTTTTGATTCTGCGCAGGCGAAGAAACTGTATGATGCCTAATATAGCGAAGGCAGCCATATATGTGCCGAAAATCAAAATGAATCCGATGTTAAGAATGATGTTGAAAAAACCGGGTTTTCTGACAAAAACCAGTGCAAGGAGCATGAGAGTATAGATGGAGCAATAGAGGATACCCCAGTTCCGCTTGGAACGATAAATCTGCTCATAAACCTCGGCCTGTATAGCGGGGTCAGTATGGATTTCAGGGGCATTTTCCGTTTTTGTACGGTACACATGGAAATATTTACCAAAAGGGCAGACGTATTCCCAGCCGAAATCTTCAAGCAACTCTCGCTTTTTCTTATCTGGCTCAACAAGCGGAAAAACCGTTGCCTCCAGACGGTAAGCGGCTTTCCGGGGCGGGCGTGGTTCAAAATGGGCAAAATATGTGCCGAAAGATACCAGAAAAAGCCCGTCTTCTGCCATATCGGCAAGCCATGATTCCATTGCGGCAATATCCAGAGAATCTACGGGGATAAAGCGGCGGATATAATTTTTCATAAACATTCACTCCTTTTACTGTGTAAATGTGGAACAGAATACTGTGTTACGGCTCTATCGCGGGGAAATCTGCCTGCGCCAGCGCGATGAATTCCGGCAGAAACGGGCGGATGTCCGATTCTCCCCTGTAATCCAGACAAATAACGGTATCCCCTGTGCGGAGGAAAACCTGCTGCTGCCCTGGGCTTTCTGTGCTGGTATAAAGGTATGCTTCTTCTGTGCCGAAGCCCTCCCATGTTTCCTTTTCCCATATACCGTAGCGGGTGGAATGCCGTTTCAGGCTGTGCAGTGTCGGCCCTGCAAGGGCGGGAAAGCGCAGACGGTATAGCTCCATCGTAAGGAAAGGGGAATAGACCCTGTCGGAGTCGTCCGCCCATTGACGGCCGTTGACAGAGGCGGTCTGCCGCACTGTATACTGCTCCGGTGCCAAAAAGGTTTGACTGTGCAGAATGCAGTTGCCGTACCCTCCCGAGGGTGCAAGCCGCAGGGAATCTTCCTGCTCAATTTCTGCAAGGGAAACCATAGGGAATGATTCGGGTATTTCCAGCCGCTCGCTTTTGTTGCTTATAATGGTCAGACCATACACGCTGGCAAGAATGATGATAAAAGCAGTCATCGGTACAATACGCTGAAGATAGCGCAGGGGCAGGCGGTTCCTGTAATCCGAGGAATGTTCCAGATGCGCACCGTTTTTCAGGCGGCGGTATATCCGGTACAGCCGGAAGGACTGGGCCGCGCACACAATGGGGAGTGAAATCCAGAACAATAAAGCGAACAGTATGGGAAGCCCCAGCTTTACAATATTAGCCAGAGAAAGTATGCTGCTGTGCAGAGTATAGAACAGCATACCGAAAAGGAGCATAGCCGCAAACGCCTGTGCCAAGCAGATGCGGGCGAAAGCTTGTGCCTGTTGTTTAGGGTCGGTATGTATTTCGGGAGGGTTTTCCAGCTCCGAACGGTAGACATGGAAATAATTGCCGAATGTGCAGACGTATTCCCAGCCAAATTCCTGAAAAAACAGTATTTTTTTATTATCAGGGTCGGCACGTAAAAACGGGTTTGCGGTTACTTCCAGCCGGTAAGTGACTTTTGCGGGTTCTGCTGTTTCAAATTTTGCGAAATAATTGCCGCTGGATACCAGAAAAAGACCCTTTTCCGCGAGGTCGGCAAGCCATGTTTCGACTGCGGGAATATCCAGAAGGTTTACAGGAATTAAACGACGTTTATAGTGCATCATACTGCTTCACTCCTTTTCATTCTGTGCTGGCGGGAAGTTGCGCGCCGCGCGTTCTGCATCAGCGAGGCAGTTTTTCAGCCGCCGGATTTCGTCCTGATATGTTTTTCTGCCTTTCTCTGTGACGCGGTAAGTGCGTTTGCGTCCTTCGACTGCGGTTTCTTCAATCAGTTTTTCGTCCTCAAATTTAGCAAGTATGGTGTAGAGCGTGCCGGGGCCGATATTGATGCGTCCATCTGTGCAGCCCTCTACAAAGCGGGCGATTTCTGTGCCGCACATTTCCTGCGCCTGAAACGCCAGCAGGACGTAAAACATGGTTTCGGTTAAAACTTCGAGTGATTTTTTTGCCATAGGCATGGCCTCCTCAATATTGAGTGTCGATATTGTTTATCGATAACAGTGTAACATCGAGTGTCGATATTGTCAATAGCTGGCAAGGCTCCTGTTTTTCCGCACAAAAAAAGAACGCCGTAAAAGCGTCCTGAAAGGGCATGAGAAAGAGAGGGGATAAGGCTTAATTTCCGCGGCATCCCGCACATTTTCCATATAATATCAGCTGTTCACATTCCACTTCAAAATCAAGCTGCTGCGCCAGCTTTTTATGCAGTTCTGTCAGCTCCTCCATATCCAGATCCCGTACACAGCCGCAGACGGTACAGACGGTATGGGGGTGGCACTTCATCACAGCATCATAACGGGAACTGGGTTCGCCTACATTTAATTCCTGCACAAGACCCAGCTGCTTAAAATAATCCAATGTTTTATAAACCGTGGCAAGGCTCATGGTAGGGTTTGCAGGCTCCAGTGTTTTATAAATCGTTTCCGCATTCGGATGCTGCGTAGTGCTGCGCAGCATATTGTATACGGCAATACGCTGCGGGGTGACTTTCAGGCCTTTTTCTCTTAAAATTTGAGTGGTTTCTTTCATGCTAAACACCCTTTACAAAGAATTATTGTTATTTAATAATAAACTATAACTTCTATTGTGTCAATATGAAAAGGCGTAAAATGGCAGTTAATTATATCCATTTTTCTCATAAAATGGCAGGAATGTGTATGGCAATGAAAAATATGGGAATGCCGTATTGCTTTCTTGCGCTGGGTCAGGAGAAGCTTTATAATAAGAAAAAGACGCAACACAGGAGGAACGGAAGACATGAAAAAAAGGGCTATGAAATCAATAGGTATAGGAGTTGCTCTGGGGATTTTTTTCTACTGGCAGAATAACGGGCTTACGCTGACAGAATGGGTGTATGAGGGGGGCATTCCGGATGCGTTTGACGGATACAGGATATTACAGGTGGCAGACTTGCAGAATAAGGTGTTTGGGCGGGAACAGGCGCGGCTTTTGCAGAAAATGGAAGATGCCGAGCCGGATTGCATTGTAATTACAGGGGACCTGCTGGACAGAAACCGTACAGATGTGGAGGGCGCGTTACAGTTTGTGCGGGCAGCGAAAAAAATCGCGCCGGTCTATTTCGTTTCCGGCAACCATGAACACCAGTCCGGGGAATGGCATACATTGGAAGAAGGGCTTCTACGGGAAAATGTGACGATACTGAATAATGGAAAATCTGTCATTGCGCGGGAGGGGGACACGATTACTCTTCTTGGGCTTGCGGATAAGCGGGTGAATCCCTGTTATGAGGAGGTTCTGCACACCCTGATGGCGGAGGAGGACGGCATGACGATATTGCTGTCCCACAGGCCGGAACTGTTCGAAACATATGCGGCGGAGGGGGTAAAGCTGGCATTTACGGGGCACGCGCATGGCGGGCAGATACGCCTGCCGGGTATCGGCGGGATTTTTGCGCCGAATCAGGGCTTTTTCCCGCAGTATACGGCAGGGATGCACTGGAAAGGCGATTCCGCGATGGTCGTCAGCCGTGGGCTTGGCAACAGTGTTTTCCCGATTCGTTTCTGCAATCGACCGGAACTGGTATTGGTGACGCTGAAAGCATAAAACGGAGAGCGGCTTGATAGAAACAAAAGATTTACGGCTATCGTAATGAGCTGACAAAGGATAAAAGATACAAAAGAAAGGGATGGTTCCATGAGGGTTGAAACGGGGGAAACGGTGAAGGCGACGCTTTTGGCTAATGCGGGCGTATTGCTGGAATACAGGGGAACGCGGCTGCTGATTGACGGGATTTTTGACAAAAAGGGACATTGCTTCAGTAATCTTTCGGCGGAGCAATGGGAGGGGCTGAAAGCGGGGACAGGTATATTTTCCGGAATAGACTACCTGCTTTTTACACATGAGCATGGCGACCACTTTTCGCCGGAGCGGACGATGGAATATCTGGGCTGTCAGAAACCAAAGGCATTGTTCCTGCCAAAGGAAGGCTCTGCCGCGCTGCGCGCTTTGCACAAACAGGCAGAAAGCCTGAAAATTCCCTGCGTGCTTTTGGAGGAACAGCTTTGCCGAAATACAGTATTCAAGCCGGAGGAAGGAACCCGTATCAGGGCATTCCAGACAAGGCACTTGGATAAAAGCTTTTGGGACGTTCCACATTTCTGCTATCTGCTGGAATTTGGCGGGAAAAAGCTGTTTTTTACGGCAGATGTGGATTTTACATATGAAACGTTTTCCGCTTTGCAGGGGGTGCCGCTGGATGCAGTATTTATAAATCCGCTGATGCGCCACAGCAAGGAGGGCAGACGTGTGTTTTCAGAGGGAATGCTGCGGACGAGGCTGTCTGTGGTTTACCATATTCCTTTTGAGGGGGAGGACGCTATGCAAGTCCGCGGCATTGCAGAGCGGGAACGGCTTTCGGGGGAGAATGACGAAGCAGTGATTTTTCTGATGGAGCGGGGGCAGACCTGCTTTTTTTGAACTGATAAAATTGAGCGTGCAGGCTAAAATATAGAAGAAGATAAAAATATCCTTCTTTGAAGGGAATTGCTATAAGAAAACGTATTTTTCCTATGGCAGTATCCTTCAGAGAGGGATATTTTTTGCTTTTATGGCGAAATAAAGAGAAGAATGGAGCTGGATATTTTATTTTTATGTTGGATTATATAAAAAAAAGCATTGTTTTGACTGAAAAGTACACTTTTTAATAAATATTGACAGATACCATATTTTTCAATTTCATCTTGTAAACCACTATATTTTGTGGTATTCTAGTATCGTAGATTTCAGGAAAAAGCTTATTAAAAAGTGTACTTTTCGACATTGCTTTATTTAGTGAAAAAATTTTCATAAAACTGTTATAAAACTGTATATTCCTTGCTGTTTTATTCCAAATAAACATAAAAACAAACTTATCAAAAAGTACAATTTTTGGTAACTTTATGCTTCAATTTGTTGTGCTTTGTTTACGAATATATAGCGGAAAAACGGAGCAAAGCGGAAAATTCTTCTGAAATTTTCAAACGGTACAGGGATTTATATTTATTAAGAACTTATCCGTAAATAAGATACGTGCAGATCGCACAGTCAGATTTTTCGGAAGGCAGGGAAAAGCAACAAAGGCTGCCGGAAAAGATGAAGCAGGATGTGCGTAGATAATTTACGGATAGGTTCTAAGAGTACAGGGGATTTTGGAATAAGTGCAGATGGGATTTAAGGTCTTTGGAGCAGTTCCAAAATTATTTTATGATTTTTTCCATGAGGAAAGCAATTGAGAACAGGAGGAGGTGACAGGCATTGTGACACATCCGGAAAAAGCTGTGCGCGAAACAACATGGGCGGCATGCACGAATTGGATGCGGCACAAATACTATTGAAGAGTGATTTGTTATGGAAAGAAAACACCGATTTTGGGCAGATATGCGCGTTTTCAGGACGCAGTAAAAGCCGGTGGGCAGGCCGAATTTTGACCTGCTGGATAAATTTCTGCGTGAGTTTCCATAGACAAGGGGAAATAGCTGGAAACAGCGCATTCATAGGGCTGCCTTTGTGAGAGGAGGAAGCTGTATGGAAGAGGCGATTCCGCCATGGGGACCGCCCGCTGTCAGATGCGTTCCTGACAGCGGGGCGGGAAAATGGAACGCCGGCAAACCATTGGAAACAATGGGACGCAAAGCCAGAGGCTGGGGTGCGGTTTTCTGCACTACGCTCGTTCGGCTGCGATCCGGCAAACCAACGGAAACGTTGAGACGCAAAGCCAGAGGCTAAGGCGCATTTATGCACTATGCTCGTTCGGCTACCGGATTCTTTGCGTCCGAAGATGGGCAAAGAAAGGAAGTTTTAGTATGAAAAATTCAAAAAGAATGTGCAGGCGCGGGCTCAGTGTCGTTTCTGCCTTCTTCACGAAAATCATCGTACTTTCGCTGTGCATGAGTCTTGCTTTGGGCACAACTGCATTTGCGAGCGAGGACAATGGTGGTGGAGCAGGTGCGACAACCGCGTCAGGCAGCAGTTCTGAGAGCGGCAGCGGTTCTGAGGGCGGCAGCAGCAGTTCTGAGGGCGGCAGCAGCAGTTCTGAGGGCGGCAGCAGCAGTTCTGAGGGCGGCAGTAGTTCCGAGGGCAGCAGCAGTTCTGATAACGGCAGCAGTTCCGAGGGCAGTAGCAGCGGTTCTGAGAGCGGCAGCAGTTCCGAGGGCAGCAGCAGCGGTTCCGAGGGCAGCAGCAGTTCTGATAACGGCAGCAGCAGTGGTTCCGAGAACAGTAACGCTGACAACCAGAACGCAGACGAAACAACAGCTCCTGCAACGGGAGAACCTAAGCAGGAAGAGTCTAAACAGGAACAGCCTTCCAATGAGGCAAAGCCTGAACAGGAACAGCCTTCCGAGGAAACGGCGGCGCCTGAGCAGGAACAGCCTTCTGACGAAGCGGCGGCGCCTGAGCAGGAACAGCCTTCCGAGGAAACGGCAGAGCCTGAGCAGGAACAGCCTTCCGAGGAAACGGCAGAGCCTGAGCAGGAACAACCTTCCGATGAAGCGGCAGAGCCTGAGCAGGAAGAACTGCCTCCTATTGAGGTGACAGAGGAACAGATGAAGGAAGCTGCTGCGGCGATTGAGGCGTTTGAAAACCCTGTGTTGCTGTCGATGATAACTGACATGAGCGATGATGTAATTGACACAACAGAGAAACTGCAAGACGTTATTAACGCGGCTATAGGAACTGGCAAAGAAGTAACGATTACCCTGACAGAGGATTTTGAAATAAACAAAACAATCCTTATTCCTGAGGGAGCGAACATAAAGCTGGTTCTTGACGGGAAAGAGCTTACCTTTACCGGAGAGGGCGATGCAATGTTCGAGGTTAAAGGCAGCCTTTCTGTTTTTGATGAGCTTGAAGGCGTTTCTGATGAACGCAGTGAAAGCAGTTCTGAAGGAACAACCGAAGGCGGCTCTGTAGATACTACGGAAGATACTTCTGAGAATACTACAGGCGGCAGCCAGAGCAGTACGTCTTCCGGTAATTCCGGCAGTTCCAGTAACTCCGGCAATTCTAACAGCTCCGACAGGTCTGAACACAAAAACAGCAGCAATGTGGTTACTGCAAAGGATGAACAGACCAGCGAGAATAAGGCCGTAGAGAAGCCTGAAACAGACAACAATACGGCAGAGCAGAAAGACGCGCTTCAGGAAACCCTGAAAAATTGGGTGAATGAAGATGGGAGTGTCAAGGAAACAAAGGAAGTTGTAGACAAAGTGCTGACGGATGTTGGCGTTATTACAACTGAAAAAGCCGTAAACGTGATTTTCAATGTGGTAGCGGGCGGCCAGCTGAACCTGTTCGGCGGCATTATCAAAAATGGCGTTGGCGCAAACAGCAGTGTAACAGGCGTTAAGGTAGAAAAGGGCGGCAAGTTTGAGATGTCCGGCGGCGTGATTGCCGACATGACAAACTCCGGTGTTATCATTAACGGAGGTAATGCTGAAATCAGCGATGGTGCGGCAATCGTGAACAACAGCACAAAGCTTAACGGCGGCGGCATCAGCGTCAAGAACGGCGGCGCGCTTACCATGGACGGCGGCCTGATTGCCGGAAATGAAGCGATTTTCGATGGCAAGTCTGAGCATCACAACGGCTTTGTTTCTTGGGCGAAAGACCCTGATGGTGAATATGAATACCTTTATAAGGATGTTTACGGCGGCGCGAGCGGCAACGGCGGCGGCGTAGCTGTGGACGAATCCACATTTACCATGACTGGCGGAAAGATTCATGGCAATAACGCCGATACCGGAAAAGGGCAGTATGACAGGTACGGTGTAAATGGTCTTGATGGTCTTGGCGGCGGTGTGTATGTCGTTGGCGAGAACGGCAGTTTTAGCCTGTCTGGAAAAGGCGTGATTTCCAACAATGAAGCTGGTGCTGGCGGCGGTATCTTTATCCATACTCGTAATAAAAACGGGAATGCGAATGCAGATGGTGCTTTGTTTACCATGACTGGCGGCGAGGTATCCGGCAACACCGCGCTGCATGGTGAAGGCGGCGGTATCTTTATCAACAGCAAGTTTGGAGATGCCAACAAAAATAATAAAATTACTGCTGGCAAAATTACTGGCAACAAGACTCTGACGACCAAAGACCTTGGCGGCGGCGGAATCTATGTGAATAACGAGGGCACGCTGAATATCCAGAATGCCATTGTTACAGCGAACCTTGCACAGGGTCTTGGCGGCGGCTTTGCTGCATGCGTCCATGGCAGAACTATTGTATTCACTAAAAATGGTGCGATTTTCTTTGACAATAAAGGCCTTGGAAATGCATTCACCGAAGGTCATGAAAATGAATGGAATAATTTCGAGGGAAATGGCGACAAAATTGACGGAAACAGCCTTTGGAAGGACAATGACGAATTCAAGCAGTTAGCTCAGGATATTTTTGCTGCCAGCGATATGGGAACAGACGGCAATATGGGCGGCATTCTCATTGGCAACGAAACGCTGTTTGACGGTGATGCTTCATGGGAAGGTTACAGATTCTACTATGATGAAAATGGCGAGATTGTTTCTGATAAGGTTGAGTACGATGAGGAAGGCAAGGTTATCTATGCCAACAGACTTCTTGGATTGACATCGAATCCCGATGATGCGGCAGTCCTGAAGGCCTTGGAGGTAATGAACAATGCGCTCAGCGGTTATCTGATTATCAGCGGCAACGAATCTTCCGTTCATGGCGGCGGTATTGCAAACAATGGTGTTCTGACCATCGGCGTAGAACAGAAGGAATTTGAAGAAACGCCAGATGAAGTTTCCGATGAGTTCGACATGGATAAGACATTGGAAAAAGATGAAGAAGCACCGGAGGATACTCCTGACCGCGAGCTGCAGGACGGCGAGTTTGAGTTCGTTCTGAAAGATGAAAGCGGCAAAGAGCTTGACAGTGTAAAAAATGACGCAGACGGCAAAGTAAACATCAAACTGCCTGAATTTAAGGAGCCGGGGAAATATACATTCCTTGTGAGCGAAAAAGACAATGGCAATGCTCCGAACAGCGAAACAACGGTTATTTACGATGGAAATGTGTATGTAGTTGTAATTGAGGTTACGGAAAATATTACAGAAGAAGTTGTGAATGTCGGCGGGGTGGAATATATCATTAAACACTCCGAACTTACCGCTGGAGAGATGAAGTTCTATAAAGCGGAACTTGATGAAAATGGCAATGTGAAATATGATGAAGAAGGCAAACCCATATATAATATAAAAGAAGAACTGACGGGTATTGCTTTCAACAACAAATACACAAAACCTGAGGAACCTGAGAAGCCTGAGGAACCTGAGGAACCTGAGAAGCCTGAGGAACCTGAAACACCCGAAGAACCCGAAACACCCGATACACCGAACAGACCGGACAGACCCAATACACCGGATACACCGGACGTAACGGTACCCGATTCTCCGACGCCTCTGTCGGATGTGCCGGAAATCGAAATTCCGGATGAGGATGTTCCTCTTTCGGAGGTATCTGAGGAAATGGAGATCAATGATCCTGAAGTTCCTCTGGGCGATGTTCCCAGAACAGGCGACGCACCGGTATTCCCGTTTGCGGCAGCTATTCTTGGTATTTGCGGAATGCTTCTTGCAAAACTTAGAAAAAACAGCTAAAATGTAAGTAAAGCCCTGCATGAGCGGAATGAAATTTATCTGCTGACAGGCAAACGGGCCGGAATCCCTGGGTTCCGGCCCATCTTTCGGAGGAGGAATGGATAAAATGGGAAAAAAGGCGATACTGCTGGTGAGGATACTGCTGATTGCGGTCATGCTGACTTCGGCGGGCATCATCGTTTCAAAGCTGCTGGATTATCGTAAGGGCGCGAAGGATTATGGCGAGGCGGCGGAGATTGCGCAGGGAGGGCAGGCTTCTGCGGAGCTTCCGCCGGAGGAAACAGATGCATACGCCGCGATGCTGGCGGAGCTGGATTTGGCAGCTCTGCGGGAGGTCAATGACGAGGTTGTCGGCTGGATTGCCATACCCGATACGGAGGTATATTATCCCATTTTGCAAACATCGGATAACGACTATTATCTGAAACATACCTGGAAAAAGGAAAAAAGTTCTGTCGGCGCGGTATTTATGGAATACAGGGATTTACCTGATTTCAGCGGCTTTCACAGTATGTTGTATGGGCATCAGATGCGGGACGGCTCGATGTTTGGCGGCCTGCATAAATATGCCGATGAAGAATATCTGCGGGAGCATCCAGCGATATATATTGTAACAGATGCAGGGGTGCAAAAGTATGATATTTTTGCGGCGTATGAGGTTGGTGTGCAGGAAGTTGTATACCAGAGGAATATTGAAGAAAAAGGGCTCCAGCAGGAGCTGATTGATTTTGTAACGGCGCGCGCTGTTGGCGATGCGGGGGCTGCGCTGGATGCGGACAGCCATATCCTGACACTTTCGACCTGCACCGGCAGGGGATACGCGACCCGCTGGGTGGTGCAGGCAGCGTTGAGCGAATAAAGAAATTTTGCACTTGTCAAGTTATGTGTAAAGGTGTTTTTGGAGCGGAAAGAAAAGATACAGAAAAGATAGGAATTACTTTCTGTAGAAAATCTTTCTCAGGAAATAGAAAAATTGCCTGAAAGCTGTTTATTTTGCGTTCCTGATATGTTATATTATGTACAAAGGAAAACACATATAAAGTATAAAATACATATGCTGTATAAAACAGTTGCGTGATAATACTGGAGAGCTTCAAAACAGATACGTACTGAAAGGAGTACCCATGGAAAAAATACTGATTATTGACGACAGCCTTGTGCAGGCAGATGTTCTGAAATCGATTCTGAAAGACAATTATGATGTGACGGCGGTCCATACTGCGGAAGCAGGGCTTCAGCACGCGGCTTCGGGAATGTATTCGCTGATTCTCTTAGATGTCATTATGCCGGAGATGGACGGTTTTACGTTGCTGAAAGAGCTGCAGGAGGCTGCACTGACAAGGCGGATTCCCGTTATTCTGATTACCAGCCTTTCCGATGTGGAACACGAGGTGCAGGGGCTTATCATGGGCGCGGTGGATTACATTACAAAGCCGTTTAACCCGATGATCGTGGCGGCACGGGTGAATACGCATGTAAAGCTGCACCGCTATCAGGCGCAGATTGAGCGCGAAGCGATGATTGACGAGCTGACGGGCATTGCAAACAGGCGGTATTATGAGAAATACTGCGAATTGAAATGGAACGATGCTGTCCGCCTGAAAATCCCTATTTCCATCTGTATGTTTGATATTGACCATTTCAAATTGTATAACGATACTTACGGACATCCGGCAGGGGACAGAGTCATTGCTACGGTTGCGGACAAGATTGCGGCACGGCTGCGGCGGACAACAGATTTTGTTGCGCGCTATGGTGGGGAGGAATTTGTCGCTATTATTCTGGGCGGCGATGCAGGTGAAGCGTTCGGGTACCTGAAAAAGGTCAGGGAGGAAATCGAAATGCAGCATATCCGGCATACACCGCCGACTTGTGACTGGGTAACGGTCAGCATTGGAGGCGTAACGGTGACGCCGCAGCGTGGGGATACATACGAAACCTATTTGAAACTCGCGGATACGATGCTGTATGATGCAAAGCGCCTGGGCAGGAATCAGGTAGTCTGGTGCGGGGAGCATATGGAGCAGATGAAGGAAAACTAAGACCTGAAAATATTTTTGTAATAAACAGGGCAGGAAAACAGTTGAAGCCAACGGCTAACGGGCGATAGTGGGCCACTTATGGTCTGCTGCCGGCTGTTAACCGTTGGCTTTTTTCTGTTTCAGGCAGTTTTTTGAAAATTTATGGGCGCAGTCAGAATTTTTTTCTGATGACTGCGCCCATAATGTAGTAAAGATTGGGAAGTATTAACCCTTGGGGGGGGAGCCCCTGGTCTATATTAAAGGTAATCCCTAGGGTTCTGGTAAACACCGTTCAGCTGTATTTCATAATGGCAGTGAACGCCTGTGGAGTAGCCTGTGGAGCCTGTCATAGCAATGGTATCGCCTTTCTGCACGGTATCCCCGACATTGACCAGAAGGGAAGAGTTGTGCGCATAAAGGGTAGTGAAACCGTTGCCATGGTCAATTACAACATAATTGCCAAACCCGTTATGGTAAGTGGAGGTAACCACTGTGCCGCCCGCGGTAGCCACTACGGGGATAATGCGGCTTCTGGTGGAGATGTCGATGCCCTTGTGCTTCCGTCCGTCACTGATGGCGGAGCTGCCGGTGGGGTTGAACTCTGTCGTGATGATTGTGCTTTCCACAGGGTAGCCCATCGGGATATTGTTATGTTCCGAAAGGGCCTCTGTTACGTCTGTTGCGACATTTTGGAAAGAGTATCCGGTTTCGTCCAGCAAAACGTCCATTTTCTCCAGCTGATTGGAGAGGGAAGACATTTTATAGTAAGAAGTATTCACGATTTTTGTGAAGGTCGGTGCGGCAAGCGCGGGGTTTTCCAGCGTATTTGCCATTGCGGTGCAAAACTCGGAGGAGGAAACCTCATTTGCGTTCAGCTGTTGAATCTGTTTATAAAGGTCCTGCTTCATGGTTTCCAGCTCATTCATTTTCTGTTCCAGCTCTGTGGTTTTTGTCTGGATTTCTTCAATGCTGTCCGCATACGCTGTCTTTTCACTCTGGAGAACTTCTGTTTTCTGCTCCAGCTTGCGGTTTTCACGTTCACTTGCCTGAAGCTGTTCCTCTGAAGCCTGAAGCGCGTTTTTTGTTTTATGGTATGCGCCAAAAGTGTAAACAGAGCCGCTCAGTACCAGTGACGCTGCAAGGCATGCCGCAGTCGCGTGGCGGATGCCGACAGTCAGCGTTTTCTGCTGCCCTTTATGGGTCATATGCAGTGTCATGAAATTGGGTTTCTGTTCTTTTGTTTCCTTCTTATTATCGTTCATATAGGTTCAATCACCTTTCTTTTTCATTTGTTAAATGTATTATAAAGGAAAAGTATGAATTTGTAAATAGAAATTTTACTAAAAAGTTAAATTAGTTAACAATTAGTTAATAATTTTGCGGAAATTGGCAATATTTTGTAAGAAATAGGAAAAAGTGTTTTGAGTACGACGAAAATGTGGTATCATATAAAGATATAAATTATCAGAAAAACAGACCCAAAAGGGGACATGCGTATGAATCCACAGGTGAAAAAGGGGCTCGGGCTGGCGAAAAAGGGGCTGCGCGTCATGAAAGGCGGGCAGACGGCATTCCGGCTGGGCGGAAAACTAAAGCATCTGCTGCCCCTTCGGAAAAAAGCGGCAGCGAAAACAGCTATAAAAGCATTAAAAAAGGAAGAAAAGCAGTTGCGGAAAAGCGAACGGAAAACCAGAGGGCAAATGCAGAGAAAATTGCTCCGACGGAATGCAAAAGCGGCAGGACGCGTAGTTTTTGCGCTGCGGAAACGTTATTTTTGAAAACAGGAGGAAAACACATTGGAAAAAGATTTGGAGAAGCAGGAAGGGCTGGAACAGCTGGAGGGTTCTGCCCAGCCGGAAACAGCGGCAGAGGAAGTTAACACGAAGGAAGCGGAAGGGCGTCCCGGCGGCGGAAAAAATATTCTGGCGATAGTGCTGGGGCTTGCGGTATTTGCAGGAGTGCTGGCGTTCTGCTGGCATATGGCAGGGAATGCACACAAGGCATCAGATGTCGGCGTGCTTTATGCCAAGGATAACGAAATACATTTTTATGACCTGAAAAATGAGCCGTATCTGCTGGCGGAGAATGTCAGTGACGGCGGTTCCTATCATTATTATTACTCCGCTTGGGGGGCGATGTTCTCGGAAAAGGGGGACTGGGCGTATTATGCGGCAGACATTGACGCAAACGGCAGATTCAACCTGTTCCGCAAAAACACGTCTGACCCGCAGGCAGAGCCGGAGAAAATCAGTGATGCTGTTCTGGATTATGCCATCAGCAAAGATGGGCGGCAGGCGGCTTATCTGAAAGCGGGAGGGGAGAAAATTTCACTCTGGCTTTCTGACGGTGCGCCGCGGAAAGTTTCGGCAGATATGCAGCTGGATGAGCAGTCTTATTTTTTAAGCAGTGACGGAAAATACCTTCTGTATACTGTGCATGGGGCGGACGGGCTTGCGCTGTACGCGCTTTCTACCGCGGCAGGCTCGGAGCCTGTGGAACTGTGTGCTTCTGTGGAGATGTACGCCCTGGCAGATGAAACGGATACAGTATATTATGTAGCGGAAGGAGAAGCAGACGGCAGCTATGACGTATTCGGGCATATGCTGGAAACGGGAAAAACGGAACGTGTGGCGGAAAGCGTGGCATATATGGAGGCCATGCCGAATGGGCGTGATTTGCTCTATTGCAGGGTATCCGAGGAAAACGTTTTATACAGGGATTTGATTGTGGACGATATGCGGGAGGCGGACGCCGCTTTGCCGGCAGAGCCGACGGAAGCTGAAATCGCGGAAAACCCCCTGCTTGCGGAGAAACAGGGGCGGGACAAAATACGGCAGGCGATGGACAACGGGGAAGGCTTTGCGCCTATACTGCTGGACTGCTATATCCTGACGAACGGAAAAACCGTAAAAGCGGCGGAAAACGTGATTTCTGCTGTTGCGGTGGTAAATGACATGCCGTTTGTGACAGGCTATCAGGCGGAGCAGCCGCAGCCGATACCGATTTCGGAAACCGGCGGGGATTTGCAGCTGGTGGAATATGCGTATTACGGCGCGCTGGCAGACGGAGAGAAAAAGGCTTTCCTTGCGGACGCAATGGGGCATTGCGAGGAGCTGCCCATGCCGGAGGGCTTTCCCGTTTCGGCAGATACGGTGCAGCTTTCCAAAGATGGCAGCAGGGTGGCTTACCTTGTGCGGAATATGGAAATGGGCACGAGCGACCTGATGCTTGCCGATGTGCAGGATATGGAAAAAGCGGCCATGGTACAGACAAATGTGGACAGTATGGCGTTCCTTGGGAGCAGTGGCCTGCTTGGGTATTACTGCAATTATGACAATGGCGTAGGGACTGTTGCGACAAGCGATGGAAATGCGCAGGGCAATGCCTGCGGTGTATATTATTCTGATGATGAAAAGGCAATGTATTTCATTTCTGCGCCAAATGGTGCAACCGGCAACGGCACGCTGAAACGCTGGGATGGGAAAAATGAAACCGTTATTGCGGAAAATGCGTTTGCCTTCCAATATAAAGCAAATGGAAAGCTTGCTTATTTGCAAAACTATGATTTTACAACAGGCGTGGGCGATTTATATTACTATGACGGAAAGCAGTCCCGTCTGCTGGATACAGGCGTGACAGCGTTGTTTATGTACTGAGGGTTAGCATATGGATGAGATTTTTGAAAGCATGGGTCCGGAGGAAACGGCAGAATTCGCGGAAAAGCTGGGGCGGGAAGCACGTTCGGGCGGAGTTTACTGTCTGAGCGGAGATTTGGGCGTCGGCAAAACGATATTTACAAAGGGCTTTGCAAAAGGGTTTGGCGTTTCGGAAATGGTGACAAGCCCGACATTTGCCATCATGAACAGCTACGAAGGGACAGAACTGCCGCTGTACCATTTTGATGTTTACCGCATTTCCAGCGGGGAAGAATTGGAAGAAACCGGATGTATGGAATATTTTTACGGCGATGGCGTATGCCTTGTGGAATGGGCAGAAATCGTACAGGATGTGATACCGGAGGAGGCGCTCTGGATTACCATAGAAAAAGACTATGGCAGGGACGAGGATTACCGCAGAATCACACTGCGGCGGAAAGGCGGCGGAGAAGCATGAAAATATTGGGGATTGACACAACGGGACAGACGGCGGGGGCTGCCCTTCTGGATGGGGACAGGCTGCTGGCGGAGTTTTCGCTGAATTATAAGCTGACGCACAGCCAGACGATACTGCCGATGATTGCGGAACTGCTGGAACGGACGGAAACCGCACGGGAGGACATTGGTTTTATTGCCTGCTCGGCGGGTCCCGGCTCTTTTACGGGTCTGCGTATCGGTGCGGCAACCGCAAAGGGAATTGCTCTCGCGCTTGGTCGGCCTGTCATTCCGGTTCCCACATTAGATGCGCTGGCATATAATGTGTATGAAACAGATGGCATCATCTGCCCGATTATGGACGCAAGAAGGCAGCAGGTTTATTCTGCGTTTTATACATGGACGGACGGCCGGCTCTGCCGGGAAACAGACTGGATGGCGGAAAGCATCGAAACCATTATTGAGATTGCAGAGGGATTTGAACAAAAAGTCATTTTCCTTGGGGATGGCGTGCCTGTTCACAGGGAACGGCTGGCGGAAAATCCGGATTTTGTCTTTGCTCCGGCGCATTGCAGCCAGCAGAGGGCGGCGTCTGTTGCCGTTCTGGGGCGCATTTTGGCGGAGGAGAAGAAAACAGAGCAGAACGGGGAATTTGAGCTGATTTATCTGCGGAAATCTCAGGCGGAGCGGGAACGGGAGGAACGCCTTTCCCGGAAAGGGGAACATGAGGAATGATTGAGATTATACCGATGCGGGAAGAACATATTGACGGCGTGCTGGCTGTGGAGGAAGCAACGTTTTCCATTCCGTGGACGCGGGCGGATTTTGAGCGCGAGGTGCGGGAAAACGCTATGGCGATTTATTATACCGCCCTGCTGGACGGGAAAATCGTGGGTTATGCCGGAATGTGGCACGTTGTAACAGAGGGGCATATCACGAATGTCGCGGTGCTGGAGGAAGTACGTGGCAGGGGAATCGGCGCGATGCTGATTGAGAAGCTGGTAGAGACGGCAATGGAAAAAGAAATGATAGGTTTGACGCTGGAGGTGCGAATCGGGAACGCCCCTGCGCAGGGACTTTACCATAAATATGGATTCCGCGCGGAAGGGCTGCGGAAAAATTACTATCCCGATACGCATGAGGATGCGGTGATTATGTGGAAATACCTGCCGTTTTATGAGAATTATGAAGAAACGGTACAGGGATAAAAGGGCGGGCTGTTCTGGCGCGTCCCGAGGGTTTTTCGGCAGTTTTGTAAAATGGAGGTAGAAGCATCATGGCAAAGCATTTGGAACTGGACTATACACAGCTGAAACGAAGCTGTTCCCCGGAGGAATTTTCTTTCCGGACGACACAGGAAATCCCGCCGCTGGAGGGCATCATCGGACAGGAGCGCGCTGTGCAGGCGTTGGATTTCGGCCTTGCTGTGAAGATGAAGGGATATAACATTTATATGTCCGGACCTTCCGGTACGGGAAAAACAACGTATGCCCGCGCCAGTACGGAAAAGCTGGCGGCGACAGAGCCCGTCCCTTCCGATTGGTGCTATGTTTATAATTTCCAGAATCCCCGCTGTCCGCTTGCGCTGCGCTTTGAAGCGGGGCTGGGAAAGCAGTTTAAGGAGGATATGGAGGAGCTTGTGCAGCTTTTGAAAATTGAACTGCAAAAGGTGTTCCGCGCAGACGATTATGAAAAACAGAAAAGTGAGCTGCTCCATTCCTTCGATGAGGAACGCGGCGCGCTGATGGACGATATGAGCGCGATGGCGGGAGAGTATGACTTTCAGGTCAAAACGACAAATTCCGGCATCTACTTCATGCCGCTGGTGGAGGGCAAGGCAGTCGGCGAAGAAGAATATGACAATTTGGCGGAGGACGTAAAAGCGGACATTGAAAAAAAATCCCAGACAGTGCAGGAAAAAGCAGGCAGCATTATGCGGGATATCCGCGAATTGGATAAAGCGTCCAAAAAACGCGTGGAACAGCTGGACTACAAAGTCGGCATGTTTGCCATCGGGCACCACATCGGCGCGGTACAGGAGAAATACCAGGAATATGAACGGGTGATTGCTTACATCAACGCCATGCAGGAAGATGTTCTGGAAAATATCAGCCAGTTTTTTGAGGAGGAGGAAGAAAGCGACGAAGCACTTGCTTCCCTCCTGCCGATGTTTTCCAAAAAGCCTGCGGAAGATGTAACATTGAAATATAAGGTCAATCTGATTGTTGACCATTCAGAAACGAAGGGTGCGCCTGTTGTTGTGACGTTTAACCCGACCTACTATAATCTTGTGGGCGAAGTAGAGTATGACAGCGAATTTGGCAACCTGACAACAGATTTCATGAAAATCAAGGGCGGCTTGTTTCATAAGGCAAACGGCGGCTACCTGATCGTGCAGGCGCAGGATATCCTTTCCGCACCGCAGGCATGGGAGGCCCTGCGCCGCGTAATTAAGACGAAGGAAATCAATATGGATTCTGTGCGGGAGCAGCTGGGAGCGGTCGTTGCGCCAACGCTGAAGCCTGAACCCATTGCTGCCGATATCAAGGTTATTATGATTGGCAGTAATTATTACTATGAAACGCTGAGCCAGTATGACGATGAGTTTGATAAATTTTTCAAAATCAAGGCGGATTTTGATTATGAAATGCCGGGAACGGAAGAAAATATCTGGAAAATTGCCCGGTTTATAAAGGGCTTTGTGGAACGGGAGAAAACGATGGAGTTTGACGTGAGTGCGGTCTGCTCCATTGTGGAATATTCTTTTCGCGCGGCGGAGCGGCAGGATAAGCTTTCCACACGCTTCAACCATCTGGCGGAAATCCTCTGTGAAGCAGTGACCTGGGCAAAGCTGGAGGGGGCGGAAACCGTAACGGCGGAGCATATCCGTAAGACGGTTTACGAAAAGGAACAGCGCATGAACCTGTATGAAGAAAAGCTGGACGAAATGCTTGCGGACGATGTTATCATGATTGATACACAAGGCAGCAAGATTGGTCAGATTAACGGGCTTGCTGTTCTGGATATGGGGAACTATGTGTTCGGCAACCCGACGCGCATTACGGCGACGACGTATGTCGGCAAATCCGGCATTGTTAACATTGAGAAGGAGGCGCGCATGAGCGGGCAGACGCATGACAAAGGCGTACAGATTATCAGCGGCTTTCTGGGGCAGACCTATGCGCAGAATTTCCCGCTTTCACTCTCGTGCAGGGTCTGCTTTGAGCAGAATTATAATGGCATTGACGGAGACAGTGCGTCCAGTACGGAGCTTTACTGCATCCTTTCCTCCCTGGCGGAACTGCCTATCCGGCAGGATTTGGCTGTTACAGGTTCGGTTAACCAGAAGGGCGAAATACAAGCTATCGGCGGCGTGACGTACAAGATAGAGGGCTTTTTTGACCTCTGCCGGAAACGCGGGCTGACAGGGGAACAGGGCGTTATCATTCCAGTGGCGAATGTGCGGGAGCTGGTGCTGAAAGATGAGGTTGTGGAGGCTGTAAAGTGCGGCACGTTCCACATCTACCCGATTTCGCATATTGACGAGGGAATCGAACTGCTGATGAGCATGCCGGCAGGGAAAAAGAACAAAAATGGGAATTTCCCAGTGAACAGTGTGCATGGCAAAGTTATGAAAAAACTGCGGGCGTTTGATAAAGCGTCACAGGGCGGCGAATAAAGCCGGCGATGTATATGGACACTGAAACAGATGGAGCGTTTTAGCATCAGGCAGGTATTTTGCACGCGGCAGGAACGTTTGAAAATTTGTGCTTGACAAATTCCGGCGGCGTGCTATAATACCATTATCCAAAGGAAAAACCAGTGATTAAGAGGAGTAGCCTTTCAGTTCGGCTTTTCAGAGAGCGGCGGATGGTGGGAACGCGGCAGTACGAGGTAAGGTGAATGGACTTATGAGGGCGGACGAAAGCGTGAGCGAGTAGGTACCGACGGGGAATCCGTACCCGTTATCAGGACGGAACCGTATGGCTGTACGGGAACAGAGCGGATGATTTTTCATCAATTTGGGTGGTACCGCAGGATTTTGAGTCTTGTCCCATAGAAATATGTGGATAAGGCTTTTTTGTTTACATAAATAACGGTACGCTGCAAAAACAGCCGGACATTTCGATAAAGGGAAAGAAAAAGGAGAGGATTATGATGAAAAAATTTATGGCGAAAACAACTGCAATTGCAATGGCGGCGGCAATGCTTCTGGCAGGCTGCGGTGGAAATTCCGCACCGCAGGGCGATGGGGAACAGGCGAACGGCGATGTCCCTGTGATTGGCATTTCCCAGTATGGGCAGCATGCGTCCCTGGATAACTGCCGGGAAGGCTTCCTGCTCGGGCTGGAGGAAAGCGGCCTTGTGGAGGGCGTGGATTACAAGATTGACTACCAGAATGCCGGTTTTGACGATACGATTGCAACGCAGATCGCGCAGAATTTTTCTTCTAACAATGTTGCCCTGATGTGCGGCATCGCGACAAACTCTGCTACGGCATGCTATGCAGCGGCAGAGGACAAAAACATCCCCGTTATATTTACGGCGATAACAGACCCTGTGAAAGCGAAGCTGGACAGCGGAAATATCACCGGAACGAGCGACAAGCTGCCGATTGAGGCACAGCTCCAGCTGATTCGGAAGATGCAGCCGGAAGCAAAGACCATTGGTATCCTGTATACGACAAGCGAGCCGAATTCTGTTTCCGCAGTTGAGGAATATCAGGAGAAGGGCGTGGATTATGGTTTTACCATTGAGGCACTTGGCGTAATGCAGCAGGCGGAGGTGATACAGGCGGCGGATACGCTGATTTCTAAGAAAGTGGACTGCTTTACGAACCTGACAGATAACACAGTGGTTGGCGTACTGCCTTCCATACTGGAAAAGACGAATGACGCGGGCATTCCTGTATATGGCAGCGAAATTGAGCAGGTAAAGATTGGCTGTATTGCGTCTGCGGGTATTGAATATGTCGCGCTGGGCAAACAAACGGGTGCGATGGCGGCGAAGATTCTGCGGGGTGAAGCTACAGCGGAAGAAATGCCGTATGAAACGGTTACGGAATATGAGATCTACTTCAATTCAAATGTTATGTCTGATTTGGACATTACGGCTGAGCTGGACGAAAACGCGGTTGACGTTGCAGGAGAGTAATAGAGAAAAAGACGGTGGGGACACTGTCCCCACCGCCCCTGCAAGGGGCTTAGCCCTTGCCCCTTCTGCAACCGCACAATACGCGCGGTTGGACAATAGAGTTTGGGGTCAAGCCTTTTTCAAAGGGCTTGTGGTGGCATTAGGGGCAGCACCCCCGAGGTTTGAATAAAAAAGAAAGGCAGAGGTTGGACATGGCTTTTGTAGATTTGTTCATCAGTACGCTGACGCAGGGCTTTATTTACGCCCTGCTTTCCTACGGCGTATATATCACATATAAAATTCTGGATTTCCCAGACCTGACAGTAGACGGCAGTTTCCCGCTCGGCGCGGCGATTACGGCGGTGCTTCTGGTAAACGGTGTGAACCCGTATCTTGCAATGCTTGCGTCGATTGCAGCAGGCGCAATTGCAGGGCTTGCAACAGGCGTAATCCATGTAAAGCTGGGAGTGCGCGACCTTCTGGCGGGCATCATCACCATGACCGCCCTGTTTTCCATCAATTTGCAGATTGCAGGGTCTAACCTGGCGGTTGAACGCGCGATTGATACGGTGTTTACCACAGGCCCTGCGTCTGTTTTGGGCGGGCTTTCTCTGATGTACCGGAAGTTTATTATTTCGCTTATCATTGCCCTGCTGTTCAAACTGATCCTGGACTGGTATCTGCGGACGAAAAGCGGCCTGCTCCTGCGTGCGGTAGGCGATAACTGCACGCTGGTTACAACACTTGCGAAGGATAAAGGTACCGTAAAAATCATCGGGCTTGTGATTGCAAACGCGCTTGTTGCTCTTTCCGGCAGTATCGTCTGTCAGGAACAGCGTGCGTTTTCCAGTACGATGGGTACGGGACAGGTTGTATTCGGCCTTGCGACGGTTATTGTCGGAACGACGCTGTTCCGCAAGATGAGTTTTGTAAAGGGGACGACAGCGGTGCTGGTGGGCAGTGTGTTCTATAAAATCTGTATCCAGATCGCCATCAGCCTTGGACTTCCGGCAAACCTGCTGAAACTGGCAACGGCGGTACTGTTCCTGGTTGTGCTGGTTGTGGGTAACAGGCAGAAAGGCGGTGCGGAGCATGCTTGAACTGAAGGACATTTCAAAGATCTATAATCCCGGCACAGTGACAGAAATGTGTCTGTTTGATAAATTCAACCTCAGGGTGGACGAGGGGGAATTTGTAGCAATCGTTGGGAGCAACGGCAGCGGCAAAACCTCCATGCTGAATATCATCTGCGGGAGCATCCCCATCGAAGGCGGAGAGGTGCTGATTGGCGGGAAGAATATTGCAAAAATGAAGGATTATCAACGCTACCGCACCATTGGGCGCGTTTATCAGGACCCTTCTATGGGCACCTGCCCGAATCTGACGATGCTGGAAAATATGTCCCTCGCGGACCATAAAGGCGGCATATTTGGGCTGAGCCGTGGCATAAATAAGGCGCGGGAGAACTATTATAAGGAGCAGCTTTCCATCCTTGGGCTTGGGCTGGAGGATAAAATGCATGTGAAGCTGGGTTCGCTTTCCGGCGGACAGAGGCAGGCGGCGGCTCTGATTATGTCTACCCTTACGCCAATCGAATTCCTGATTCTGGACGAACATACTGCCGCGCTTGACCCGAAAACAGCGGAAACCATTATGATGCTGACGGAAAAGGTCGTGCGGGAAAAGAAGCTGACGGCGATGATGGTAACGCATAATCTGCGCTATGCGGCGGAGTACGGCACGCGGCTTATTATGATGGATAAGGGCGGCATCGTGCTGGATAAGACGGGGGAAGATAAGAAGTGCGTGAGGGTGGAGGACATCCTCGAGATCTTCACGGAAATCAGTATTGAATGTGGGAATTAAAGCTGAAAAAAGGCAGGCACTGATGGAAATATCCAGACAGTGCCTGCCTTTTTATATACTATTTTCGGTTTGGCCTGCGCTTGAGGGCAAGCAGTTTGATAAAATCTTCAAACAGAGAAAAATCCTCCGGCTGGAACATGACCCATTTCCCATCGTGATAAGTTGCCGCATCGTCATAATATTTTTGTATGCTTTCGGGGTATTCATTCCTGACGGCTTCAAATTTCTCCCGCTCCGCTTTCCCGAAAATCACAAGAAAACCAATACAGTTTTCCTTTGCGTAAAGAGCGCACAGCGTTTTGCCGCCACGGCGGTATTTGTATTCATAGACCCATGCCTTGCCGCCGCTGCCCCAAAGGCGTTCCATATCATATTTCTCGTCAATGGCGGTGCAAAGGCCGTTCCAGACAGCGGACAGGGGAGCGCCAAGCAGGGCTTTTAATTCTTCGGCTCTGGGTGTATTTTCAGGCATTTCGGCATAGCTCCTTTCTAATGTTATTCTATGCTGACTGTAATGTCTGCCGAACGGTTATTGGGGCGAAAGTTATTGGAAATAATCGTATCCATACAATTTGCTGGGCTGGGGTGTTTCTCCATATTTCGCTTCAATCAGCTGGGAAACCGTTACAAGCTGATAGCCTTCCTCCAGCAGATAGGGCACCAGCTGGGCTGTGGCTTCTGCGCTGGATTCATAAATCCCGTGCATGAGTATGACTTTCCCGTCAAGGTTTCCGGCTTTTTTGACAGCCGCCATAACAGAAGCGGCATTCCGGCTTTTCCAGTCCAAAGTATCCACAGACCACAGCACAAGCGGCATGGGAATCTGCCCGTTTACACGCTGGTTCGTGTTTCCATAAGGCGGGCGGAACAACGTAGGTTCCTGCCCGATGGCACTCTGGAAAGCACGTGACACAGCCTTGACGTCGTTAGAGATTTCCGCGTTGGACAGCTTTTTGAAATCCTTATGATTGTAGGAATGGCTGCCGACCTCACAGCCCAGCGCGATTTCCCGCTGAACAACGGCGGGGTAGCGTTCCACAAGGCTGCCTAAATCGAAAAACGTTGCGACAGCATTATATTGTTCCAAAGTATCCAGAATTGCCCCTGTATTTCTGGGATTCGGCCCATCATCAAATGTCAGGGCGACCATCGGCTTTTCGGCATCGAATCCGGCTATATCTGGTGCAGCCTGAGGAGGCGCGGCTTTTGCACGCATATCCTCATAGGGAATTGTCAGACGCACAAGCCCATAGCTGCCGGGAAACAGCTGGTAGGGTTCGAAATAGAACAGCACACCGTCATCGGTCAGGGCAAAACGATCAAATGTACTGCTGTCCGAAGCAAGTGTTTTTTTGTAATCCCCAAACAACCCCTTTTTGTACGGCTCTGTTTCCAGAAAATATTTCTGCGTGTAGGCGGAGGCGTTTTCCCTGAAACGTTCCCACATCAAATCTTCAGGCTTTTGCGCAGTACCTGCTGCGAGGTCATAATGGAGGATATACAGCTGCGTCACAGGAGCGGCGTCTGCCGGTTCCTCCCGCTCGAACAATACAAGGCTCAGATTGCCGTCCTCCGTAAGATAGGTTTCATAGCGCAGGAACAGCGCCGTATCTGCGGAGGGTTTGCCGCTTTCGGGTAAATTCTCCGGCAGAAGGTATTTTTTGTCAAACGCAGCGCGGCGTTCTGCCACAGCCTGCGCAATCATATCGTCAACACTTTGATAGCCTGTTTTTGGGTATTGCAGACCATAGGAAAACGGCGCGGCATACTCTACAACAGAAACAGGTTCCCCGATTTGCTGTGGTTTTTTTGATTCTGACCAGTAGGCGGCAGCGCGGGTATTCAATTCCTGTGTTTTTTTCAGTTTGACTGTAATCAGTGCGCTGGAACTATTTGCACCGGGAGCGCAGCCGTTCAGACCCATTAGCAGTACAAGGCTCAGAAAAAGGGCGAAAAAATTTCTTAATTTCATTTCAAATCCTCCTTTGTGCTGTTTTTCTCATAGGAGGGGTGGAGATAACGCCCCCGTTTTTCCGTTTTTTTGCCATATTGTATAGAAGCGGTCGGGCAATGGTTCAGACATGCCAGACACATGCTGCAGCGGGATTCCGTCCAGACAGGACGTTCACCTGCCATGGAAATACAGTTATCCGTGCAGACCGATTCGCAGAGCCCGCAGCCGATGCAGCCTTTAGTGACATAAAACGGCTTTGTACGTGTGGCAAAATGACAAAAGCATGGATTTACAACAGATGTCAGGAATTTTGCAGCCTTGCCGCGCTTGACGCGGAAGAATTTTTTTCGTTCCAGCTTTATGGCCCGCAGAATCAGCTGGAGGATTTCTTTGGCATGCAGCAGCTTTTCCTGCTGTACTTTTTTGGGCTCAACGTCAAAGCCCGCGACGTAATTATCCGGCATGAGCAGGGAAAAGCCGCTGTCCAGCGAAAGCCCATTGTTTTCCAAAGCGGATTCCAGTACGGACATGGTTTCGCCGGCAGAGCCGCCGCAGGTGCAGACGGCAAAGGTGTACGGGTCCTGGGGGAAACAAAGTTCCAGCTTTTTGATAAAATCGGTTACGATTCTGGGTGGGGCCCATGCATAGACCGGAAAAACGAAGCCGAGCTTTTCGCCGCACTTCAATGTGTATGCAAAAGCATTTTGTGAAATGGCTTCGGCGATGTTTGTAAGCGGTTCGCCCAGCCCAGCCGCAAGTGTTTTTGCCGCCGCGTAAGAATTACCTGTTCCGCTGAAATAAAATATCATGAAAATTCCCCTTCCTTTAGTGGCGAATAAATGTCGAAATTTGTTACTTCTATCATACCATATTTTCTGGACAAAGATATGAAAAAAATCTTAAATTTTTTACAAAATTTTTCTTTCTATGGATTATATTTCGTTTTCGGCTGGATATATGAAAATTTGTATCATTTTTGCAGATGAATTTATTTTGTGGAAAACTGGCGGATAAAGTTATTGGTATATCAAAAAATGATATGCTATAATAGAATCGGTAAAAACAATCAGAGGGGAGGTGCCGGAATGCGGAAAAAAACGTATGAGCTGATGCATAAGGACAGACGCGTCGCGAGAATAGATGAGGCGGGGCATTGCAGAATATTTTTCAGGTCTTTTATGCCATATAATCTCTATCTGGAAGAAAGTGAAGAAATGGATTCACTGGTTAATAATATCACAAATTTTAACTTTTGGTGCGCCACAAGGGTTCTGACGTTGGACAGAAAATATGCAAAAGAAATATTGAACAGCATCGGCGTGGCGCAGGCGGTAACGGACAGGCAACGGGCGAAGATCGCGCTGTCCTATCGCTGCACATCGCTGACAGATGTGTTCTGGGTCAGGGAAAAAGGAGAAAAGACCTGTTTTTCGGATATTAACCTTTACGAGAACCACCTCAGCAATACGTTTATTGATATTGCTCTGAGAGGAAAGCAATATACTGTGCAAAACGAATATCTTGCAAGGGACTTGTCCACAAACGGCTGCTTTCCAAAGGCGTGGCAGAGATTCGGAAACGGGTTCAGGCTGTTAAAGGATGGGGACGCGGAGGCTGTGGAGCGGGAGCTGCTTGCAAGCCGGATATGCAGGTGCTTTGACGTTTCTCAGGTTTTGTACGAAGAGGATTACTTTGACGGGGAAAAGGTCACAGTCAGTGACAACATTACGTCAAAGGAATATTCTATTGTGCCGATGGAGGCGTTTATTATTCATTCCGAGAATTACGGCAGGGATACAAAGCAGTATATTCTCAGGCTGGACAGGCATAACTACTATATGATGAACATTGTGGATTATCTGGTCGGGAATACAGACAGGCACTGGGGGAACTGGGGCGTTCTGGTCGATAATGCAAACAATAAAGCGAGAAGGCTGCATAAGCTGATGGATTTTAATCAGGCGTTTCACGCTTATGAGGATTTGGAGGGCGCGAACTGTCAGACGCTGTTCCGCCGCGGTATGACGCAGAAAGCGGCGGCGGTTCAGGCGGTGGAAAGAATCGGGCTGAACCAGCTCAAAGAGGTGGAAAAAGATTTGTTTCAGAATCTGCCGGAATATTATGACATGTTCGTCCGGCGGCTGGAACTGCTGAGAGCAGTAAGCGGTTGAAAGTGCGGCATATCAGCGCATTTTTCTATGGTTTTGCGGGTGCGTATCTGACGCGGCAAGGGATTTAGAACTTATCTGTAAATAAGATTGCACAGTCAGATTTTTTGGCAGGCAGGGAGCTTTTTTGCAGGCGTACTGGGTGGTACGGCAGGGAAAAGCGGCAAAGACTGCCGGAAAAGATGAAGCAGGATGTGCGTAAATAATTTACGGACAGGTTTTTAATATGTCAAAAAAGTGCAGACAGATCATATAAAACTGGCAGCCTAGATTGCCTATTGTAAAAGTCTGCACTTTATTCCTGAAGCGTGAACCGCGCCTTTAAGAGCTAATTTCAAAAATTTACTTTATACGCTGTGAATACCATTCCAATGTTTCGTATACGATACTCATATGTTGCTCAACAGTAGTCCTGAGAAGGGCTTCGTCCTTATTTTTCAATGCGTTTAAGATGCTTTTATGCTGCTGGAAGGAGGATTCAAGCTGGGAAAGCGGGCGTTCTGTGAAGCGGTACATATAGAACGCTGTTCCAATACTCCAGTTTGATTCATAGAGCTTCATGATTTGAGCGTTGCCGCAAAGGGAAATATACAACGTATGGAACTTGTTTTCGAGCTCGGCCGCTTCCGAATAGCCAGCTTCCTGCGCAGCTTCAAAAGCTTTTACGACAGTTTCGATTTCCTTCAGGGTGGCAGGGTGGTAATCCACATTTCGGATTGCGAGCTTTACGCAGAAAAGCTCCATCATCTGCCTTGCTTCAATAATATCCCTGATCTGTGAAACGGAGAGTCTGGCAACAGTAGTCCCTTTTCTGGGAGTCGCATCAACCAGCCCAAGGGCGATTAACCGGTTAATGGCGGCAAGGACGGGGGAACGGCTAATTCCCAGTGCGGTAGAAATTTCCTGCGTATTCAATTTTGTCCCCGGAGGATATATTCCGTTCTGTATCCGTTTTTTTATTTCCTCATAAGCAAAATCCTGTAAAGATTCTGATGATTTCATATTTATATCCATTCCTTTCGCTACACTCAGGCACAAAACGTAATGAAAATGGTTTGCCTAAGTGTATATTTTCTTTTTAATTCTTCTTATAGGGAATCCGGTATACTACAAATCACGGGGAGGTGAGCGGGCTGTCCGGCTTGCCGGATGACCGCATATTTATATGTGTAGTCCGCCTTTTCAAGCGCGTAATCTTATCTTTGTATAGACGATCTCGTGTATGGCTTAAGCGTTCAGTCAATGCCGTTTCTCCCTATAATCTTTTGCAAACCTCTTTGGTTCAGAAAGGAACCCCTATGGCTTTAAAAATCGTGTACAAAATCTGCTGTGGCATTGATGGACACAAGACTTTTGTAGTGGCCTGTATTGCCCTGCGAATCAAAAAGGCGTCACCACCTATGAGAGCCACCGTTTTTCAATCTACATGAAGGGTCTGAAAGATTTATTACAATAGCTTCTCTCTCGGAATTGCAGGGATATCTGTATGGAATCTACCGGTAAATACTGGATTCCTGTTTACAACGTCTTAGAAAACGACTATACGATTGTCCTTGCCCATCCCAAATATGTTAAGGCTATCCGCGGAAGAAAACTGACAAGAAAGATGCCCAATGGATTGCTGACCTGTTTAAGCATAACCTTGCTGCCGGAAAGCAGAGCTTGAAGAACTCATTCTTGTGCCCGCCGCTCCCTATCAGCAGTATTTTCACTGCCATCGGAATCATCTCCGAAATCGGTACCAATATGGAGGCTTTTCCTTCGGCGAAACACTTATGCTCATGGGCTGGCCTTACCCCAGCCAGCAATGAAAGTGCAGGAAAGAAAAAATCTGTCAGGGTATCCAAAGCCGGATACTACATCAAGCCACTGCTCGTGCAGTGTGCCAATGCCGTTGTTGCCAGAAAAAAGCATCCTGAGATTCGTAACCGCTATCTCCGTATCAAAAAGCGCCTTGGTTACAGGAAAGCAATCATTGCCATTGCAAGAATGTTTCTGACCGCATTGTACCATATGCTTAAGAGCAGTGAAAACTATAACGCGGAACTTTACCGGAGATCAGACCTGCCGCCTATTGACCATGGGATTACCATAGAACAGGCTCTCATCATAGCAAGGGATCAAGGGTACAGGATCAAGTCAGCAACTGCATAACCATAACATTCTCAATATACAATTTTTAAAGCTGCCACCGAAAGATGGCTTGTTTGTGTTGCAATTAAGGTAATGGGTAACCTCTAATTCTTATTTTCAATCTTCTTATAAAGTATTGTTTTTTGGAAAATAATACTTTGTGAAATAACTATATTTTATTGTACTTGTTTTATAGGCGGAATGCAACTGATAATATACGAAAAACCTTAAATGGCTTAGGGAATTGAATTTTATAGAGACATTGGTTTCATATGAATACAGAAAATATAGCCATATGATTGGAAAAAATATAGAAATATACATTTCAACCAAAATCTTCTCTTTATACCTCCATCATTTTGTACATTATAGAAAAATAATGACTTAGAGGAATTTAACAAAAATCTATTATTTAACAAAAAAACGAATAAATTTATTGACATATTGCATTTCTGCATATTAAAATAAATTTATAAATACAAAAACAAAAAAATGAATACAAAATATAAATTATAAGAGCAAAAAGGAGGGCTTAAATGGCTATCAATCTAGATTTTACAGGTAAGAAAGTCATCGTAACGGGTGGGGCAAACGGTATTGGCAAGGCGATTGCCGAAGGCGTTGTGAAAGCCGGAGGGTTTGTGATTATCGCTGACCTGAACGAAACGGCTGCTGAGAAGGTCAGGGCGGAACTTGGTGAGGAAAACGCTGCGGTTTATAAAGTAGACTTGGGAAATTCTTCTGAAATCAGAGAGGTATTTAGTCGGATCTTGGAAGAACAAGGGCAGATCCATGTTTTGGTAAACAATGCTGGAATAGTAAGTACTGTTCCGTTTGAGGAAATATCCCAGGAGGAATGGGACAGGATTGTTGCAATAAACCTGACGGGAGTATATGCGGCACTTCAAGTTGTTTATCCGGCGATGAAGGAAGCAGGATATGGGCGCATTGTAAATACGGCTTCTGTTGCAGGTAAGATTGGCGGCGGACTGTTGGGAACGAGCGCGTATGCGGCAACGAAATCCGGTGTGATAGGTTTGAGCAAGGCAATCGCGAAAGAAGGTGCGAAATATGGTATCGCGTGTAATGCAGTCTGCCCAAGCCTGACAAAAACATCTATGACGGCTAATATGGGAGAAGAAAAATACAAACGGATCGTATCTGGTATTCCTATGGGACGCCCTGCGGATCCGAGCGAGGTCGCAAATGTGATTTTGTTTTACGCATCGGATTTAGCAAGCTTTGTAACGGGGGAAGTTGCTGATGTTGATGGTGGTATAACGATGGACTAATTCCCCGTGGAGTGAAGAAATAGTTTAAGGATAAAATACATATTTCAAAGAGGAAAGGGAGGAACTAACATGAAAAAGTTTTTTACGATGGCGATGGCAATGACGTTGACCATGGGTATGCTGTCAGGCTGTGGTGGGGCAAAGGACGGCGGAGATGGGGCGGATGGAGCCGCTTCATACACATGGAAGATGGCACTGAACTCAACGGAAGGTGATAACGCTTACGATACAGGTGCAGCGTTCAAAGAAAAAATTGAAGAATTGACAAACGGACAGGTTACGGTCGAACTGTACGGCGGCGCAAGCCTTGGCAGCACCTCTGAGGTTTTGGAAGGCATGAGCTATGGCGTAGCAGATGTAATGGTCGAATCCGTTGGCACATTGGCAACCTTTACACCGGTTGCAAATATTGAGGCGGCACCTTTCCTGATCAATGACTATGACCATTTTATGGCGGTATGGCAGGGTGATGTAGGCAGGGAGCTGAAAGAAGCAGTTGGCGATGCGGCAGGATTCAAGCTGTTTGGCGGCACTTTCCGTGGCCCAAGGATTGTAACGGCGACAAAGGCGATGACAACCATAGATGATTTCAAGGGCTTTAAGCTGAGGGCGCCGAACCTTGAGATGTATCTGGAAACATGGAGCTGGATGAAGGCGGCACCGACTCCTTTGGCTATGAACGAGGTATATACAGCTTTGCAGCAGCATACGGTCGACGGGCAGGAAAACCCCATGGTTGACTCGCTGAATTATGCGTTTGACGAAGTATGTAAATACTGGATCAAGACAGACCATGTATTCGGCGCAAATGTTGTAATTATGGATGCAGATTATTTTGCGGGGCTGCCTGAGGATATCCAGAAAGCGGTAGAAGAAGCTGCGGACTATGCGGCGCAGAAGGTCAGCGCGGAGCAGCTGATAAAAATTGAAGAAGCAGAGGCCAGGCTGCTTGAAAAAGGTTGCGAGATTATAGAAATTGACCATGCAGCGTTTGCATCCTATTATGATAACTTTATTGAGGAAAAATTTCCTGACCTGAAGGATTGGGCGGATAAGATTAAAGCGGCAGCTCCTCAAAACTAAAGCGGGATACTGCTTTGGAAGGTTGATTTTGCGGAAGGCAAGACCTGCCATGCAAAATATGGCAGGTCTCTTTCAGCATTATGATTTTGTGAGGTTATAGGAGAGGTGATGAAATGTTAGCGATTTATTCAAAATTTTTAGATAAGCTGGAAACGCTTGAAAAAATCCTGCTTGCTGCCAGCTCCGCAGCTATGGTTGTCATTATTGTATATCAGGTTATTTTGCGGTATTGCTTTAATGCTTCCAATTCATGGAGTGAAGAACTGGCAAGGTACTTGTTCATTTATGATGTTATGTTAGCGGCTTCAATCGCAATCCGCAAAAACAGCCATTTGCAGGTAGATTTTTTGATAAACCTGTTGAAGCCAAAGCAGAAGGCGGCTTTTACTTCTGTTGCGACGGTTCTGGGGATTGTTTTCCTTGGATTCCTCTTTTCCTACTCTCTCACACTCTGCACGGCAGCGGGTGCGAATATTTCACCTGGCATCAAGGTTTCTATGGCTGTGCCGTATGCGAGTATGCCGATTGGCGTGGTGCTGATGATTTTAACGTCAATAGAAGTTGTTTTGAAAAATCTGGCTTTTCTGTACAAGGGAATAGATAAGGAGGCGGGATCTGTATGAATGCAGGATTGATTGTAATTTTATTGCTGCTGGTGCTTTCGGTTTTGGGAATCCCAATCTATCTTGCCCTTGGAATAGGCACACTGGTAGCGTTAAATGTTGCGGGAATGCCTTTTATTGTGCTTCCGCAGAAGCTTTTTGCAGGCATGAATTCCAGTTCCCTTTTGGCAATCCCGTTTTTCATTCTGGCAGGGAATATTATGTCCCGCAGTATTACGAATAAGCTGATTGACATTTCTAATTCCCTGATTGGATGGATCAAGGGCAGCTTAGCGGTTGTGACAGTATTGGCGTCTACGCTTTTCGGGGCAATCTCCGGTTCTGGTGTGGCAACGGCATCTGCTGTCGGCGGCATCACTGTGCCGGCAATGAAGGAGGAGGGATATTCTTCCCATTTTGCTGCTGCCATTTCCGGCATATCTTCCATCCTTGGGCCAATCATTCCGCCTTCCGTCACGCTGATTGTTTACGCAAGTATCACGGATCTTTCTGTTTCCAAGCTGTTCATTGGTTCGGTAATTCCGGGTATTTTGATGGCGGGCGGTTTGGTGGTATATGTCCTCTTTTATGGGAAGAAAAATGATTTGCCGGCACATCCCAGACAGTCTGTTAAGCAGATTGCGATAACATTCAAGGATGGCATTTGGGCACTGCTGATGCCCGTTATCATTCTTGGCGGTATTTTCGGGGGGATTTTTACCCCGACCGAATCGGCGGCGGTGGCGGTGGCGTATGCATTATTGATCAGCTTTTTGGTTTATAAAGATATGTCCTTTAGGGATTTATACGGCGTATTGATTGACAGCTGCATTGGTACGGCTACGATTATGGTGCTGGTGGGCATTTCAAAAGCCTCCAGCTATGTTGTGACAACTTCAGGGCTACCGCATCAGGTATTGGCACTATTCAGCTCAGTGACGGAAAGCAAAGTGATCGTATTGCTTCTGCTGAATCTCCTGTTCCTGGTAATAGGCATGTTGATGGAGGCAAATGCGGCGATCATCATGATGACGCCAATCCTTCTACCGTTGCTGAATGCGTTTGGCATTGATACATTGCAGTTTGGTATAATCATGAGCTTTAACCTTTGCCTTGGGTTAGTTACTCCGCCTGTTGGCATCTGCCTGCTGATGACGAACCAGATTGCGGATGCGAGTTTTGTGAAAACGTTGAAGGCGGTCATGCCTATGCTTTTGATTGGTGTTATCGTACTGCTGTTGGTAACATATATCCCTCAGGTAACAACCTTCCTTCCTGCGTTTATCCAATAAGAATGTTTTCGAGCGGAAGTAAAAATTGAGGAGTAGGAAGGCCTGTCTATATATGTATATAAAAATATTATTTTGTATATTTATAATAAATGTCTGGCGAAAGCGGGTCAGGCACAGGAAACAGGAGGTACACGAAGTCCTTTTACATGTACATATGAGTATGAGCGACCAGCATGGCGTCGGGCATGGCGGACATTTGGTCGAGGGTAGAAAGGTACTCCTGACAACGGATATGGTGACCCGTCCCCGCCGGCATAGACACCAAAACGAACATGCAGGTGCGGGTATGGCATTGAATATTTATACCCACATGTCCGGCGAGATTGCAATGTGTGGAATGAAAAAAGTATTGTCTGATCCAGTTAAAAGAGATGTTGGTAATGCGATTTGATTTACACCATTTACACTCTAATTTATACTATAATAAGCTAAATTCTGCTTATTCCGACATTGACTGTATATAGAAAAAATCCAGGAAAATCAATGTCCTGAGGAAAAATTTTAATATTTATAAAATATTAAGAAACGCTGAAAGAAAACCTAAAATCCGTTTGATATAGTATAGTCAAAGATATGAAGGAAATGATATATAAAATTCGAAATGGAGGGTCTTACTATGACAAACAGAAAAAACGGGTTTTGGACATTTGTGTTTTCACTCTGCCCCGGTGCGGGAGAGATGTACATGGGGCTTTATAAGCAGGGCATCAGCCTGATGGTGTTGTTTTGGGGGCTGGGTATAATCTGCGGCTGGGCACATCTGGAACTGCTTTGGTTCTTAGAGCCGGTCATCTGGTTTTACAGCTTTTTCCATGTGCATAACCTTCGGGGAATGCCGGACGAGGAATTCTGCCGCATTGAGGACAGATTTCTCTGGGAGGACTATATCGAAACAGACAGGAACTGGAAATTTACGGAAAAGAATAAACGCATGTTTGCATCTGTGCTGATTATCTTTGGCATCTATGTTCTGTTTCAGGGGCTGTTCCATGGTCTGCTTTGGTACCTGCCGGACTTCATCTGGAGGGCATTTGATGCAGCGGAACGTATCATTCCCCGTCTGCTGGTCGGCATCGGCGTGATTTATGCCGGCGTAAAGATGCTGAAAAAAGAAAGGGACACACCCAACGAGGGCGGACAGAAAGCGGAAATATAAGACTGACGAAAGCGGGTTCTGAGAGGCCCGCTTTTTTGATTTCCGCAGGGGAAATTTTTCCTGCCTTTCGCTGCATTTTATGATATACTGTTACGAGAAAAAGAAAACGGAGGACGGAGCAATGACAGAAAAATTATATTATCAGGATGCATATGAAACGGCATTTCGTGCAAAGGTGCTGGATTGCCAGAAGGAAAAAGAACATTTTCTTGTTACGCTGGACAGGACGTATTTTTACCCTGAGGGAGGCGGACAGCCCGCTGACCATGGGACGCTGGGCGGCGCGGCAGTGCTGGACGTACATGAAAAGGACGGCGTAATACTGCATACGACGGACAAGCCGCTTGAAACGGGGACGGAAGTGGAAGGCAGTCTGGACTGGGAACGCAGGTTCGACCTCATGCAGAACCATTCCGGCGAGCATATCCTTTCCGGTATTATCTGCGGCAGATACAACTGTGACAATGTAGGTTTCCACATGGGAAAAGAAACGGTTACGATTGATTTTAATACAAAAATACCGCCCGAGGAAGTTGCGGGGCTGGAAGAAAAGGCAAACGTGGCTATCTGGCGGAATACGCCCTTTGCAACGCAGTATCCTTCTAAAGAGGAACTTGCGGCAATGGACTACCGCAGTAAAAAGGAACTGGACGGGCAGGTGCGCATTGTGCAGGCAGGGGAGTATGACTGCTGCGCCTGCTGTGGTACGCATGTGCGGCTTGCAGGGGAAATCGGGCAAATCAAAATCATCAGCATGCAGAATTATAAGGGCGGGACGCGTTTGGAGGTTGTCTGCGGGAAACGTGCGCTGGAGGATTACCGTAAAAAAGCCGATGCGGCGGAGTATGCCGGACAACAGCTTTCTGTGCCGGCGGAACAGGCAGGGAAAGCTGTTGAAAATCTGCTTGCGGAGAAAAACAGCCTGATACAGGCGTTTAATCAGCTGAAATGGACGTATTTTACGGAAAAGGCGGCACAGCTGCCCGAAGGGACGGAGAATGCTGCATTTTTTGCCGATGGGCTGAACAGCAAGGATTTGACGCATTTCGCAGATACGCTCCTGAAACAGGCGGGGAAACGCGCCGCTGTGTTTTCGAAGAAAGAAGGCGAAGCAGCGTTTGCTTTTGTACTGCTGAGCAAGGAGAAAGATGCAAGGGAGCTGACGGAGGAAATGCGCGCGCTGTTTGACTGCAAGGGCGGCGGTAAGCCCGACGCTGTGCAGGGCAAGGTAACAGCGGAAAAGGCGGAGCTGGCGGCGTTTTTTGAAGGGAAAGGCTTTCGGACAGAAGGATAAAACAAGGCGGCTGGGATTCAGGTTTTCGGCTTATTATGCTGAAAACCTGAATTAAACAGACTGCATAAGAAAACCGGCCGCAGAAGCGGTCGGTATTTTCCACATTATAAAAATGACTTTGTCCTGCGCATATCTGTCACAAGGTCCGGATTGTATGCCTGCATCAGGCTGCACAGAGTGCGCGCGTCACATGCGCCGCTTTTGACTGCCTCCAATTCCTGTTCCGTAATCCCCACAAGCTGTATAAATTCGGTCTTCCCGTATAGGGTGTTCAGTGTCCGCGCTTCTGTATCCGGCACTGTGAGCAGGGCGGTGATTGCGGAATCTTCTTCGATATGCAGGGATTTTCCATTGCCCGCGATATATTGATATGGCTCAAAAAAACGTTTCGTTGTATAAGTGTACCGCGCCAGATTGGACAGCATATCCATTGCCCAAAGGCAGTGTTCTGCATCCTGCTCCTTCAGTTTGAATGTCATTTCATAGCCCCATTTGTTCCATTCTCCGCCAAAGGCATCTGCTTCCGCATAAAGTTCTGTCATGCCAAATGTCACGATGTGCAGAAAGCCTTTTGGCGACTGGTAGACGGAATATCCGTCTAAAAATTCATTGCCGCCCAGTATTGCCCTTGCGGTCATCAGGGTAGCGTAATGCTTTGGTTCCTGATGCGGATAAAGCCTTGCAAACTCCTGTTCAATCGCTTCCCAGCCGGGAGCCCATTCCGTATCTTCCTTCATTCGTTTCAGAAATTCTTCTTTTGTCATGGTATGGTTTCCTTTTTCAGATGAAGATAGTATCATGTTTTGCCGCTTTTTTCCAGAAGGGTGATTTCTTTTTCGTAATTGATGGCATCGCTCTTTACGGCTTCGGGAATCTCAATATCCTCCACATCGCCCAGCTGTGTGATTTCCGAGGAAATCAAATATTTTTCCACAGTCACGCCATTATCCAGCACGCCGCCGTTCAGCTCTTTCAGAACGTTGTTTGTCACGCTTTCCAACGCATTGGCAAAGTCGATTTTATAAGATATGGGCTGTCCTGTTTTCCAGTCGAAACAAAATTCTGCCGTAAGTGCGCCGATATCCTGAAAATATATTTCCGAAAGGCCGGACATTCCCGCAAGCTGGAAATATTTCCCTTTTTCTTCCACAGCATAAACCTTTTCCGAAGGAATTTCCGCCGTAACCGTTACGATATTGCCTTCGGTGTCTTCCATCTGCCAGTCCTTTGCGGCAGAAAGCAGGGAAACCATGTTATCGGCGGTATTATAGATACGGATGTGGTTCATGGCGTCCTCAGGAGAAAGAGTCATTTCCGTCCATTGCTTGTCATAGTTCATGTAAAGGTTGACAGCATCGTCCTTTTCTTCCAGATAAATGTTTGACGCCTGAGATGCATCGCCAAAATCATGCTGGATATCTACCCGCGCCTGCAAAGGCTCCCGCTGTATAGTTACTTTTGCGCCTGTGGAAATCTCGCCGCTTCCGTCCATGGAAATTTCAGCTGTAAAATTCGCTTCAAAGCTCTCTGCACTCTGTAAAGCGTCCGCCGCAGCCTGCACATATTCCTCCGCAGTCTTTGTCTGCGCACCTGCGATATTCGTGTTGCCAGCCGTTCCGCCGCAGCCCGGCAGGGCAATGGCTCCTGCAAGTGCTGCTCCAAGCATCCACCGCATGTTTATTTTTTTCATAACATTCCTCCTTGCCGCCGGAATACACAGCCGACTTTCTTAGATTTTAGCGGAAAATTTCCATATTTTCAAGGGCGTTGCGTTATCTTTCATAAAAAACTAATAAATCTGTAAGAATTACATTGGCGTTTTTCCGAGAATGGACAAAAAACGCTGATTTCACTGAAATTTCCGCAATGCAAGGGGAGTATGTCTGTGCTTCACTGACAAATCAGGGACGGAAAACATCCGGCTGCTGATTCTTTTTCAAAAAGATAATGACAAAGCAATGTGTCTGTGCTATAATAGGGAACAAAAGTTCTCATTTGGAGGTGGGCGTATGCCGAAATTTCAGGTGGTCAGCCCTTACCAGCCGACAGGCGACCAGCCGGAGGCTGTGGACAGGCTGGCGCGGGGGTTTCAGGACAATAAAAAGTTTCAGACGCTTTTAGGTGTGACGGGTTCCGGCAAAACCTTTACCATGGCGAATATCATTGAACGGCTGCAAAAGCCAACGCTTGTGATTGCACACAACAAAACGCTTGCGGCACAGCTTTATAATGAGCTGAAGGAATTTTTCCCGCATAACGCTGTGGAGTATTTTGTGTCCTATTACGATTATTACCAGCCGGAGGCATATGTCCCCAGCACGGACACGTATATCGAAAAGGATTCCTCTGTGAACGATGAGATCGACAAGCTGCGCCACTCCGCGACAGCTGCGCTGGTGGAGCGGGAAGATGTTATTGTCGTTGCCAGCGTTTCCTGCATCTATGGCCTGGGCGACCCGGAGGAATACTATGGCATGATGCTTTCCCTGCGTCCAGGTATGGAAAAGGACCGTGACGAGGTACTGCGCAGTCTGATTGAAATGCAGTATGACAGGAATGACATGAATTTTGAGCGAGGGACGTTCCGTGTGCGCGGGGACGTGGTGGAGATTTTCCCTATTGGCTCATCCGAACATGCTGTGCGCGTGGAATTTTTTGGCGATGAGGTAGACAGGATTACGGAGATTGATGTGCTGACGGGCGAAATCATTGGTACGCTGAACCATATTTCCGTATTTCCGGCATCACATTATGTAACTGCGCCGGAGAAAATGAAAGTTGCGATACAGCGGATTGAGGAAGAATTACAGCTGCGGCTGGCAGAGCTTCGGCGGGAGGATAAGCTGCTGGAGGCGCAGAGGCTTGCCCAACGAACGAATTACGATTTGGAAATGCTGAGAGAAATGGGCTTCTGTACGGGGATTGAAAATTATTCCCGCCATCTTTCCCTGCGGGAGGAGGGCAGCACGCCTTTTACGCTGATCGACTTCTTTCCTGATGATTTCCTGATGATTGCGGACGAATCGCACGTTTCCATACCGCAGATACGCGGGATGTATGAGGGCGACCGTTCCCGAAAAAATACGCTTGTAGACTATGGGTTTCGCCTGCCCTCCGCGTTGGATAACCGTCCGCTGAAATTCGCGGAGTTCGAGAGCAAAATAAACCAGCTGCTGTTCGTTTCCGCGACGCCTTCCGTCTATGAAAAAGAACACTCCGAGCAGACAGCGGAACAGATTATCCGCCCGACAGGACTGCTTGACCCTGAAATATCCGTCCGCCCGATACATGGGCAGATTGATGACCTGCTTTCGGAGGTGCGGAAAACGACCGGGGCAGGGCATAAGGTGCTTGTGACAACGCTGACGAAAAAAATGGCGGAACGGCTGACGGATTATATGCGGGAGGCTGGCGTGCGCGTGCGGTATCTCCATTCGGATATTGACACACTGGAACGGCTGGAAATTATCCGCGACCTGCGTATGGACGTTTTTGACGTGCTCGTGGGAATCAACCTCCTGCGGGAGGGGCTGGATATTCCGGAAGTCAGCCTTGTGGCGATACTGGACGCGGACAAGGAGGGATTCCTGCGTTCGGAAACCTCATTGATACAGACGGTGGGGCGTGCGGCAAGAAACGCCGAGGGGCGTGTCATTATGTATGCCGACGTGATGACGGAGAGCATGGACAGGGCGATTCGGGAAACAAACCGCCGCCGCGCTATTCAGGAGGCGTACAACAAGGAGCACGGCATTACGCCGCAGACGATACAGAAAAAAGTGCATGACATCATACAAATCAGCAAGGCCGCGACGGAAAAACAGCGGTTCGGGCTGGAAAAAGACCCGGAATCCATGAGCGCGGAAGAACTGAAAAAACTGATCGCGAAGATGGACAAGGAAATGAAACAGGCGGCTTTGGAATTGCAGTTTGAGCGCGCGGCGGAACTGCGTGACAAGATACTGGAACTGAAAAAGCTGGCGCTGGAGTAAAAGCGTGGGACGATGTCCCATACCCTGCAAGGGCCGGGGAAAGGCGTGGAGGAGGATGAAGAATGAAGCGGGAATTTGGAATTGCAAGATGCGGGCTTGCCTGTTGTTTATGCTCAGAAAATGTGAAATGTAATGGCTGTGATTCAGACAGCTGCCCTGACTGCGCCCGTTGCGAAAATAGAAAATGCTCCATGGAAAAGGAAATCTCCGGCTGTTATGTTTGTAAGACGGATTGTAAAAAAGGTTTACTGGACAAAATCAAGCCGTATGGTTTTACATTGTTTATAAAAAGATATGGGATAGAGAGCCTTCTCGGCTGCCTTGAGGAAAATGAAAAGAAGGGAATCCTGTATCACCGCGAAGGAATAATTGGTGACTATGATGATTTTGATGATGTGGAAAAGCTGATAACATTTATTAAGACAGGGAAACGCTGAATCCCTGCTTGTAAAAAAGAAATATCAACAAAAACAAATCTTCATGCACAGTGTAAACAAAAGTGTGCCGAAGATTTTGAAATTTATGACAGGCATGGATTCCAGCCGCACATTTGTGCGGCTGGCAGTGAAGTTCTTTGCGCCGCTTTCTTTCAAGAAAGCGGACAGGGTTTGGGACGGCGTCCCAAGGTTTTAGGTTTTTAATTTTTTAAGGAGGAGCCATGAAAGACGAAATTGTGATAAAAGGCGCGAGAGAGCATAATTTGCAGAATGTAGACCTGACGATACCCAGGAACCAGATGGTCGTATTCACAGGCGTGAGCGGCTCAGGTAAAAGCTCCCTTGCTTTCGATACGATTTACGCGGAGGGACAGCGGCGGTATGTGGAATCCCTGTCCTCCTATGCAAGACAGTTTCTGGGGCAGATGGAAAAGCCGGACGTTGACCTCATCGAGGGGCTTTCCCCTGCAATTTCCATTGACCAGAAAACAACCAGCCATAACCCGCGTTCCACAGTCGGCACGGTAACGGAAATTTACGACTATCTGCGTCTGCTGTTTGCCCGTATCGGTATCCCGCACTGCCCGAAATGCGGCAAGGAAATCCGCAGGCAGACCATAGACCAGATTGTCGACCGCATTATGGAACTGCCGGAACGCACAAAGCTGCAGCTGCTTGCACCGGTCGTGCGCGGGCGCAAGGGTGAACACGTCAAGCTGCTGGAGGATGCAAAAAAAAGCGGCTATGTCCGTGTCCGCGTGGACGGGATACTCTATGACCTTTCCGAAACGATCGCGCTGGAAAAGAACAAAAAGCATAACATTGAAATCGTGGTAGACAGGCTTGTGGTGCGCGAAGGCATACAAAAACGCCTGACGGAATCCATCGAAACAGTGACCGCGCTTTCCGGCGGGCTTTTGCTCGTGGATTTGAACCAGGGCGAAGATGAATTGATGTTCAGCCAGAATTTTTCCTGCCCGGACTGCGGCATTGACCTGATGGAGATTGAACCGCGCGTGTTTTCGTTCAATAACCCCAGCGGCGCGTGCCCGACTTGTACGGGGCTGGGAATGCAGATGAAATTTGACGAACATTTGATTGTGCCGAACGATTCCCTGAGTATCATAAAAGGGGCAATCGTTGCGCCGGGCTACAATTCCATTGCTACAAAGGGCAGCATGAGCCGCGTGTTGTTTGACGCACTGGCGGAAAAATATGGTTTTTCGCTGGAAACGCCGTTCCGGGAGCTGCCGGAGGACGTGAAGAAGATCATTTTTTATGGTACGGGCGTCGAAAAACTCCGCATCACCTACACGAATTACCGCGGCACCGGCAGTTATGATTATGCGTTTGAGGGTATTCTCAACAATTTACAGCGGCGGTATAACGAAACCTCTGAAACCATGCGCGGGGAATACGAGGAATATATGACAAACATAGAATGTCCTGACTGCCATGGCAAGCGTCTGCGTCCGGAGGTGCTGGCGATAACGGTGGGCGGCAGGAATATTTCCGAGGTCACGGAGCTTTCTGTCGCGGAAATACAGCGGTTTTTTGCGGCACTGAAGCTGTCAGGGCAGGAAGAAATGATTGCCGAGCGGATACTGAAAGAGCTGCACGCAAGAGTCGGTTTCCTGATGGATGTGGGGCTGGACTACCTGACGCTTTCGCGGACGGCTGGCACGCTTTCCGGCGGGGAAGCGCAGCGGATCCGGCTGGCAACGCAGATTGGTTCGGGGCTTGTCGGCGTGGTTTATATTCTGGACGAGCCCAGCATTGGGCTGCACCAGCGCGACAACGACAAGCTGCTGGCAACGCTCAAGCATCTGCGGGATATCGGCAATTCCCTGATTGTTGTGGAGCATGACGAGGACACCATGCTTGCGGCGGATTTTGTGGTAGATATTGGGCCTGGAGCGGGGCGCGATGGCGGCGAGGTGGTCTGTGCCGGCAGTGTGGCGGAAATCATGGCATGTGAGCGTTCTGTGACGGGGGATTACCTGAGCGGACGGAAAAAAATTGAGATTCCAGGGGAGCGGCGGGCGTTCAACCGTGAAAATCTGCTGACGATAAAGGGCGCGGTGGAAAACAACCTGAAAAATATAAATGTGGAGATACCGCTGGGGATTTTTACCTGCGTGACCGGCGTGAGCGGCTCAGGCAAAAGTTCCCTTGTAAACGAAATTCTGTATAAACGTCTGGCGCGGGATTTGAACAGGGCAAAGCTGCGTCCCGGCGCGCATACGGAAATGCTGGGGCTGGAGAAGCTGGATAAGGTTATCAATATTGACCAGTCGCCCATCGGCCGTACGCCGCGAAGCAACCCCGCGACGTATACGGGACTGTTTGACATGATTCGTGATGTTTTTGCACAGACAACAGAGGCAAAAATGCGCGGCTATCAAAAAGGGCGGTTCAGCTTCAATGTGAAGGGCGGACGGTGCGAAGCCTGCACGGGCGATGGAATTATCAAGATTGAAATGCACTTTCTGCCGGATATTTACGTGCCCTGTGAGGTCTGCGGCGGCAAACGGTATAACCGCGAAACGCTGGAAGTCAAGTATAAGGGCAAGACGATTTCAGATGTTTTGGAAATGACGGTTGAGGAGGCGCTCGTTTTCTTTGAGAATATTCCGCGCATTAAGTCCAAATTGCAGACGCTTTATGATGTGGGGCTTTCCTATGTGCAGCTGGGGCAGTCTTCTACGACATTGTCGGGCGGTGAGGCGCAGCGCGTGAAGCTGGCAACGGAGCTCAGCCGCAAAAGCACTGGACGGACAATGTATATTCTGGATGAGCCGACAACGGGGCTGCATACTGCCGATGTGCATAAGCTGGTGCATATTTTGCAGCGGCTGGCGGAGGGCGGCAATACGGTTGTTGTCATTGAACATAATCTTGACGTAATTAAAACGGCGGATTATATCATCGACCTTGGACCCGAAGGCGGCGACAAGGGGGGAACGCTGGTTGCGGCAGGGACGCCGGAGGAAATTTGTAAGGTAGAAGAATCGTACACAGGGAGGTATTTGAAAGGGATTTTGGAAAGAGGATAAGGGGCACCCACATATATCGGAAAAGGATTGAGAAAGCCTTGCGCAGCGGAAAAATCCGCCCTGTGAGGTTTTCGCAATCCTTTTTTATTCCGGAAAACAGTTCATGGTTCATGAAAAAACAGTATGCTGGCGGCGGTAGGCATCATTGTCCTTTTGTGCCAGTTCGCTTTCTAAAGCCGCCATTCTTTGCTGAAGCTCTGCCGCTTTCTGTGGGTCATCAGTGGCGTGCAGCTGCTGCTCCAGACGCTTCTTTTCCTCCCTCAACTGTTCGATTTCGCGGTCAACCCTGCCGGTATCGGCGGTACAGCGTTCCGTTTTCGGCTCATCCTCCGGCGCGTCAAAAACGGTGCGCGGGCTGCCGTCTTCATCCGGTTCTATGCGGTAAAGCCCGATGGTCTGGCGTTCCGTTTTTTCCTCTGGGACGTATTCGTCATAGCGGGGTGCGGGAGTGCTTTCCGGCAGGCTGGCGGGAGATATAGGTTCCTGCTCCTGCGGCTGTATGCGCTCCTGCGGTTGTATGCGCTTCTGCGGTTGTATGCGCTCCGGTGTGCTGGCGGGGTGGTTCTGTATGTTTTGTATGCTCATGGGAATTCCTCCTTTGCTTTTTACTGATTTTACCGCCGGACGCTGCGCGTTTCAATGGAAATGATGCGAAATGCGGGAGGAATGCTGTGAAATGGAGAGGAGCACATGCAGACGGAACACGCCGCCCGTTGTGCGGATTTCCGCAGCGCCGCCGTACTTTTTTGTGGTCCGCCGGATATTGTACAGCCCGGTGCCCGGGCAGATGTGCGGGCTTCCGTTAAAGCTGTTTTCTATTGTGATTAACAAAAAATTTCCCTGCAACCAGCTGGAAATGCGGATAAACCGTTCTGCGTCCGGCGGCAGACTGCTGCACGCATTTACTGCGTTATCCAGTGCGTTGGCGAGAATGATGCAGAGATCCATATCCTCCAGAGGGCAGGAATCGGGGATTTGCAAAGTGCTGTGGAACGCAATGCCGAGGCTTTCCGCACAGGAGGCCTTTTCGGTAAGGAGAACATCACATGCGGGGCGGTTCGTCTGGAACGGGGCGGAAATTTCTGCGGCAGCGGCATCCAGTGCGGCAAGGTAAGCGGCGGCTGACATACTGTCCCCTTTTTCCAGAAGTCCTCGGACGACTGCAAGATGATTTTTCATATCATGGCGGAGGGCTTCTGTGTGGCGCCAGCGCGCCTGTGTTTCGGCAGTATACCGCGCGTGGAGAAAGTTCTGCGCTGTCAGGGCAGATACGCTTTGACGGGTATGCAGAATACAGAATACGCTCAGCATACTGAGCAGCTGCACCAGAAGCATGGGCAGGTGGAGCAGGGAGGGAGCGGGATTCGCGGGGTCAAGCGTGACAGTATTGCCATAAAAGGAATGAGCGATTCCACCGCTGACAAGAAGCAGTAGAAGGAGCGGGAGCGCCGTCGGAAGAAGGGGGACATCTTGTGCCGTATTCCAGCGAACAGACTGCCGCAGTATGGCTCTGCCGCAGAAAAACGCCAGCCCGAGGGAAAGGAAATCGCCTGCCAGCATACAAAGCGTTCCGAAAAGGGGTGGATGGGCACGGCAGAGCAGAAACGCGAAAAAGGGCAGTACGGGTTGGAAAATGCCGTAGCAGATTTGTGTAAGCTCCACTGCGAGCAGGGAGGCAAAAAGGGAATATCCGGCAGGTCTGCCGCAGAAAACCGCGCCATACAGGAACAGCAGGGCGGCAAGCAGGAGAAATTTGCAGAAAACAGGCAGGGGCAGGAAAATTCCAAGGCAGGAGAGCAGGAACAGGGGCAGTATCCGCAGAGAAGCCGCCCTTTTTCCCAAAAGCCCGCCAAAAAACAGCCATTGCGCCAGAATCTCCCCAAAGCCGGCAAGGCAGGGATAAAGCGCGGAAAAACAAAGTGTCATTCTTCAAACCTCCTTTGCTCCATGCGCCGCAGCACGGCGGCGGAAAACTGCCTGCCGCGCAGACGCGAAACGGGGACGCTTTCACCGTTTGCCAGAAATGCGCGCCCGTTTTGGCAGCTTTTCAGGCAGTCCAGATTCACAAGGTAGCTGCGGTGGCATTTGAAAAAACGCCCGTCCAGCCGCTGTTCCAGCGTTTCAATTTTTTCATAATAATCCAGTACGGTAGAATCCTTCAGATGCAGATAGACCTTTCGGTCGATGACCTCGCAGAAACAGATATCCGCAAAGGGAATGATATGCTGCGCGTTGCCCTTCTGCACAAACAGGCGGCTTTCCTGCTGTTTCAGGAGGGCAGAAAGCAGGCGGCGCATGGTGCGGCGGAACGCATCAGGGGCGAGAGGTTTCACAAGGTAATCAAATGCCTGCACTTCAAATGCTTCAAAAACGGTTTCGCGCAGTATGGTTACGAAAATAATGAATCCGCTGAATCCGCGGCGGCGCAGTTCCTTTGCCGTTTCCAGACCGTCCGGCAGGGGCATTTGGATATCCAGAAGGAGGACGTCTGCCCGCAGAGCTTCCGCGCTGGACAGAAGGGAATTGCCGTCAGGAAAAAGAGAGATGCGGGTGGGAAGGCTTTCGCATGCAAAAAAAGCGGAAACCTGTTCCGCAAGATATTCTGACATATAAGGTTCATCATCGCAGACTGCGATGGAAATGGGCTGCAATGTGGTCACCTCCAGGGGGAAACTATGTTTTCTGAATACATAACTGAACAATATGCCCTTGCTGTAATTCCCATCGCACGAAAAAACAGGTCAGGGGCTGGAAGGTTTTGCAGGTTTCGGAATGGAGTCCCGGGATTTTTCTTCGTTGTCCCCTTTGTCCCCTTGTTCTTCCGCTTTCGGCTCCTCCGCGTCCTCTGCCGCGAGGGAGGTCAGTATAGAGCGGTAATAGCGGTTAACCTGTTTGCGCCAGTTCCGGCAAATCTGCTGCGCCTGCTCTTTCGATACGACCGAAACACAGATCTCCATAAGCACCGCGCCGGAATCGTCACAAAGGCCGCATTTTACAAGAAAATCGCCGTTCAGCTCAGGGAAATAATTGGCAGTGACGGCATATTCCGCGCGGATGCGCTTGCTGTTGTCATGGACGTATGTGTTAATTTCGTTTTTTACGTCCTCCGGAATATGATGCATGAAATAATTGATGATTTCTTCGCCTTCATCCGTCAGGATGTAGCGCGTGCTGTTCTGCTCCCTGCTTTTTTCCAGCCAGCCGGTGTCCGTCAGCTCCGCCAGATATTGCTGGACGGAAAAATAATCCATATAGTTTTTGGAAAGCAAAAATTGGCAGATTTCGCTGTTGGAAAGGGCAATGCCCATTTTCTGCACAAGATGCAGAATAATCAGCTTATGCTCCGCCAGCTGTTTGATGGAATCCGGCATGGCGCGACCTCCTTACTTCGTGTTGTATCTTATCATATCATAAAATGGCGGAAAAGGCATCAAAAAATTTTGCCGGACGCGCCGTTCCAGTCTTTTCCCTGAAAAATATCGTTTTCACGCAGATATTTGTGTATGCCGTTGAGTACATCGCGCTTTTTCAGGCTCCAAAGCGGGGCAAGCAGAGTGCGCGCGCTGCCGTCTCCTGTCAGGCGGTGCAGCACGATATCCGGCCGCAGACGGGCAATGCATGCCGCAGCCATGGAAATGTACATTTCTTTAGACAGCGGCGTATATGCGCCGGAATGGTAAAGCTCCGCAAGTCCGCTGTCGGAAAGAACATGCAGCAGCTGCAATTTTACGCCCTGTATGGGCAGTGTGTTCAGCAGGTCGATGGTGCGCAGAGCGTCCGCCATGCCTTCGCCGGGCAGGCCCAGAATGACATGGGCAACGATGGGGATATTGCGGGTGGCAAGCGCGCGGACGGCTTCGCAGAAAACGGCGTTGGGATAGCCGCGCCGAATCAGCTGCGCGGTGGTTTCGTTTGCGGTCTGGAAACCCAGCTCGACCCAGAGCTTTGTCCGTCCGGCAAGCTCTTCCAAAAGCGCGATGACATCCGGTGGGAGGCAGTCGGGGCGGGTAGCGATGGAAAGCCCCGCTATATTGGGGCAGGAAAGGGCGGCTTCGTATGTTTCCCGCAGACGCTGTACGGGGGCGTATGTATTTGTAAACGCCTGAAAATAGGCGATATAAACGGCATCGGGCCACTTGGCGGCAGTCTGCGCCCGCCCGCTGGCGATTTGCTCCGGTATGGAGCGCGACGCGTTTTCGGCAAAATCCCCGGAACCGCCCGCGCTGCAAAACAGGCAGCCGCCTGTGCCAAGTGTACCGTCACGGTTCGGGCAGGTGAAGCCGCCGTCAAGAGAGATTTTGGCGGCTTTCCTGCCAAACAGTGCGCGGTAATATTCATTTAAGCTGCGGTAGGGCTTATCCATAGCGGCTCCTTTCAATGCTGTGTTTCGGGCTGGTACGCATTTTTCCTGCGGAGGGCTTCGCAGAGGGCAGTCAGCGCGCGCCAGTCATTTTCGCTGTCTGCGGTCTGGTGGACGAGAAGGAGAAAATCCGCCTTACAGCTTTCAAGAAAGGAGCGGGTCTTTTCCTCGCGCGGCTCTCGGCAGGCGGAGAGAAAGAGCGAAAAGCTCTCGTCTGTTACGGCAAGCGGAATGCATGCCTCGATTTTTTCCAAAATGCCGCCGATGGTATCCTGACCGCAGAACTGGCCCGCAAGGTAATAATACAGAGCGCGGCTGTTCAGGAAAACGACGTTCGGAGCGGGGGGAAGTTTCTGCCCGCCAAGCTGTCTGCGTAACAGTGCCAGATAGCCGCAAAGGTCGCTGCGGCTGAGTGTATGTGACAATGGAATCACCTCTGAAAGAAAGAATGAAAGACCTTGAGGACGCTGTGAATATGAAGGTCTTTATTTTTTTATTCAAGGTGTAATATGTGCGCTGCGGGCGAAAAATACAATGTCAGTTTTTACTATGCCGCCCCAAACTGGCTGTTTTTTTAATATGCTGTCACTCCACCAGTGCTTTTAATTCCCGCAGAAGCGCGGCGTTCTGTTCTGGCGAAAGGATACAGAAGCGCAGATAGCTTTCATCGAGGAATGTAAAGGATGCGGCGTCGCGGATCAGCATTTTTTTGCGAATCAGCTTTTCAAATAATTCCGCCGCGCTGACGGTTTCGGTCAGAAGCCGTAAAAGGATAAAATTGGCTTCGGAAGGATACGCCTTGATATTTTTCCAGCCGGAAAGTTCCTGAAACGCTTGTTTCCGTTCACCGGAAATGAGAGCGATGGTTTCCTGATGAAAGGTGGTATCGCTGAACATACGTTCTCCGGCGAAAGCGGCAAGGCTGTTGACGCTCCAAGGGTCCTGATTGGTTTTCAACCGTTCCAAAAAAGCGTGGTTGGAAGAAACACCATAGCCGAGCCGCAGCCCGGGGGCAGCGAAAAACTTCGACGTACCGCGAACGACGAACAGATTATCGAACTCCTCCACGAGAGGGACGGAGCAGATTTCCGGCAGGATATCGGAAAATTCAATGTATGTTTCATCTATCATGACAGATGCGCCGATTTTTTTGCAGTGCGCAAGGATTTGGCGCATTTCGCCGGTGCGTATCGCCGTACCGGTGGGATTGTTTGGATTGCAGGCGATAAAGATGCCGATTTCAGGCGTAAGGGCGTGCAGGAGCGCGTCCAGATTCAGGCGGAAACCGTCCTCCTCTTTCAGCGGGAAATAAGTAAAACTGCCGCCGGAAAGGGTGACTTCGCGCTCATATTCGGAGTACGCCGGACCGAGGATTACGGCATGCGCAGCATGCACAGTCTGTATGAATGTGGAAATCAGCTCTGTAGAGCCGTTGCCGACAACGATATGTTCCGCCGCCGCGCCGGTATACCGTCCGATGGCTTCGCGCAGTGCGGTGTAGCGTTTATCGGGGTATGTGGAAATAATGCGTAGGTTTGCCGCAAGGGCGTTTTCCACGGTTTTGGGAAAGCCCAAAGGGTTGATATTTCCGCTGAAGTCGATGATTTCTTCGCGGGGAATGCCGTAAAGACGCTGGATTTCATCTAAATCCCCGCCGTGCTGGTGCATCAGTGACATGGTGATACTTCCTTTCCTGTATGATAAAGCGTTTGGGTAAAAATACCTGCCCCCAAACTTCCGCTCTGTTTTCCGCTGCTTCAAAACATTTCATCTTCCCGTTCCTGCTCCGTTACTTTCCGGCTCTGCCTGCAAATCCTCGGGTAAATGAGGAACGGATTTCCTTCCCCCTGTGCCAGAATATCCAGCAGCAGTGTACCCCCGCCGGCAGGCGACGGGCTCAGCCGCAGATGCATTCCCGCAGACAAAGGCAGGTCCCGCAGGGCAAGCCCTGCCGTTTTATTGACAGAACGCTTGGAACCGGCAGGCGAATATTCCATTGGAAATCCGTTGCGGTCGGGCACAGACAGCATATAATTCTCCTCGCCCTCCATGCCGAACGCCGCACAGAGGTCAAGGCAGAATTCATGCAGGCTGATGCTGCTTCCTGCCTCTATGATTTTCCAAACCTCATCATCCTGCATCAGAGAAACCTTCATAGAAACGATTTCCGGTACGGTTTTCAGCATTGCCGCGCGCTCCCGCCGCCGGACGTCTGCCTCCTGCTCCATCGCGTCCAAAATCTGTTCATAGGGCAGGGATTCCGGCATTTCCTGACGGTTTTCGCCGGCATCTTCCGGCACGGCAAACAGTGCTTTCCCCAGCGCGGTCAGGGAATAATAAGCGGGGGGCGTGAATACCTCTGAGCCCCAGTTGCGCTCCATCAGCAGCATTGCCGCAACGTGGTTGACCAGCGGGAAAAACCGCATAGGGATAAACGCCAGCGGGCGTATCAGCCGGAAAAACATGCTCATGGGCGTCAGGAACCATTTATCCAGCATGATGCCTGTGAATAAAAAGGAGGAAATGACATTGTGCTCATCTTCCGAAAGTTCCCCGGGCGGCGTCTGCCAGATTTCTAAAATATTAACGTCTACACGCTCGTAAAAATCAATAAAAATTTTATCCACATCCATATGCGTTTCCAGACAGGAGCGGAAAAAAACGGGCGTCGCTACGCCGTCCTCCAAATGCATGGAGCACACGAAACGCTCGGCTGCAAGCGCGCATGCCGTTTCTGCCAGCTGCCGTATGATTTCCGCTGTACCCTGTGCAAAAAATTCCCTGCATGACGCAGAAGGCTGCATTTTATGTGTGTGAATGGCGGGCATGGGAAGCAGAAGCCCGGCCAGCCATGCCAGCCGCGTCAGATATTCCAGATAAAAACCCTCCGGAATGGAGAGGCGCGGCAGCAGGATTTCCCTTGCCTGAGGCAGCAGAAAGCCCTGCTCGTCTGTCCGGCAGTCGGGATAGCAGAAGCCGACCAGCGTTTTCATATCCTCCACGAGCGGATGTGCTTCCAGAGAATATTCGTAGAGGGAAAATGCGTACTGCCCTGCTCCCTGTTTTCTGGGGTGCGTCCGCAGGACATACGCAAATTCTGAGCAGCTGCCGGATTTTTCCAAATCCTTGCTGATGATGTTGGCAGGGGAAAGTATCGTTTCCGCCACCAGCGCCGAATGGTACCACTTGCCAAATATCAGAGGCGCGATTTCAAGCAGGGCAGGCATTGCCTCTGCGTCCATTTTCTGCCGCATTGCCTCATATTCATTCAAAAACATCTCAAGCAGCGGCAGATGCCGGGGACGTATTCGTTTTGCCGGTTTCATATCAAAACTCCTTCTGGTGTTCATTATGTCAAAAAAGGCTCATGCTTCGCCTTCAAGCCTTTTTTGGGGGGCTGTCGGTATAAAGGGACTCGTTCCATCGGCTTTTGAAAAAGCCTTGAAACTCGCCCTTTTCCTCGAACGGGCAAAGCCCGTTCTGTGGATTCCAGTCGGGAAACGCTTCGTTTCACGAACCTTTCCGCGACTTGAATATATATTTTTTGACACCCTGCATTTCCTTCATATGGAAGGGCATGGTTTTAGTATGGCTTTATTCTACCAGAAAATAAGCCGCTTTGAAACAGAAAAACGGAAAAATTCGGCGAAAAACATCGCCTGTCTGCACAAAAAGGGGACGGGGCGGCGCGGATTTCCAATAATTATGTATATTTTTCTGAAATACGGTTTTTCTACTTGCAAAATGGGATATTTTATGATATATTCCTTGTGTTGCATACAGATGTTTTTAACTGAAAAACAGGAGGAGAAGCATTTGAAAGAGGATAAAAATTTCTTTATTGTAGATAAAAGCGTTTTGCCGGAGATTTTCCTGAAGGTTATGGATGTAAAAAATTTACTGGAAAGCAAAAAAGAGAAAACAGTGCAGGATGCAGTAAACAGAGTGGGCATCAGCCGGAGCGCGTTTTACAAATACCGGGATGCGGTACACCCTCTTTATGAGAACACGCGGGGAAAGACTGTGACGATTGCCATGAACCTTGACCATACGCCGGGGCTGCTTTCGGCAGTGCTCAACGGCATTGCAACGGAGGGCGCGAACGTACTGACGATTAACCAGACCATACCCATCAACGGCATTGCAAATGTAACGGTCACCATTGAAACGAACGCCATGCAGGGGGATTTCAGCAGGCTGATGGGACGCATTGAGGAGCTGAAGGGCGTGCAGTCTTTGAAGATTATTGCGCGGGAATAAAAGAAACGGGATTCTGCGGGTGCTGCGGGATACGGAACGGAGGAAAAACATGATTTCAATACAGGTGCCGGCAACGTCGGCGAATATGGGCCCCGGCTTTGACAGCATCGGGGTGGCACTGCAGCTTTATAACCATCTTTGGGTGGAGGAAATACCGGAAGGCGTGGAAATCGAGGTCAGGCGGAAGCAGCCGATTGAGATACCCACGGACGAAACCAACCTGATTTACCAGACCATGCGCCATTTTTATGAAAAGAAAGGGCTTGCCATGCCCGGCGTGCGCCTGGTGCAGGAGGATTATATTCCCATGGTGCGCGGGCTTGGCAGCAGCGCGGCGTGCATCGTAGGGGGGTTGCTGGCGGCGAACGCGCTGGCGGGGAATCCCTGCGGCAGGGAGGAGCTTGCGCAGATGGCCGCAATGCTGGAGGGGCATCCGGATAATTCCAACCCGGCGATATTCGGCAGCATGGTTGTTGGCGCGCAGGATGAAAAAATCATGCGGCACGTCCGTTTGGAGTTGCCGGACGACCTGCTTTTTGCTATAATGGTACCTGATTTCCCCGTTTCTACGGAGAAGGCGAGGGGCGTGCTGCCTGCAAGCTATTCGCGCGGAGATGTTGTGTATAACGTATCCCGAGGGGCGTTGCTGGTTGCCTCCATATTGACGGGGAATTACGAAAATCTTGCGATGGCGATGGAGGATAAAATCCACCAGCCTTACCGCAAAACCCTGATTCCCGGCATGGAGGAAATTTTTGAAGCTGCTGACGGCTTTGGCGCAGCCGCCTGCTATCTGAGCGGTGCAGGCTCCACGCTGATGGCTATGGTCAGAAGGGACGGGGCGGAGGTATTCCAAAGAAAAATGTCTGCATATTTGCGCACGCTCCCGAATAATTGGGAATTAACACTGCTTGAGCCTGATTTGGAGGGCGCAAAGGTAAAGACAGAATAACAGGAGGAAGAAAAGAATGTTGATTGTGCAGAAATACGGCGGGAGTTCCGTCGCGGACGCGGAGAGAGTATTCAATGTAGCCCGGCGCATCATGAAAACAAAGGCGGAAGGCAACCAGGTTGTCGTTGTGCTTTCCGCGCAGGGTAAAACAACAGACGGTCTGATTGCGAAAGCAAAGGAAATCAATCCGAGAGCAAGCCGCAGAGAGATGGATATGCTTCTGGCTACGGGCGAACAGCAGTCTGTTGCGCTGATGGCAATGGCAATCAATGCTTTGGGCGGCCGCGCTGTTTCGCTGAACGCCGTGCAGGTGGGCATTGAAACAACGAATACATACAGCAACGCCAGAATCCGTACCATTCATACGGAGCGTATTGAAAATGAACTGGAACGGAGCAACGTTGTGCTTGTGACCGGCTTTCAGGGCGTAAACCAGCTGGGCGATTTGACAACGCTTGGCAGGGGCGGCTCGGATACTTCGGCGGTCGCGCTGGCTGCCGCACTGAATGCGGATATCTGCGAAATTTATACAGATGTGGAAGGCGTATATACGGCGGACCCGCGCGTTGTGCCGGATGCGCAGAAACTGGATGAAATCAGCTATGACGAAATGCTGGAGCTTGCGTCTTTGGGTGCGAAGGTGCTCCATTGCCGTTCCGTTGAGCTGGCGAAAAAATACAATGTGAAGCTTGTGGTACGCTCCAGCATGACAGACGCGGAGGGTACAGAGGTTAAGGAGGATTGCAAGATGGAAAGAATGCTGGTCAGCGGCGTTGCGGCGGATAAAAATGTATCCCGTATCTCGATTATGGGGATTAAGGATGAACCGGGTAAGGCGTTTGAGATTTTCTCTCTGATGGCAAAGGAGAAAGTAAGTGTAGATATTATTTTGCAGTCCAACGGCTACGATGGGCGTCAGAATATTTCCTTTACGATTGGCCGTGATGACCTGGAGCTTGCGCTGAAGGCATTGGAGAAGCATAAAGAGCGGCTGACAGCACAGGAGATTGTGCATGATGACAGTGTAGCGAAGCTGTCAATTGTGGGCGCGGGTATGGCATCGAACCCCGGCGTTGCGGCGATGTTCTTCGAAGCGATGTACGACGCGGGTGTGAACATTCAGATGATTTCCACTTCTGAAATCAAGATTACTGTGCTGATAGCGAAAGATGATATTGACGCGGCGATGGTTGCGGTGCATGATAAATTTAAGAATGCTTCTGTAAAGATGCGGAAGGAGTAAACGCTGCGTTTGCTGTCTGAGAAAATTTTTCCACAATGGAAGATGATTTTGAGGGGCGGGGGATTGTTCTGAAACAATCCCCCGTTTTGACTGCTATGACAGCGGCGAAGCTGACTCCGCTTGCAGAAAAAGCAGTTCACTCCAACATCATGCCGCGCCCGATTTGAGCTTTTGCCGCCCTTCGTGGTCCATTTCGAAATCCTCCCGAAGTATCAGCTCAGAAATGGGCACGATTTCAAAGCCCTTTTCTTTTAACCCTTTCAAAATGCTGTCCAGAACCTGAGGGGTGTATTTCGCATCGTTGTGGAACAGAATGATGGAGCCGTTGCCAAGGTGCTTGTGGTTCAGGACCTGATTCAGCTCTGCCTCCGCGCCTAATTCCTTCCAGTCAAGACTATCCACATCCCACTGTACTGTATAATACCCATTCGCGGAGGCGGTTTCGATAACATGGTTATCATACTCCCCGAACGGCGGGCGGAACAGCTCCATTTCCAGCCCTGTAAGTTCCTTGACACTCTGGTGGCAGCTTTGCAGTTCCTGAGAAATCTGCTCGGCGGAAATTTGGCTCATATGAGGATGGGTCGCGGAATGGTTCCCGAGGTCATGCCCATCGGCGGCAATTTTTTTGACCTCCTCGGGATATTTTTCGACCCAATAACCGCAGAGAAAAAACGTCGCCTTGACGTCATTTTCACTGAGAATGCGCAGAAGCTCATCGGTATCATCAGCTCCCCAAGCCGCGTCAAAACTGACGGCAATTTGAGGTTTTTTGGTATCAACACAATAAATAGGAAGCTTCCGCTCGACTGAGGCAGAAACGACAGCCGAAGCCTTTGTGACGGCAGGCGGCAGAACAGCGGCAGCCCCGCAGAGCAGCGCAATTCCTGCCAATCCCATTACGATTTGTTTTTTGCGGATATGTATTGCCCGAAATACTTTCATAAATACCCTCCAAGAGCTTTTATTACCAATATATTTTGGAGGAAACAGGATTTAGAACAGGTTTTGCGGCGGGAAAAATCTGCCGGCACTGCGTTCTTGTTTTCCCTTTCCGAATAAAAATTTCTTTTTCATTTCCTGCCAAAAAAACTGCAAGTCTTTTTTATTATGACAGCATTCATGATGTCGGCAGCCATATTTTCAGCTTTTTTACAAAGAATACCTATCTCATGCGGATTGTTTCTTGACACTTTTCCTAAAAAGTAATAAAATAAAAAAAGCGTGGTGTGTTCGGCGTACCAAAAACGCGGGGATTTCTCAGAGGGATTTTTCCAGATTTCCCATCGGGCTGTCCGGAACGGAGAACCGTTTTGGATGCGGAAGAAGTCCGGCGGGAGGTGGAACTCAGCTTTTTGGTGCACTGTGCAGCATGCGCTGCTTACTGGATATGAGAAAAAGTGAACTGTACTTTGAAAACTAAATAAGGGGAGGTGTTTTTCATAGATCCGATAAGTATCATCTGTGGTGTTGTCGTCGGGCTGGTCGTTGGCGCGGTCATTGGCGTGCTTTACCGCAAGAAGATTGCGGAGGCGAGAGTCGGCGTTGCGGAGGAGCGTGCTGGCAAAATCGTTGAGGACGCGGTGAAAGATGCGGAAGCAAAGAAGAAGGAGATTCTTTTGGAAGCGAAAGAAGACAGCATCCGGACAAAAAATGAACTGGAAAAAGAAGTCCGTGACAGAAGGAACGAGCTCCAGAGAAATGAAAGGCGGCTGTTCCAAAAGGAAGAAGCTCTGGACAGAAAGGTCGAGGCTCTGGAAAAGAAAGAGGAGCATATGACTGCAAAGCTGGAGGAGCTGGAGCAGCAGAAGGAAGAAGCCAGAGAGCTTCGCGCGAAGCAGCTTCAGGAGCTGGAGCGAATCTCCGGACTGACAACGGAGGAAGCCAAGAATTATATCCTCGCGACAGTGGAAAACGATGTGAAGCATGAAGCGACGTTGCTCATCAAGGAAGTGGAAAGCAAGGCGAAGATGGAGGCGGACAGACGTTCGCGCGAAATCGTTGCCAACGCAATACAGCGGTGCGCGGTAGACCATGTGGCGGAAACAACAGTATCCGTTGTACAGCTGCCGAATGACGAAATGAAAGGGCGCATCATCGGGCGTGAAGGCCGGAATATCCGCGCTTTGGAAACGCTGACAGGTATCGACCTGATTATCGACGACACGCCGGAGGCTGTTATTCTTTCCGGTTTTGACCCCATCCGCAGAGAGATTGCAAGGCTTGCGCTGGAAAAACTCATTGTGGACGGGCGTGTACACCCTTCGCGCATCGAGGAAATGGTGGAAAAAGCAAGAAAAGAAGTGGACGTCATTATACGGGACGAGGGCGAAGCCGCTACGCTGGACACCGGCGTAAACGGGCTGCACCCCGAACTGGTGAAGCTGCTGGGCAAGCTGAAATACCGTACCAGCTATGGGCAGAATGTATTGAAGCACTCCATCGAGGTATCCCATCTGGCAGGGCTGATGGCCGCCGAAATCGGCGTAGATGTTACGCTGGCGAAGCGTGCCGGGCTGCTGCATGATATTGGCAAGAGCGTGGACCATGAAATGGAAGGCTCTCACGTCAGCATCGGCGTAGGGCTTTTGAAGCGGTATAAAGAAGGCCGTCTGGTGATAAACGCGGTAGAGGCGCACCATGGCGATGTGGAGCCGCAGAGCATTGTAGCTGTACTTGTGCAGGCGGCGGATGCGATTTCCGCGGCAAGGCCGGGCGCAAGACGCGAAACTTTGGAATCTTATATCAAGAGATTGCAGAAGTTGGAGGAAATTGCCGATAACTTCAAGGGCGTTGAAAAATCTTTCGCGATTCAGGCAGGGCGTGAATTGCGGATTGTCATAATACCTGAGGACGTGAACGATGAAGGTATGACCCTTTTGGCGAGAGAGATTGCCAAGAAGATTGAAGAGGAACTGGAGTATCCCGGTCAGATTAAGGTAAACCTGATTCGGGAAACCAGAGCCGTAGAATACGCAAAATAAACTGCTTCGGCGGGATTGGAAAACACAGAAAACAAAAACAGGGAAAGCCCGGGGAAGACACTTCGTAAGGAAGTTGTTGTCCCTGGGCTTTTGTAATCAGCCAGAATGATTGAATATTGAAGAAAAATCAATTTTATAAGGATCCATTTTTCATATATCATATATTCATTAAGGCACTAACCAGCTGCTATCGGGTTTTGCTGTTAACCTGGCATTGCTGTATGCCGTTTCCATCGTCAGGCAGGCATGTCCCTGGCAGTATCCGTTCATTTTAGCCAATACCAGTGTAAGGTCAGGTTTTTCTTCTTTTTGGAGGCTTTCTTTTCATAACGGACCAGCAATTTGCGAAAACGGTTGAAAAAAGAGTGAGTGACCTCAACGACCCAACGGCAGGGCCGGAAGTCAGGGTTGAGTTCCAGTTCCTTCTTTTCCTCGCTGCCAGCATGTTTGCGGGTATTCTTTATCCGCTTCTGGACGAAGTGCCACAATATGATACAGGGTATCTTCCAACAGTTTGACATCGTGTTTATTTCCTCCGGAAAGGACAGCTGCGGGAGGAGAGCCGCAGAATATATCCGAAGCTATTTTGAACCTGATTATAGCCTTGACAAGCCATTTGAGGATTGGGAACTAGAACTGCAATTTTGGAACAATTACAGAGTTACTGGTTTTGCCGGAATATCAAAATCAGGGGATTGGCAGTAAACTTCTTTGCCTCGCAAAAGAAAACACACCTACAATGTTATATTTTGGTTCGCAGCCGGAGGCAGAGGGATTTTATGAAAAGGATGGCTGTCGTAGGAGCTTAAAATCTTACGTAATAGAAAAACAGGATAATAACTAAATTTCCAGTTCATCGGGCAGTTTTCCGGCAAAGGCAGCTGGAATTCTATAAAATTACAGCTGGAAGTATCCAGCACCAAATTTGAATATCGTGGAAAAAGAAAAATACTGTGCAAAGCTGGCGGTTTATGGTAACATATAAAAATAACAGGAACGGAACCATAAATTTTACTTATGATAATGTCCATAATACCGGAAGGAGGAATACATTCCGATGAACAGGATTTCGGGAAAGGCCTGCGGGTCGGCAGCTTTGCTTTGCGCTGTACTGCTGGCATTTCCCATAAAGGCAAGTGCATACAATGTGCCGGAAACAGTGCGGGTTGGTTTGGAAGCTGTCTGCAAAAATGCGTCTTCGGCTTCGATTGGCACAGGAGAACTTTTGATTGGCACAGAGAGGGATGGAAGATTTGAAGAAGGCGGCGCAGTTTCCGGCGGGTTTACGGCAAGACCGGCGTCAGGCGATTATATTGCGGTGGATGACGAAATGGACTGCGATGACGCGCTGGATTTAGCGGATTCCCTTTCCAATATGGGGCTGGACGCCTATGCCGCGTATTTGGACGGGGAGGACTGGACCGTTTATGTCAGGAACGCTTCGCGTGCAGAAGTGGAACAGGCTGCGCGGGAATCTGCAACACAGATACGCGGCTTTACGGGATATTCCCTTTCTGATGGCAGGACTGCCCTACTTCTGCCTGAAGATGCTGTTTTGATGGGGACGGAGCGGGACGATACCATTTCTGTTAACGGAAAACGCTACCGCGGCATGCTGACGTTTGCTGTGCGTAACAGTGCGCTGACGGCAGTCAATGTAGTTGGGCTGGAGGAATATCTCTATGGCGTTGTTCCGGCGGAGATGCCGCAGTCCTATGAAGAAGAAGCATTAAAGGCGCAGGCAGTTGCTGCAAGGACATATGCCATTACAAAACTGGGGGCGCATACAGGCAGCGGCTATCAGCTTTGCGATACTACGGCATGCCAGGTTTATCAGGGCTATGATGGGGAGGCGGCTTCGGCTATACGTGCGGTGGATGATACGGCAGGGGAAATCGCCTGCTATAACGGTGTACCGATTGAGGCTGTATTTTCTGCTTCTACAGGCGGCTATACGGAAAACAGCGAAAATGTATGGAGCAATAAGGTGGCATATCTGCGGGCAGTGCCGGAGGTCGTGGAGGAATATGGCGACAATACATGGAAACGCACGCTGACGCTGAATGAACTGGATGCTTTGCTGTCTGCAAAAAGGGAAAGCATTGGCGCGGCGGAGGACATTGAAATTACAAAGCTGTCGACAGGCGGGCGTGTGCAGGAGCTGAAAATCATCGGTTCTCGCGGGAGCAAAACGCTCACAAAAGAGGAAATCCGGACATACTTTTCCGGTGCGGCTTGTGGGAGCCTGCCGGGGAAAATGTTTACCATAAACGGCAAGGGCGGGGAAATCGGCACGTATGATGGAAAAGTTTCTGCGCCTTCCTCAAAGCCGGAAAAGGGTACACTGCGCGCGGCAGCTGCCGAGGACGGGATTATTGCCAGAACAGAAGGTTCCCTAAAAAGCATGGACGGAAAAAGGCTGATGGTTTCTTCACAGAAAAACGGCGGAACATCCTCCGGAACACAGAAAGACGGGGACTATGAAGTGTATTCTGTGTCCATATCTACGGTCAGCGGCGGAAAATTTGTGTTTGAGGGCGTTGGCTTTGGACATGGTGTCGGGCTGAGCCAGAAAGGGGCGCAGGCGATGGCATTGGAAGGGTACGACTACGAAGAAATTTTGTACCACTACTATACAGACATTACGATAGAGGATTGAAAGATGAAAAATTTGAGGGATTTCCTGCTTTCACGAAAGGGCTGGCGGGACGAAAAAGGGAACACGCTGGCATTTTTTGAAAGAGGACTGGAAGGGGAACCCGAAAAAGACGCGCTTTGGTTCTTTTTAGACGAAGGTCTGCGCTGCGGCGGGCTGCAAAGGCGAATCCAGCCGGAGGAAGCGGAGCTGGAAAGGCTGCTGCTGGGGTGCGGCAAGCGGGAGCTTTGGGAACTGCTGGAAAAGGATATCGAAAAGTGGAGAAAAGGAGAGTGAGGACATGTTTGTGGAAAAGCTGACGGAAGAACAGATACGGGAAATTATGAATGTGATTTCGGACGATGGGAGCGTAACAATTATCAGTGTGCGCACATATGATTCCAGCTTTGAGGACAGCCTGAATATTTCCAATGTGCCGGAGGTAAAGGCGGAATTTCAGGAGGATGTAGAAACCTACCGGCTGTTTGATTACAATATCCGCGGTTTCCATAATGCGGGTGCGGGCTCCGATTATATTTACCGGAAAATGATGCTGGACTGGTTCGGGCCGGAATATGCCATAAAATACCTGATGGAAAACTGAGAAACGGAGGGGAAACCAATGTATGTGAAAAAGCTGAAAGACCATGAGATTGAGGAAATCATGCATGCCATTTCTGACGTGGACGCTGTGGTTACGGATATCCGCAGGGCGGCGACGGACCCCGAGGTGACGGTGCTTTCACAGGATATGGAGGAGCATTATGTGCTCCATGATTACGATATTGAAGGGTTCGATTTCCTGCCGGATAATGCCACATATATTTATCGGGAAAAAATGCTGAAGTTTTTCGGCGTGGAATATGCAGCAAGGTATTTGCTGGGGAAATGAGGAGCGGAAATGAAAACAAGTGACTTTAACTATGAACTGCCGGAAGAACTGATTGCGCAGGAGCCGCTGGAGGACCGCGCATCCTCCCGCCTTTTGGTGCTGCATAAGGATACAGGGGAGCGGGAGCATAAGCATTTTCGGGAAATCAGAGATTATCTGCGTGCAGGGGATTGTCTGGTGATAAACGATACAAGGGTGCTGCCGGCGCGGCTGTTTGGCGAAAGAGTCGGTACGGGCGCAGTGATCGAGGTGCTGCTTTTGGTTCGGCGGGAGCTGGATGTCTGGGAAGTGCTGGTGCGCCCGGGCAGGAAGGCGCGCCCCGGCGACAGGATTTCCTTTGGCGGCGGAAGGCTGACAGCAGAGGTGCTGACGATTGTGGAGGATGGCAACAGGCTTGTGCGGTTCCATTATGACGGCGTGTTTGAAGCTATTTTGGAAGAACTGGGGGAGATGCCTCTGCCGCCGTATATTACGCATAAGCTGGAAGATAAAACGCGCTACCAGACGGTTTATGCGGCGCATGACGGCTCCGCTGCCGCACCGACAGCGGGGCTGCACTTTACGCCGGAGCTGCTGAAAGAAATCGAGGGAATGGGAGTGAAGATTGCAAACGTGACGCTGCATGTCGGGCTGGGGACGTTCCGGCCGGTGAAGGTGGACGACGTACTCGACCATGAAATGCATTCGGAGTATTATGTGGTGGAGGAAGAACAGGCTGCCATTATGAATGAGGCAAAACGGAACGGCGGGCGCATTTTTGCTGTCGGGACGACAAGCACACGGACGCTGGAATCCGTTACGGATGAAAATGGTGTGATACAGGCTAAAAGCGGCTGGACGAAAATTTTTATTTATCCCGGTTATACATTCAAGGCGGTGGACTGCCTGATTACAAATTTTCACCTGCCGGAATCGACGCTGATCATGCTCGTTTCCGCGCTGGCGGGCAAGGAGCTTGTAATGGAAACTTACGCGGAGGCTGTGCGGGAAAGATACCGTTTTTTTTCGTTTGGCGACGCGATGCTCATTTTATAAATACAGGATACAGGGAAGCCCTGAGGCCGTACGCCTTATGGCTTTTTTGTTTTCCGTTCTTTTTTCCCCCGCATACGCATATGTTTGTAACAGTTGCAGCGGTAAGACAAGCAAAGGGGAGAACGCGATGTATAACAGAAGATATGAAAAAGTATTTTTAATGCTCCGGCAGGAAACGGCGGGCTACGCGCTGGGAAAGCGTCCGCCCTGGGGCAGCTGTGTCATGGAAATCAAAAACGGACAGGGACGATTGCAGCTGACGGTGCAGGGGCTTCGCCGCGGAGTTTACGGCGTGTATGTCATGCTGGGAGAAAATCCGGCGGAAACGCTTTTCTGCGGAGAACTGCGCCCCACAGGCAAGGAAGGACAGGGAGAATTGAAATGGGATTTCTCCCCTGATGCACTGGGACATGGGAAAAAGGCGGAGGATTTTCAAACGGTGGTGCTGTTGGCAGAGGAGGGGAAAAGCGGCGCGGTTTCTGCCCCGCTAACGGCGTTTTTTGGTAAGAAAAAAGACTGGAAACGCGAATTTCAGCCGAACCGTCCGGTAAAAGAGCCGGAGAAGGCAGACGAAATCCATTTGCAGGCGGCAGAAGCGGCAGTTCTGCCAATGCGCCCACGAGCAGAGGCGGCAAGGAAAGCGGAAATTGCAAAAAAAACAGAAAAGACAGAAAAGACAGAAAAGACAGAAAAGACAGAAAAGACAGAAAAGACAGAAAAGACAGAAAAGACAGAAAAGACAGAAAAGACAGAGCCAACTGCAAAACAGCCGGAAGAGCCGAAAATGAATAAGCCGGAGAGCCTTTCTCATAAAATTGCGGAAGAACAGAAAGCGGACGGCTGTCATGGAAATTTTTCAGGGCTTTTGGCAAAATTCCGGCAGGAATTGCAGGAACTGGAAGAAACGGGCGTATTGACGCCGGAAGAAACTGCGCGTATCCGCAATATTGGGGATACGGAAGGAGAGCGGGAGCAGACTGCGGCGGAGTCTGCGAAACAGGAAAGCCAGCTGGAAAGTGTGCCTTTGGAATTTGAAAAAAACAAGGAGTTACAGCCTTTTGGCGATGGGGTTTCGTGGAAATGCCTTGCGTTGGAGGAATTGACGCTTCTGGCAAAGGTTCCCCTGAAATGGCAGAAAGAATTTTTCTTTCTGCTCCCGTACCGCCGCTACCGTCATTTGATACTGCGGGCAGAGGGCGGCTGCCTTTGGCTGGGTCTGCCATGCGTATATCGGGCAGAAGATGCGAAAGAGGCGGAGAGCTTTGGTTTTAAGGAGTTCCGCTATGTGGACGATGCAAGGGGATATTGGCTGGCGCGGCTGGAACGGGAGGATGTACCCGGGGAGAAAGCGTGACAAAAAACGCTTTGCGTATAAGAAAGGCTTGCCAGAACAGGGCTTCGATAGTATGATACTGTATGAACAGAAAAAGTAATCAGAAGGAGCATACAGAGGATGAGAGTCAGAAAAAAGCCTTGGGCGGAACAGGAAGTGCAGGAAAACAGCCGTGTTATTCAAAACGCGGAGGAGAAAAAAGGACATTGGGCGGAATTTTTTGGGAATCATAATCCCATTTATGTGGAAATCGGCTGCGGCAAGGGCGGTTTTTTGACAAAAAGCGCGGCGGCAGAGCCGGATGTAAATTTTATCGGTATCGAACGCCAGTTGACCGTTGTGGCAGTCGCGGCAAGACGGGCGGGGGAGGATGCGCCGAATCTGGCTTTTGTTTGGAGCGATGCGAAAAAGTTGTCGGATTTCTTCGAGGCCGGGGAATTTCAGCGGTTGTATTTGAATTTCTGTGACCCGTGGCCGAAAAAACGTACATATAAACGCCGCCTGACTTATCGGGAATTTCTGCGCGGCTACCGTGAAGCGATGGGGGAAAATGCGGAAATTTTTTTCAAAACAGACAACAGGGGGTTGTTTGAATTTTCCCTGAATGAATTTTGTGCAGAGGATTGGAAGCTGTCCAATATCAGCCTGGATTTGCATAACAGTGATTTTACGGGAAATATCATGACAGAATATGAAGAAAAATTTTCTGCAAAGGGGATGCCGATTTATCGGCTGGAGGCTCGAAGCAGGAAATGATATTGCAGGGCGCGGACCGGAAATGAGGGTCTGCGCCCTTGCTTTGCCTATGGGGAAGGACAGAAAGGCAGGCATCAGGAAAGAGAATCCAGCAGATCCTTTAATATGTGCAGACCCTGCTCCAGTTCCTCTGTTGTTTCCGGAGCACAGACCGCAATTCTTGCGGCAGGAACAGGTATTTCCTTCCCAACTGCAAAACGATGGCTGCCATATACAGAAAGCCCTCTTTCCGATGACATTGCTTCAAATTCCTGCCCGCTGGTTCCTTCCGGCAGGAGCAGCCAGCGGCTTAAACATTCTGGCGCGCCCAAAAGCGTATAGCCGCTTAAAATTTTATCAGCAAGGCGGTTTCGCAAAGCCGCTCCCCTCCGCCGCTCTGCAAGGAGATGCTCCAGCCTGCCGGAGAGGGTCAGGCGCGAAGCGATTTCCAGCAAAAGGCTGGACTGCGAAAGGTTGATATGGTACAGTGCCTGCTCCAGCGCGGCCGCCCAACGCAGCGGTGTTTGCAGATATGCCAGACGCAGGGCGGGAAGGACTGTTTTGGACAGGCTGAGCAGAAAGATACAATGCTCCGGCGCGAGGGAAGCAACGGGCGGCAGAGGATTTGCGGCAAACAGGCTGTTTATGCCGTCCTCAATCAGCAGAAGGTCACGTTCCTGTGCCGTTTCCGCAATCATCCGGCGGCAGGAAAGCGTCATAATGTGGTTGGTGGGGTTCTGGTAATCCGGCATAATATAAAGCCCCTTTATACCGTCATTTTTGCAGGCGGCAAGCAGGGCGCTTCGGCCCATTTCGCCGTTTTCCTGCCGGATGGGCACAAGATGGATACCGAACAGCTTTGCAGCGCCCTTTATGCCTGGATATACCAGCGGGTCAACGCCAAGTTTATCCCCGGAATGGAACAGCCCCGCGAATATGGCGGCTGTGGCGTTTTGCCCGCCGTTTGCAAATAACAGCCCGCGCGGGTCGGTGACGGAAAGCCCCAGACGGTTCAGCAGATGAGCGGCGGCTTCTTTGTGGCGCGGTTCCTCCTGATAAGAATATTGAAACAGGTTTTTACATTCTTCTTCGGCGAGCATTTTCAGAAGAATGGTAATGGCGTCTGCCTGCGGTATGGTTTCGGGCATCATGGAGCCCAGCTCAATATGATGCGCGGCGGGGTTTTCGGGGATAATGAGCGTGCTGGTGTTTACGTCATAGGAAACGAATGTGCCGCTGCCTGTAACGCTGGAAAGCAGCCCTTTGTCTGAACAGATTTTGAACGCACGGGTAACGGTGCTGACATTGATATCCAGAAAATCGGCAAGCTCACGCTGCGGGGGCAGTTTTGTGCCGGGAAGGAGCGCGCCGCTTGCAATGTCCCGCTGCAAAAGCTCTGCAAGGGCAGTATATAGCGGACGGCTGGAACGCGGCAGTACGGGCTTCCATGACATCGGGTAGTTTTCAAATGAATTGACGGGCAAAATACCGCCTCCTTTTTTGTCTGTATGCGTATAATTATAATATTGTATGGAATTTTCCGCAAGGGAAACGCGGAAAAAGAGAGGGAGGAGCACGTCCTGCGTTCCACGCTTTCCGGTTTTGAGGTTGTGCAGAAAAGGAATTTAGCGTATAATGGAATAGAAAAGTAGGGGTTATTTGTCGTAAGAAAGGGACGAGAGATGGAAACCATTGCGGAAATACGGGAAAAACTGCAAAATTGCCCGGCTTCGGAATTGCAGGAATGGCTGCGGGAATATGAACAGGACAGCCGGAAGGGCGTGCAGAAACTGCTGGATGGTTTTTGGCGCAAGCAGGCGGCGCAGCTGAAGGAAGAACAGAGGCTGGACGCGCTGCTTTCTTATGAACGGCAATGCTATGCTGAAGGGTATGAGCTGGTTGCCGGAATTGACGAGGTTGGGAGAGGGCCGCTGGCGGGTCCTGTTGTTGCGGCGGCAGTGATTTTGCCGAAGGAATGCCGGATAGAGGGCGTGAACGATTCCAAAAAACTGACGCCCAGAAAGCGTGAGGAACTGTATGGCGTGATACTGGAAAAGGCCGTTGCATACGGCGTGGGAGTCGTCCCGCCGGAACGGATTGACGAAATCAATATTTTACAGGCAACCTTTGAGGCGATGCGTCAGGCTCTGGCACAGCTTTCCCCTGCCGCGGATTATATCCTTGTCGACGCAGTTACGATATATGGCATTGATACACCGCAGAAGGGCATTGTCAAGGGTGACGAGAAAAGCCTTTCCATCGGAGCGGCAAGCATTGTGGCAAAGGTACACCGTGACCGCATGATGGTGCAGTATGACGAAATTTACCCCGGCTATGGCTTTGCCGCGAACAAGGGCTATGGCTCGGCGGAGCATATCGCTGCAATACGTGAAAAAGGAATCTGTGCGATACACCGCCGGAGCTTTGTAAAAAATTTCCTGCCAGGCCAGGGGGAAACCGCCGCCGAGAAGGGCGGCAGGGGCGAAGCACTTGCGGCGCGGCAGATGGAACGGATGGGCTATGAGATTTTAGAGCGGAATTACCGCAGACGGGATGGGGAAATTGATATCATTGCACAGAAGGACGGCTATACTGTTTTTACGGAAGTAAAATACAGGAAAAACAGCAGGAACGGCTTTCCATCGGAGGCGGTAGACTGGCGGAAACAGCAGAGCATTATCCGTACGGCAAAGGCATACGTTGCGGAAAAAGGGCTGGAAGGCGGAGAATACCGCTTTGATGTAGCAGAAATTTTGACAGGGGACGGGAAAACGTATTTCCGTTATACGGAGGACGCGTTCCGTCTGCCTTAATCATAAGTGAGGCGATGGACTTTGAGAATCGAAAAGCAAGGAAATCTGGAAGTGATTGTATTTGAGAACCTGGAACGGAGCGGCATGGTGCGGCACTGTTTTACAACGCGGCATGGTGGCGTAAGCACAGGCGTCTGGGCATCCATGAACATGGGTCTTTCCCGCGGGGAAGATGTGGCGGCGGTACGGGAAAATTATCGTATCCTTGGCGGCGCTCTGGGTTTTTCTGCGGAGAATTTTGTCACGTCCCAGCAGACGCATACTACAAATGTGAAGCGCGTAACGGCGGCGGACGCGGGGCAGGGCGTTTGGAAGGAGCGCTGTTATGCTGACGTGGACGGGCTGATTACCGATGAGAAAGGCATTCCGCTGGTGATATTCGGGGCGGACTGTGTGCCGGTGTTCTTGCTGGACAGGCGGCATAAGGCCATCGGTATGGCACATTGCGGCTGGAAGGGGACTGGTGAACGCATGGCGGAGAAAACGCTGAAAGCGATGATGCAGGCGTTTGGCACAGAACCGAAGGACGTTGCAGCGGCGGTCGGCCCGTCCATTGGGAAATGCTGCTTTCAGGTAGATGCGCCTGTGGTGGAGCTGTTTGAAAAGAATATCCCGTTTGCGCGGGAAATCATCTTTGATGACCCTTCGGAGGAAGGGAAATATAAAATTGACCTTTGGGAAACGAACCGCAGGCTTTTGGCGGATATGGGCGTGGAGGATATTGAGGTTGCAGGGCTTTGCACGATGTGTGACCAGGAGCGATTTTATTCCCATAGGGGCATGGGGGAAAAACGCGGCGTGATGGCGGGCGTGATGGAACTGAGGTAAAGCAAGGGGGTATGTAATTTTGAAAAGGATAAAAGCTTTGGATTGCTGGCAAAAGGGGTTTCTGCTGCTTTTTGCGGCTATGATTCTGGTGTTTTCGTGGGTTTATTATGCGACTATCGCGCGGGAGGGCATTTTGTACAGGAATACTATCCTCGTTCCAAGCCAGGAAAACGGCAACATGTTATATTCCGGCGAAATAAAAGGGGAGCGGGCCTGTTTTACCGTGTATGCGGATAAGACGGTCGAGTTCCAGCATGGCGATAAGACCTATGGCCCCTATACCGTAAGGGAGGACGCATCTGCTGTCACGAAAGAGATTGAAGCTGAATTGGGCGTTGGGGAGCCTGTCGCGGGCATAGAGTTTTGCAAGGAAGGAGAAATCCTTTTTCGCGGAGGTGTGGTAAAACATAGGGATTACATCTGGCTGTATAACGAGGATGGAAGTGCAGATACGGGCTGGATAAATGATTTGTGGGCACCATCGGACGATGTGATTGTAAAGGATGGAAACGGGAATATTATCGACCAAATGGAGCCTGGCATTTTGACCATACTTAACTTGATGGCGGGCCCTGAGCTGGTGCATAAAGGCGACTGGAGCATGTGGTTCTGCGGCGTGTTAGTCTGCGTTTTTACGATGGTTTCCATTTTGTTTGTGGATGAGCTGTTCCGCTTGAAGTTATCTTTTCTTATCAGCAATGCAGAACAGGCAGAGCCGTCCGAATGGGAAATAACAAGCAGATATCTTAGCTGGGGGTTGATGGTGATTGTGGCAGCGATGGCCTTTATTGAGGGGCTTCGGTGACATGGTTTTCACTTTACGGGGAATTTCCGCTGTTGTGCGGCAACCGAAAAATGTGGTATACTAGATATATTATTGAATTGTTTGATTGTACAATATAGAATAAAAATTTGTTTTGGAATGATTAGGAATATTTTGAATCCCCGCAAAACGCAGTTTTGCGGCAATCCGGGGGCAAGGGGGAGGTTCCCCCTTGCGGGAGTTTGAGGGTGGAACCCTCAAGGTTTTAATTTTGGAGGTATAGAATGAGCAAACCAATCGTAGCGGTAGTGGGCCGCCCGAATGTCGGGAAATCCACGTTGTTTAACAGGCTGGCGGGGGAACGCATTTCCATCGTGCAGGATACGCCCGGCGTAACCCGTGACAGAATCTACGCCGATGCAGAATGGCTGAACCGGAAATTTACATTGATCGATACGGGCGGCATGGAAATCGGCTCCGAAGAAATTATACAACGGCAGATTTTGCAGCAGGCGGAAATCGCCATTGAAACGGCTGACGTAATATTGTTCGTGACAGATGTAAAAACAGGCGTGACAGATGATGACCGTCAGGTTGCAAACCTGCTGCGGCGGACGAAAAAGCCCGTAGTGCTGGCGGTCAATAAGGTAGACAGCGTGAAGCGCGACACTATGGATATTTACGAATTTTACGAACTGGGTATCGGCGACCCGCTGCCTGTTTCCGCCGGACAGGCATTGGGCCTGGGTGATATGCTGGATGAAATGGTGAAGCATTTTCCGGAAAACACAGGAACGGACGAGGATGATGATGCAATAAAGGTTGCTATCATCGGCAAGCCGAATGTTGGGAAATCTTCCCTGATAAATAAGATATTGGGCGAGGACAGGCTGATTGTCAGCAATATCCCCGGCACGACGCGCGACGCGGTAGACAGCCCGATAACGATTGACGGACAGAAATATATTTTTATTGATACGGCGGGTATGCGCCGCAAAAGCAAAATTAAAGAGGAAATTGAACGGTTCAGCATTATCCGCGCCGTTGCGGCAGTGGAACGGTGCGACGTTGCGGTGCTTTTGATTGACGCGAACGAGGGTGTGACAGACCAGGATACGAAGATTGCGGGGATTGCACACGAACGCGGCCGCGCGGCCCTGATTGCCGTGAACAAATGGGATTCCATTGAAAAAGATGACAAAACCATGAACCGTTACCTGAAAGATATTGCCAATGAACTGGCATACATGGCTTATGCGCCGCGGGTATTCATTTCCGCGCAGACAGGGCAGAGAATCGACCGTATGCTGGAAATGATACAGACGGTACACCAAAACCACGCGTTGCGAATCAGTACGGGCGTTTTGAATGAAGTGCTGATTGAAGCTACTGCGATGCAGCAGCCTCCAGCGGACAAGGGACGGCAGCTCCGGCTGTATTATATGACGCAGGTTTCCGTGAAGCCGCCGACATTTGTGATATTCGTGAATGAACGCGGGCTGTTCCACTTCTCCTATCGCAGATATATCGAAAACCAGCTGCGGGAGGCATTTGGCTTTGTCGGTACGCCGATTCATTTTATTGTACGCGAAAAAGGGGATAAGGATTAAAATGTTCCGGATAGTATGTTTGGTGATTGGATATATGGTCGGCTGCATGGAAACGGCGTATTTTGTGAGCAAGGCGTGGAAAACAGACCTGCGCAGTCAGGGCAGCGGCAACCTTGGTACAACGAACGCCCTGCGTGTGCTTGGTGTGAAGGCAGGAGCGGCGACGTTTGCAGGGGATATTCTGAAATCAGTCCTGGCGTTTGCGGCAGGTATGTTCCTGTTCCCGGAAGCGGGTGCGCTGGCGGGCATGTATGGCAGTATCGGTGCGATACTGGGGCATGATTTCCCGTTTTATCTGCATTTCAGGGGCGGCAAGGGCATTGCGGCAAGCATCGGTATGGTGCTGGGTCTGAGCTTTGCCATTTCGCCCCTGCTGGCGTTGGTTTCGTTTGGCATCGGGATTGTCGGCGTAGCGGTAAGCCATACGATTTCTGCCGGCTCTCTGCTGTTTGCGTTTTCCATTCCCGTTGCTGCGTATTTTCTGAGGTTCCCGGTGGAAATGACTGCTCTGGCGGCGGCGTTATGCGTGCTGGCATTTTGGAAGCACCGCGCTAACATTGGCAGGCTGCTGGCAGGAAATGAGAACCGTTTCAGTATCCGGAAAAAATGAGGAGGTCACAGCGATATGAAAAAAGTCACAGTGATTGGCTCGGGAAGCTGGGGTACGGCGTTAGCCGTTATGCTGGCGGAACATGGGCATGAAGTAACAATTTGGTCAAGGCGGCAGGAGGCTGTTGATGAGCTTGTGGAGCGGCGGACAAATGAAAGATATCTGCCCGGCGTAAAGATTCCGGCAGAAATCGGTGCGACAACAGACCGCGCGGAGGCTGTTGCGGCTGCGGAAATCGTCATATTGGCGGTGCCATCGCGCGCGGTGCGCCAAACGGCAAAGGATTTTGCGCCATATTTTAAGAAAGAGCAGATTTTGGTGAATGTGGCAAAAGGGCTGGAAGAAGGCAGCCTGCTGCGGCTTTCCGAGGTCATACGGGAATGTGTGCCGGAGTGCGAGGTCTGCGTGCTTTCCGGACCGAGCCACGCAGAAGAAGTCGCACGGAATCTCCCTTCCGCCTGCCTGATTGCTTCGGAAAAGGAAGAAACGGCAAAGCTGGTGCAGAGGGAATTTATGAACCCGCGCTTTCGGCTGTATACCAATACGGATATGATTGGCGTGGAAATGGGCGCAGCCCTGAAAAACATTATGGCTCTGGCGGCGGGCATGTCTGACGGTCTGGGCTTTGGCGATAATACAAAGGCGGCGCTGATGACGCGCGGTATGGCGGAGATGCAGCGGCTGGGTATGGCAATGGGCGGCAAGGCGGAAACGTTTTCCGGGCTTTCCGGCATCGGCGATCTGATTGTAACCTGTACAAGTATGCATTCGCGGAACAGGCGCGCGGGTATCCTGCTGGGGCAGGGAAAGAGCCTTGCGGAAACGCTGGAAACGGTGCAGATGGTGGTCGAGGGCGTAAATACGGTACAGGCGGCATGCCACATGGCAGAGAAATACGGCGTATCCATGCCGATAACGGAGGCAATCAACGCGGTGCTGTTCCATGGGAAAAATGTAGAGGACGCTGTGCTGGAACTGATGACGCGGGACGGCAAGGCGGAATAATAAAGAGAAGAAACGTTTGCCAAAGGAGGAGAATACATGAATATCAGTAAGGTCTGGGCGGTATATTTCAGCCCGACAGGCGGTACGGAGAAAGCAGTGCGGACGGTTGCAGAAGAAACGGCGGCGGGGCTTGGCGTGCCGCTGGAAACATACGACTTTACACTGCCGCAGAACAGGGAGGATGAACTTGCGTTTGCCGAAGGGGATTTCGTGGTATTTGGTACGCCAGTCATTGCGGGGCGTGTGCCGAACGTACTGCTTCCGTATTTGAAAGAAAAGGTAAAAGGCGGCGGCGCGCTTGCCGCGCCTGTGGTTTCCTTTGGCAACCGGAATTTTGATGATGCGCTGATAGAATTGCGCAACATACTGGAGGACGATGGTTTCCGCACAGCGGCTGGAGGCGCGTTTATCAGTGAACATTCTTTTTCACGCACATTGGGCGCGGGAAGGCCGGACGCGGCGGATCTGGAAAAAATGCGCGCCTTTGGCAGAGGGATTGCGGAAAAACTGCAAAGCGGCTGGACATATACCGAGCCGGTAACGGTAAGAGGTGAAACGCCGATCCGCCCGTATTTTACCCCGCGGGACAGACACAACGCCGCGATTGACATTCGCAAGGTGAAGCCGAAAACAAGCGACGCCTGCTGTGGGTGCGGGCTTTGCGCAGAGGTCTGCCCCATGGGCTCTATCAGCAAAGAGAATCCGGCGGAGTTTACCGGAATCTGTATCAAATGCTGTGCCTGTGTGAAAAAATGCCCGACGGGAGCAAAGTTTTACGACGACCCGGGGTATGTTTACCATAAAGAAGAACTGGAAGAACTTTATGAACGGCGCGCAGAGCCGGAAACATTCCTGTAATACAGAAGAAAAGAGGGAATGAAATGGGAAGACTGGGTGTTTTGTATGCGCTGACGGAGGCAGAACTCCAAAAACTGCTGGACTGCCCGCAGGAAGAACGATATGACTATATGCTGGAAGAAATTGAGGAAACTCTGCTGGGTACGCCGCGCGGCTGTGAGGTAGATAAAGCCTGGGAAGGCCTGCAGTTCTGCTTTTGCGGCGGCAAATGGGACGAAACGAATGCAGTTCCGGCAAATATTGTTTTCGCGGGGGAATTTCTGGTTGAAACAGAGGACGAAATAATGACGCTGAAAAGGCCTGAGGCGGTAAAGAATATTACGGCGTATCTGCGGGGACATGATTTGGAGGCTGTCATTCGAGAAAATTTCCCTAAGATAGACGAGGACGCGTTTTGGTTCCCGAAAACGGAAGATGTTCTTGAGCATATTTTAGGCTGGAGCAAAGGGCTTCTGCCGTTTTATGAGAACGCCGTGAAAGAGGGCTGTTCTGTCATTTTTACGGTGGATTTGTAAAAAATATAATTTGAGATGATGAAATGGAAACGCCTGTTTTCTTCTGAGTGGAGGGAAGCGGGCGTTTTGCTTTGCCGGAATTATTTGTTTGACATGCGTTCTATTTCCGTGCGGTAAAACTCAATTTTGCTGTCCAGCTTTTCCATGTTTTCCTGCAACTGCCTGATTTGTATACAGAGGGCATTTCTGTGTGCGGCAAGCAGTTCCATTCGTTCCGGCAGGGTGGAATCTCCTGCTGCGCGCAGCTTTGCGTAATGCTGTATTTGTTTGATAGGCATGCCTGTATCCTTCAGCCGTTTGATAAACATGACCCATGCAAGGTCTTTTTCCGAATAACAGCGGCGGTTGCTGGAATTGCGTTCCGGCGTGAGCAGCCCCTCGTGTTCATAATATCTCAGGGTGTGTATTCCCAGGTCTGTCAGTTTTGAAAATTCGCCAATGGTATATTCCAAAAAATCACGTCCCGTCCTCTTGACATAGAGTTAACTCTATATGATACCTTCGTTTGACAAGGGTATATACGGCTGAAAGCGTCTGTTTTTCGGCTCTGCTGCGTTACTCTCACTTGCCGTGCCGCCCGGCACGCCGCGCTCGAAAGCCTTGCATATCCGCAAAACAGTCGGTTTTCAGCTCTGTGACTTTTTCAGAGAGTAATTTGAGGCAGTTTCAAGGCAGCCGTCCGCAGGCGTACCCGTAGGTACGTCAAGGGCGGATTACATAGAAAATGCCTGAATTCCGGCTGAAAAAGCGCGTATCCCCTTGTCAAGCGAAGGTACGCTTGCATTATATCAGGAAAAAGGAGGATTTGCAAATGATTCAGCAGGAAAGAGGTTACACTGTAATTACGGGGGCAAGCTCAGGTATTGGTTATGAAGCGGCAAAGGCGTTTGCGGGACGGGGGAGCCACCTGATTCTGACTGCCCGCAGTAAAGACAGGCTGGAGGTTTTGAAACAGGAGATTTTGACACTGCATCCAGCGCTTGACATTGTAGTGAAAACGGCAGATCTGTCTGTGCCGGAAAATGCATTCCGGCTTTATGAGGAAGTCAAAGACTATCCACTGCGGGCATGGATCAACAATGCGGGTTTTGGAAATTATGACGGTGTAGGGGAACAGGAACTGGAAAAAATCCTCCGTATGCTGCATTTGAACGTGGAAGCCCTTACGATTCTCTCCTCCCTGTTTGTACGGGATTTCAAGGACATTGAGGGAACACAGCTTATCAATGTTTCTTCTGCCGGAGGGTATACAATCGTTCCCAACGCGGTTACATATTGTGCGACAAAGTTTTATGTCAGCGCGTTTACAGAAGGGCTGGCATGGGAACTGGAAGCAGCTCATGCAAAAATGCAGGCAAAGGTACTGGCGCCTGCCGCGACTAAGACGGGATTTGGAAAGACCGCGAATGACGTAGCGGAATATGATTACGATAAGCTGTTTGGTACATACCATACGAGTGCGCAAGTGGCGCGCTTCCTGCTGGAGCTGTACGACAGCAGTGAAACGGTGGGGCTGGTTGACAGGGAAACCTTCTCTTTCCGCCTGTGCAGCCCGCAACTCCCATACGCCGGAAATTCAGAGCATAATCAAAAAATGTAAGATACATAAAGGACTGTTGTGTGATGGGAAACCGTCGCATAACAGTCCTGCTTTATTCCTGTGAATCGTCTAAAATTTCTTTCATACGTTTTTAAGAAAGGGCTAAAGACCGCCTAATGCGTCTGGGATATACTGAGGGCAAAGAAATGGAGGTGACAGAATTTGGAAGAAAAATGGCGGAAGGAACTGAAATACACCCTGACGGAAGTGGAAAGCGTAATGATGGCGCGCAGGCTGTCTGTGTTCATGAAGCGGGACATCCATACAGACGGGCGAAAGAAATATTTTATCCGTTCCCTGTATTTCGACAACCCTGACGATAAAGTCCTGAAAGAAAAGCTTTCCGGTGTTGCGGTGCGGGATAAGTTCCGCATACGGTATTATAATTTTGATGCGCGGCTGATACGTTTGGAGAAAAAAAGCAAGCGATATTTTCTGGGACACAAATTCCAGTGTCCGTTGGAGCCGGAAGAAGTGGAAAAAATCATCAGCGGTGAACTGGATTGGATGGCAGAGGACACGAGGGGGCTTGTGCGGGAGCTTTGGCTGAAAATGAAACTGGAGCTTTACCGTCCGGTCGTGCTGGTGGATTATATGCGGGAGCCGTTTACATTCGCGCCGGGGAATGTGCGCGTGACATTTGACAGGGAAATCCGTTCCGGCAAAAGTATGCGGGATTTTTTCCGGAAGGACGCTCCGACTGTACCCGTATTGGATGGCGGCAGGTGCATCATGGAAGTGAAATATGACGATTTCATGCCGGACGTTGTGAGCCGGACGATATTGACGGCAAAAAACCGGGAGCAGGCGTTTTCCAAATTTGCGGCGTGCAGAATCAACGGATAAAGTGTTTAGAAAGTTTCAGAGAGGATGATGCAGTATGACATTTCAGGATATTTTTAAGAGCGGTTTTCTGGACAGTTTCCAGAGTTTTTCTTTGGCAGATATTGTGATTTCCCTTGCAGCGGCGTTTTTTATCGGACTTTTTATATTTTATGTTTACCAGAAGACATACAGCGGCGTGCTGTACAGCCGAAGCTTTAACGTTTCCCTTGTGGCAATACTACTTGTGACAACGCTTGTCATCTGCGGTGTGACGAGCAACGTTGTGCTTTCACTGGGCATGGTCGGCGCGCTTTCCATTGTGCGGTTTCGCACTGCCGTAAAAGACCCGATGGATTTGGTGTTCCTGTTCTGGGCGATTGCGGAGGGCATACTTTGCGGTGCGGCGCTGCTGCCGCTGGCGTTGCTGGGCTGTCCGGTTATCGGTGTATTCCTGCTGGTCTTTGCGAACCGCCAGCAGAAGGACAACCCGTATCTGATTATCATCCGGCTTGAGGACATGGAACGTGAAGGGGAAATTGCGGCGTTTTTGCGGAAACAGGTGAAAAAAATGCTTCTGAAATCCAAAACGGTAACAGGCGGCGCGGGAACAGAACTGATTTATGAAATTCGTCCGGTGGACGGCGACAGCCGTTTTGTCAATACCATCAGCAAAATGGAAGGCGTGGAATCTGCTGTGATGGTAAGTTATGACGGCAATTATGCAGCCTGAGAAAAGGGTGATACTATGGGAAAACTGCGCGAATACAGGGCGGTGGTGCTATCAGGGCTTGCGGTAACGGCAGTTCTGGCGGCTGTATATTTCTGGGCATGGAAAACGGAGGAAACGGACAGCCGCTTTGCTTACGCAGAGCACCTCTTTCGGGAGGGCGCTGTGAACGAAATCGATATACAGATTGCGGAGGAGGACTGGCAGAATATACTGGAAAATCCGCTTGCAGAGGAATACCACCACGCTAATGTGGTGATTAACGGCGAAACGGCAGGAAATGTGGCAATACGCACAAAGGGCAACACCAGCCTGACGTTTGTAGCTTCTTCCGATTCCGACCGTTACAGCTTCAAGCTGGATTTTGATTATTATGAAGACGGCGGAAATTATTACGGGCTGAAAAAACTGAATCTGAATAACAACTACAGCGACAGCAGCAGTATGCGGGAATATCTTTCTTACAAAATACTGGACGCGATGGGTGTGCCTGTGCCGGGCTGCGGCTATACGCATGTTACAGTAAACGGCGAGGAATGGGGGTTGTATCTGGCTGTGGAGGCAATTGACGAAGTGTTTTTGGAAACGCGCTTTTCAGATGCGTCTGGTGACCTTTATAAACCGGAAGGAATGGGCGGCACAGGAGCTGACCTCGTTTACCGCGGGGACGATATTTCCCTTTATACGGGGCTGAATCCGAAAACAAATGAAAACGGTGACGGGAGTGCAGTTCTTGCGCTGATGCACGCACTGGAAAGCGGGGAAGGCCTGGAGGAAACGCTTGACGTAGACGAGGCCCTGCGGTATCTTGCGGTGAATACGGCTCTGGCGAATTTCGACAGCTATCTGGGCGGCACAACACACAACTTTTACCTGTATGAGCAGGATGGGGTATTTTCTATACTGCCTTGGGATTACAACCTTTCTTTTGGCGGCTTCGGCGGCGGAAAGGTGGATATTTATGACCCTGTGAGCGGCATGGGAGGTCAGGGCGGCGGAAGATTTCCGGCGGAACAGGACGGGAACAACGCACCGGAGGAAAAAGAGATCCCTGTGGAACGGGCTGAAGTTCCCGAAGGGGAAACTGCCGTTCCACCGGATATGGACAGCATGCCGAAAGGAATGGAATTTCCAACGGAGCGAAACGAAAACATGCCGGAGATGGGAATGTCCTTTGACAGCAACAGGCGGCGCATGGAAGCGCCGGAGGGTATGCCTGATTTCAGCGGGACAGGAGAAAAGCCTCTGGTGACGACGCTTTTGGAAAACGAAGAATATCTTGAGGCATATGAGGGATATCTGCGGGAGCTGGCGGAGATTTACCTCAGCCGCGAATATCTGACAAAGCAGATAGAAAGCATACATGACCTGATTGCGCCGTATGTGAAGCAGGATGCAACTGCATTCTATACCTTTGAAGAATTTGAGCGCGCCAGCTCAACAGGCCCGGAAGATGAGTATTCGCTAGTGTACTTCGGGGTGAATATGGCGGAAAGCATACTGAACCAGCTGGCGGGCGGCGAGCCGACATTTGATACCAGCAGACTGAAAGGCGGCGGCTTCGGCGGCGGAAAGGGCGGCGGGGAGCGGCCGGAAGATGAAAACGGTATCCCTGCGTTTGGCGGCGGAGAAAAGCGGCCAGAGGATGGGGATAAAAAATCCGGCTTTCCTGGAATGCCTGACAGGGAAGGCAGAAAGCAGATAGATTTTCGGGAATATCTGCCAGAGATGGCTGTTTGCGGCGGTGTTTTCGCGGCAGGGCTGGTGTTTGCGCTGGCGTTCCGGCGGAAAAAAAGTCTGAAAGAACCGGAGAGTCGGGAATAAGAAACTATCCGTAAATTATCTGCGTACATCCTGCTTCATCTTTTCCGGCAGCCTTTGTCGCTTTTCCCTGCCGCACCACCCGGTACGCCTGCAAAAAAGCTCCCTGCCTGCCGGAAAATCTGACTGTGCAATCTGCATGTATCTTATTTACGGATAAGTTCTAACAAAGGGATTTTGTAAGGATATTATATCCGGCGGCAAATGCCTGTATGGCTTTGGATGATTTCGCAGACAGGTTTTCGCTTGTGAACAAAGCTGCGGAAAGATGGAAATAGAAAGAAAATGGAGGGCAGCCTGACAGGGACTACCCTCTTTGCATGGGCCTACCGTTTTCTCCGATACCTCAAATATCCGTTTTCATACCATGCTTCTATCCGTCCTATTTCCTCCAGATACTGCACAAAGGGCGTTATCATAACGCAGATATCCGAAAAATCAAATCTTGTACGAATATGGATATGCATATCCATGATTACGGCGGCGGCAATATCATCAAAGCTCATGCCGTCCTGCACACAGGATGCGACAGCTTCCGCGCGTTTGATATAATGTGAAATATTTTGTTCCGCGATTTCCCGCAAGTCATCCAGCACGCCTTTATGCGAAAGGATATAACGGTCGCAACGAAGGGCTGCCAGCTTTCTTTTTGTGCGGAAATCAACAGCGATATTTTCGGCATAGGGCAGCTTGGAGTGGCGGAGTACCTGTTCGGTCATAATTGCGTCGCCAATCATTGCGACATTATCCTCTGTGAGAATGGCAATGTGCGAACGGCTGTGCCCTGGCGTATGCAGAATACCGAATTTTCTGCCGCAGATTTCAAGCTCTGTTTCCCCTTCCGGAATATAATCCGTTGGCAGGGCCTCCATGCGCGCAAGCAGGGGGCGCATCTCCTGAAATGCCATGCGTGACCACATAAACCGAAGGTTATCAATGTTCTTGCTGGTATAGGCTTCGGAACCATACATATAGATTTGGCAGCCATATTTTTCGCGCAGTGCTCTGTTGTTGCCGATGTGGTCCCAATGCCCATGCGTTGCGATGACCGCTTTTACGCCCAGCCCTTCTGCGTCTAATGTGTTTAATATAAATTCAGATTCGTCCGGCTGGAACGCGCTGCCGGAGTCCAGCAGCACAGCGTCCCGTTCATTCAAACGGTAAACCCCAATCATTGTCGTTTTTGTATCAATACACCATGTATTCCCTTTTACACAGAAAAAATTTCCCAACGCTTTATCCTCCTTGTTTGCCTGCGACTGACAAGGTGCCTTGTCAATGGAAGAAACGATTCCAATATATAGAATCATACAGTTTTTTTTCATATTTTCAAGTTGTTTTTGCAAAAAGCTGTTATCGGCATATTATTTTTGTGTGCAGAATGATGAGAATGACGCTGGGGAATGTTTTGTTTTTTACACATGGAAAAATGTTTTCGAAAAAAGGACAAAAAGTGTTGACAAGCGGCAGTTTCGTGTTAAAATTTTAATATCACACTTGGAACAGGACTTTCTAAAAGATGGAGGAATTACAATGGAGCAGATTGTCAGAAAAATCGCACTGCTGGGTATGGGTACAGTTGGCAGCGGCGTATATCAGATTATTGAGCAGCAGAAGGCGGAAATGCCGGACAAGATTGGCGCGGAACTTGAAATTGCAAAGGTTTTGGTACGGAACAAGGCAAAATACGCGGACAGAATACCGGCGGAAAAGCTGACAGACGACTGGCAGAGCATTCTTGCGGACGAAAGCATTGATATTGTGGTAGAAGTAATGGGCGGCATCGAGCCTGCGTTTACATATATCCGCGAAGCGTTGACGAAGGGCAAGCACGTTGTAACGGCGAATAAGGACTTGATGGCAGTGCATGGGCATGTACTGCTGGAGGAGGCAAAGGCGCATGGCTGTGACCTGCTGTTTGAAGCCGCAGTTGCTGGGGGTATCCCCATAATCCGACCACTGAAGCAGTGCCTTGCCGGAAATAATATCACTGAGGTTATGGGCATTATCAATGGCACAACGAATTTTATTCTGACAAAAATGACAGAGGAAGGTATGGAGTTTTCCGATGCGCTGGCACTGGCAACAGAACTGGGCTATGCCGAAGCTGACCCTACGGCGGACATAGAAGGACATGACGCGGGGCGCAAGCTGGCGATACTGGCGTCCATCGCGTTCCATACGCCGGTGACGTTTCAGGATGTTTATACCGAGGGTATTTCCCAAATCACATCGAAGGATATTCGCTACGCACATGAGCTGGGCTGTGAAATCAAGCTGCTGGGCATCGCAAAGCAGGCAGAGGACGGTATTGAGGTGCGTGTGCATCCGACAATGATTCCCCAGAATCACCCGCTTGCGAAAATCAATGACTCATTCAATGCTGTTTTTGTACATGGTGATGCCGTGGACGACGCAATGTTCTATGGACGCGGAGCAGGCTCCCTGCCGACAGGCAGTGCGGTTGTGGGCGACATTATGGACGCGGCGCGGAATATGCTGTATCACTGTAATGGGCGGATTGGGTGCAGCTGCTACAAGAATATTCCCATAAAGGATATGAAGGAAACGAAAAGCAGTTATTATGTCCGCATGATGCTGGAGGACCGCGCGGGTACACTGGCGGCTCTGGCGGGGCTGTTCGGCAGCAATAATGTCAGCATCTCCAAGCTGCTGCAAAAAGCGAAGCATGGCGATACGGCGGAAGTGGTTATTGTAACATATGATGTTGCAGAAAATAAATTTATGGATTCCATGACGGTGATTCGGAGCATGTCAATGGTGAAGGAAATTTCATCTATCATTCGCGTGTACCAGCCGGAAGAATAACGAAAAGAGAGGCTTTTTTGAACTGTCCGCAGAAAATGACAGATTTGCTTTGCAAAAAGGGATTGTTTTTTTCTCCAGGATATGGTATACTGCACTGTAATTTGAACATGGTATTGATGCGCGCGCTCCTTTTTAACCATGCGGGGGCAGCGCGATACCAATACATTTTATGAAGCTATGATACATCCCCGTGTGCATAGCTTCTTTTTGTTCCCGTTTCCGGCGGAGCTTTCCCTGCCGTTTATTATTGGGAAAAGGTCAGGGGGAAGCTGTGATGAAAAAGCGCCAAATCTGGAACAGTATCAGGAATAGCAGACCGAGAATGGCAATTAAAATGCCGTTTCCCCGTACATATTGCAGATTTTCCGCTTTCATTGCCCTGCGTGCGCCGATTAAGAAATCCAGGCTTTCCAAAAGGTATAACAGAGGCAAAGTGAAAAACAGAATCAGCAGAAACGGCCACATGCTGTCAGACAGTCTGCCGAACCATACCAAAACGCAAAAAATGAAAAGCAGATACCAGTCGAAATAAAAAAGTATCCCCCAGATACACATTTTTCCGCGGTTTTCTGGGGAGACCCGATAGTATTTCTCGGGAATGCCCTTTGGCTGTGCGCGCCCCCAGTGAAAGGTCTCGCCACTAATCAGGAACTTTTGAAGGCGGGCGCTTTTGATGGGCAGATAAAATTTTTTAGTCAGACGGAAGGGAAACCATGCTGAAAAGAACCGTCCGCATACAAAGCCCAGAAAAGGTACGCCGATACCGGCACAGAATACCACTAAAATTTTTTCTGATATATTCATATCTGCGCCTAAACTTAAAAGACTCATGTTCTGTTTTCCGCCTTTCATCTTCCATATCCCGGTTTACGGAACCTTCCGCACCGGACCCCGCAAAAGGAACAACGTTCAGCTTTGCCGCAGGCATTTGCAGTGCCGAAAGGGAAACCTGCATTTTGAATAGTATAATCCATGTGAGCAGGGCAATGCAAACGGCAAAAAGGAATAGGGTAAAACTACGTTGGGTTTTCATAAAAACAGATCCTTTCTTTTTCAGCTTACCAGAGTATTTTTAAGAAAAAAGAAGGATGTGTATTAAGATTTTTTATTTGTTGATTGTATTTGAAAAATCAGGTTATGCGCAGTATTATTTTGCAATGGCTTCTCCGGCGAACACGGCGGCTGTTCCAACGGCCATACTCAGTACGGCATAGACGATTGCGGTTTTGACGTTTCCGCTTTTCAGGAGATTTTCCGTTTCCAGTGCAAAAGAGGAAAATGTCGTAAAGCCGCCGCAGATTCCGACTTTGCAGAACAAAAGCAGTCTGGGACTGGGCGGATCGTTTTTGAGTGCGAGGGTGGCGATTACGCCAATTGCAAAGGAGCCGGTAATGTTGATTAAAAAAGTTTTTATTGGAAATGGACAGCTTTCACTGACCGGAATCAGCCCGATCAGATAGCGGCAGACTGCGCCGATAAATCCGCCGATGCCAACAATGATACATTCTGTCATACTGTGTCTCCTTATTTTTTGCTGTACTGTACCGGCAGGCCGCTACCGGATATGTTTCAGCTTCGTGATACTTTTGCCGATAAATTTTTGCGTGTCATTCCGCATATCTTAGGGATATCCCTGCGGCTTCGGCAGATTTTTTGGCGGTCTGTGGTGCAGTTTATATGCGGTTTGTGTTTTTCTGGAGCCGAACGCACTGTTTATCCAAAGTATTATATCATCACCTGAAAAATGCGTTTTGCAATCAAAGCTCTGTTTATTTTAGCATGGTATACTGCTTTGCGGCAAGGCTTTGGGGCGAAAAGTGCGCAGGCTCTTTCTTTTCTGCGGCTTGACGGGAACAAGTGGAAATGCTATACTCAAAAAAAATATGGATACTACACAATATTTTCCAAAGAAACAGAGGGAAAAATAATGATACGGAATATTTTGGAATATCTGGAACATACAGCGGCGCGTCTGCCGGAAAAAACAGCTTTTTCCGCAGGAGAGGACAGGATTTCTTTTGCGGAGCTGGAAACGGCGGCAAAAAAAATCGGGTCGTATTTACTGCGGTTCGGCGGGCGGAATCAGCCTGTTGCGGTGCTGATGGAAAAAACACCGGTTTCGATAGCGGCGTTTCTGGGATGCGTATACAGCGGGAATTTTTATACTCCTATCGATGCGGCAATGCCAAAGGAACGCGCGCTTTCCATACTGCGGACGCTTTCGCCGCAGGCTGTGCTGATAGATGAAAAGAGCCGTAAGCGCGCGGAGGCATTGGGCTATGAAGGGAAAATGACTGCGTTAGAGGATATTCTGGCGGGCGGGATTGACGAGGACGCGCTGACGGAAATCCGCCATCGCTCCATCGATACCGACCCACTTTACGCTCTGTTTACTTCTGGCTCCACAGGCGTGCCGAAAGGCGTTGTCATCAGCCACCAGTCTGTTATTAACCTGACGGAATGGTACACAGAGGCGTTTGATATAACGGAAAAGGAAATCATCGGCAATCAGGCTCCGTTTTACTTCGATTCCTCTGTAAAGGATATTTATGCGGTGCTGAAAACGGGTGCGCAGATGGAGATAATCCCTAAAATGCTGTTTTCCTTCCCTGTGAAGCTGCTGGAGTATCTGGAAGAAAAGCAAATCAATTATATCGACTGGGTGCCTTCCGCACTCTGCATCGTGGCGGATACGGGCGCGCTGGAGGGCAGAAAGCCGCAGTATCTGAAAAAAATCATGTTCTGCGGGGAAGCGATGCCGACAAAACAGTATCTGGTCTGGCGGGAGAAATACCCTGACGTGTTGTTTGCAAATATCTACGGTCCCACGGAAACGACGGTAGACTGTACGTATTATATTATTGACCGCAAAATCGCGCCGGACGAACCGATTCCCATTGGCTATGGCTGCCGGAATACAGACGTTTTTATATTAAACGGAGACAGGCTGGCGGCAGAAGGGGAAAACGGGGAGCTTTGCGTGCGGGGACGGTGCCTTGCGTTGGGCTATTACAATAACCCTGAAAAAACGGCGGAAGCATTTATTCAGAATCCATTGAATCCCCATTACCCGGAAAAGATTTATAAAACAGGGGATATCGCGAAATATAATGAGCGTGGGGAAATCATATTCCTTGCCAGAAAAGACCACCAGATTAAGCATATGGGACACCGTATTGAGCTGGGCGAAATCGAAACGGCAGTCAATTCGATTGATTTTGTACAGAGCGGCGTATGCCTGTATGATGAAAAAATGCAGAGGATTGTGCTGTTTTACTGTGGGGATGGCACACAGGCGGATATCCTGAAACGCCTGCGGGACAAGGTGCCGAAGTACATGTTCCCGAATGTGATGCGGCAAATGGAAAAATTACCCATAACTTTGAATGGAAAGATAGACAGACTGGCATTGAAGGAGTATTATGATAGAGATAACGGAAAATAAAACAGACGGGAAGGCTCTGGCGGTGGAAATCGCCGGATATCTTTCTGAAAAGAGGCGGACAAACTGTTTTTTGCAGCCGGAGGACTGGAAAGGCATTTTGGAGCAGGGAAAGATTTTCCGTATGGAATTTTCCGGCGGGCTGTACCTGCTTGTGGAAAAGGAACGGCAGTTTGATTTGCTCTATTTTCTGGAACGAAACACAACACCTGTGCCTCTGCCGGATGTGCAAAAGCCGGTCATTCTGGAACAGGTTTCGGCAGAACGGACTGGCGTATCACCTGCGCTTGAGGAATGGGAGGCTGCCGGTTTCCATAGGTATTTGCGGCGGAAACGGCTGTTTCTGGCGGCGAAAAACGCAGGGCAGGGAAGCAGGGAAATCATTTTCTGCGGAGAAAATGAGCAGGAGTGGATGCAGACACTTCTGTTGGAGAGTTTTGAGCCGTATACCTCGGAATTGCCGGATGCGGACACGCTTGCGGCAGATCTGCGGGAGAAACGGGTGATTGCCGCAGGGAAAGACGGGAAACTGCTGGGCTTTCTGCGTTTCGGGCGAGAGAAAAAGATTTCTGTACTGAGGCAGATTGCCGTACTGCCTGCCGCAAGAGGCAGGGGCATTGGTGTCAGGCTGGTGCGGGACTGGCTGGCTCTGGAGCGGGAAAACGCAGCGAAATTCCAGCTTTGGGTGCGGGAGGATAATCTACCCGCGCTGAGGATGTATGAAAAACTGGGGTTCCAGCCGGACGGCAGGATTGCCCCGGTGATGATAAAAGAACCTTAAAAAACCTGAAAAACCTTGGAGGCTCTGCCTCCGAACTTCCGCAAGGGCATTCAGTTCTTGACCCGTTTGAAACCGCACGTTGTGCGGTTTGAAAATGGTTTTGAGCGGATAAAACGAACAGCATGAGGTACAAATGATGTATACATGTTACCTGAAGCCGCGCATGGGGCAAGGGACGGGCTCAGCCGCCCTTCCTGCCTGGATATAAGAAATATGGGAATTTTCCGCTGTGCAGAGCATGGCGGAACAAAAGTTTTTGGTTCCGCTTTTTTCAAAAAGCGGAGGTTTTGAGGGTATCACAGTGCTATTTAAGAAAGGAGAAATGAAACATGGACACAGAAGCATTGATGAAGATTTTGGCAGAACTGAGACCGGACGTAGATTTTGAGGAAAACAAGGAATTGGTAGACAGCGGCGAGCTGGATTCCTTTGACATCGTTTCTCTGGTAGGCGAGCTTTGTGATGCTTACGATATCGAGATTGGCGCGGACGATATTGTCCCCGAAAACTTTAACTCCGTTGAGGCCATCTGCGCACTGATTACAAGACTGCAGGAGGACTGATTAGGAAGGACAGGAGCGGGTCATGGCATTTACATCATTCCGATTTGTTGTTTTTTTGGCGGTTTCTGCCGCGCTCTATTTCTTGACGCCAAAGCGTTGCCGATGGGTAACGCTTTTTGTCGTGAATTACGTTTTTTATTTTTTAGCCGGAGGACGGTATTTTGTATACCTTCTTGCAACAACGCTGACGACGTATCTTGCGGCAGTCATGCTGGGGAACATGGCGTCAAAAAATAAAACTGCGTTTGCGGAAGCAAAAGCGGGGCTGGATAAGGAGGGCAGAAAGGCGTGGAAAGCCGCTTTTGCGAGAAAAAAAAGGTTCGTCCTTGTGCCGGCGCTCCTGCTCAACTTCGGGATACTTTCTATATTGAAATATTCCGGCTTTGTCTGCAATAACCTGAATGCGTTGTTTGCGCGGCTGGGTGTTGGCGGGGAACTGCCGATATTCCGGTTTCTTCTGCCGCTGGGCATTTCGTTTTATACGTTTCAGTCCATGGGTTACCTGATTGACGTTTATCGGGAAAAGGTGGAGCCGGAGCGGAATCTGGCAAAGCTGGCGCTGTTCATATCGTTTTTCCCGCAAATCGTACAGGGACCGATTGGGCGTTTCAATACGCTTGCGGAGCAGCTGTTCCGCCCGAATGAATTTTCCTATACGCGGGTGAAATTCGGTGTGCAGCTTATGCTTTGGGGCGCGTTCAAAAAAATGGTCATTGCCGACAGAGTTGCGGTGATGGTGGATAATATTTTTGGCTTTCCGGAAACGCTGGGCGGCTGTTATGTCGCAGTGGCTGCGCTGGGGTATTGCATACAGATTTATGGCGATTTTTCCGGCGGCATAGATATTGCAACGGGTGCGGCTCAGATTTTTGGCATCACGCTGGACAAAAACTTTGAACGTCCGTATCTGGCGACGAGTATCCCCGATTTCTGGCGCAGATGGCATATTACGCTGGGTGCATGGTTTCGGGACTATGTGTTCTACCCCCTGTCGCTTTCAAAATTTTTCCAGAAGCTCGGCAAAGCAGGGCGGAGGGTTTTCGGGAATTATATCGGAAAACTGCTGCCTGTTCTGATACCGCAGTTTATCATATTCTTCCTTATCGGTATCTGGCATGGTGCGGAATGGAAATATATTGCTTTCGGCGTTTATAACGGCACGCTGATTGTGCTGGGGATATTGTTTGAACAGCCGCTGAAAAATCTGGCGAAACGGCTGGGTATCCGTATGGAGTGCTTCAGCTGGCGGGTGTTTCAGGTGCTGCGGACGCTGGTGCTGGTGGCTCTGGGCAAGATTATTACGCGTGCGCCGGGCGTGAGCGCATCGGTCTACATGATTCGCTCTATGGTGGAAAACTGGGATACAAATATATTCTGGGAAGGCGGCATGTTGAAGCTGGGGCTGGATGAAAAGGATCTCTGGATATTGTTCCTGTCCTGCTGCGCGCTGCTGACGGTTAGCCTTTTGCAGGAAAGCGGCGTGAAAATTCGGGAAACCTTGGCGAAGCAGAACCTTTATTTCCGCTGGGCGGTGTATCTGGGCGCGGTGTTCTCGCTGGTGCTGTTTGGCGTTTACGGCTTGAACTATGATGCCTCCGACTTTATTTACAGGGGGTTCTGATGATGGGATGGAAAAAAGGGATTGGTATTATGTTAAGATGTATAGCCTTTGTATTGGTATTTTCCATGTTTTTTTCGCATACGACAAACCTGCTCATGCGGCATGATGATGAGTCTAACGAAATCCATGCTTTTTACGGCGAGCCGGAGGACAGCATAGACGTGCTGTATATCGGCAGCAGCCCGCTTCTGCGCGGCGTTTCGCCGATGGTGATGTGGAAGGAATACGGCTTTACCGGTTATGTGCGCGCTTCAGCGTTACAGGCTCCCGCTGTCAGCTATGGGCTTTTGGCGGAATCCCTGCGGAAACAATCGCCGAAGGTTGTTGTTTTGCTGTGCGATAATATTTTTCTGGAATATGACTATACGGAACGGGAGGGCGATTTGCGCCGCGGGCTGGACGGTATGAAAATGTCCCTCTATAAACTGGATATTATACGGGAGGTAACGGAGGCAGATGAAAGGCAGTCCGCGCTTTCCTATGTTTTCCCGCTGATGCGCTACCATGAACGCTGGAAAGAGATTGACCTGGCGGAGGATAAGCCTGAGCCGCTTTTAGAACATTCCTTCCAGAAAGGGAACGTTTTTCTTGGGTATAACGCGGGTCTGGATTATCCAGAGGGCTTTATGCAGCCGACAGGACAGCCTGCACCTGCTTTCAATGCGGATGCACAGGCGTATATTGAAAAATCCATCGCGCTCTGCCGGGAAAAAGACATTCCGGTGGTTTTGCTGCATTTGCCTAAAATGGCGTGGAGTTTTGAGGAAAGTATGGCTGTGGAGCAGTTTGCGGCGGATAACGGTGTGGTTTATCTGGATTTGGACAGGGAAGAAAACCGGACACAGCTGGGCATTGTGCCGCAGGAGGATTATTATGACAAAGGGCATATGAACCTGAGGGGCAGCGTCAAGGTTTCGCGCTGGCTGGGTAAATGGCTGGATGAAAGGTATGCCCTGCCCGACCACAGGGATGATCCGGCGTATGCCGAAAGCTGGAACGCAGATTGGGCGGAATATGCCCGAAAGGCGGGGTTGGAGGAATAGCATGGAATGTAGACGGATAATATGCGGGAATGTAAACTGCTATCTGCTCTGCCGGAGCGGGCGCGGCATACTGCTGGATGCCGCCGGACGGGGATTTGAAGAGAAAATCAGGCGGGAGTGTGAAAAGGCAGGCGTGAAAATGGAACTGATTTTCCTGACACATGGGCATATCGACCATGTGTATAACGCCGCCGCTCTTGCCGCAGGCTGGGGCGCGCCCATTGCCATGAGCGGGAAAGATGCAGGGCTGATTGCAAACCAGTTTTCGCAGCCAATGCTGACACAGGGTTTGAAGGGCAGGGCTTTGGGTTTTGCGTCAAGGCGGCTGATGGAACGGATAAAAATTCCGTATTTTACACCGGATATCCTGCTGAGTGAGGGGGACAGCCTGCGGGAATTTGGGCTGGATGCGCATGTTTTGCAGCTGCCGGGGCATACAGCAGGGTCGATTGGGCTGGATGTGGCGGGGCGGCTGCTTTTTGTGGGCGATGCAATGATGAACCTGTTTCGCCCCGAGGCTCCATGCCTGTTTGCCGACAAGTCAGAAGCCGAAAAAAGTGTTGAAAAGATTCGCGTACTGGGGCGGCGCACGCTTTACTTTGGGCATGGAAAACCGTTATAAAGGTTTTGTGAAAGTTTGCATATCATTCTGTAACATCACTGTTTCGTAACGCCCGTAAGGGCGTTTTTTGTATGGGAGGTTATTTTTTGGGGCGTTTACAGAATTTCTACGCGCTTTGCACACACTACATTTCGACATAAAATAAGCGTTATGCTATAATATCTGCGGAAAAAATAAGAAGGTATATGGGCGGATTTTGCGCCTGCTCTGTTTGAAAACAGGGCAGGAAAATTTTTGGCTGTTTTATTTCCATTTATTTCTAATAATGGTAAAATTATCTTATGTGGGAAAGATCAAAATGCTCTGAAAGCTGGCGTGAGGATAAGCCATTTTGCCGCTGTGGGGCTGGAGCAGAGTTTTCCTGGAAATTTATTTTGCGGCGGGGTATGTTTATGAAATTCTTATTAAACAAAAAACTTACGACACGTATTGGCCTGATTACAACTGCGATTACCCTGAGTGGTATGCTGTTCCTGTGGATTATTGTGTCTGCAAACGCGACTTCCATGGTGAAAAATAACATTACAAATCAAATGACAGATGTTGTGGAATCAAGGGCGGTCATCATTGACGAATATGTTAGCGCTGCGGAAGAATATACGTCTGCCTTTGCTCTGGGCAGCGAGGTACAGGAACTGCTTATGAATCCCGATGACCCTGTGCTTCTGGAACGGGCGAAGAAATATACAGAAGATTTCGCGGCCGTTAAGGGTGTTTTGTAGGGCTGCGATTCTGGCTAAACATGAGCTGACAAATCTGGGAATTATGAAATCTCCAGGGCTTGCCGGACAGTGAATATGTATTTTTGAATGCGGAAACCGGAATATATCTTTACCACGAAGATGAATCCGTTTTGAATACGGAAACGGCCGACAGCGGGTATCGGGAAATCCTTCAGTAGATACAGACGAACGGCAGCATCGTTGATGATGTGGGGCGAATTCTGGGCGAGATTGCAGACGGCAATCTGACGGTCAATGTTACGGAAAATGAAGCGTATTGTATCGGTGATTTTAAGATACTTTCGGAAAGCCTGAAACCTATCCATGCAAACCTTGTGCGCGTTATCCGCGATATTTCCCTTGTCGCAAAACAGGTTGATACCAGCGCGGATCAGGTGTCCACGGGCGCGCAGGCTCTTTCCCGGGGAACTGTGGAGCAGGCGGCGTCTGTTGACAGGCTGGTATCGAATGTTACGGCAATCACTTCTCAGATACAGGACAGCACGCTGCGCTGCGGCGGTGCGACAGAACCGGTCAATAAAGCGACCGGCTATGCAGCCGAGGCAGATACCAGGATGGAACAGCTTGTGGCAACAACGAAAAATATTGACCGTTCTTCTGCGCAGATTGTGACGATTACGAAATCCATGGAGGATATCGCTTTCCAGACAAAACTTTTGGCGCTGAATGCCCCACGTAAGCGGCGCGCGCGGGTGTTGCCGGAAAGGGCTTTTCTGTTGTGGCAGAGGAAGTGCGCAGTCTTGCGGCAAAATCCTCCGAGGCGGCAAAAGACGCAAGCAGCCTGATTAGCAGATTCCGTATCAACTGATTTGATACTGCCTGGAATATAATGAGAATGAATGACCTGTGCTGCCGGAATGGCGGTGCGGGTCATTTTCGGTAAAAACAATTATTTGCGCAGAGCGCCGGTACTTGTGGTTACGTTTTCTGATGGCGCTAAGGGAATCGGAAATTCCCAAAAAAAGCGGAAAAAACCCTGTTTTTGCGAAAAAATCCCCCTTTTTTCATGAATTTGTGGAGAGAAATACATAAATTTTGTTGCCAAACTGGGAAAATATGCTATAATACAAACAAGCGTTCACAAATTCGTAATATACGTTCAAACAAATGAAACACTCTTTGGAAACCGGTTTGAATGTGGTTGCGGAAGCGGAAAGGATGATACGATGAAGCGTTTTTCGAGCTTTGTCATCGCGGGGCTGCTCAGCCTGGCAATGACCCTCCCTGCGTTTGGCGCGGTGGAAACCAACGCGGACGAATGGGCGGCACAATCTATCGAAATCGCATATGAGGCGGGATTTTTACCGGAAGAAAGCCTGCAGAAAGCAAAAAGCCAGATTACCCGGCAGGAGTTTGGCAAAATGGCGGTTGATTTTCTGGAAACGGTTACGGGACAGCGTCCGCAGGCCATGCAGGAAAGTCCCTTTGACGACTGTACGGATGCGGATATTACAGCGGCGTATGAAGCGGGCATTATTGGCGGGATTGAGAAAGGCGTTTTTGGACCGGACCGTGTGCTGACCAGAGAGCAGATGGCGATTATGATTGCCAGAACGCTGAAGGTCTGCAATATTGACCTGACAGCGGAAACAAAGCTGAACCCTTTTACCGATACAAAGGAATTATGGGATTCTTCGAATCTTTATATCAACCAGCTTTACGGCGCAAATATCATTTCGGGTTATGACGACGGCACATTCCAGCCATTCCAGAAGCTGACGACACAGGAGGCTGTGATAGCATTTGTGCGTGCGTACCGCTATGCACAGGAACATATAACGCCTCTCGTTCCAGAGGAGCCGCCGATGGAGTCTGTGACAGATTTCGAGAACTCCGAATTGCCGGAGGACGAGGAGCCGGTGCTGGTAGAACACCCTGATGAGGAAGAAATGCGCAGGGTTTCTATTGGTAAAAAGGAAATTGAGCTTGGCTGGAGCCCGGAGGAATTAAAAAAGGAATGGGGCGAGCCGGACAGGATAGACGAAACGGTTTACAATCTGGACAGATATGTTTACTTGAACAGCTATAAGAATTTGTTTTTTGTGACATTTGAAAAAGGGAAAATAGTGGAAATCTTTATTCCCGGTAAGGACTTTACGTATCTGGAAATGGACGGCGACGGAACTTCCGCCGACATTCCGTACATGGATTATATCAGTGCGTTGGAACACAGCGGCGTGATCAAAAGCGACGAAACAGAAACCAGAATCCCGCTGGACTATGCAGGAAATATTTCCGGCATATTATTGCAGACAACGGATTTCGTGCAGGATAAAAACCCTATGAGCGTACTTCATCTTTCCCTGCGGGAGGATTTGGAAGCGGAATTTTTGGATTTGATACAGTACGGAAGACGGTCGAGAGGGCTCTCCCTGCTTGCACCAGATGAAAAAATGGGTCTGGGCGCGCGGGCGCACTGTGATGATATGGTACAGAATCATTATTTTGCGTATAACAGCCAGGACGGAAGAACGCCGTTTGCTAGAATTGCGGAAAGCGGGCGTGTGTTCAGTACGGCTACGGAGGTTATCGCACAGCAGCGCGGTGACATTGTGAACATTTATCAGGAATGGATACGGACATCTTCACGTATCAATGGATTGATGGACAATACCATGCAGGAGATTGGCGTGGGCGTTGCAGGCGCGTCAAAGGAACTGTATGTGACAGTAGACCTCTGCGGCAGGTCGAGAGATTGAGCATTTTAAGAAAAACACCTTGCCCCCAACATTGCTTGGGGGTTTTGCTTTTGGAAAAAACAAGGAGGGACGGACATTAAAATTTATGAAATGGAGGAAGAACGGAGGACAGAAGAACTGAGGAAGGCCTGGGAGCGTTCTGTAAAGGCGGACACATTCCTTTTTGCCGGATACGGCGCGGGAGGAACTAAAAAAGATTGTGGCAGAGCTTTTGGCAGAGGCGCCGCATCTGGTAGCCGCAGAGGACGACAGAGGGGCTCTGGCAGGCTTTATGGGAATAGACGGGCAGGAATTGGAAATGCTGTTCCTTGCGCCGGAGGCGCGCAGACAGGGGCTGGGACGGCAGCTGCTGGAATTTGGCATTCAGACATTTGGAGTTTCTCAGCTTGGGATGAATGAACAGAATCCGCAGGCAAGGGGCTTTTATGAACAAATGGGCTTTGCTGTATGCGGGCGGACGGAAACAGACGGCATGGGAAACCCGTTTCCGATACTGCGTATGGAGCGGCGGAGCTAAGGCAGGGGGCAGTCAGACTTCCTTTTATGCAGGACTTTTGTTGTATTCTGTGCGAAAATCGTTTATACTATTTTCAGAACAGACTGCGGCGGTACGGAGAGATGGAAAGATAATGCCGGAGGGAACCATTTAGAATGGAGGTGCGGAAACGATGAATATGCTCAGAAAAGAAGAAAGTTACACGGTTGATGATATTTATGCTTTGCCGGACGGGGAACGGGCGGAATTGATAGACGGGCAGATTTTTTATATGTCACCGCCAAGCCGGACACATCAGCGGCTCATTCATTTTTTTGACAGAATAATTGGGAATTTTATCCATTACAATGGCGGGAAATGTGAAATATACCCTGCGCCGTTTGCTGTTTTCTTAAACAAAGACAGTAAAAATTATGTGGAACCGGACATTTGCGTTGTCTGCGACACGGAAAAGCTGGATGAAAAAGGCTGCCATGGTGCGCCGGACTGGGTGATAGAAATTGTTTCGCCGAGCAGCAGGATGATGGATTACTATACAAAGCTGTTCAAGTATCGTGATGCCGGCGTACGGGAATACTGGATTGCAGACCCTGCAAAAAAGCAGGTAACAGTATACAGCTTTGAGCAGGAAAGCATGATGGAATATCTTTTTACAGACGAAATCCCAGTCGGCATATACGAGGGGTTTTCCATTAAATTGGAGCAGGAATGAAAAAATGAATCATTTCAGCGTGCGGAACTGTTTGGAAAGGCTTGCGGCGGGAAGGATTCTCATGTTATAGTAAACGTATCTGGAATCAGGAAAAAGGAGATGGAGAAGGAATGGAAAAAGCAAAGGTTTATTTTACGGATTTTCATACGGTTGCCTTTGGCGACGGCCTGCCTGCGAAGCTGAAAAAGCTGATGCGTGCGGCAGGGATTGATACTATTGATATGGACGGGAAATTTGTTGCGATTAAGATGCATTTCGGGGAGATGGGCAACATCAGTTATCTGCGCCCGAATTACGCCAGAGCGGTGGCGGACCTCGTGAAGGAGCTGGGCGGTAAGCCTTTCCTGACGGACTGCAACACGATGTATCCCGGCAGCAGAAAAAATGCGCTGGAACATTTGGAATGTGCGTGGCAGAATGGGTTTACGCCTCTGACCGTAGGCTGCCCGATTCTGATTGGTGACGGTCTGAAGGGTACAGATGACGTTGCGGTGCCTGTTGCGGGCGGGGAATATGTCAAAGAAGCGTTGATTGGACGTGCTGTGATGGACGCGGACGTATTTCTCAGCCTGACCCATTTCAAGGGACATGAAATGACAGGTTTTGGCGGTGCAATCAAAAATATCGGCATGGGCTGCGGTTCCAGAGCCGGAAAGACAGACCAGCACAGCAACGGCAAGCCCAGCATCAGGGAGAAAAAATGCCGCGGCTGTAAAAAATGCCAGCAGGAGTGCGCAAACAGCGGGCTTGTTTTTGACGAGGAAACGAAAAAAATGCACGTTAATCAGGAGAAGTGCGTAGGCTGCGGCCGCTGCCTTGGCGCATGTAATTTTGACGCAATTTCGTTTGACAATGACGCGGCGATTGAACTGCTGAACCGCCGCATGGCAGAATATACAAAGGCGGTTGTGGACGGGCGCCCGAATTTCCATGTTTCTTTGATTGTGGATGTTTCGCCGAACTGCGACTGCCATGGGGAGAATGACGTGCCGATTCTGCCGAATATCGGTATGTTTGCGTCGTTTGACCCGCTTGCACTGGACCAGGCGTGTGTAGATGCCTGCATGAAGGCGGAGCCTATGCCCGGCAGCCAGCTTGCGCAGAACATTGCGCGGGAAGGTTTCGTAGACCACCATGACCATTTCCGTAATTCCAGACCGGAATCCGAATGGAGAAGCTGTCTGGAGCATGCGGAAAAGATTGGGCTTGGTACGCGCAGCTATGAACTTGTTGTTGTGAAATAAGAATTTTAGTTGGAACTGACAGGAACACAGAAGCGGGAAATGAGCCTGCCTCTGTGTTTTTGTTATTCAGCTGTCCTGATGGCATGGATATGAACATGACAGGCAGAAGGGGCGGAGGAACGAGGACAAATGTCCTACAATAGAGGACGTTAGGCGTTATGGCCATGCAAAAATGTTTGATGATTCAATTAAAAATCTTTTTGAAAAACAGACAAATCAGAAAAATTATGGCAGAGTATTTTGAAATTTATGGTTTTCCCCGTCTGTTTTTCGTTTGTGGTGGCAGGCTGAAAAGCTTGAATTTTCAGGGTTTTTAGCGGCATTTTCTGCCAGAGAAAAACATTTTATGAAAAATTTGAAAAAAGTGCTTGACAATATGATATGTCTTTGCTAAAATAAATTCTGCGTTATGGAAATGCCTGAACCTTGAAAACAGAATAGCGTATAAGAACACACAACCCATAGTCAATTCAACCGGCGGAAGCCGGAAAAAGACAAGAGTTTGCCGGTTTCGAAAAAACCGGAGGAAAGCCAGGCAACTGGCTGGGAACAAGACTTTAATATAAGAGTTTGATCCTGGCTCAGGATGAACGCTGGCGGCGTGCTTAAC
>CAJTKM010000007.1 GCA_910576545.1 Lachnospiraceae bacterium
ATTACTTCACATACATGCAACAACAAATCTGTATTGATGGAGCGCCGTGTGCGGTGAAAGTCGCATGCACGGTGCGAAGCGGGGGAAAATCCGCTCTGACTGCTGAACATCATCGGTTCAGTAAAAGCGGCGGATTACCTATCGCTATAGCAACGGCAGCATCACCATCGCAGGACTGGAAAAAGGCAGCTACATCATCGAAGAAGTCAAAGCCCCAGACGGGTATGTGCTGGAGGAACAGTCCCGCACGATTGCCATTGACTATGGAAAGACATACACCGAAGAATTTACCAACCGGAAAATGACTTCCCTTGTCATTAAGAAGGTAGACGATGTAACGGGCGCGCCGCTTGTGGGCGCGAAATTCTTCGTGGAAAAGCAGAACGGCGAACATGTTGGAGAATATACGACCGATAAAACGGGGACCATTTTAATCCCTACCCTTGACCCCGATTGGTATGTAATCCGAGAAACAAAAGCACCGGAAGGCTACATTCTGGATGAAACGCCGAAAACAGTCGAGGTCAAAACCAACGTGCCGACTACGGTGACATTCAGCAATAAGCCGCTTTCCGGTATTAAGATTGTGAAGTTGGATTCCGAAACAAAAGAGCCTTTGCAGGGCGTAACCTTTGCCATTGCAAAGATGAACGGCGAAAAAATCGGAAATTTCAAGACCGGCAAGGACGGCATGGTTTATGTTTCCAATCTGGAAGATGGCTATTATACGGTAACGGAAACCGAGGGGCTTGAGGGCTACCATTGGGACAAAGAACCCAAAACGGTCGAAGTAAAATCCGGCAGACAGACGATTGTTGAGGTAGAAAACCAGCCCTATTCTGGTCTTGTGATTGAAAAACGCAACAGCCGGACGGACGAACCGATTGCAGGCGTTGAGTTTTTAGTGACAAAACTGAATGGGGAGCAGATTGGATATTACAAGACAGATTCCAGTGGCCTGATTGTTATTGAAGGGCTGGAAAATGGCCGTTACCTTGTGAAAGAAACCAAAGCAGCGGGCGGCTACATACAGGACAACGAAGCAAAAGAGGTGGAAATCCGTGACGGGAAACGCACAACACTGAAAGTCACGAATGACCCTGCATCTTCCGTTTTGATCCGTAAGATTGACTCTGTTACAAAGCAGGGCATCCTATCATTGACAGATAAAAACTACAAAGCAAAACCGTTAAGACGTGTCTATATCGAGAAGAAAGATAAGAAAAAGAAACGTCCGTTGGGGATTCCAACTATGTATGACAGGGCAATGCAGGCGTTATATGCTTTAGGATTAGAGCCAGTGGCAGAAACAACCGCCGACACGAAATCATTTGGTTTCAGGAAAGGGCGGTGCTGTCAGGACGCTTGCGAATATATCTTTACGGCACTGTCACGTAAAGTATCGCCCGAATGGGTATTAGAGGGCGACATTAAAGGCTGTTTTGATAACATCAGCCATGAATGGCTGGTCGAGAATATCCCTATGGACAAATCTGTTCTGAAACAATTCCTCAAAGCAGGATTTATCTTCAAGGGAGAACTGTTCCCGACAGAGGACGGCACGCCGCAGGGCGGCGTTATATCGCCGATTCTTGCAAATATGGCACTGGACGGTATGCAGAAAGTATTATCAGACAGATTCCACACCAACAGGCTTGGGAAGGTGGACTTACGGTTCAAGAACGCCCATAAGGTCAATCTGGTGCGTTACGCTGACGATTTTGTCGTCACAGCGGCAACGGAAGAAATCGCCTTAGAAGCAAAGGAACTGATAAAAGACTTCCTGAAAACAAGAGGTTTGGAATTATCTGATGAGAAAACGGTAGTCACCCACATCAACGACGGATTCGATATGTTAGGCTGGACATTCCGAAAATTCAAAGGAAAGCTGATTGTGAAGCCGTCAAAGAAATCCGTACAGACAATCGTGAGGAACTTATCTGACACAATACTGAAACGTGGAAAAGCATGGAATCAGGATGTGCTGATTATGAAGCTAAACCAACAAATCCGAGGATGGACGAATTACCACCAATCTGTATGTGCGAATGAAGCATTTGCACATTTAGATTATATTCTCTACGAACTGCTGTGGAGATGGGCGAAAAGACGACATCCGAAGAAAGGGCAATGGTGGATTTCTACGAAGTATTGGCATCGCAGGGGAAATCAAAACTGGGTATTCTCTACGGATACAAAAGAGCTGATACGGGTAGACCATACGCCGATTGTCCGACACACAAAAGTAAGGGAAGCGGCCAACCCATTCCTTGATACGGAATATTTCAAACAACGCAAGTTCAATCAGGGAATGAAGAAACTGACAGGACGCTTCAAGCTAATCTGGAAGAATCAAGACGGCTGTTGCTATCACTGTGGAATGCCACTGGATATTTTGGACGAGAGGGAGATTTTCTTCAAAGTGCCGAAGTCCTGTGGCGGAAAAGAAGAAGTGGCAAATATGGCGTATGTTCACGCCGACTGCCAACGAATCTATCTTGAGAGCCGCTCGAAAGAGTGATGAAATGCTTGAGCCGTATGAGTGGAAACGCTCACGTACGGTTCTTAGGCGAGAAAGGGCGGGTAACCGCCCCGACTTAGCCGACTATGAACCGCTTATAAAGGCGATGGGCGGCGAAGTGGTACGGTTTGCACCGGACAGCAAAAACTATATCAATCCCCTTGACTTATCGAAGGAATACGGCGAAGGGGATAACCCGATTTCCCTGAAATCCAGCTTTGTTATGTCACTGTATGAAAACCTGAACAGCGGGAAGGTAGACGGGACAGCGAACTCCATCGTAGACAGGTGTGTAAAAAATGTGTATCAGGAATATGTCAAAACCTATGAGGGCGAGCCGCCGACACTCAGGGACTTGCGGCTGGAACTTCTACGGCAGGAAGAACCGCTTGCGAAACAGATCGCCCTTTCACTGGAACTGTTTACGGAGGGCAGCCTGAATGTATTTTCCCATCAAACCAACGTGGATATGGATAACCGTATCATTTGTTATGATACGCTGGATTTAGGAAAGCAGCTGAAATCTATCGGTATGCTTATCATGCTGGATTCTATCTTAAACCGAGTGATGGAAAATCGGAAAAAAGGCAAAAGGACATGGGTATATATTGACGAAATCTACCTGTTTTTTGCCAATGAATACAGTGCGTCCTTTTTGTCGGAAAGCTGGAAACGTTTCCGGAAATATGGGGCGTTGGCAACGGGCATTACGCAGAATGTTTCTGACTGTCTGCAATCCCCGACTGCGCGGACAATGTTCTCAAACAGTGAATTTCTTGTACTGCTGAATCAGGCATCTACGGACAGAATGGATTTGGCGAGCCTGTTCCATATTTCAGATACGCAGATGGGCTATATACAGGATACGGCGGCGGGGCGCGGGCTTTTGAAGGTAAGAAATTCGCTTGTCCCCTTTGTGAATGAATTTCCGAAGGATACGGCGTTGTATGGCTTTATGACAACGAAGCCGGAGGAACGTTAAAACAGTAACTAAAAAACAGTAACGGATGATAAATACCATGACATAGGCAGTATCTCAAAAACAGCAATGAAAGATAAATACCATGACATAGGCAGTATCTCAAAAACAGCAATGAAAGATAAATACCAATGCCATTTGGGTGGGCAGGGTTTTTCTGCTCACCCTGTTTTTAGAACCTGTTTCGTATTTCAACGTGCGGGAATTGCAGTGTGGATTTTGCGTTAATTAAGGCGTGAAGCCGAAGGAATACAGGGTGGTATTTCAAGGCTGAACAACGAAAAGTAGTGCAGAATCCATCGGCAAGGCGTGTGCGGGGAGTTACGAAACAGTTTTTTTTGCGGGGGTGGCTATTTGAAAGAGAAGGATTTGAAGATAAAGGAAAAGAAAGATACACTAAAAGTTTCAGACCGGAACAACAGGGCTTTAGGGCATCGGAACAACCATATCAATACAGGAATGAAAGCGGCATTTATACGCAATGCGGCGGAGAGCCGGAACAGGAAACAGGAGGACAGCGGGAACAGTGCCGCCAATGACGCAGTAGAAACCTATGAAACAGCGGCAGCCAGTATCGGCAGTTATGGGGCGGAAAGTCTGAAAAAGGCATTCCGGCTGGAAAAAAGTGGAGCACGACAGGAACAGAGCCGCCAAAGGGAAAAAGAAAATAAATCAGGCGGTGCAGAGCCGCCATTATTAGATAATGTAGAAACAGCATTAGAAAATACGGGAAAATCATTCCATGAAGCTGTAACTGCACAGGGACAAAGTGTAGAAGTACCTGATACTGTCAGGCAGGGCAGCGGGCGGAATGTTCCGGAAATGCAGTTAAAAGAAACCGTACGAAAAGAAATGCTGCAAGGTGGGACAGTGCATCGGCAAGGCGCGAAGGGCTATCTAAGGACAGAAGCAGAATATCCACAGCGCAATCCAGTGTATCCGCAGGAAAATTTACTGAAAAGGGACTTTTTGAAAAAACACCGCTGGAAATGGGAAAGCCGCAGGACACAGAAGTATGGACAAATCCAGCAATATCCGAACCGGAAAAATGTTAATCCCTCCCCTGCCCTTCCTTATTCTGCGGGACATGGTACAGACAGTTACGGTACGGCAGGAGGCAGGGATAAATACAAGGCTGTAAAAAAAACGCAGTTATGCTGAAAATGTTGGAAGAAATACGGGATACAGGCAGGAACAAAGCGGAAATACACTTGCCGAAAAAAAGGAATTTGCGGCTGTGCAGAAGCTGAAAAACAGGTTCCTTTCGGATAAAACGATAATCCCGACTACCGGAAGGAAAGGTGATTTCAAGACCCGTCTGCGGCAGTCGGCAGGACGAGTCGCCGCAGCCCTGATAAGGGATTTACTGGTGGCATTGGGCAGCCTGGGCGGCGCGGTTATCCTTATGGTTATTATTGCTGTTGTGGCGGCACTCCTGTCCACTTCCTTTGGGATTTTCTTTTCCGCATTCGACCAGACGGAGGGGACAAAAACGGTATCGGAAATTGTAGCCGAGGTAAACGGGGAATTTTACGCCGAAGCCGCAGAAATAGAGAATAGTGTCAGACATGATAAAGTGGTATATCATAACCAGCTGGACGGCGGTTCCAGCCTGTTTATTACAAACTGGCCGGAAGTCATTGCGATATTTTCCGCAAAAGTTTCGGGGGAGCCGGATCATGCGCTGGACGCTGTGACAATGGACAATGAACGGGAAACCCTGCTGAAAAAAGTATTTTGGGATATGAACGCTATTTCCTATGATACGGAGGAAACCGGAGAGGGCATCGTCCTGCATATCCGGCATACAAGCAAAAGCTATGGGGAAATGATGGAGTTTTACCAGTTTACACCATACCAAAGGCAGGCCGCAGCCGAAATGATGAAGCTGGAATATGTGCAGATGCTTTCGGAGCTAATCGGGACGCTGGGCATGTCCGGCGGCGGCAGTGTTGCCCTTACGCCGGAACAGGCGCAGAAAATGCTGGAAAATCTGCCGAAAAATCTGCCGCCGGAACGGAAAGCCGTCATGCAGGCGGCGTATTCCCTTGTCGGGAAGGTCAACTATTTTGGGGGCGGCAAATCAGCGGTGATTGGCTGGGACAGCCGATGGGGAACGCCGAAAAAGGTAACGGCAGCGGGCAGCAGTATGACAGGCACAACGCGCCCTTTCGGGCTAGACTGCTCCGGCTTTGTAACATGGGTGTTTATCAATGCAACAGGGAATCCGGATTATACGAATATCATTGGGCATGGAGCGGCGAACCAGTATGGAAGATGTAAAAAGATAAGCTGGAGTGAAGCACAGGCGGGGGATTTGGTGTTTTATTCCGATTTAGGCCATGTGGGGATTATTGCCGGAACGGATGCAGATGGAAACCTGCTTGTGGTGCATTGCGCGTCCTCCCAGAATAATGTGGTCGTGACAGGCTTGCAGGGCTTTACAAGGATTGGACGGCCTGTACTGTTTGAATAGGTAGGAAACAAGCCCTGCTTATGCAGGGCTTGCAGGGAAAATCTCTTCCCAGATCCATGCCACCGCTGACCGTGTGTCGTTTGAATGGAAAATCTGATTTCTTACCTCCTGCGCCTTATTCAATGGTGTGTTTACCTTTGTCAAGCGTTGCTACGCAGTCTGCTTATAACATGGAAAAGCCCCAGACTTATCATCAGGGGCTTTTCTGCACGGTCACAGTCCCAGCATTGCCATGATCTGTGCCATATGTGCCTGTTCTTTTTCCGGCATTCCTGCTGCGGCAGCCGCAAGCAGCGCTTTCTGCTCCTCAGGCGGAAGTGTGCCGCCAGCCGCCAGTTTTTCTCCATATTCCAGAAAAACATCCAGCCGTTCCATGCCTGTTTTATCTTTGCTTTTTTCTGCAGCTTCCCGCAGAAGCCGCAGACGTTCCTCTCCAAGAGCCCGCACCTGCGGCGTATCCCAAGGTGTCGCTGTCATTTTCCGCCCTCCCGTTCCAAAATCTCTTTCATATCTATCACCTTAATCAGCATATCCAGCTGCTTCCTGTCCTCCGCCGGAAGGTAGGGGCGCACTGCCCGCAGCATTTTCCGCCTGCGCAGGGAGGAAGGCTCTTCCTGCCTGCCCCGTGCCTCCAGCATTCCGCCGGAAAATACCCGCCGCATTTCCATCAGCCGGACAATTATGTATAAATCCCTTTGATATTCCTGGTCCAGAAAAGGGATTGCTGCCGTAATCATATTTTCGCTGACACTTCCCCCAAACGGCGGACGGGCCTCTCTTTTTTCCGGAAGCGTGGCAGACGCAGCCGTCGTCCCTGTCTTTTCCTGCCGCTCCGTCTGGCTCCCCATCAGCCGCCTGAGCCGCTCCAGCCGTTCCAGCATACGCAGCGCATCCTGCCCCTGTTCCCCCATCATTTCAGAAAGCAATTTATTTGCATCGCTGCCTGCTTTTTCCTCCATTCTGCACCACCCCTTTTACCTTCCTACAAAAAGATATGCTCCATCATCCCAAAACAGACCTCTTTCCGTTTCCACATGAAAAAAGGACAGGAACATTATTCCTGCCCTTCTTTTCCTTCCGGAAAATCACGCGTAAGTATCAATATTGCCGCCAAGCGTCGCATTGGAAACCATCTGCATAAGCTGATTCATCGCGACCTCCTGCTGCTCCATAGTATCCTTGAGCATAGCAATTTCCACACTCTGCTGTAGTTTTGCCGCGTGCATATTCATACTCATCGCCGCAATCGAAGTAATCATGCGTATCACCTTCCTCAACTTCTGATTTTCCCATAGAAAGCATCTGCCTTCCTTTTTTATATCGACAGATATTTTGCAAAGCAAAGGTTTTTTTCCTGCTTCGGAAAAATTTCGTTCCAGCAGGAACCATTCCCCTAAAAACCTTCCCAAAAATCCCTCTCCCACATATTTTAATAAAGAAAGAAGGGAGATGCTTGCCATGCCTTTGAATACAAATCCGCTCTCCGGCGAAGCCCCAGCGGGGCGGGTCTATGCCGGACGGGGAATCTCCATCGCCATACTTGATACCGGAATTTCTCCTACGGAGGATTTTATATTGCCGGAAAACAGAATTGTTGCTTTTCGGGATTTGGTTAATGGAAAACGCCGCCCCTATGACGATAATGGTCACGGGACACATGTGCCGTTATTGCTTAACCTTTGAAAACCCTGTTTCCGCTTCAATCTTCTCCAACAGTTCCTGATCGTAAAACTGATACCCAATGTTTCGGCAACCGCCTTTCCTATACTGTGCCCTCCACTTCCAAACTGCCGGCTAATCGTAATAACTCTTTTTTTCATGCTGCTATTCCTCAATGTTTTCATTGTGCTTCTATATTTTGACCCATCTGCTCCATTTTTTTGATTTCCTTAAAGCAAAAAGCACCCGAAAGGACAAAAGCCAAAGCGTCTGCGGCAGGCCCTGCCATCAGAATACCCGTAAGCCCGAAAAAGCGGGATAAGATAAGCATGGCGGGAATATAGAAAATCACTTGTTTTGACAGGGAGGTAACCGCCGCTTTCATGGGCTGTCCGATTGCCTGGAACAGCACGCCGGCGCACATCTGTAAACCATTCAAAAATGTAAGCAGTAAATAAATGCGGAAACACTTAACGGCAAATTCTTCATACAGACTGGATTCCGTACCGAATATCCGGATAAGCTGCAACGGGAAGCACTGAAAAACAATCCACGAAACAAATGTGATGATTGTAGCAACCCCTGCACTAAGCAGGAAAGTTTTTTTCACACGGTCATATTTCTTTGCGCCGTAATTAAACCCGATAATCGGCTGGCTTCCACTCGCAACACCAATGCCAATGGAAAATGCAAGCATACTCACTTTCATGCACAAGCCAAAGGTGGTAAGGGGAATATCTGCTCCATAGGGAGAGAGCGCGCCGTATTTTGTCATCAGATTGTTTGATACGAATGCCACCACCGTTGAAGTCAAATTGTTTGCGCCGCTTGCAAATCCAAGGCTGGCAATCCTCCCTGCAGTCCGAATATCCAAAGTAAAAGACTGTTTGAAAAGTTTGATTGTTTTCATGCGGAACAGATAAGCGATATTAAACAAAAGTCCAAATAACTGGCTTATTATGGTGGCAATTGCGGCACCCTCAACTCCCCAGTGAAATACGAATATGAAAACCGGGTCAAGAATAATGTTTAGAACCGCACCAATCATCATGGACAACATGGCATAACGCGGGCTTCCGTCTGTTCGGATTGCGCTGTTAATGGTATTCCCGACAATCTGAAAGGTAAACCCAATGACGATAATACGCCCATAATCAAGCGCATAGGGCAGTATATTTTCCGTTGCCCCGAATATCAGACACAGCGGTTTCAAAAAAACAAAGGCAAGAACCGTCCAGATAATGCCGAAAATGCCCCCAAACATAATCGAAGTCCCTAAACCTTTTGCGGCTTTCTCACCCTCGCCTTTCCCTAGGCTAAGGCTGAAAAAGGCGGCAAGGCCGTCACCAAAAAGCGTGGCAATGGCAATCGTAATCGTAGCGATCGGGGCGATAATGTTCGTGGCTCCGTTCCCCAGAAAACCTACGCCCTGACCGATAAAAATCTGGTCTACCATGTTGTAAAGGGAATTGATAATCAAAGCTATGATACTGGGAACGGCATAGCTTGTAAGCAGTTTTCCGATTTTTTCATAGCCAAGGGGATTGGCTGTTGCCTGTGTGTCATTCATTATCGTGTCCTCCTTTAATTAGATTTCTAAGTATATGGGCAAAAAATTAGATTCCAATAATTATCGAAATAATTGTTGTGGGTGGTAATCTCATATGAAATCCTCCTTTCTTTTTAATTAGAATTCTAAGTATATGGGCAAAATAATACCTATTTTGTATTTTCCGTCATTTGCAGAATGACCTTTTCAAAGACTTTCAAATCCTCATCGGTGATACCGGCAAACATACTGTGCATGTACTCATTGACACGGCTCGTAATATCGTCCTTTATTGCAAGCGTCTGTTCTGTCAATACAAGTTTCTTATAACGCCTGTCGCTGTCCAAACTTTCCCGGCGCAAATAGCCATTGCGCTCCAGATTGCTGATAAGGCTTGTGACAGAAGGGCCCTTAATTTCTAAAAATTCTTCTATGTCTTTCGGGAATATGTCCCTTGCCTCCGATTCAACGATAATATAATGCAGGATAAGACCTTGAATACTGGTTATCTGTGTACCTGAGAAAAAACTTGAAAAGTATCTTAACATTCTCCGATTCAGCTTGTCATATTTTTCCATTAGCTTTTTTTCGTCCCTCATAGTACCACCCGTTTCTACTTAGAATTCTAATTATAGACATTTATTTTACTGCTACACATTTCAGTTGTCAAGTGGTGGCGAAAAGTTTATGCCATTTTCATAAATGACGGAAAAGAATTTTTGCATAACTTTGGTAAAGCTGTCATGTATGGCATTGCGGGAAATACGGGGTATTTTAGATGATTTTCATAGCCTCCCATTTTCGCTTTTAAGGCAAGGGCCCCTATCACGATTGCATAACAAGGCACTATAGTCCATACGGCAGGCAGACATTTTCCATTCTTCAATACAGAAAAAGGCGCGGACTTTCGTCCGCGCCTTTCCCCAAGGTTAGCTTTCAAACAATTAAGACATATGCATTTTTAGGAGGGGGCGGGTTTCTGCCGCCCCATGTTGAATTATTTATTCAGGTAATTGTAAAGCATCTGCGCGACTTCCGCACGGGTAGCCAGACCCTGAGGGTCGAGCATGCCGCCGCCCTTGCCGCTCATCACGCCATTGCTAGTTGCCCAGACAAGCCCGTTCTGCGCATAGCCGCTCACCTTGCCTGCGTCAGCGAAGCCGTCAAGGCTGCCGCCAGCCGCAGGAGAGCCAGCGTAACGGTAAAGCATAACCGCCAGCTGTTCGCGCGTAATATTGTCATTCGGGCCAAATTTGCCATTGCCAAGGCCGCTGACAACGCCGTTTTCTGCCGCCCATGCGATAGCATTTGTGTACCACATGCCTTCTGCTACATCGTTGAAGTCAGAAGCTCCTGCTGCAGCGGGCCGTCCTGCCAGATTATAAAGGATCTGCGCCAGCATTGCCCTCGAAAGGTTGGCATTTGGAGAGAATGTGTTTTCGCCAACACCGCTCATCAGGCTGTTATTGATGGCATAATCCACTGCCTTGTGATACCACAGGCTTGTATTCACATCGGTGAACTTATGCGCGGGGCAGCTGCTGCCGCCGTCGCAGTCCGCCGCAACAGGCGTTTCCTCAACGGGCTCAACGGGTTCCGGAGCCTTATAAGCGATAACGTATTTGGAGAAATGGTCTGTCGTAAAGCTGATATAGCCGCCGGAGCAGTTTGTCCGCATTTCTTCCACAGAACCGTCGTTCGCTACATAAATAACTACAAAGTTTGCCGCTTCCTTGCCGGAAGGAACCGTGAAAGGAATCTTTACGGAAACCCTGCCGCCCTTGAAATCTGTAATTGCCTTGCCGCCGTTCAGCGTCAGGTCAAAATGTCCATGGATATCCATATCCTTTACAGCATCCTTCTGGCTGCTGTTCAGGCCGTTTGCATTGCTCTTTTCCAGCTTCAGTTCAATCGTGCTGCCGCTTGCCTGGTCAGCGATCGCCTCCAGAGCGTCCGCGTCAAATTCCACTGTGCCGGAATCCAGCTTGACTGCCAGCCCTTCTACGTCGTTATCTGCGTCAGCCGCTGCTTTTGCGATATCCTCCAGAGCCGCCGCCGGAAGTTTTACAGTGTCAATATCTTTTTTCAGTGCGGTCAGGTCAATTTCCACAACGCCAGTATCCACATCGCCGTCCAGAACCTTATTCAGGCCTTCGATTTTGTCGATTGTAGCCGTAGAGCCGGAAACCTTCGCGCTTACTTCTACGCTCTTGTCATCGCCGGAAACGGGTACTGTCACGGAAGAAGAACCGCCGCCGCCACCGCCGCCGGAGCCGCCAGAGGAGGAACCGCCGCCGCTGGAAGGTTTCGTAACCGCGCCAACTGCGACCGCAACCGTTTTAACAAGCGGGGTTTCTGCCGTACTGTCAGTAATCTTCACCGTCAGTGTTGCAGCAGCCTGAGCTGTTGCAGGGCGTGTGCCGCTGATTGTAACTGTGTCACCGTTAATGGAAACATTCAGCCAATCAGGGCCGTTTACCTTTTCCACTGTATACCCAGGTGTACCGCCACTTACCTTGAATGTTGCAGACGCCGCTGTGTTCACCTTGCCGGACGCGATGCTCACGCTGGAAGGCGTGATTGTCAGCCCTTCGCCGGGAGCCGGTGTGTCCGCAGCCTCAACCGTCAGTGTGCCGTTTACTTTTGTTATCTCATAATTTGTCGCCTCGCCAGTTGCAAACGTAACATCTCCAACCTTAATAGCATGAGTACCTTCTGTTTTATCTCCCTCAACTGTCATTGCAACAGAGCCAATCCTATCCTCGTAGGCAAGCGTGCCGCCCAGCGTGTAAGTATAGGCAGGTTCTGCTTCGCCAGCCTTCATCGTCTTGTCGTCCGCCGTAATGGTGATCGGGCGCGCCGTAACTGCCAGCGTATATGTTGCAGTTGCTCCTTCATACTGTTCAGCTACCGCTGCAACTTTTGCCGTAATAACAGAAGTACCTACTTTAACAACTGTCACTACACCAGTTGCTTCGTCAATCGTTGCAGTGGCGGGAGTGCCGCTTTCGTATGTGACAGCAATATCCTCGCTGGGCTGATTATCCAGCAATACCGTTGCCACATTCGCCGCAGGTGTTTCGCCGTAAACAACGGAAACCGCATCCTGCGGGAACTGTACTGTTACAACGCTCTTGTCTGTCATGGTAATCTCAACAGAGCCCTTCAAAACATCGCCAACATAATTTGTTTCCGATGCATCTGGTGTAAATGTCCACCAAATTGTAACTTTGTCGCCGCTGGTTTTATTTTCAAAAGGATTCGCGTCCAGCTCATCTGTGTCATTTTCGTCTTTAATCCATTTGAATGTACCGGAAACCTTTGCGCCGTTTACGCCGTCCGCTTTTTCAGGCACTACAACTCTGTCAAGCGTTGCACCATTCTTTGTGCTGACAGACTGGTTTTCTACTGTAAATGTCGGCGTTGCCTGTGCCACAGTTACAGTGATTTCTGTTTCAAGCGGCGCATACTCATAAGTATCGCTGGCTTCCGGTGTGAAAACAGCAATAAATTTCTGTTCGCCTGCCGCTGCCGGCTTCTGGCCTTCCTTCCAAGCCCATGTGCCAGTAACTGTAACTTCAGGATTTGCACCTTTTATTACAACTGTTCCTTGTGTAGCAAATGTTACTGCGCTCAAATTTTGAGCACCATAAGCAACCGTACCTGTAACTGTGGGTTCTGCATCTGCTTTTACTTCCAGTTCCGCAGCTATCTTGTTTACAGTAACCTTAACAGTTGTGCTTACTACTGCCAGAGGGTCTTTAGACTTAATGGTAACATTCTGTTCGCCTGCCGCCAGATTTTCATTGCCGCTCAGTGTATACTCGCCTGTTGTCAACTCTTTTGTTGTGCCATCGTCAAACGTACCTGTTACAACCATGCCCGCAGGGTCGAAATCCGCTCCAACCTCATAGGTAACTTTTGTAGGCAGTGTTGTAACTGCGATGCTGGACAGCATAGCCGCATCAAGCGCAGCATATTCCACTGTAAATGTCAGGTTGCCATCTTTTACTGTTGGTTCTTTTGCCGTCTGACCTGTAACCGTAACTGTCACAGTATCCGCCCAAGCCTTGCCCTCTGCGGGTGCAAGCGTTACTGTCGCGGTATAAGCTACGCCGCCTTTGAATTTGCCTGCCTCTGTGAGGTCACCAGTCCATTCGATTGTACCTGCGCCATGGCCTTCTACCGCTTCAATCGTTGCAGCGGGAACCGCACCCTTCGCAGGAGCCGTCAGCGCAACCGTTACTTCGCCCACTTCATCCGGTGTAGGGTCAGGGTCAACCGATGCCTCTTTGATGGTGTATTCCGCAGTTGCAACATCGCTGTTGGTCATGCCATCTTTTACAGCAATCGCTTTTACTATAAATTTATTTCCCGCCTCACCAGCAGCAGTCGGCTTTTTGCTGTCACTATATTCTGTACTGGAGCTTGTCGGTTCCTTTCCATCTGTGGTATAGTAAATTTTTGCACCCTCTGTGCCACAGGAAATGCTTATCTCCGTACCTGCCTCAACTGCATCTTTCGGGTCAGGTGTAATTGTTGGTGTTTCGACCTTCTTTTCTTCTCCGCCCGGCTCTTCTGTTGTCGCTTTCTGGGTATATTCAGGGGATGCAGTTACCACACTGACCTGCTTCGCGTTACCGTCAACCTCTGCCACAGCAACCGCATGAATTGTCACACCTCCGTCAGCAATCGCCGTAGGTTCTTCATCAGCAGGGAAAAGGTCTGCATATGCAATGCCGTTCGAATATTCTTTCACGTTTTCCGCTGTTGCATTAGTCGCATCTTTCAATGCCTCTTCACCCTGCGTTGTCCAAAGAATTTTTGTACCATCCGGTACCGCTCCTTGTTCCTCTGTCGCGCTTGCTTCTATTGTTACAGTGTCACCCTCGCTCAGCTCCGCATTTTCTACTGCAGGCGCAAATGTCAGTTTTACTGTTTCGCCCTCTGCCCATGCCACTGTGGGCACCAACGTTAGCACCATGGACGCCGCCAGAAGCACTGACAAAAATTTCCTTCTCATATTGTTCACTCCTCCTGTCCTTTTTTCACCATTTTGAAACAGGCATCACGGGGGCGAACGGCTGAAATCCCTCCGCCACGCCCGCATTGTTTTTCGGGGGAGTGTCACGCCTCTCGGGCTTCCCCTCCCTTTCACCGGAACCGGCAGATTGCAGAATACCACCTTCCTCACCCCCTCTCTCGCAACGTTTCGCCATCATTTTCTGTTTTTCCACACTATTTTTCTTTTTCCGCTCCCAAAATTCCGCAAAACAGTTTACTAATTTAGTCAAAAAGTGTACTTTTTAGTCAGGTCTTATCGAATGAAAAAAGTTTCATAAAAGTATTGTAAAGCTGCATATTTTATGCTATTCTTGTCATAATAAACAAAACAGAGCAGTTATTAAAAAGTACACTTTTTAATAACTGCTCTGTTTCTTATTTCCGGGCTTTTTCAATCGCCTTCACCTGGCGGCGGAATGCTGCGTTTGTCATGCCCCCTGCCCCAAGGCAAATCAAAACCACCCGTTGAACGGGTGGTTTGAACAGGCCCTATAAGGGCCTATCTCCTGTGGCAGCACTCTAAAGAGTGCATTGAAACATCTGGCAACCACATTCTTACCACAGGCTGCCCCCTACCCGGGGGCTTTTTATTTGCCCTTTTTCTCTGGCCTACCCGTAAACGGGTCAATGTATTCTTTCAGGCTTATCTGGTCATCCATTATATCTTCTTGCAGTTGGTTCCTAATATACTCTTTTATTGCGTTTTCGTATTTTCCCACAGTATCTACATAGTACCCCCTGCACCAGAAATGCCGATTTCCATATTTATATTTCAAATTTGCATGCCTGTCGAATATCATTAAACTGCTTTTGCTTTTCAAATATCCCATAAATTCAGATACACTGGTATGGGGCGGTATTTCCACCAGCATATGAATATGATCCGGACAGCATTCCGCTGCTATGATATTTACCCCTTTTCTCTCGCATAACGTCCTCAGTATCTTTCCGATATCAGCTTTTAGCTTTCCATATATTGCCTGTCTTCGATATTTGGGCGCAAATACAATATGGTATTTGCATCTCCATTTCGAATGTGATAAACTTCTTATGTCTGTATTCATTGCAGAACCCTCCTATGTTTTTTTTCGTGGTTGCCAGACCATCTTTATCATAACAAACATAGGAGGGTTATTCTGTTGCTAAAGCTTTTTTTACTTACCCCCAGTATAACTGGGGGTTTTGTCTTGCCTATTCGGCGCACAAAAATTCGCTTTTGCAGCAAAGGCCCATTTGCCTTTATTGCAAAAGCGAAAATGTGCAATCTTCTATTTTTGTTTCAGCACCACTCAAAGCAAGCCGCCTTTCCAGCTTCCAGATCCAACAGGGGTCCAAAGTGCCCCGGGTAGTTATGCGCTGCAAAAATCATATTGTCCAGATATGCCGAGCCGGCGTAACGGCAGGGAGAAAGTTCCAGCTTTGCATAGCTCCAATCGCTCATAACCGGCAGCGAATGACCCAATGAAGGAAAACTGACCGTTCCGACATAAAAATTACCGTCAACTTCAATCTCCGGCGTTTGAAGATATGCCGGCGGGCTTTTTTCTTCCGGTTGTTTTTTACCGGACGCGCCGCACCAACCTCCACAGTCAGCACCGCCGCGCTTTCTGCCGCACGCTTTGCGTCCTGAAAACGCCCTGCTGTCATGGTAAGAGCTGCCGCAATCAGCAACAGCCCTCCATATATCCATAGATTACCTTTTGCAATTTTTATTTTCCTGTTCTGCGGCAGTCCGGGCAGCCCTGATTTCCTGTCACAGTCTTTTTCACTGTCAGGGAGCCTTTCGGCATTTTCTGCCTGACAGTGACAGAATTTGCCCCTGCCGCTATCCTTGCCTGCCGAAAAATCTGACTGTGCAATCTGCACGTATCTTATTTACGGATAAGTTCTAAGCATACCTGAATAGCACCCAAAACCATCACTTTCTTCAGCACCATTCGTTTTGCGTCCATAAACACAGTAATCCCTTTTTGTTTATAATCCCGGAAGCGAGGACATCTGTCTTTCGTAAACCCCTCTTGACAGGCACAGCCTTTTCCCCGTAATATATCTGTAAATTATAAAATTTCAAGCAAATAAAGAATATAGAATGCAGGGGGATTTTTATGAATAACAAAAAAACCACACTGGCAGGCGGGGTATTGCTTCTGCTTTGCGTTTTGGCCGCAATACTGTTTTTTCACTTCCGCGCTGACCCAATATCCGGCAGAAAAGAAATTACTGTCATCGTTGTCCATGGCGATTTGGAAGAAAAAACCTTTGTTTATGAAACAGAGTCGGAATTTCTGGGAGAAGTCCTTGCGGAACATGGCCTTGCCCAGGGTACGGAAGGGCCTTATGGCGTATTCATCACAACCGTAGACGGTGAAACTGCCGATGAAGCAAAACAGCAATGGTGGTGCATTACAAAAGATGGGGAGATGCTCAATACTTCTGCCGACCAGACGCCTGTTCAGAATCAGGAGCAGTATGAGCTGACGCTGAAAGAAGGCTATTGATTTGGAAAAAAACAAAACGCGCGAATTATCGCAGATGGCAATTCTTACCGCCATATTGTTTATGGGGCAGGTTGTTTTGTCGTTCCTGCCAAATGTCGAAATCGTGAGCCTGCTCATCATACTGTATACGTTATTCCTCCGCAAAAATGTATTTTTTGTAATTTACAGCTTTGTGTTTCTGGAAGGATTTCTCTATGGGTTCGGCATATGGTGGTTCAGCTACCTGTACATATGGAGCCTTTTAGCCTGTATCGTGCTGCTTCTGCGCGGCAATACCTCCCTGCTTTTCTGGAGCATTGTTTCCGGTTTTTTCGGGCTGTCCTTCGGCGCACTATGTTCCCTCCCATACCTGCTTTCCGGAGGGTTTGCGGCAGCATTTTCCTACTGGGTTTCCGGGCTTTTGTTCGATGTGTTCCATTGTATCGGCAATGCAGTCCTTTGCCTGCTGCTGTTCCGCCCCCTGTATGCCCTCATGGAATATTTCTTCAAATACGAAAAAAACGGCAGATGACTATAAATCTGCCGTTTTTCATCTTCCTTTTCCGGAAAACAATTCTATTCCCTTCGCCTTTTCAAATCCCGATCTGCATATCTGGAAAAGGTATTTATCTTCCTAACGTCCGATTGACCTCCTCCGCATAGCGGACAGTTTCCATCGCGTCCTTTGCATATTTATCCGCGCCAATCCTGTCCGCATATTCCTGCGTCAGCACTGCGCCGCCCACAACGACCCTGCACCATGGCGCGCCCGCGCGCAGCTGTTTTATGGTTTCCTCCATAGCGGGCACAGTCGTCGTCATCAGTGCGCTCAACCCTACAAGCGGCGCGCGGAGTTTCTGCACAGTTTCCACGATTTCCTCCGGCGGAACATCGCGTCCCAAATCCGTCACTGCAAAGCCATAATTCTCCAGAAGGAGCTTCACGATATTTTTCCCAATATCATGGATATCCCCTTTCACCGTAGCAATCACAAAACCGCATTTTCCAGCCGCCGGTTCCTTTTCCGAACGGGCAATAAACGCCTTAATTTCCTCAAACGCGCTTTTTGCCGCTTCCGCGCTCATCAAAAGCTGGGGCAGGTATACCCGTTTTTCCTCAAACCCCCTGCCAACTGTATCCAAAGCGGGAATGATTTCCCCGTTTATGATTTCCAGCGGTGGGACGTTTTTCAAAAGCTGAACCGTAATCTCGCCTGCCTGTCCGCCCAGCCCTTTCGCAATGGCTTTTTGCAGGGCGGATTTATATTCTTCTGCGGAAACAGCCCCCGCAGGCTTTTGTTCCTCTGTCTGCATAGGTGTATAAGATGCAGAAAAACGGATATAGTCGGCACAGTTTTCATCTAAGCCGTGCAGTGTACGGTATGCAAAATATGTCCGCATCATATCAGCGGAATACGGATTCATGATTGCCGCAGAAAGGCCGTTTTCGAGCGCAAGAGCAAAAAACGTACTGTTTATGCTGTCCCTGTTGGGCAGTCCGAATGAAACGTTGGAAACACCCAGAGAAGTCCGGCAGCCCAGCTGAAAGCGAATTTCCCGCAGAGCCTGCAAGGTAACCTTTGCGGCATGCGGCTCCGCGCTCACCGTCATGGCAAGCGTATCGAATATCAGGTCTTTCTTATCAATGCCGTAGCTTTCCGCCGTTTTCAGTATCTTTTCAGCAATTTTGACACGCCCCTCCGCCGTTTCGGGGATTCCGTCCTCGTCCAAAGTCAGCGCCACTACCAGCCCGCCGTATTTTTTCACCAGCGGGAAAACCGCCCGCATACTTTCCTCTTTGCCGTTTACGGAATTGACCATCGCCTTCCCGTTATACCGCCGGAGCGCGCGCTCCATCGCCACAGCGTCGGAAGTATCAATCTGGAGCGGCAGGTCGATAACCGCCTGTAATTCACAGACCACATTTTCCAGCATTTCCGGTTCGTTGATATCCGGCAGGCCAACATTGACATCCAAAATATGCACGCCTTTGTCCTGCTGGTTGATACCTTCCGTCAGGATATAGCCAATGTCATTTTCCTGCAATGCCTGTTTGAAACGCTTCTTTCCTGTCGGATTGATCCTTTCCCCAATCAGTATGGGAGAATCGCCAAATTCCAGCATATGCGTATAGGAGGAAACACAGACAAACTCCTTTTTTTCCACCGGAACAGGCGGAACCTCCGCAGATTTTTCCACCAATGCGCGAATATATTCCGGCGTCGTGCCGCAGCATCCGCCCGCAATACGCACGCCCTTTTTCATCAACCCCGCAACATCTTCTGAAAATTCCTCAGGCAGAACATCATAAACCGTCTGCCCGTCCACCACTTTCGGCAGTCCCGCGTTCGGCTTCATAATAACAGGCAGTGAAGAATATTTCAGGTACTCCTCCACCACCCCTGCCAGCTCCCTGGGCCCAAGAGAACAGTTGACGCCAATCGCATCCACCCGCAGCCCTTCCAGAAGTGCCACCATAGCCGCCGGACTGGCTCCCGTCATCAGCTTTCCGTCTTCGCCGTAAGCATTGGAAACAAAAACAGGCAGGTCACTGTTTTCCTTTGCCGCAAGAACAGCCGCCTTTGTTTCATAGCTATCATTCATGGTTTCAATGAATATCAAATCCGCGCCGTATTTCACACCCAGTTTCACCGTTTCCGCAAAAACGGTCACGGCCTCCTCAAAGTCGAAATCGCCGTAAGGTTTGAGCAGTTTTCCCGTAGGCCCAATGTCCAGCGCGATAAATTTTTCATGCTGCCCCGCGCTTTTCTCCCGCGACGCCTGTGCGTTTTCCATTGCCGCCCTGACAATTTTGTCCAGCTCGTCCAGCGGAAATTTCAGGATATTCGCACCGAAGGTGTTCGTATTCACCACGTTGCTGCCTGCGTCAAAATACGCCTGATGAATTTCCGTAATCACCTCAGGGCGGGTCAGATTCCACGTTTCCGGATATTCTCCCGGCTGAAGCCCCTGCGCCTGTAAAAGCGTCCCCATGCCACCGTCAAGGTACACAATATGTTCTTTCATATATTCCAGAATATTCATTTTTTCACCCTCTGAAAGCACAGCCCTCGTTATCGCAACTGTCGCATTTTCCCGGACTATGCCCTGTATTTTTCTCCGTAATGCCAATCAATGCCGTTACCGATTTTGACGGTGACATCAGCAGGCTTTTGTTCAGCGACAGTCCGATTTTTCCGGGGCACTCCAAAACTCTGAAAATGCTTTCCTGCATTCCCAGCGGCAAATCCCCATAGCCCGGGCTGAACCGAGGCTTTATAAACCTGCCCTGCTCCGCCGCCTGTTTTTGTATCTCCGCACAGAAGCAGTCGCAAAGGCTTTCGATGCGCTCCGCCCCAACTGCCTGAAAAAGAAAGGATTTTGACGGCGAAATCCTCCCGTATTTCGCAATCAGACGGTCAATTCCCAGCCCTATCGTCGCCGCAAACACTACCACGCCTTCGCAGCCAGCCAGATTCCTGCCCAAATCCGCCGAATCCGTTCCCGCAAAGGAAAGGTCCAGCCCATTTTCCAGCCGCCTGATTAGAAAATACCGCCAGCAGACCTTATAGCTAAGTTTTCCGTCCAGTTCCGCAAGGCAATCCTTCAAAAGCGGCAGCTCCTCCGCCTCAGCTTTCCCACAGCCCGCATATCTCAGGATTTCCCTGATATCGTATTCCGGCGCGTCATAGGTCTTTACGTGAATCATGTCCGCCATCATTTCAGTATTTCCGAAACATTGTCCAGTATTTTCGCCGCAACATCAGGTTTATTCATAGAATACACATGGACGTTTTTAATGCCGTTCGCGTACAAATCAATGATCTGGTCTGTCGCATATGCAATGCCCGCCTGCTTCATTGCCGCCGGGGACGTCCCAAATTTATCCACAATACTCTGGAATCTGTGCGGCATAAACGAGCCCGACAGCTTTACGGCACGCTCCACCTGGCTGGCGTTCGTAATCGGCATTACGCCCGGAATAACGGGCACCGCAATCCCTGCCTCCCTTATTTTGTACAAAAAGGCGTACAGCAGATTGTTGTCAAAGAACATCTGCGTTGTCAAAAAGTCGCAGCCCGCCTCAACCTTCTCCTTCAAATACCTGATGTCCTCACCCTGGTTCACGCTTTCCGGATGAACCTCCGGATAGCACGCGCCGCCAATACAGAAATCCGCCCCGCTTTCCTTCAGCTCACGAATCAGCTCCACCGCGTGGCGGTAATCCCATTTTCTTCTGTCCGTCTGCTCCAGCTCCGGCGTCAAATCGCCCCGCAGAGCCATCACATTTTTAATGCCGGCCGCTTTCATTTCCTCAATTTTCCTATGTACCATGTCTTTTGTGGAAGATACACAGGTCAGATGCGCCAGCGTCGGCACATCGTACAATTCGCTGATATTTTTCGCAATATCCAGCGTATATTTGCTTGTCCCGCCGCCCGCGCCATACGTCACGCTTACAAAAGCAGGACGCAGAGCCGCAATTTCCACAGTTGCCCGCTTTACGCTTTCAAAAGAAGTATCATTTTTCGGCGGAAACACCTCAAATGATAAGGATAAAGCATTTCTTTTCAAAATTTCGTTCAGTTTCACACCAGATCACTCTTTTCTTCGCAATATAAACTTCCTCCATTATAACTTTTACCATCGCAGAAATCAAGCAGGAGAGCCGCAGACTGTTTCTGTTTTCAAAATTTGTGGTATCATAAAATAGCGGCACATTGCAGCACAATGCCGGCGGCTGCGGAATCCCTCCTATTCCATTTTATAACCTGTTTTTATCACCCCATTCACACATTCCGTCTAAAATAGGAATTAAAGATTTTCCGCGTTCTGTTAAGCTGTATTCTACCTTTGGCGGGATTTGTGGATATTCTTTTCTATGTACTAACTGGTCTGCTTCCAATTCTTTCAAAGTGGAACTTAAAGTCTTATACGAAATTTCACTGATATATTTTTTCATTTCGTTAAAACGAACGACTCCGAACTCCATTAAAGTATACAAAATAGTCATTTTATATTTGCCATTGATTAATGACAATGTATAGCTGAAACCTGTTGTTTCAAGGCTTTCATTTGAAATGCAGCGTTCATTCATTTTACACTCTCCTTCAGGTAAGTATATAACTTTATTGTAAGTATCGCACTTATATGTGCGTACTTGATTTTATTTCAATTCTTGCTAAGATTATAATATCAAAAGCAGAGAAAGTCAATCTCACAGAATCAGGAGGACATATTTATGAGCAAAAAAATAGTTGTAATAACGGGAAGCCCCCGAAAAAACGGGAATAGCTTTGCTATGACAGACGCTTTCATCAAGGCAGCCGAAGCAAAGGGGCACACAATCACACGGTTTGACGCCGCGTTGAAAAAAGTGGGTGGCTGTCGGGCATGTGAAACCTGTTTTTCCACTGGAAAAGCCTGTACTTTTGATGATGATTTCAACACAATTGCACCGGCAATTCTTGAAGCGGACGTTATCGTATTTACCATGCCTGTCTACTGGTATTCTATCCCGGCGCAGATTAAAGGCGTGATTGACCGTATTTTTTCTATGGTTGTAGGCGGCAAGGATATTGCCGGAAAGGAATGTGCGCTGATTACCTGTTGTGAAGAAGATGATATGTCCGTCATGGACGGCGTTCGTATTCCTATTGAGCGTATGGCGGCATTGAATAAATGGAAAATGGCAGGCGAGGTTTTAATTCCCGGCGTATTAAATGTTGGCGATATAGACAAAACCGAAGGCTGCAAAAAAGCAGCTGATTTAGCCAATGCAATTTAAGGAGGTAATTATGAGCAAAACAATTATTATTCTCAATGGAAGCCCGAGAAAAACCGGAAACACAACAGCATTAACGGCAGAATTTAAGAAAGGCGCAGAGGAAGCCGGAAACACCGTAACAGAGTTTTTTCTTGACGGTATGAACATAAATGGTTGTAAAGGCTGTTTTGGCGGCGGTAAAAATCCTGACAGCCCTTGTGCCCAAAAAGACGATATGGATAAAATTTATCCTGTTTACAAGAACGCGGACATAGTTGTTCTTGCAACACCGCTTTACTATTGGACAATCAGCGGTCAATTAAAAACCGCCTTTGACCGCTTATTTGCTGTTGCAGAATGTGATCCTAATTATCGAAACCCTAAAAAGGAAAGTGTTCTCATTATGGCAGCCGAGGGCTGCGGTTTTGAAGAAACTCTTTATTGGTATGAACATCTTGAAGAACATTTAGGGTGGAAAAGCATTGGAAAAGTGCTTTGCGGCGGTGTAATGGCTATGGGGGATATTGCCGGAAAACCCGAATTACAGGAAGCCTGGCATTTAGGAAAATCCATTCAATAAGGAAAGGGATTTGTCACTATGAATAAAATCAATTTGCCCCAAGCTGCAAAATTAACTTCTCCAAACCCGGTAAGTGTCGTATGCACCATGAAGCCGGACGGTTCAACCAACCTTTCCACTGTTTCATGGTGGACTTATCTTTCCTTTAATCCAGATATGATTGCTTATGCAATGGCAAAGACCTCATACAGCGGCGAAATGGTACGGGATACAAAAAAGCGATCCTTACAGTTCCAGGTGCGGAAATTGCAGACGCAGTAATGGGGTGCGGAAGCACTACGGGGCGCAACGTGGATAAGGCAGAAAAATTGGGTATTGAACTTGATGAGATAGAGAGGATGCCAGAGTAACAAAAAAACGCCGGAATGCCAAGAGTAAATTACACGCCCGGATTATACGGGCGCTCTTGACATGCCGACTTATTTTTGATATGTATTAATCAAGGGCTTAACAACAGGGTCTGATGCCAAGCCCTTTTAATTATCATAGAAGCTCTGAATTTACAGAGAAAATTTCACACCCTCTTTCAACTGCCTTGTTCCATATTTAGCAGCCGTTCCAGATTGTAAATAAATGCAGCTGTTTTTCTTTGCTTTTCTTTTTCGCTGTATTCCATCAGTTCATCAAACACTGTATTTGCATATAAAAAAGTCATTTCCGCAGCTTCTTCGGGATAATCCGTCTGACATATCCCCTGCGCCATTCCCTCTCTTATTAAATCCGTAATAATAGGATTGATACCGGAGAGCAGGGACTTCTCCATTTTCTGGTGCATAAGGGCATTCTGCGGCTTATGTATCTGTTTCAGGAGTTCCTGTCCAAAATTGCCGTCGCTCACATTTAATGCAAGCATCATCATAGTAAGGCGCTCCAGCACAGGCACATTTTTCTGTGCCGCAATCGCTTCCGCTTTTTCAACCAGCCTGCTCATCATGCGGCTGATCATTGCATCCAGAATTTCTTCTTTGGATTTGAAATGGTAATAAAGCGTCCCCCTCGCAATGCCGATTTCATTCAGAATATCACTGGTGCTGGTGCCGTCAAAGCCCTTTGTTCCAAACAGTCTCTCTGCCACATCCAATATTTCATTTTTACGCTCTTCCGCTTCTTTTACCACACGCATGGAATCTGTACCCTCCTATTGTTTGTAGACTGACTGTCGGTTTAATATTAGCACTGAGAAAATAATTTGTCAATCTGTCCGGCTGGAAATTGATAAAACTTGTAACAGTTCAGCCTTCGGCTTCCTGTTACGGGCATCAAGCCATGCAAAACCACTTCGTGGTGGCTTGATGCATCTCAAGCACTACTTTTTCTTACGGACTTTGCAGTAAATGCAAAGTCCTGGGCTAAACTGTTACTAAATCTTTGCATAAATGAAAAATCAATGAACATAAGCATACAATATAATCCTTGCTGTCCATTGATTTTTCTACGTTTTCAAACAGAATACGCAGCCTATTCTTTATTTAGCTCCTGCCCATCCGTGTAATATAACTGCAGATCATGTCTGCTGCAGCTTCTTCTCCCACTGATGCGTCAATGCACAGTTCATAGCCATGTGGATTGCCCCACTCCTGCCCGGAAACGCTTTTATAATATGCGCTCCTTGCGGCATCCGACCTTGCAATGCTCTTTTTCGCAGCCTCCGGACTGTCCCCGTACATCTCCATTACCTTTTTCTCACGGTAGCTTTCCGGGGCATAGATAAAGATACGGACCACATCCGGATAATGACGCAGCACATAGTCCGCCGAGCGTCCTATGATGACGCAGGAACCCGCATCCGCAATATGCCGGATGGCCTTTTCCTGTGCCGCGACAGCGCGCTTTACCGGGTCGGCTGTGAGGTACAATTCCCGCATAACAGCGTTTTCATCGGAATTGATGCCGGAAATAAAATCCTGCGCCAGTCCGCTTTCCTGGGCGGCAACTGCCGCCAGCGGGATATCTGCGCCGTAAACGGAGCCTGCGCCATACTTCACCAGCAGGATATTGTTGACAACCGTAATGACCACGATGGAAAGCTGCGTCAGGAGACTGGAAGTTCCCAGGGCCATTACCGGCTTTAAGAGCGCCATACCCGGCCTGAAGCTGCCGGCGCCCACCCGGAATGCCTTAAATAAGTCGCACAGATTAAGAAGCTGACAAACTGCCCCAAAATGGTAGCCCATGCCGCACCCTTGATTCCCATGTCGAGTGCAAAGATGGCAACCGGGTCGCCGATAATATTGATAATTGCGCCGGTAAGCATGGCAGCCATGGCGTATTTCGGACTGCCATCCGCCCTGATGATGGAAGCAAGCGTATTCTGCGTCATGGCAAGGGGCATCATGGCAAAGATGATCATGCCATACTCATGCGCCATCTGTATGTTTGCATCTGTCGCGCCGATCATGCGCAGCAGGCCGTTACCCCACAGGTAGGCAATGGCAATCACCACTACACCGGAGAAAAACGATCCAAGAACCGCACTGCCAACACTCCTGTGAATGTCTTTTGTTTCCCCACGCCCCAGAGAAACACTGAGCGCGGCGGCGGCTCCGTCGCCAAAGAACAGGCTTAAGCCCCACCCTACTACCGTAATCGGGAAGATCACGCCGGTAGCGGCATTGCCCAGATAGCCCACGCCGTTGCCCACAAATATCTGGTCTACAATATTGTAGAGGCATGAAATAATCAAGGAACAGATGCAGGGAATTGCAAACTTCTGCAGCAGTTTCCCCACTTTTTCCGTGCCAAGATAGTTACTGTTTTCCATAATAATCCTCCTTTTTTGCACAAAAAACGACACTTGCAGCACCCGTACCGTAATCAGATTTACGCGCGGCGCGCCACATGTGTCGTTGATTTTGCATGATTTAATTTCCAAATGATATTATACTTTTTTTGCCTTTCAAACGCAAAGGATATTTTTCACAAAAAACAGCTGCCTGTTGTCTGTCAAAAATATACAAAGTTTCCGCACGGCAGTCCTGTGCTGTCAGCCAGTCCCTTATGTCGCAAATCCGGCATACTGGGTCATGTAAAGTTCATAATATCTGCCTTTTTTCGCAAGCAGCTCCTCATGGCTACCGCTCTCCGCAATCTCTCCGTGCTCCATGACCACAATCAGATCAGAATCCCTTATGGTGGAAAGGCGGTGGGCGATCACGATACTGGTGCGTCCCTGCATAATGCTGTGCATGGCGTCCTGTATAGCCTTCTCAGTGCGGGTATCCACATTGGATGTGGCTTCATCCAGAATCAGGATTTTGGGATCCGCCACAAAAGCGCGGGCGATGGCTAAAAGCTGGCGCTGCCCCTGGCTGATATTCGCGCCGGAACCGGTCAGCACCGTGTCATAGCCCTGCGGGAGAAGCCCGATCATATCCCGGCACTGGCTCATCTCCACCGCAGCCTTAAGCTGCTCCTCCGCAGCGCTGTCGTTTCCGTATTTCAGATTATTCCGGACCGTATCGGAAAACAGGACAGTGTCCTGCCCGTTTATACGGATTTCCCCGCTTTCTATGTCATAGAACCGCATAAGCAGGTTGACGATGGTAGTCTTCCCGCTTCCGGTGGCGCCCACCAGCGCGACTTTTCTGCCATTTGGGACAGCCAGTGTAAAATCCCGGATCACGGGAGTTCCCGCCTCATAGGAAAAGCATACATTCTGAAAGGTCACAGCAGCTTTTTCGCCCGTTTCCAGCGCCACACCGCTTTTATCCTCTGTTTCCTCATCCAGCACGGCAAAAACCCTCTCCGCGCCGGCAACCGCTGTCTGCAGCTGCCCATAAATCTGTGCGATCTCATTGATGGGGCGGCTAAACTGCTTCGCGTATACGATAAATGCGGAAATCACGCCCACCGAAATCAGCCCGTTCATCGAAAAATATCCCCCGAAAACGGCAATAATGACAAAACCGATATTCCCGATACAGTTCATCGCCGGCCCCATAACGCCGCTGAAAACATCCGTCTTAATCCCTGCTTTTGTGAGGGAATCCGCCGTGGCGCAGAAATCCGCTGCTTCTGGCCTCCGGACAGGCTCATGCCCCGCTCTGCCACCATTGTATCGTACCCGTTTCCAAGGGAAGAAATAAAACTGTCCGCCTGCGCAATGGATGCTGCCGATGCAAGCGACATGCTGTCCGCTCCCGGCAGTCCCCATGCAATATTTTCCCCCACCGTCACGCCAAACAGCTCGCTTTTCTGCATGGCTATGGCTATTTTTTCCCGGAGCGCGTGCTGCCGGTATTCCCTGACATCAATTCCGTCCACATAAACCGCGCCGGAATCCGCATCATAAAACCGCATCATCAGTCCGGCCAGTGTCGTCTTTCCGCATCCGGTAGCCCCGATGACCGCCACGCTTTCTCCCCTGTGTATCTTCAGATTGATATGGGACAGCACGTTTCGGGCACTTCCCGGATAGGCGAAGGAAACGTCATGGAATTCAATTTCCCCCTGTGTCTGCGCTGCCCCGTCAAAAGAGCCGTCTTTCAGTTCCGGCACGCTTTCCAGCACCTCTTTTACACGTTTCCATGAGGTAAGCCCCCTGGAAATATTCTGAAACAGCATGACCAGCATCAGAATACCGTTCAGAAGCTGTGTGGTATAGGTCAGCGCCGCCATAACATTTCCCGGTGTGGCGCTGCCGTCTGCCACTGAAAAGGACCCTGACAGTAAAACGGCCGTGACAGCCATGTACATAACCGCATTCGTAAGGGGATTCATAAAGGCAAATATCACAAGGGTTTTCAGCTGCGTCCTGACCAGCTCCTCATTCGCCTTCCCGAAGCGCATTTTTTCATAGGTCTCCCTGACGCAGGCTTTCATAATGCGGATGCCGGACACGTCTTCCTGCATGATTTCATTGATGGCATCCAGGTACGCCTGCAGTCTGGAAAACAGTGGGTTTGCCCTCCACAGGCAGAACCCGATGATGCCCACCAGAAACGGGAACGCGCACAGTACAATGAATCCAAAGCCAAAATTCAGCCGGAACATACAATACATGCTTCCAAACGTAAGAAGCGTGGTGCGGATCAGCCCCCTGATAAACAGCGAGGCAAAATTCTGCACCTGGGTGATATCATTGGTCACCCTTGTCACCAGGGAACCTGTGCCGAATCGACCAATCTGCTGAAAGGAAAAATCCATGATCCTTCTGAAGCAGTCCTTCCGAATCTCATTTCCTATATTCTGGCTGGATATGTGCACGAATACATTATTGAGGGAACCGCAAAGCCCTCCCAGCAGAACAAGGCCAATCATCTGCAGCCCCAGCATCCATATCAGATGCAGGTCCGCACTTCCTCCGTTGTTTACGCCAAGGACACCGTCATCCACAATCCGGCTCATAAATCCCGGCTGTAGCAGATCCATCATCACCTCGCTGATCATGAACAGACCTGCAATAATGGCAAAGAGCAGATACTTTCTGATATATTTCCACATGGTCAGCGTCCTCCATGCTCGTTTGAGGCTCCATGGTGTCCGCGGTCATCACGATGTCCATGTCCGCCACGCTGTTCTCCGTCATCCCGGTGTCCGTGACCATCATGGTGCCCGCAGTTTTCCCCATGTCCATCCCCGTGTCCGTGGCGGTGCCCATGTTTGCATGTGGCTTCATTTTCTTTATATCGCTTTTTCCAGTCACAGCGGACTTTTTCCAGAAGTGACAGCAGTTCCTGTTTTTCCTCTCCCGAAAGACAGGAAAACATTTCCTCATGCCGCTTCCTGCGCTGCATTAGCGCCTCTTCTGCAATTTCCCTGCCGCTGTCTGTCAGGGAGATGTCCGTCGTCCTGCGGTCAGATTCATTCTGTCTCCGGACAATCCACCCTGAGCCTTCCAGCTTTGCCAGGATCTCGCTGGCCGAACCCGGCTGAATTCCCAAACGTTCCGTCAGATCCCTCTGGGTGATTGCTTCCGACTCGTTCAGGATGATCAGGATGCGCTTCTGGCTTGCTTTCCCCTCATACAGCGAGCGCATGATATGATGTAAATCCTGCAGGCTGATAATCAGCCTGTCATCGATACCTGCTGCTGAATCATTGGCTGTGTACATTTCCTGATCCCATCGTTTCCCCTGATGCTCCGGCATTTTCCCGGTGCGGCGGTATTCTTCCCCTCTGCCGCAGTTCGGCCTCTCCAGATTACAATACCGCCCACAGCCCGGACAAATGGTATTTTCCTGCATAAATCGCTCCTCCTTTTCTTTAGGTACCTTGATTATATCACTGCAAAAAGAAAATTGTCAAGGTACCTAATATTATTTTTTGTCAGGAAATACCCATTCTCCCGCTCTCCTTCTTTGGGGTCAATACCATCTTGTAACGGGCAGCTCATTATTTATCCCCTTTGTCACAAGAATCTGATGTAAGTCAATAATTCCATTATGAAACGTTGCTGCGCATGCTGCCAAATACAAATCCCACATTCTTACAAACCGTTCATCGAACATTTTCCTTACCGCATCAATATGTTCCCGATAATTTTTCTGCCAGCAAAGGAGCGTCTTATTATAGTGCAGGCGCAGATTTTCCACATCCAGGATATGAAAATTGTCCTCCGCCATCGTATACACCATTTCCCGCAGACTTGGAACGACCCCGCCCGGAAAGATGTATTTCTTAATCCACGCATCTCCGGAGTGCTCCTTTAATGCACTGATAAAATGAAGCAAATATACACCCTCGTCCTTCAGTACCTGATTCACGCAATCGTTAAAGAGCTGATAATTTTTTCTGCCTACATGCTCTACCATTCCTACGCTGACTACCCTGTCAAATTGCCTTCCCAATTGTGGAAGGTCGCGGTAATCCATTAACTCGACTGTCAGATAATCTTCCAATCCCTCCTTCTCGATTCTGCGCTGAAACTCTGCATATTGTTCCCTGCTTAAAGTGATGCCGGTTCCGTGGATCTTATACTTTTTTGCCGCTTCGATCAACAGATATCCCCAGCCACATCCAATATCCAGCAGTGTCATGCCTTCCTTCAAATACAGCTTCTTTAAGATATAGTCCACTTTATTCACCTGAGCCTGGTATAGGGTATCCCCGGCATTTTTAAAATAACCACAGGAATAACTCATCGTTTCATCCAGCCACAATTTGTAAAAATCATTTCCGATATCATAGTGACTTGAAACTTCTTTTTTCTGATTCTTCTTGGAAACGGAGGTATGGATCAGTTTTTTCAGCGCGGTCTCGTCTGTTGAAAAATTCCCCATCTGCCCAAGGAAATGGTCCAGAGCATTGTATAAATCGCCCTGAATCTCCAGTGCGCCATCCATATACGCCTCACCCAGCGCAATAGACGTACTGGTCGCCAAATCCTTTAACGGAATCGCCTTATTAAACTTCACGATAAAAGTCGGTTCGCCATCTCCAATCCGATATTCGTTCCCGTTCATTTTCACCATAAACGGATGCGCATCAAATTTCCTCAAAAATGACACAAATGCCTCTTGCTGTAACATAGCAATTTCCTCCCACATACAGTTCTATAAAGTAATCAGATTTATACACAGTATTCCACAGATGCCGCTGATTTTTCATTTTCAAATATTATTTTATATCCTTATTTTTTTTATTCAACAGACATTTTTCACAATTTCCCCAGAAACACGCTTGTACGAATTAACCTTATACCATGGAAGCATTGCAGTTTTTCTATGCTGCATTTCCTCATACTGCGTCATGTACAATTCCTCATTTGCTTTGCAAAACATCCACCCTTATTAATCCTTTGCAAGCCCTACAATCAGGTCTACACACCGCTCCTCGCCCAGTAAGCCGCTGTCCAGTGACACGTGGTAATTCCCTGCCATACCCCATGTCCTGTCCGTATAATACTTATAATTCATCGCTCTTGTTTTATTTTTTTCCTTGAGCCGCTTTTCCGGTGACGCACCTGTTTCACCGTATAAATTTACGATACGCTCCTTTTTCTTTTCCATATCCGCGTGGATAAACATATGCAGGCAGTCTGTCCGCTTTCTGAGAATATAATCAGCGCAGCGTCCTACGATTACGCAGTTTCCCTTTTCCGCCAAATCCTCAATGATATCTCTCTGCACCTTCCACAGATAATCCCCGACGGAATTGCCCGCCGCGTCTCTCCCGACAAAGGCATAGCCAAAATAAGTCCTTCCCGGTGCGTGTTCCCCATGCGCCTCAATGTACTCCCGCGAAAGCCCTGACTCCTCTGCAATCTTTTCAATCAGCTCCTTATCGTAAAATGCATACCCAAGCCTTTGCGCTGCTGCCTTTGCAATCGTTCTTCCGCCGCTGCCAAATTCACGGCTGATCGTTATTATATTTTTCATGATAATAATCCCACTCCTTTCTCCTACTCTTTCATCGGTTTTATCATTTTATTATTTTCCTGCACCATGAGCGTTGCCGCGACCGCAAGCGCCACAAGTTCTGCAATCGGAAATGCCCACCAGATCATATACGTCGCATTTTCAAGCTTTGTAAACAGCCATGCCAGCGGCAGTACGACAACGCACAACCGAAGCAGGGATACAATCAGTGAATTTAACCCGCAGCCAAGCGCCTGAAATACCCCTTGTACTGCAATATTCCCACCTGCAAACAAAAAGCCTGCCGCAATGATCCGCGCCGCCAGAACACATAACGCTTCCGTTTCCTCAGACATGGCAAATAATCCGATCAGGGGACTTGCAAAGACCTCCAGGCCGATCGTGCCGATCAGCATAATAATCTCCGTGTACAAAATTCCATATACAATGCCCTGTTTGACACGGTTCTTATCACCCATTCCATAATTAAAGGATACAATCGGCGTAATCGCGTCGCGCAGGCCGAATCCCGCGAAAAAAATAAACTGCTGGATTTTATAAAAAATACCATACGCCGTCACTACCGCCTGCGAAACGGTGCCAAAAATCAGATTCACGCCGTATGTCATAAATGACATCAACGCCTGCATGATAATCGCCGGAAGGCCAATGACATAGATTTCCTTTACAATATCTTTGTCCGGCTTCAGGTACTGCATTCCCGATTTTACTTCCGTATTTTTCCGATAGTGGAAGTACATTGCAATCAGCATGGATACCACCTGCCCGATCACGGTCGTATACGCCGCACCACAGATCCCCATCCCGGGCAGTCCGAAATAACCGAAAATCATAACCGGATCCAGCACGATATTAACAACGGCGCCCGACACCTGTGCAATCGTGGAATAGATTGTCTTTCCTGTTGACTGTAGCAGTTTTTCGTAAATCGAAAACAAGACAATACCAAACGAGGCAACAGAACAGATGGAAAGATACGAAATCCCCATTCCAAGCACCACTTCATCGTTCGTCTGACTTCCGATATAAGCCTTCACGCCAAACAGGCCGAACAGTAAAAATACGATATAAATGATAAGCGCTAATGTCACTCCGTTTCCTGCAGTCCTTGCAACTTTTTCCTCGTCCCGCTGTCCCAGGCTTTTTGCAAGCAGTGCATTGACACCCACGCCTGTCCCGATGCCAAACGCTACAATCAGCATCTGAACCGGAAACGCCAGTGTCAACGCATTTACCGCATACTCACCCATATTGGTTATATTGCCGGAATCCGGAATACGCGCCACAAACATGCTGTCCACAATGTTGTAGCATGCCTGCAATACCATTGATAAAATAATTGGTATCCCCATACTTAACATGACTTTCGGAACCGCCTCGGTTCCCATTTTGTTTGCCGTTACTTCTTTATTCATTTTCCTCCGTTTCTTTTGAGAAATCTGCCGCAGCAGAAAACGCCCAGGAGACTTTTTCGGAAAGCTGCCACAACCATATTTTATTTGAATGCCCGTGTGCATCAAAAAAGCGTAAAACCATCATCTGGATTTACGCATTCTGCCACTCGACGGTATTATTATATATGCATTTTTGTATTTTGTCAAAGCGGAATTTTCAAAAATCATGCCACTTGCAGGAACCATATGTTCAATCCCGCCGGTCTCTTTGCTTTATCTGCATGATCCAGTTCATAAAGGTATCGAATACCAGCTTCACATTTCCGCAGTTACAATAATTGCAGGCGTCCTCTTTATCCGTAAACAGCCGGAACGTTAAAGAGCGCACATTTATGGAAAATCAGTTCTCTTTTCCAGTCCTCCGATGTTTTAATTTCGGATCCGATCTTTTGTATTTCCTCTAAATCCCCGCCGTCCCACATCACAATACGGTTTAACTGAAAATCAAAGTTGCTCTGATCATTTAAGTAGTAGACTCCTCTTTATAAATGTCCAGTACAGATCCTATGGTATCTGTTTGCCGGGATTGTTTCAACGCCTCCGGCTGTCCCTGTTTCCCCTGCCTTGTTTCGCCCACATGCTGTCATAGGAAATGCCAATAAGAAAACAAGTATAAGGCTGAATATTTTTCTCATTCCACAGCCTCCCCTATCGCTATTTCAGATTTTTTCCGAAATCCCGGAGTTCTTTCAGCTTTGAAGCCGAACCGTTCTCCATGCCGTAAGCTGTAAATACCCCCATATCTTCAAGGCCGAGGTATTCCAGAAAATCCCCCTTATAGGAGAACATTGCCCCATCATACATTTCAGGATCACCGGAGCTTAATATCATAGCCACCTTTTTCAGATTCCGGGGCTTTCTCGGATAAGCGGCAGAATAGAAGCGGTCAAGAGCACATTTTAACTGCCCTGAAACACCGTGATAATAAATCGGCGAGGCAATGACAAGCATATCCGCCTCCCCCAGAAGGGAATAGACTTCCTGCATATCATCTTTCTGCACGCAGGCTCCGTTTCCCTTCGTATGGCAGTATTCGCAGGCCAGACAGCCCGCAATCTTTTTCCTGCATACGTCAATTACATCAACCCGATGTCCTGCGGATTCCGCACCACTCCGGAACGCATCCACCATCTGTTTCGTATTGCCCTTTGGACGGGGGCTTCCGTTTAATACTAAAATGCGCATAACTGTTACCTCCAGATTTTCACTTATCTCATGCCTGACACCACAATATCTCTGTTAAAAAGGGATGCCTTATGTCGATTGGTATATGGCATCCCTCTGCCGCATTATAACGCTTTGGCAGTCTAAGGCTTTTATAAGCTGCTCTTAAAAATTTCCATTATTTCATCCTTATCCGGCACCTTATAACCGCCATCCATGACCAGCGTGCTGTCAACAATTCCCGGAAGCATCTCCTCTGTTACCCCAAGCTCTTTCAGATGCATCGTAAGGCCCAGTTCTTCCATATAGGCCTCCATTTTTTTCAGGCCTTCCGCCGCAACCTGTTCATCACTTTTTCCTTCCGGATTTACATCCCATACGTTCATGGCAAACCTCTTGAACTTTTCCAGCCCAAACGGGCAGATAAAGCGATAATAGGCCATAGATACCGCCGCAAGGGTCATGCCGTGGGTCGCATCCGTATGTGCTGCAACCGCCTGACCCAGCATATGCACCATCCATTCTGTGGATTTTCCCTTCGCCACCAGGGTATTTAACGCCCATGTGGCAATCCACATGATGTTGCTCCTTGCCTCGTAATCCGTAGGATTCTTCACAGCGATCCTGCTGGAATGGATCAAAGACCTCAGCAAGCCTTCCATCAGATAATCAGAAGTATTGTCGTCCTCCCCGGAGAAATATTGCTCCGTAATGTGATTCATGATGTCATAGATTCCCGTAACCATCTGATACCGGGGCAGTGTATAGGTATATACCGGGTTTAAGATGGAAAATTTCGGATACACCCTTTCATCAAATACATGGCCAATCTTCAGTTTCTGCTCATGGTTCGTGATAACTGCGCCGCCGTTCATTTCAGAGCCCGTACCAACCATTGTCAGGACACAGCCCACCGGAATGATCTCATTGTCCACATCTTTCATTTGAAGATAATATTTTTCCCAGGGATCTTCCGTACAGTATGCAGATACGGAAACTGCTTTTGCATAGTCGCAGACAGAGCCGCCCCCAACCGCAAGTATCAGGTCTGCCTTACCCTCCCTGGCAATTTTACAGCCTTCCTGCAGTTTCTGTACCGTTGGATTTGGCATGACGCCTGCATCTTCAAACACATTTTTTCCATTTGCTTTCAAAATCTCCATGACTTTATCATAGATACCATTCTTTTTGATCGACCCGCCTCCATACACAAACTGTACATTCTGTCCATATTTAGGCAGTTCTTCATTCAGTCCGGCAAGGGAATCCTCGCCAAAATAAAGCTTCGTCGGGTTACAATACATAAAATTTCCTAACATCGTCTTCCTCCTCGTATTTTAAGCTATAAATGTCATCTCATATTTTCCGAAAAGAACTGCTCCAGCTTATCAAACGGGATGGCGCCCTTCCCGCCGCCGTCATACAGATCTGTATGAACTGCGTCCGGAATGATCAGCAGCTCCTTATTGTCTGTATAAGGGTTTCCCTTTACCATTGCGGCATAAGCATCGCGGCTGAAATAGCAGGAATGTGCTTTTTCCCCGTGCATGATAAGGACTGCGCTGCGGATCTCATTGCTGTACTGAAGGATAGGCTGGTTCATAAAGGACATGCAGCCGATCACATTCCAGCCGCCGTTTGAGTTCAGGGAACGTTCATGATAACCCCGGCCTGTTTTATAGTAATCATGATAATCTGCTACAAAGAAAGGCGCATCTTCCGGAAGCGGATCGACAACGCCGCCGCCCAGCGCATAGCTGCCATTTTTATAATCCACAAGTCTTTGGGCGTTCATGGCTTCTTTCTTTGCATATCGTGCGTCTGCGGAATCCTCATTGTCAAAATATCCTTTGGTATTGACGCGGGACATATCGTACATGGTGGAGGCAACCGTCGCCTTAATACGGGTATCCAACGCCGCCACATTCAGGGCCAGGCCTCCCCAGCCGCAGATGCCAATAATGCCGATACGCTCAGGGTCAACATTTTCCTGTACGGAAAGGAAATCCACAGCCGCCTGAAAATCCTCCGTGTTGATGTCCGGTGAAGCCATGTAACGGGGTGTACCGCCGCTTTCGCCGGTAAAGGAAGGGTCAAAGGCAATGGTGAGGAAACCGCGCTCCGCCATAGTCTGTGCATACAGTCCGGCTGCCTGCTCCTTTACCGCGCCAAACGGCCCGCATACCGCAATCGCAGCCAGTTTCTTTTCAGCCCCCTTCGGCTCATAAAGGTCTGCCGCCAGCGTGATCCCGTAACGGTTAGGGAATGTCACCTTGCGGTGGTTTACCTTTTCACTTTTCGGGAAAGTCTTATCCCATTCCTTTGTCAATTCCAGTTTTACAGTATATTCCATTTTGTAATGCCTCTCTTTCTTTTTTGTTATTATCAATGATTGCTTTTCCTTTTCCATTCTCCATACTAAAAAATCAAGACAGTCAACCCTTTCCTGACTTTTATGCAAGCTATCCATCAGGCTGCAGCGATGTTTCCGCAGCGTTTTAATCGCCTCCTGAACCTGACCGTTATCATACAACCTGCAAACCTTCTCAATAATCTGAGCGCCGCAGCCTGCATCTTTTAGATTCTGAATCAGCTCATCCGTATGACCGCCTCCCTTCCTGCTATGTCTGTATTATATCCCCTTGACTTTCATTTCGCTAATGGCTATAATTTATACCATGATATAATTTTTTGGAATATCACAGGAGGGCAATATGGAGTTGCGGACAATGAGATATTTTCTTGCCGTAGCAAGGGAGGAAAACATGACCCGTGCGGCAGAACTGCTTCACGTCACCCAGCCCACACTCTCCAAGCAGTTAAAAGCGCTTGAAGATGAGCTTGGGAAAAAACTGTTCACGCGCCATAGTTTCAGCATACAGCTGACCGAGGAAGGTATTTTGCTTCGAAAACGGGCGGAAGACCTGATAAAAATGGCTGACAAAATTACAACAGAATTTCTTGCTTTGGATGATGTCCTGGGAGGGAATGTTTACTTTGGTTTGGCGGAATCTTACCAGATCAGATACCTCGCCGCCGCAATCAGAAGATTCAAAGAGTCTTACCCTGATCTGCATTATCATATTACCAGCGGCGACACAGAACAGGTTACAGAAAAGCTGGATAAAGGTATCATCGACTTTGCCGTACTGGCGCAGGAACCCAATACTGTAAAATATCATTATTTGACCTTTCCCCATTCTGATCTTTGGGGTGTTGTCATGCTAGAGAGCTGTCCATTGGCGGAAAAAGAAGCCATCTGCGTGGATGACTTATTTGGGCTCCCTCTTTTTTGTTCCGAACAGGGATGGAACAATGATATTTCCAAATGGTGTGGCAACAACATGGATAAATTGCACCTTGAAGGGTCGTTTCGGCTGTCATATAACGGATCGCTTTTTGTGAAAGAAGGGCTCGGCTATCTTTTGACCTTTGAACATTTGATTGACGCAAATCCTGAAAGCGGGCTTGTTTTTCGCCCCCTCACGCCGAAGCTTGAAACAAAGATATACTTAATCTGGAAAAAATACCAAGTCTTTACCCCTATTGCCGAACGACTGCTTGAAAAGTTGAAATCTGAATTGTTAGAATAGAAATCGAAACGTGTGATATGGCTGGGATAATGTATCCTCCCATATTTGCAGCCTTGTTTTATTTCCGCAAAAAAAGGGCAGGCCCGAAGGCCCGCCCGAATGGATTCAAAGAATTTGAGATCCTCTTTTGTAAAATTACTGGAGAAGCTGAAGGATACCCTGAGGAACCTGGTTTGCCTGTGCAAGCATAGCCTGAGCAGCCTGAACCAGAATGTTGTTCTTCGTGTATGCCATCATTTCTTCTGCCATGTCTGTATCTCTGATGCGGCTTTCCGCAGCAGTGATGTTTTCTGCCTGAACACCAAGGTTGTTGATGGTGTGCTCCAGTCTGTTCTGGACAGCGCCCAGGTCACCGCGCTGAGAAGATACTGTGTTGATAGCGTCTTTGATTTTCTTGATTGCATCAGCAGCGTCTTCCTGTGTTCCGATGGAAAGGCCGTTAATGCCAAGACCTTTTGTGCTCATATCCTTAATATCTAGGGATACTTTCTGGAAATCCTCGGATGTGTCGCCAACCTGGAGAACCAGAGCCTTGCCAGGTGTTGTATCTGTTGCTTTGTTTGCATAAACCAGGCTGTCGAAACCTGCCTGTGTTTTCAGCTCGTCAAGGAATTCTGTGTTGCCAACTTTTTCATGAATAGACATTTTCTGTGTAGCCTTATCATAACCGATTGTGAATACTGTGTTGTTCTGCTGGGAAAGTTTTTCTCTCGCAGCTTCAAGCAGCTTAGCATCGCCATCTTCGAATTTGCTCAGGTCGATTACGTTTGCCGTACCGTCAGCAACCTTGCTGTCCGCGCCAACCTTGAAGGTATATGTTTCCTTACCGATTGTGATTGTTGCGCCGTCTTTTACAAGTTCTTCTGTCAGGTCAAATGTTGTGCTTGCCAGCTGGCCGGGAGCCGCCGCTGCACCCTTCACGTTGTTGATTGTACCAACGTTGATTGTACCTGTCTGGCTGGAATCGCCAGCAGCTGCGGGTGTGTATGTCTGCGCTGTTTCCTGGAAATCTACTGTAAAACCGTTATTTGTTGCAGTAACAACTACAGTGTCAAGCTGTGTGTAATTTGCAGTACCTGCCGCACCTGCTGTATTTGCAGTATCGAACGCATCTTCAACAGCCTGCTTGACTGCGTCTATTGCATCCTGCTTTGAGCTGGTATCGTCAATTGTCAATCCAGAAAGGTCAACGTCTACGCCGCCAATCTTAACTGTGCCAAGAGCTTTAATCTTATCCGCATCGCCAGCATTGAGTGTATCCGTAGGCGTACCCGTCAGGTCAACGCCTGTTACAGTACCTGTGAACTGCGTACCAGCCGCAGGTGTACCAGCTGTGAATGTACCGCCGCCTGCGCCGCCTGCCGGTTTCAATGTCAGGTCGAATACCATATCAGGGTCTACAACTTCTGTCTGGTCAGCAGGAACAGCAGCCTGTTCGAATTTGATTTTGGTGCCGTCAACTGTAGTTTCAAATGCCTGGCCGTCAATCAGCTTGTTCTGGCCTGCTGCTTCGTCAAATTTTGCTTTGATAGCATTCGCCAGGTCTTCTCCGGAAATTTCTGTATCTGCTTCCAGCTCACCATTTGCAGCAGTTGCACCAACTTTGAATTCCAGTTCAAATGTTTCACCGCCAATTTTCACTTCCAGCTTATCGCCAGCCGCACCTTTGACAACTGTGTCATGGAAATCAACTTCAAAGCTCGTCTTTGTCGCTGTTACTGCATCGCCGTGCAAAACAGTTTTCTCGCCTACTTCGTTTGTAGGGTCAGTTGCCACATCTGTAATGATAGGAACATCTGTCTGTTCGCCGCCCTTTACAACGCTGCCTTTGGAGTCCATGGAACCGTCAAGCAGGTTCAGGCCGTTGAAGTTTGTGGACTGGGAAATTCTGTCAATTTCTTCCAGCAGGGAGTCAACCTCTGCCTGCAGGTTCGCACGGTCAACATCGTTGTCGTATGTGCCGTTTGCGGACTGCGTAGCCAGATATGTCATTCTGTTCAGCATGGAATGAACTTCTGTCAGCGCGCCTTCTGCTGTCTGCACAAGGGAGATGCCGTCGTTTGCGTTTTTCTGCGCTGCTTCGAGGCCTTTAATCTGTGCTCTCATTTTTTCAGAGATAGCCAGACCAGCTGCGTCGTCGCCTGCGCGGTTGATTCTGTAACCAGAAGAAAGTTTTTCAAGATTTTTGCTCAGCGCGCTGTTGTTGTTGCCCAGCTGCCTGTAAGCGTTAAGAGCTGCAAGATTGTGTTGAATTCTCATATAATTACCTCCTTGAATGAGACGAGAGCGTCCATGCTCCCGTTAGAAATGTGATAATTTTATTTTGAACCGCTGCCCTGCCCGGATCCGTTCAGCAGGGCAGCAGACAAAATCAATGTGGTTTTTTCTTTTTCGGCCTTGGTTTGTTCAGACAGGCCGGGCGCGGGAATTCCTGTTCCCAGACTTCCCCCCGCATAATCTCCATATCCTTTGGCGCATCTATGGATACCCGCGACAGCCCTTCATCGTATTCCACCGTGATTACGATTTTGCCGTCGATAACGATGTATTCCCCTGGCTTTCTTCCCAGTGTCAACATTGCCAATACACCTCCCTGTGTTTGTTTTGTGCAATTTGAAAGGTTGTTTTCGCGTCTGCTTCCGATAATCAGAATTATCAGAAGCAAAACTGCACAGATTTTGATTTTTTGTGCTTTTTTTCAACCGTTCTGAAAGTAATATCGGCAGTACTGTCCGTTGGTTTAGTATTTTTTAGAAAATTTTTTCAAAAAAATTATACGGAATAGCCGAAAAGCACTTCTGATAATTCTGATTATCAGAAGTTTTTTTATAAAATCCCCGTATTTTCGGGCTTTCTGCATATTCCCCCGCCCCTTCCCGCCTCCCGCAGGAATAATTATCGGAAATTGCCGGATTTTCAATGTTTTTGGCACTCCCACACTGTATAATCATAGTGAAAGGAGGTCTTTCATTATGATGAAAGCATTTGAAATCTATTTGTGCGAAAGGAATCTTTCGCCCAACACTACCCGTTCCTATCTTTTCGCGCTGGCGCAGTTCAATCGGGAGTTTAAGAAGGTCACAAAGAAAAACCTTCAGAACTACAAAATCTGGCTGATTGAAAACTATAAGCCGCGGACTGTCAATCTCCGCCTGCGCGCAGTCAATTGTTATCTGGAAAGCATTGGCAAGGCTTCATGGAAAATCCCGCTTATACGCGTCCAGCAGAAACCCTATCTGGAAAATGTCATCAGCGAAGAGGATTACAACTATTTCAAGTCCTGCCTGAAAGAAGATGGGGAAATGTTCTGGTATTTTGTCGTCCGGTTCCTTACTGCCACCGGCGCGCGAATCAGCGAACTGATACAGCTTAAGGTAGAGCATATCCGCGCGGGCCATATCGACCTGTATTCCAAAGGCGGAAAACTGCGCCGCATCTATATCCCCAAAAGCCTGCAAAACGAAGCGCTTTCCTGGCTTGGGGACAAGGAGCAGGACAGCAGCTTTGTTTTCTTTAATAAGTACGGGGAGCGCATTACCTCCCGCGGCATTTCCAGCCAGCTGAAAAGGCTGGGGCTGCGCTATGGCATAGACCCTCTGGTAATTTATCCCCATTCCTTCCGGCACCGCTTTGCGAAAAGCTTCCTCGACCGCTGCAACGACATCGCGTTTCTTGCCGACCTCATGGGGCATGAAAATATCGAAACCACCCGCATCTACCTCCGCAAAACCAGTACGGAACAGCGGCTGATTGTAGATGAGGTTATAGACTGGTAAACAAAACCCTCTTTTTCAAACGCCCTGCACAGGAACCGCAAATAGCTGCCATTGTGGAAACCCCACAAAAAATGTCATCTTCTCTGCGATTCTTCTGTGGAATCGTCCAAATCCGGCATTCACAGGTGTATTTTTCTTTTGCGGAAAATTTACCTCGTTTTCCATTCAAAACGTCCTTATTGGTGAAATTTTCCCATAGACATCAGCACCCTGCAGGGCGTTCCGGACTTCTTTTCCTTTCGTCCCCTGTCCATATATCACGCACATCTTCTGTATTCCGGCAGCTCTGCCCCTCTCTCCTTTCGCATGTACAAGCACAAAATTATCATTGAATCTCTTGTCCAAAGATGGTATAATAGCCTACAATAAACAAACCAGCGAATTACGCCGACAAGTTTTGCACGGCGTGCTTAAATATTGTCAGAATTTATTTCCAAAAATTTTGTCGGAAGGGGAATCAGCAGTGATTGAAACAGAAAAAACAACCACGATAATTCAAAATGATACAAAGAAAACGACCAGTTTCCTTCTGGTCAGCTTTTTTGCCCTGATTGTCATCTGCATCGGCATACTTTTCATCTTTGCCAAAACCATTGGCGACAAAAATGAGGACGCAATCAATAAAATTGGCGAAATCTATATGTCCGGGATGAATGAAAAAACTTCCCTGCATTTTGAAACCACTATTTCCCAGCAGCTCGACCAGCTGGAAAGCATTCTTCGGAACAATCCGCCCGCAACCTTCACTTATAATGAAGCAATGATTGACGAACTTACATATGAAGGTAAAATCCGCGATTTTGAATATCTCGCACTGATGGACGGAAATGGCAATATCGAAATGATTTACGGCGATTATATCCATCTGGCAGACCCTGACCCGTTCGTGGAGTCTATGCGGAATAAAGAAAAGAAGATAGCAGTCGGTGAAACCGAATCCGGAAAGGTTATCTCCATGCTTGGCATCGCTGCCACCTACCCTATGGAGAGCGGAAAGCGCAGTATGGCAATCGTTGCAGGCGTTCCTGTGGATTATATTGATACGCTGCTTTGCCTGGATATTACGGATTCCCTGACGTATTCCCATATCATCCGGCGTGATGGTACTTTCATCATCAAAAACGCGATGGTAACCAATAGTGACTACTTCAGCCGAATGCTGGAAACCTATGAAGAGTATAACGGCAAAACGCCGGAGCAGTATGCTGCCGAGCTCCAGGCCGCGATGGATAAAAACGAGAATTATGCCACCATTTTTATCGACGAAGGTGAGCGCCGGCACCTGCACTGCACGCGCCTGCCCTATTCGGAATGGTATCTTGTTACCATCATGCCATACGGCGCACTGGATGAAACACTGAACGAGCTGAACAGCGAGCGCAGCAACATACTTCTTCTTGGAAGCGGCATTACATTCCTTGCGCTGTTCTGTATATTCGTGCTGTATTACCGGAACACGCGCAAACAGCTTGAGGCTCTAGAAAATGCCCGTTTGGACGCTATCCGTGCGAACAAGGCAAAGAGTGAATTCCTTTCCAACATGAGCCATGATATCCGGACGCCTATGAATGCCATCGTCGGCATGACGGCGATTGCTACCGCGAATATCGGCAATACACAGCAGGTGCAGAACTGCCTTCGGAAAATCACGCTTTCCAGCAAGCATCTGCTTGGCCTGATTAACGATGTTCTGGATATGTCCAAAATCGAAAGCGGGAAACTGGTGCTCACCATGGACCAGGTATCCCTGCGTGAGGTGATGGACAGCGTTGTCAATATCGTCCAGCCGCAGGTCAAAACTAAAAACCAGCAGTTTGACGTTTTCATCCATGATATCGAAACCGAAAACGTATTTTGTGACAGCGTGCGTATCAATCAGGTTCTGTTGAACTTTTTGTCTAACGCTATAAAATTTACGCCTGAAGGCGGCTCTATCAGCCTCTCCATGCACGAAGAACCCTCCCCCGTTGGTGAGGATTATGTGCGTATACATATTTATGTAAAGGATACCGGCATTGGCATGTCCGAGGATTTCCAGAAACGCATTTTCGAGTCCTTTGTCCGCGAGGATACAAAGCGCGTACATAAGACAGAAGGCTCCGGTCTTGGCATGGCAATCACGAAGTATATCGTAGACGCGATGAACGGTATGATCGAGGTAAAGAGTGAACTGGGCAAGGGGTCTGAATTCCATGTCACGCTGGATCTGGAAAAGGCAACAATACCGGAGGAAGAAATGATACTGCCCGACTGGCACATGCTGGTCGTAGACGATGACCTCCAGCTTTGTGAAAGCACAGTTGACTCCCTGAATCAAATCGGCGTTATCGCAGAATGGGCTTTGGACGGCGAAACTGCGCTGGAGATGGTGGCACAGCGTCATGAAAAACGAAACGATTACCACATCATCCTTCTGGATTGGAAATTGCCAGGCATTGACGGAATTGAAACCGCACGCAAGATTCGCCAGCAGATGGGCGGGGATATCCCCATACTCCTGATTTCCGCATATGACTGCACAGAGATTGAAACTCAGGCGCGCGATGCAGGCATCAATGGATTCATCGCAAAGCCGTTGTTCAAATCGACGCTGTTCTATGGTCTGCGGCAGTTCAGTGAGGATATTGTCGTTTCGTCGGAAGAATCCGTACATAATACAAAATTTGATTTTACCGGCACAAAGGTACTGCTTGCAGAGGATAATGACCTGAACTGGGAAATCGCCGCCGAGCTGCTCTCCCAGTATGGTCTGGATCTGGAGCGTGCCGAAAACGGCCAGATTTGTGTAGAAATGTTCTCCAAATCACCTGTTGGGTATTACGCCGCAGTCCTTATGGATATCCGTATGCCAATCATGACAGGCTACGAAGCAACAGTTGAAATCCGAAAGCTGGAGCGGCCTGACGCAAGCCTGCCGATTATCGCCATGACTGCGGATGCCTTTTCGGAGGATATCCAGAAATCGCTGGCAAGCGGCATGAACGCCCACGTTTCCAAGCCTATCGACACAAGGGAAGTTATGCGGCTTCTGGAAAAGTTCCTGCATGAACAGCATCAGGACTAATTAAATTAAGAACTTATCCGTAAATAAGATTCGTGCAGATCGCACAGTCAGATTTTTCAGCAGGCAGGGAGTTTTTTTGCAGGAGTACCGGGTGGTACGGCAAGGAAAAGCGGCAAAGAGTGTCGGAAAAGATGAGGCAGGATGTGCGCAGATAATTTACGGACAGGTTCTAAATAACATCAGAAAAACTTAAAAACGCTGGACGGCTCCGGAACGACCCGCCCGGCGTTTTCTATTTTATTTATACCATAACAGCCCCTGCCTTTGCTTACAAGGTTATACGTCCTGAACATTCTGAACAGCTTTTGCACCGACCTGTATGTCACTCTGTGACCTTGTAGGCTTAGCCCCCCTTCCGAAACGTCTTAAATAGAGCCTGTATGCCATGCAATAAGCCATACGCCTGCCAAACCACAGGAGCTGCATAAGCCTATGGCATATGCTGTGATTGTAATTTCCCCCCGCTCCTGCGCTAATCATAGATTGCTCTTTTTATCCTCTGCATCACCAAAGGCCCCCACTCCATACGGAGCAGGGGCCTTTGTGAGGTCAATCTATATTAGACTATATATCTTGAGTTTATACTTTGTTTCGTACCTGCCTTAACCCAGCATATTAGGCAAAAACATGGAAATTGCCGGTACATATGTAATAAACAGCAGTATCACAATCATCAGCGCAAGGAATGGTATGATACCTTTAATAACCGTATCCAATGTCGTTTCCCCGACTCGCGAGGCAACGAAGAGGTTTACGCCCAGAGGCGGTGTGATGAAGCCAATCGCAAGGTTTACTACCATGATGATGCCAAAGTGTGTTACATCTACGCCCAGAGCAGTTACAACAGGGAACAGGATGGGCGCCAGGATCATAATTGCGCACAGTGTTTCCATGAAGCAGCCTACAATCAGGAGCAGTACGTTAATCAGCAGCAGAATGAGGATCTTGCTGTCTGTCATAGTTGTCAGGAAGGTTGCAACTGTCGTCGGGATACGTCCCAGTGTCAGCACCTTCGAGAAGCCAGCTGCACAGCCAATAACAATCAGAATTGTTGCCGTTGTTTCGCAGGCATTTTTCGTAACCGTACCAAGCTGTTTCAAATCCAGCTCTTTGTATACAAGACAGCCGATCACAAGGCTGTAAATAACGGATACAGCCGCCGCTTCTGTCGGTGTAAAGATACCGCCGTAGATACCGCCAAGGATAATAACGGGGGAAAGCAGTGCCCAAAAGCTGTCTTTGACTTCCTTAAGTGCGCGTTTTGCGCTAAATGGTTCATCATCGCCCTTATAGCCATGGCTTCTTGCGTAGAAGTAGGAATACAGGCACAGCACAACGCCAATAAAAATACCGGGAACGAAGCCTGCAAGGAACAGCTTACTTACAGAACTGTTAGTCGTTACGCTGTAAACAACCATAGGGATACTCGGCGGAATGATAACGCCGATGGAGCCGGCTGCCGCAATCAGTGCCAGCACGAATTTTTTATCATAGCCCTTTTGCAGCATCGTAGGCACAACCATACCGCCGACAGCCGCAACAGTTGCCGGGCCGGAACCGGAGATTGCCGCAAAGAACATACATACAACGACTGTGACAATGGCAAGGCCGCCGCGGATTCTGCCAAAGAATACGCTTGCAACGTTCAGCAGCCTGCGGGAAATACCACCGCCGCCCATCAGTTCACCGGCGAATACGAAGAACGGAATCGCCATAATGGGGAAGGAATCACAGCCTGTTACGAGATTCTGCGCAATAAAGCCGAATGTCAGCTGTTTTGTATAAAGGATATATGCCAGCGATGCAATGCCCAGCGAAAAGCCGATAGGCACAGTCAGCACAAGACAAACAATCAATGTAAGGAATATTACTAATGCAACGCTCCCAGTCATACCTTGGACACCTCCTCAGGTTTGTTCAGATTCTTGATTCTCTTGATAATACATTCTATCTGCCGGATTGCCGTCAGCACAAAGCCTACCAGCGGCGCAGCATAAACAAACTGCATCGGAAGCCCGATAGCGGGAGAAATCTGTCCGCTCCAGGTGATTTTCTGGAATACCGTAACGCCTGTAATCGCGATAAATATAGAGAAAGCCAGAACGATAATCTCGCTCAGAATCTCGATATAAGGGCGGATTTTTTTCGGGTAAAGGTTGATTGCCGCATCAATGCGGATGTGCTTTTCCCGTCTTGCCGTAAAGCTGACCGCAAAATAAACCAGCCATACAAACATATAGCGCGCCAGTTCTTCTGACCATGTCAGGGAATTCTGGAAAACGTAACGCATAATAACCTGAATGAAAATGATGATACTCATTGCAAACATCAAAGGAATGATGAAAAATTCCTCTAAGTGCTCCCATACATATTTCATAGTGTTCTCCCCTCTCTCTATTATTCCGCGTCTGTCTGTTCAGCGGTTTCCGGTTCCGCGGGCAGTTCTGGCGTTTCGGTTTCTGCTTTCGCATCTGCCTCGCTCGGGAATTTTGCCTTTGCTTTGTCTACTTCTTCATATAGCATATCTACAATATCACGGTTCGTAACCTTTTCATACGCCAGATCCTTCAGATTGGCGCAAGCCGCCTTGAAGCCCTCGACAGCCTCCGGCGTCAGCTCGTTGTAAATCATGCCGGGGTAGTTCTTAATGTTCTCCAGCGCAACTTCTTCATACTCGGAAACGCGCCGCCGCTCATAATCCACTGCCTCGTCAGAAACACGCAGTACGATTTCCTGCTGTTCGGGCGTCAGACCGTCAAATTTTTCCTTACTCATCAGAATCAGATAAGGGGAATAAATATGCTTTGTATATGTATAGCATTTCTGTACTTCGCAGAATTTCGTCTGCCATGTCAGCTCCGCCCCGTTGTCCTGTCCGTCAACGGTACGCTGCTGCAAAGCCGTAAACAGTTCCGTAAATGCCATAGGCGTAGGGTTCGCGCCGTAGTTTTTCCACTGCTGCAGCTGCAGCTCGTTTTCCATAATACGGATTTTCAGACCCTTCAGGTCGTCTACCGTTTTTACCTCTCTGTCTGTGGTAGAAAGGGTACGGAAAGCATTTTCCTGCCACTGGAGCAGCTTAAAGCCCTTATCTTCCAAGCCGTTTCCCAGCCTGTCGCCCAGAGGGCCATCCAGCACCTCATAAACCTGCTGTTTATTATCAAACAGCCAGGGGATATCCAAGCAGAAAATATCGTGATCGAACGATGCAACTGTCGCATTCGTTGCCAGCACAATGTCATAATTGCCGAACTGGCAGCCCTCCAGCAGCTCGCGTTCACTGCCCAGCACGTTGTCTGTGTAAACGTCAACACTCAATGCGCCATCGCTTTCCTGTTCCAGACGCATCTTGAAATAGTTCGCCGCATCGATAGTCGCAGGCGCATTGCCCAACGCGTAAATAAATTTGTAGCAGTCCGGTTTCAGCGTCACCCCTGAATCAAAATTTTCCGGCTCTACCTTCTTTTCCACAAACCCCTGCGCTGCCGTATTATTTTCAGTATCGCCGGTGTTTTCGTTCTCTGCGTTCGAACCGCAACCCGCAAGCCCCAGCAGCATGGATGCAGCCAAAACAGAAACAATTCCTTTTTTGAACATATCATTCCCTCCTCTTAGTCTTCCTTGCTTCTTTTTCACTTTCTTATCCTTCGGATAGCAGCATCTTTTGTACGACATCATAAAAAAATCGTTTTTTTTGTGATGTTAAATCTTTTTTTAACGAAAAATAAAACTTTTATTAATTATAATCCCATAAATTTTAATCGTCAATGCGTCAAAAAAGCTAAAATTAAAAGTTCTTTTTTGTATATAATATCTAATTTTGAAAAAATAACATCTTTTTTAACTTATTTTGAATGAATTTCTTTTTTTTTTGGCTTTCTATCCGGCACTTCTCATACTATTTGTCTTTCATTCGCGGACAGCTGCATTTTCGCACAATTTTTCATATCTATTTTAGAACTTTTTATATCTAATTTGATAGAAAAAAAATCGAATCTGTGAAATGAGTAGACTTTTTTTGAAAACTATACTAAAATGAAATTGTCTTTGATTGTAAAGAGTAAATGTGACTGAAAAAATGTACATTCTCTGCTCAGGCAAGGCAAGCATTATGGGGATTTATATTGACAGGAACCGTATTTTAAGGGTGGTGGAACATTTGAGAGAGGAAAAAACCAGCCAGCTGACTGGAAAAAAGATTACATTAACCGACCAAATATATCAGGATATCAAAGAGGATATTTCTTCAAAAATATTCCAGCCGGGGGAAAAGCTGAATATCAAGGAGCTTGCCCGCAAGTATAACGTCAGCGACACCCCTGTAAAGCAGGCGCTCCAACGTCTTGCAGATGAAAAAATGGTTATCAGTACGCCGAACAAGGGCATGAGCGTGCGCGCGCTTACGCCGCATGAATTGAATGATATCTTCGACATACGGCTGATGATGGATACATTTTTTGTAAAAGATATCGTTTCCGCCCTGAATTATAACGCAGGTCTGCGCCAGCAGCTGGTGGACAATCTTGAAGCGCAGCGGCGTTTCACCGAGGCCAATGAGTTTTCCCGAAGACCGGCGGAATATTTCGCACTTGATTTGGAATTTCACGCTTTATATCTGGCGGCATCCGGCAACAAAAAAGCTGTGGAGATTCTTCAGGGGCTTCAGCCTTTTACATACGCCACAGGGACATATGTCAACCAGCCCCATTCGCGCGACTGCGAATGTGTAAAAGAACATCAGGCAATACTCGACGCAGCTTTTGCCGAAGATGCTGATGCACTCCGCGAGGCTGTCAGCCGGCATATCGAAAATTCGCGACGGGCGTTACAGCTGATTTTCAAGGTCAGCCAAATCGCCCAGCCTATCGCTGACCGATGATAAATACCAGACGCAGAAAAAACGGCAGACTGTATAGCCTGCCGCTTTGCATATCAAAAAAGCTCAGGCCACGCTTTCCATGCAGCCGCTTTTTCAGCATAAAACCTTTGGGATAGCCCTCCGCTTCTTCCTCAATTTCCCACAATCTCCCGGACCTTAGCCGCCAGTTCTGCCGCCGCGCTTTCGATATCCTCCGCCGCAAAAATCGCCGAAACCACTGCTGCGCCGTCAATACCGCTGCCTGCCAGCCGCGCCACATTCCCCTGATTGATTCCGCCAATCGCCACCACAGGGATAGACACCGCTTCGCAGATTTCCTTGAGCGTTCCAAAGGGAACCTCTGCCGCATCCTGCTTTGTTGACGTCGGAAACACCGCGCCGACCCCCAGATAATCCGCGCCGCGCTTCTCCGCCAGCACTGCCTGCTCCACCGTCTGCACCGAAACACCGATGATTTTATCCTGTCCCAGCATCGCCCGCACATCTCCGGCTTCCATGTCACTCTGCCCGACATGTACGCCGTCCGCATCCACAGCCTTCGCCACCTCTACATTATCATTCACCACAAACGGCACGCTGTACCGGTCCGTCACAGCCTTAACAGCCTTCGCCTGCTCCAGAAACGCCGCATCGTTCAGTTCTTTTTCCCGAATCTGTATGAATGTTGCGCCGCCGCGTATGGCTTTTTCCACATCGTCCTCCAAACGCCTGCCGCCCAGCCAGGCCCTGTCTGTCACAGCATATACCAGCATCGTTTTTTTATCTGCTTTCAACCTTCCTGCCCTCCTCCAAAATCTGGTCGTCCAGATTGCTCATCGCGTCTATAATATATGTCCGGTAGGAGCCTGTTCCATCCGCCCCTGACAGCCGCTCAAAAGCAAGCTCACCGCATAGCCCCATCGCCGCAACAGCCGCAGCAGCCGCGTCCAGCGTATCCTCCGGATTTGCCGTACAGAATGCCGCCGTAACGCCGCTGAGCATGCAGCCTGTTCCAGTGATTTTCGACATCAAGGGCTTTCCGTTGCGTATCACATACGCCTTTTCCGCATCTGCAACAACGTCAATCGCGCCCGTCATGGCAATTACCGCGCCCGTTTTCCGACTCAGTTCCTTTGCAAACGCCACAGCCGCCGGAAGGTTTTCTTCTGTCACACTGTCCGACAAATCTGCATCCACGCCTTTTGTCGCGCTTTTTTCCCCGTGCAGGGCTTTCAGCTCCGAAACGTTTCCTCTGATTACGGTAAACTTAATTTCCTCCAAAAGCTGTTTCGCCGTATCCGTCCGAAATGCAGATGCCCCTGCACCCACAGGGTCAAGCACAACTGTATGTCCCAGGGCATTCGCACGTTTCCCTGCTTTGCGCATGGAATCAACCGTCCGGCTGTTCAGCGTGCCAATATTGATACAGAGCCCGCCGCATATGGATGTGATTTCCTCCACCTCCGCCGCGTCATCTGCCATAATGGGCGAGCCGCCACATGCCAGCAGGATATTGGCCACATCGTTCACCGTCACATAATTTGTAATGTTATGAATCAGCGGCACAGTTTCCCTCACCTTTGCAATGATACCTTTTTTCATGTTCTTCCTCCTTCCACTCTTTCCCGCGCCATTGGATTTCGTGGGGAGCCCCGCAAAAAAAGGACACTCCTGTTCAGAATGTCCTTCCATCGCGAAATCTTTTCCCTACGTTGGCATTATCCAAATCAGGTTCCATGGTCGACGCATGGTTGCGCCCTCTCAGCCTGCCTACAAGCTCCCATATTCCATATTTTGTTTCCATCTCCAGAATACCATACCTGCGCCGTTTTGTCAAATCACAAACAGCAGATAAGTCTGGTGCGCTTCTGTTGACATCTCCCTCCAGTAAGTGCGGAAGGTTTCTTCGTCCAGTTCCGGCTCGTTGGACAGCACACAAATCGTATATTCCTGCCCGTCCTCAGTCAGCTTAAACTGTTCGAATACTTTTAGGCTGGTAAAATTCTGCGTGCGGTGGAGGTTTGCCTCCGTTGCAAGTTCGTCCCTTGTGGAATCAGAAACCACCAGATAACCGCCTTCAGGCTGGCGATAAACATAATCCAAAATCGCACCGCCCTCTCTGGTATACTGGCAGACCACTACGGACGCCTCCTTTCCTTCCGCGTCAGCCTGAAGGAATGCTTCCCATGCGTCCTCGCCCCCAACGACTTCGCCGTTCGCAATCGTATAGAAGCCCATTGATGCAGCGTCCTCAGAAGGCAGCTCCATCGGTACCTCGTCCAGTTCCGCCTGCATTTCTTCCTCTTTGCCTGTTTCCTGCTGTTCATTCTGCGCAGGCTCCTTTTCCGCGGGTTCATCTGCACGCCCGCAGCCTGCCGCCAATACAACGGCACATAATACCGCCGCAATCGCTCTCTTCATGTTTTTTCCTCCTGTTTTTCTCTTTTTTGTATTTCGGGCAGCTGCCGCTTTTTGCTCCGGCTCTCCATCAGCCGCCCTGCCTCCCGGAATATATCCTCTTTTATGATGGCTTCGTGGGTATTTTCCACCACAATCCACCTGCTTTCAGGCAATTCCCGCGTTTTTTTCTCCTTAAAGCTAATTTTTTCTTCCTTTCCCTGCACCATATGTCCCAGATAGACAGGATTCCGCAGTATCTTGCGTACCGTTCCTGCCGACCATCGGGTGCAGTCCTTCCGCCCCAGGTCCTCCCCGCGGTGCTTTTTCAGCTGCGATGGTGTAAGTATCCCCCTTGCAGTCAGCGTCCCCGCGATTTTCCGGCAGGAAAGCCCTGAAAGGTACAACGAAAATATTTCCTCCACAACCGCCGCCGTTTCCCCGTCCGGAACCAGACGATGCCGCTGCCCCTGTTCCTTCTGGTAGCCGTAAGGCGCATAGTTCCCCAGAAACTGTCCTTCCTCCATCTTCCGCCGGAACACCGCGCGAATATTGTCAGAAAGCTCCTCCGAGTACCACTCATTGACAAGGCTGTTAATTTGACGGGCCTTTTTGTTTTCCCGCCTTGCGGTATCCACATGGTCAACCGCCGTTACAAAGCGGATGCCCCAGAGCGGAAATTTCCCATGCAGGTATGTTTCCGCCGTTGCGGCGTTCCGCGTAAAACGGGACTGCGTTTTGCAGAGAATGATGGAAAAACAGCCGCACTTCGCATCGCGCAGCATTTCCTGAAACGCGGGACGGTCGTCCCGCAGGCCGGAATAATCCTCGTCCGCGTATACTCGATATACTTCCCAGCCCATCTCCTCCGCATACGCCAAAAGCATAGAACGCTGGTTCTGTATGCTTTCACTTTCCGCATCACCCCGCCCTTCGTCCTCAACAGAAAGACGGCAGTAAACAGCCACAGTTTCTTTTTTCATTGCCCTCGCCTCTTTTTTCTTCCTCAGAAAAAATATACGGCAGGGCAGCTCGTCTTATCCGTACAAATATGCCGCCTGCTTTCAATCCAAACCGCGGAACAGATATTTTTCGCAGCGCGGGCAGCAGGTGTCCTCCGCCACTTTCCTTCGGCAGTCCAGCGTCTTTCCGCAGTGCGGGCAAATGTAAATTTTAACCTCCAGAAAAATATCCAAAACAACAACCGCGATTGCCATAAGCGGATTATGCAAAAACACAAATGACATCGCCGCAAGCGCGTAAAGGAAAAGACTGATTTTCTGGAATTTTTTGAATTTCGCCAGCAATGCGGTACCTTTTTCTGATAAATTTTTCTGCAAAATGACAGCTCCTTCCAAATACCAAAAATGCATTCGCTGGCAGGCGTTTGCTTTTTTGGCAGATTGCCTTGATTGCTTTTATTCTTCTTTATTTTATTACAAAATACCGGAAAAAGCAACCGGAAAGAACAACCGCGTTTTCTTTGCTGCCCGCCTGCACATTGAACCCAGCCAAGATATGTGATAGTATTAAAATCATAAATCAATTGTTGTGGGAGGAATAAAAAATATGGACCTGTCAAAATTCAAATGGACAAGAGAGCCGGAATACTTTTCCATAAAAGACAATAAAATTGAAATTGTTACAAAGCCATATACTGATTTATGGCAAAGAACATATTACCATTTCCAAAATGACAATGCCCCTCTTTTCCAGATAGAAACGGCAGAAAAATATTTCAGCTTTCTTGTAAAAACTGATTTTACTGCCAGCCATCAAAGGTTTGATCAATGCGGCATCGTAATGTATCTGGACAGCGAAAACTGGCTGAAAGCCTCCGTAGAGTATGAAACTGAAAGATACCAGCATTTGGGAAGCGTTGTCACCAATAACGGCTTTTCCGACTGGGCAACAACTGCCATAGACGCTGCTGCAAAAACCATGTGGTACCGTTTCAGCCGGAGGGAAGACGATTATCGCATCGACTCCTCTCCCGATGGCGTCGCCTTCCGGCAGATGCGGATCTGCCATATGCATCACGGCAAAGGAAAAATACAGTTCGGTATTTATGCCTGTTCCCCTGAAAATTCTTCTTTCAAAGCAATTTTTTCTAATATGCAGCTGACAGAATGCCAATGGCAGGCACATGACGGGCAGCCGCCAGACAAAATTTCCTGATACGGCAAGGTTTCCGAAGTTTTTTGCTTACGTGACCCACGTCACGGGAATTGCCTGCGGAAACGGCTGTCTTTCCGGCGGAAAATACTGCGGAGTCGCGCCGCAGGCACAAATTGTTTCCGTCAAAATCCTTGACCGCTATGGGCAGGGAAATTCCGCCCAGGCTGTAACCGGTCTTCAATGGATAATGGACAATGCACGCAAATATAATATAAAAGTAGTAAATCTTTCCATCGGCACAAACGACAGAAAGGTCAATCTGCCTTTGAAGGACGCCGTTGAACGGCTCTGGCGCATGGGTATCGTTGTCGTTGCCGCCGCCGGAAACCCTGACGAGCGCAACGGCTACCGCCCACCCCCTGCGGTCAGCTCCGGCGTGCTCTGCGTCGGCGCGTGGGAGGATAGAAACTATTTCCACCAGCCTGCTTTTTCTTTTTTCACGAGGGAAGAAAATATCATGCCTGATTTATGGGCGCCCGGCGATGACGTGGTTTCCGTCCTTTCGCCGGATTATGATTTTTCCCTTCCAAACCGCAGCCGGGATAAAATCGTAGACGGACGTTATATCCGCATGAGCGGCGCGTCTATGGCAACGCCTCTCGTCAGCGGTGCAGCCGCACTCCTGCTGGAAAAATATCCCCGCGCCCGTCCGGAGGAAATCAAACGGCTGCTCCTGCAGGCGGCAGATTGGAACAATGGGCTGATGGATCAGGAACTGTGCATGAAGCTATCAAGAAAGGTGGTCAAATGATATGTCCGAAAGCAATGTAGCAAACCTTGCGAAAACCTTACAGCAGACTGACGGGCTGGAACGGGATTTTTCCCAGATGTTTTCCAGCCTGCGGGATACCATAGAAAAAGAGTACCTCCTGAAAATCCGTTCCGCCGCCAATCAGGAAAAGGCCATTGCAGTCGAACATCCGCCCCGGGAGGTTACGCTTCTGCGCGCGCTTTCTGCCTTTACGGACGAAAACGGTAAACGGCAGATAGACCAGATGACCCGCGGCCTTCTGTTCCTCCATTCCATACAGAATGTGCAGAAGGGCCTTTCGGACGTTTCTGCCGCCGGAAACCTGCTGGAGGCACGCAGTTCAGACTCTCCTTCGGATACCAGCCAGCCGTCAGCCCGTTCCGCACAGATGGCGGGGCTGTTTCTCCTTCTTGCCCTCGCGGACCAGTTCTGATTCCTGCCGCAAAATACAAAAGTCCGGAAATACCGTTCCTACGGTATCTCCGGACTTTATCATATCAGGGACAACCCCCTGAATTCCGCCTTATTCAGACTTTGTTTCTTCAGCCTTAGGCGCTTCCGCCTGTGCCGGGGCTTCAGCCTTTGCAGGGGCTTCCGCCTGTGCAGGAGCCGCCGCAGGTGCAGGAGCTTCCGCCTTAGGAGCCGCTGCCGCAGCAGGCTTCTTGCCTGTCAGCACGCCCTTCGGGCATTTATTCGCGCAGATGCCGCAAGCCTTACACTTATCATAGTCAATAACCGCAAGGTTATCCACAACATGAATCGCGTCAAACGGACAATTCTTTTCGCAGATCTTGCAGGCGATGCAGCCGGTAGAGCATACAGGCATAACATTTTTGCCTACATCTTTGGAAGAACACTGCACTTTTACTTTCTTCTTTGCCGGAAGCAGCTCAATGATATGCTTCGGGCATGTGGAAACGCACTTGCCGCAGGCAACGCATTTTTCCTTATCAATTACGGCAATGCCGTCCACAATTTCAATCGCGCCGAACGCGCAGGCTTTTTTGCAGCTTCCCAGACCAAGGCAGCCATAAGAACAGCTTTTCGCGCCCTGTCCAGCCAGCTGAACAGCCATATTGCAGTCATCGATGCCGAAATAATCATATTTTTCCTTTGCTTTTTCGCATGTGCCGCCACATTTTACGAAAGCAGCCATCGGTTCGGAGGCGGAAGCCTCGATACCCATGATAGAGCCAACCTTTTCCGCAACAGCCGCGCCGCCAACAGGGCAGGCATTTACAGGAGCCGTGCCCGCAACGATTGCAGACGCACAGCCGCCGCAGCCGGGGAACCCGCAGCCGCCGCAGTTCGCGCCGGGCAAAGCCTCCAGCACTGCGCTAACTCTGGGATCCTCGTCAACCTTGAACACCTGGCTCGCAACACCAAGGCAAGCGCCGAAAACAACGCCAATACCGCCAACGCTCAGGACGGGATATACAATACTCATTGGATCCATTCTTGTTTACCCTCCTTCTCTTACAGTTTAATCAGACCGGAGAAGCCCAGGAACGCGATGGACATCAGGCCCGCTGTCAGCAGAGCCATGGGGAACCCATCAAAGGCTTTCGGTGTGTCATTATCAGCAATTCTTTCACGGATACCCGCAAACAGCACAATAGCCAGCGCAAAACCGATTGCGCCGCCCAGCGCGTTCAGGACAGCCTGAATGAAGTTGTAGTCCTTCTGCATATTCAGAACGGCAACGCCCAGCACCGCACAGTTTGTCGTAATCAGGGGCAGGAACACGCCCAGAGCCTGATAAAGCGCAGGAGCCGCTTTTTTCAGGAACATCTCAACGAACTGCACCAAGGACGCGATAACCAGGATAAACGCAATGTTATACAGGTATGTAATGCCCAGAGGCTCAAGGATAAACGCGTAAACCAGCCACGCTACCGCCGCCGCGAGGGACATTACGAAGATTACGGCCATGCCCATGCCGGCCGCGGTGTCTACCTTCTTAGAAACGCCAAGGAAGGGGCAGATACCTAAGAACTGGGACAGAACGTAGTTGTTAACGAAAATCCCGGCCAAAACCAATAATATCAGATTCATTTATTTCCCCTCCTTATCTTAGTTTTTATTCCTGAAATGATTCAGGGCAGCCATCAGGCATGCCAGCGTGAAGAACGCGCCGGGAGCCATTACGAACAGCAGTGTCCTGGGGAATGCTTCGGGCAGCACTGTAATATCAAACAGCGTGCCTGCGCCGATGAATTCACGCACAAGGCCCAGAACGCCAAGGCCGATGGTAAAGCCAAGGCCCATGCCGATGCCGTCGAACGCCGCCGCAACAGGACCGTTTTTGGAAGCGAACGCCTCTGCTCTTGCCAGAATCAGACAGTTAACAACAATCAGGGGGATGTAAAGACCCAGTGATGCGTTCAATGCCGGCAGATACGCTTTCAACGCAAATTCGATGATGGTTACGAATGTTGCGATAACAACGATAAAGCAGGGGATACGTACTGTATCAGGGATTACCTTTCTCAGCAGGGATACGAAAATATTTGCGAAAATCAAAACTGCTGTTGTGGAAAGCCCCATGCCGATGCCGTTGATTGCAGAGCTTGTTACAGCCAGCGTCGGACACATACCGATAACCTGTACGAATGTGGGGTTTTCATTGACAATACCATTTTTAATCAATTTCAGCGGGTTAGCCATCAATAAGCACCTCCATTCGCTGCGACCCAATCCAATGCTTCCTGTGCGCCGCTGCAAACAGCACGGGAAGTGATGGTTGAACTTGTAATAGGTACGATTTCACCGCCGTCCTTCGTTACTGCCAGCGTGCCGGATTTGCCCGCAAACTGCTCATAGAAGGAGGGGTCGGTGGATTTTGCGCCCAGACCGGGCGTTTCGGAATGGCTTGTAACGCGCAGGCCGGTAATCACGCCATCCTCACCAATGCCAACCATTGTATTGACAGCGCCGCCAAAGCCGCCGGGAGCCGTTGTGATAACAAAGCCGCCGTTTTCCGCTTTATAAATAGCCTGGATCGTGCCTGTCTTTTCCGCGTCAGTAATTTCCGTAAAGCTGCCGCCGTCCGGCATAACAGCCATCATGCCCTCGTTCAGGGTCTTTTCCGTCTGCGCCGCGATAGGAGCCTTTGTTACTTCGGACACTACACCCAGGAGGGCAGCGGCTATGCCGGCAATGATCAGCAGAACGACAGCGGGTTTTACTACTTCTTTCATGTTCATGCTTTTTTCGCCTCCTTCACTTTCGGTAAAGCGCCAAAGATTGTAGGCTCTGTAAATCTCTCAATCAGAGGTACGCAAAGGTTCATAATCAGGATAGAATAGGATACGCCCTCAGGATAGCCGCCGAATGTACGAATCAGCGTTGTCAGAAGGCCGCAGCCCAGTGCGAAGATAACCTGCCCCTTCGGTGTAACAGGGGAGGAAGCGTAGTCTGTTGCCATGAAGAACGCGCCCAGCATCAGGCCGCCTGCGAACATTTCATGTACAGGCATACGCACGCCCTGTCTGCCAATCAGCGCGGACAGTACGAAAACGGTTGCTATGTAGATTACAGGAATCTTCCAGCTGATAACGTGCTTATACAGCAGATAAATGCCGCCGATAATCAGTGCAACCGCACAGGTTTCACCAATACAGCCGCCGATGTTCGTGCCCAGCGCCAGATCCGCGATTGATGCATCAGGGAATACGCCGCCCTTCATCTGCGCCAGAGGCGTAGCAACAGCAACCGCATCTGCGCCGCTGAAGCCTGTGGGAGCCGTCCATGTTGTCATTTCCGTCGGATAGGACGCCAGCAGGAACGCACGCCCTGCCAGAGCGGGGTTAATGAAGTTCTGCCCCAGACCGCCGAAAAGCTGTTTTGCAAAAATGATTGCGAACGCACTGCCAACAACAGGCACCCAAATAGGAGCGGACGCAGGCAGGTTCATTGCCAGCAGAAGGCCGGTTACAACTGCGCTCAGGTCGCTGATAGTAACGGGCTTCTTCAGGAGCGTTTGATAAAGCCATTCAAAGAAAACGGCGGATACGATGGAAGCCAGAATCAGGATCAAAGCATTCACACCGAAATAAATGATACCCATAATTGTTGCGGGAACCAGAGCAATCACAACGTCGCGCATAATGCTCTGGATGGATTCTTTGGAACGCACATGAGGGGTACCGGATACTACAAAGTTAGCCATGTTTTATTCTCCCCCTTCTCACTTTTTCTCTGCTTCGGCTTTTGCTTTCGCTTCTGCCTCAGCCTTTGCTCTTGCCGCCGCTGCCGCTGCTGCCTTCTTTCCTGCTTCGATTTTCTTCGTCGCACGGATAGACTGCGCAAGCTGCCGCTTTGCGGGACATTCATAGGAACAGCTGCCGCATTCGATGCAGTCCAGGCCATGATGCGCTACGAAGCCTTCGCCGTCGCCCTTGATTGCGCAGGCATTCAGCTGGAAGGGCATCAGCCCCATCGGGCAATGCTCTACGCATTTGCCGCAGCGGATACAGTTTCTTTCCTCAGGAATATACGCTTCGTCCTTTGTAAAGCAAAGCAGGCCGGATGTTGTCTTTACGGACGCAACGTCCAGCGTATACAGTGTAGGACCCATCATAGGGCCGCCGGCAATCAGTTTTACGGGAGGATTCTCCTCGTTGAAGCCGCCGATTGCGTCTACCAGGTCACGCAGTGTCATGCCGATGCGGATTTTGTAGTTGCCGGGGTTCTTGATGCCGCTGCCGGAAACCGTCACAATCCTTCTCATCAGCGGGCGACCTTTACAGATTGCGCGCTCAATAGCCACAACCGTGTCTACGTTATCCACAATACAGCCTGCGCTTGCGGGCAGCGCGCCGGATTTTACTTCCCGTTTCGTGATTGCATAAATCAGGTGTTTCTCGGAGCCCTGCGGGAATTTCGTCACCAGGGGCTGTACCATGATGTTATCGATGCCTTCGCACGCCTTTGTCATCGCCTCGATCGCTTTGGGCTTGTTCATCTCAATGCCGATAACGCCTTTTGCATTGGGGTGCAGCTTCAGCATAATCTGAAGGCCGCGCACGATGCGCTCGGGTTCTTCCAGCATCAGACGGTAGTCGCAGGTCAGGTAAGGCTCGCATTCTGCCGCGTTGATGAGGATATGGTCGATGGGCGTATCCTTGGGCGGGTTCAGCTTTACATGCGTCGGGAAGCCCGCGCCGCCAAGGCCGACAACGCCTGCGTTTTTGATTGCTGCAAGAATTTCGTCATTGGACATTGTCGTGTAGTCCCTGCCTTCGTTCAGGCCTTCGATTTCTTCCATCTTGCCATCGTTCTTCACAACGATGGATTTTACCATCGCACCGCCGGGAACCAGCATCGGGCGGATGTCCACCACTTCGCCGGAAACACTGGCAAAAATGGGAGAGGACATGAACGCGCCGGATTCGGCGATTTTCTGTCCTACCTTCACATGGTCACCAACAGCCACCAGCGGATCGCAGGGCGCGCCGATGTGCTGGCTCATGGGATAGAACAATTCAGAATTTTCCTTTGGGAGTATCACCTTGATGGGCTGGTCAGCCGAAAGGGCTTTCCCATCGGGAGGATGCACTCCGCGTTTGAATGTTAAACCTTGCATATTATCCCCCTCTGTTAAATGGTTTAGCGCTTGAAAAGCGCGGGTTCGGGAGGCTGGCGCCTCCTTTTGTTATGCTTTATAAAAATACAGCTGGTTCAGGCAGCCCCGCCAAAAGAAAACGCCGCTTCGCAGGAAGGAAAAACCGGAAGAAACTTTTCCCCTCCGCCTGGTACGGCATTCTGTTTTTCTGCGTAGATGCCCTTAACAGCAATATTTTAATACAAAAATAATAATTTCACAATATTTTTGCGGAAAAAAGACGAAAAAACTTTTTGCCATGGACGCCGTCACCGGATTCCTGCACAATAAAATGGCTTCTCCCGTCCGGAAGCAGGCGCGGAATTTGGTTTGTATGCGAAATAATTTCAACTCTAGTTTACACTTATTATCTATAAAAGTAAAGCTTCATTTATTACCATATTCCAAGGGGTTTTCCTGCCCCATTTTCAGGTATTTTGACAATAAGCTCCCTCTTGGCAGGCGTCCCCCTGCCCAAAAATGCCGCTGACAGCCTGCCTGATGAATTTCCCGCCCAGCCCGCCGATATCAAACGCCCCGCCGGAAAAGCACCACGTCGCCAGGATTCCCCGCACGATGCTTTCGAGATACTGGAACGCCTCATCACAAGAAAAGCCGCAGGCTGCGTTTTCCATGCCCGCCTCAATTTCATGATACAGCGTTTCCGAAAACTGCCTCCGTGCAAAATGGCGGGACGTTCCTGGCGCGCACGCCCCCAGGTTCAGCGCATATGCCATGCAGGTCAGCTCATGTCCGGCATATTCCGCAAAAGCAAGCTCCAGCTCCAGAAAACGGGTAATCCGTTCCGCTGCCGTTTTCTGAGGGTTCCCCTCTAAAAATTCCGCATACCGCTTATCAAGGTACGTCTGCATGTCCCCATAATAGCTTTCCCGGACGATATCCTCCTTCGACTGGTAATACACATAAAACGAGCCCTTCGCGATCCCTGCCGCCCTGCAGATTTCGCTGACCGTCACCTGCGCATAGCCCTTCTGCCGAATCAGCCCGGCTGCCGTTTCAAATATTTTCCGTTTCGTATCCGCAGCTTTTTCCTTCCGCGATTTCTTCTGTTCCATTTCAAATACTCCCTTTACGTATTGACAATTTTGGCATAATGGCATATAATCATGACCATAGTCACTGACCAAAGTCATTTTTTTTATCCAGGAGGTTCCATTATGTTTCTTTTTCTTTTGACTTATATCAAGCCCCTTCCAGAGGTAGAACGGTTTTTGCCGGAGCATATCCGCTATTTGGACAGGCAGTACCGCGCGGGGCGTTTCCTCTGCTCCGGACGGAAAATCCCCCGCACCGGTGGCGTAATCCTCTGCAATTTTCCCACGCGGGAAGAAGCACAGAATATGATGGAGCAAGACCCTTTTTTCAGGGAAGGCATCGCCCGGTATGAGCTTGTCGAATTTGCCCTCTCGAAAGCCGCCGAGGGCTTCCAGAGGCTTTTGCAGGGGTTGCCCTGAACCGGAGGCAGTCCCCCTGCTTCCGGCTTTCAGCCCTTTACTATTTCCCGCAGCATGTCACCCATGCGCTTCATGCCCACGTCAATCTTGTCGTCGCTCAGCCCCACAAAGCTGAGCCTGACATGCCGGTCGTCCTCGCCGCTGATTTCATACTGGCTGCCCGGCGTCAGCACGACATTTTTCTCCAGCATCTTCCCGCAGAACCCCTCCGCGCTGACGCCCTCCGGCAGTTCCAGCCATAAACTGACCCCGCCCTCCGGCTTCCCGTAACGCGCCAGTCCGCCCAGATATTTCCGCGCCGCAGAAAGCGCCCTGCGGTATTTCGCCCCGCCGTACTGCCGCATCTGCGCGCCGTGCGTTTCCCAGCCGTTTTCCCGCAGATAATATTCCATTGCCCGCTGCATGAAACCGGAAGAAGAATGGTCAGTCGTATATTTCGCTTCCATCACCGCCTGCCGGATCTTTTTCGGCAGTACGATCAGCCCCATGCGCAGCCCCGGCATGAGTATCTTGGAAAAGCTCTTGATATAAATGACCCTGTTTTTATAGTCCAGCGCTTTCAGCGACACAAGCGGCTCTGCGCCGTAGTGAAAATCGTAGTAATCGTCTTCCTCTATAATGTACGCGCCGTACTGCTCCGCCAGTTCCAGCAGGCGGCGTTTTTTTTCAAGCGAATAAGAAACGCCCGTCGGCGTCTGGAAATACGCCGTCATATAAATCAGCTTCGGCTGGTAGAGCTTGAGATAATTCTCCAGCGCGGCAATATCCATGCCGTCCTCCAGCAAAGGGATTTCAACCAGCTTGCCCCCGCGCGAAAGGAACGCCCCCGCCGCGCCGTAGAACGTCGGCTTTTCCACAAAAACAACATCACCAAAACGCAGGATGGCTTTTGAAATCAGGTCAACCCCCTGCTGCGCGCCGGAAATAATCTGCACATTTTCCACAGAAGTCTTGATTCCGCAGCTTTCCAGATAGCCGCAGAGCAAGGCGCGCAGCGGCTCATGCCCCATAATGTCCATATAGCTGAATGCGCCGCCCTTTTCCCGCTCCAGAACCTCGTCAAACGCACGCTTAAACGCCGCGACAGGGAACATTTCATGCGGCAGGGATGTATTTGCAAAATTGATGGCATTTTCCAGATTTATGCCGCTGTGGTATGGGCGGATATTCAGGTTTGCAACAGGCTCTGGCGCCTGCTCCACAGGCAGGGGGGAAACAAACGTACCGCTGCCGATGCGCGAATATGCCATCTGCTTGCTTTCCAGATGTTTATACGCCGTAACGACGGTTGCGGGGTTCACACCAGCCTGCCCCGCCAGTTTGCGGATAGGCGGGAGCTTGCTGTTCGCAGGCAGATGCCCGTCCGCAATCAACCGCGCAATGCCGTCTGCCAGCTGCTGGTAGAGCGGCGCGGCGGTTTCGCTTTTATCCAGTTCCATATGAAAAATGTCGTCCATCGTTTCCCCCTCTATTTCTTCTTTCTATAATATAGAATGCATTTTCATATCAGTCATATTTCCATTCTTTACAACATTACTTCTCAATGCACCCCCATATTGGAACCCTGCTTTTTCATGCACCCTGCAAGATGTTGTATTGAAAGCAAACAGCTCTGTATATGGGTGCGGCAGTCCATTCCGAAGATGATCCTGCACTTTTTTTATTTGAGAGGGCCGCCTCCAAACTTGCCGGAGCTGATAGCTTCTATCTTCTTATCTTACAAATCACTTTCTATCTCCATTTCTCTGCATTTCCATTCTTCACCCAAAACATGGTATGTTTCAGCTATATCCCGAGCTGTTTCATGAAAACCAACAGACTTATAACAGTAATACGCTGACGGATTGTTCTCAAAAACTCCAAGCGTTGCTTTTTTTGCACCGTATCGTTCGAATACAAATTCCAAACCCAATCGGAGCATCGCTTTTCCATAACCTTTCCCACGCTTATCGGGTTTTACCGTAACAAAGCCAAAGCGCAATTCATTCGCCGTTTCATCAGGGCTTCTTAATGTAAAAAAGCCAATCACTCCTGTTTCATCAAATGCAGTAAACGGCATCAGCGACTCAACAAACCGGAATTCATTTTGTGAAATTGGATACTCTCCCAGCACCCCTGCCGTCCACTGATAAAACGCTTTTTCTTCCTTACACCACGATAGTATTGTATCTGCGTCGGCAGGTTTATATGGTCTTATCCCAAGCATATATACACCTTCTTTTCCTGCTCTCTATCTTTTTACATGGATATTTCCTTCAGCAAGCATAAATTTATAAAACTGCGGAACCTGTTCCAAAGAAATCTTCTTTGCTTCTTTCTTTGAAAGAAAGAACCGGGGTTCGGGGCAGAGCCCCGAGGTCTTAGACCTTATCCGTAAATAAGATATGTGCAGATTTCACAGTCAGATTTTTCAGCAGGCAAGGAGCTTCTTTGCAGGCGTACCGGGTGGTACGGCAAGGAAAAGTGGCAAAGACTGCCGGAAAAGATGAAGCAGGATATTTACGGATAGTTTCTTAATATCTTTTCCGCCCCGCCGCGCCCGCAATCCCCATGCCTTCGCGGTATTTCGCGACAGTCCGGCGTGAAATCCGCACGCCTTCCCCCTGCAGCAGTTCCGTCAGTTCCCTGTCGCTCAGGGGCTTCGTTTTATCCTCCCGCTCTATCAACGCCCGCAGACGCTGTTTGACGCTGTCGGCGGAAACGGCATCTGTCCCGCCCGTTGCCAGCGCAGTCGAAAAAAACGCCGCCAGAGGATACACGCCCCTGTCACACTGCAAATATTTATCCTTTACCGCCCGGCTGACCGTAGATTCATGCACGCCTATGCTCTGTGCCACATCCGCCATACGCAGCGGGCGCAGCTGTCCGTCCATACGCAGGAAAAACTCCTTCTGCCGCCCCACGATTTCCTCCGCCGTCTGTTTCAGCGTTGATTCCCGTTTCGCAATGCACTGTAATGCCCATTCTGCCTGTTTCAGCTTCTTCGCAATATATTCTTCCGTTTCCGCACCCGCGCCCTGCCGCAGCAGCTTAACATAGGAATAACTCAGCCGCAGACGCGGCGCGGCAAAGCCGTTCAGCATGACCGTCAGTTCGTCCCGCTCCCGCTCTACCAGCACATCCGGCACGACATACTCCACAGGCTTCCCGCTGAAAAAGCCGCGCCCCGGCTTTGGCTCACAGCCGCGTATTTCCTCTGCCGCCGCACAAACAGCCTCTTCGGAGGCTCCCAGCTTTCTGGCAATATAGCCCAGCCTGTTTTTTGCCAGCTCGCTTAAAAAATCCTCCACAATCCGGCATGCCGGCCCAGACGCCCCTTTTTGCTTCAGCTGTATCAGAAGACACTCCCGCAAGTCCCGCGCACCTACGCCGGGAGGGTCCAGCGTTTGCAGCAGGTGCAGAAGTCCTTCCGCCTGTTCCGCCGTAATATGGTAACGTTCCTTTGCCACGTCCAGCGCGCCCGCCTCCAGATAGCCGTTTTCCTCCGTACTTTCCGCCAGAAAGCGCAGAACACGTTTTTTCCGCTCCCCTTCTTTCAGGATATTGATTTGAAACAGAAGATATTCCCGCAGACTTTCCGCGTTCCTCCTGCCAAAACGGCCGTTCTCCCGCTCCCCTTCATTTTCCTCCTCCACCCGGTAGCCGCCCCTGTTCTGCTCATCGTTTTCCCGCAGCCATTCCAGCTTTTGCAAAAGCCGTTCGCCGCGCTCCGCCCCGAAGGGAGGCTCCTCCTCCCATTCCAGCAGAGGGTTTTCCTCCGCAAGCGTTTTGGCATATTCCGAAAGGGCAAGCGTATTCATCTGCAAAATCTCCACCGACTGCTGCATCCGCTGTGACAATACCTGTTTCTGGGAAAGCTGCAATGACAAATCCATCAAACCCCTCCTTATCTGCCGCCGTCCGTTTTTCGTTATTCTACCACATTCCCCGCATTTCGACAAGGAACCCCTTTCCCGCTGCGGCAGGCAATTTGCGGAATTTCCGAAAAGCCTTGACAAAAAAAACGCCTGTCGCTATAATCATGGTATTATCAGAAAAAGGCTAGGAAAAGAAAGAGTAAGCGTCGGCAGTACCTTCAGAGAGGAAGCCAATGGGTGTGAGGTTTCCGGCAGCGCGGCGGTGAAGCGGTCTTTTCAGGCACTCTTTTCCCTGTTCCAAGGAAAAGAGTCCGGTCCTGCGGCGGAAAACAGAGTATGCTGCGGCGTATCCCCGGCGTTAACGGGTCAGAGCGGCAGCCTTATGGCTGTAATCAGGGTGGTACCACGGTAAAGTCGTCCCTAATCTTCGGATTAGGGGCTTTTTTTATCAGGAAAAACCCTGGAGACATATGCCGTTCTTCCACCCCCTGCAAACCGTCGGAACATATCTGTCTGCACAGTATAGGCAGTGTCGTCATAAGTCATGTATATGTATTTTCGAGCATAATCGGGGCGGATTCCAGTCAAAAATTCACAGGCGTACAATGTGGCGCGGCAGAGCCGCCAGATGGGCGGTACGGCAGGAATTTTTAACGAAAAAGCCGGCAAAATCTGCCGGAAAGTCGTGTGCAGATACCTGTGGCGGCACTGCCTGAGCAATAGCAATTTTTTAAGGAGGAATAACATGAAAAAATTAGGCGTAAATGAAATCAGAGAAGCATTCCTTGCATTCTTCGAGAGCAAAGAGCATCTGCGTTTGCAGAGTTTCTCCCTTGTCCCCCACAACGACAACAGCCTGCTGTTAATCAATTCCGGCATGGCGCCGATGAAAGCGTATTTCACCGGTCAGGAAATCCCGCCCAGAAAGCGTGTAACGACCTGCCAGAAATGTATCCGCACAGGCGACATTGACAACGTTGGCAAAACCGCACGTCACGGCACATTTTTTGAAATGCTCGGCGATTTTTCCTTTGGCGATTATTTCAAAAATGAGATTATCCCCTGGTCCTGGGAATTTGTGACGGAAGTGCTGGAAATCCCCGAAGACAAGCTGTATGTCACCATTTATGAGGAGGACGATGAAACCGGCAGCATCTGGCACGAAAAAGTCGGCCTGCCCTGGGACAGAATCAAAAAACTGGGCAAGGAAGACAATTTCTGGGAGCACGGCACAGGCCCCTGCGGCCCCTGCACGGAAATCTATTTCGACCGCGGCGAAGCATACAGCTGCGGCAAGCCGGACTGCGGCGTAGGCTGCGACTGTGACCGTTATATGGAATTTTGGAACCTCGTCCTGACGCAGTTCAATGCCGAGGAGGACGGCACCTATACCGAACTGGCATCTAAAAATGTGGACACAGGCATGGGGCTGGAACGTATGGCAACCATCATGCAGGGCGTGGATTCCATTTTTGACGTAGATACCGTCAAAGCGGTACGTGACGCTGTCTGTGCGAAAGCTGGGGTAGAATACGGCAAAGACCATAAAACAGACGTTTCTGTCCGTGTAATCACAGACCATATCCGTTCCGTTACCATGATGACGGCAGACGGCGTACTGCCCTCCAACGAAGGACGGGGCTATGTACTGCGCCGCCTGCTGCGCCGCGCTGCACGCCACGGCAAGCTCCTGGGCATTCAGGGCGAATTTCTGGCAGAGCTTTCCAAATCCGTTATCGCATGCAGTGGCGACGCATACCCTGAATTAGTGGACAAACAGGATTACATTTTCAAAATCCTTTCCACCGAAGAAAATGCATTCTACAAAACGATTGACAAAGGCATGGAAATTTTGAAGGCGGATATTGAGGAAATGAAAGCGGCAGGGCAGAGCGTCATGAGCGGCGAAAAATCCTTCCGGCTTTACGATACCTATGGCTTCCCTATCGACCTGACAAAGGAAATTCTGGAAGAAGCTGACATGCGCGTAGATGAAGACGCATTTTCGGCAGAAATGAAGGCGCAGAAGGAACGCGCACGTTCCGCCCGCGCGAAATCCAACTACATGGGCGCAGCGGAAACGGTTTACAATGAAATTCCCACAGAACTGCAAACAGCTTTCGCGGGCTATGACGTTTCTGAGGTTGCTGACGCAAAAATCATTGCGCTCGTTGCAAACAACGAAATTTCCGGCACGGCACAGGCAGGGGACGAAGTCGCGGTATTTTTGGATAAAACCCCCTTCTATGCGGAAAGCGGCGGCCAGGTGGGCGACCATGGTACGATACGCACTGCAACCGGCACAGTTACGGTTACAGACTGTGTAAAGGTTGTCGGCGGAAAAACCGCGCATACGGGTACAGTGGCAGATGGCACAATTGCACTGAATGACACAGCTTCTGCAGCGATTGACGAAGCCCTGCGGCTTTCCTCCTCCAGAAACCACAGCGCAACGCACCTGCTGCATAAAGCCCTGCGGACAGTGCTGGGCAGCCATGTAGAACAGGCTGGCTCTTATGTCAGCCCTGACAGACTGCGCTTTGACTTTACGCATTTTACGGCAATGACGCCCGAGGAATTGAAAGAAACCGAGCGTCTTGTCAATGAAGCTGTTTTCGCAAGCTACGCGATTTCTGCGGAGGAAATGCCGATCGACGCGGCTCGTGAAAAAGGCGCGATGGCTCTGTTTGGGGAAAAATACGGTGATGTTGTCCGCGTGGTGGATATGGGCGGTTACAGCATTGAGCTTTGCGGCGGCGCGCACCTGAAAAATACGGCGCAAATCGGCTCCTTCAAGATACTTTCCGAAAACGGCGTTGCGGCAGGCGTAAGAAGAATCGAAGCCCTGACCGGCGAAGGCGCGCTGAAATATTATCAGGCGCAGGAGGACGAAGTCCGCACGCTCTGCAAGCTGGTAAAAGCCGCACCGGAACAGCTTCTGAACCGCGTTGAACAGCTTCTGGCGGAACAGAAGGAAATGGCAAAAGAACTGGAAAAACTCAAAGCGAAAATGGCAGGCGGTGCGGCGGAAGGCATTCTTTCCGGCAAGGTGGAAATCAACGGCATGGCTGTGCTTGCGGCAGAAGTCAAGGATATGGACGGCAATGCTATGCGCATTCTTGGCGACCAGCTCAAGGATAAACTGGGCAGCGGCGTAGTTGTGCTTGCCGGCGCCAAGGACGGCAAGGTCAGCCTGCTGGCAATGGCAACGGAGGACCTTGTGAAAAAAGGCGTACACGCCGGAAATATCATCAAAGCGGCGGCGGCAGTCTGCGGCGGCGGCGGCGGCGGACGCCCGAATATGGCGCAGGCGGGCGGCAAGGACGCCTCTAAAATTGGCGATGCGCTGGAAAAAGCAAAAGAGATCATAGCGGAACAGACGAAATAAACATACAATCAAATCAGCCCTGCTCTGGCTGCGTATCCATGCTGTCAGGGCAGGGCACTTAAACAGTTAGAAATGGGGAATTGCAATGCACACATATGTCACACAGTTTGTTATGGCATACCACGCGGAACAGGACCACCTGCGCGCACTTCTGCCGGAGGGCTTTGAATCCCTCCGCCCTGTCCTCCGCATCAATGCGGAAATTCGCAGGGGCAGAAAAGACACAATTTATCTGGAGCTGAATACACCCGTTGCAGGCTTCGGCAAACGCGGCTGGCTGAACATTGCAAACTGGGAAAGCCCTGAAACAGATATTTCCTGTAAAACAGCCAAAAATGCGACAGTTTTCCGCGCCCCCTTTCTGGAAATCTGCTTTACCCGCCTCGGCAAAACTGGCGGCTGTCCGGCTGAATCTGACAATGACGGCTGTTTCTTTCCCTGTGATACAGTAAAGTTCCGCCCTGCCGAACGCATAGACCAGAATAAGGAATTTTGCAGCTGTAAATTTGCATGGAAATTTGACGAAAACAGCGCGTATGGCGTAAGCACTGGCGGAACATCTATTGTTGCCATGCCGACAGAGCCAAAACAAAGGTATGACAGACAGGCTCTGACTGCCCCCAACGCTGCGGCAATCCCATGCGGGCAGATTTTAGGAGCATACGCCGTTTCATTCGTGCGCATCGTGCAGGAATAAGCTTTCCAGTTCTGCGAACCATCGGAGAAAGGCATGAGGACAGTGCGGCGGCATAAAATATTTTTGCGCCCCTGCTTCGATTTATGCTATAATAATGATATTATAGAAGTAAATCCGAAAATGCAGGCAAGGAGGTATTGTTATGCAGAAAGTTAACCACGAAAACACACCGGCGGCGGTCCAGCGGCATCCTTTTCTGATGCGCATTTTGGCATATGCGCCCATTGTTCTGGCGTCCTGCTGTTTCTTCCCGCTCCGGCTTCCAGCGGAGTATCTGGACGGCATGATACTGTTTCTTCTCCTGATAACTGCCTGCAATCTGGGCAGCCTGCTTGCCTGTCTGTATGGGAGGGGGAAACTTGCCGCCGTATTTCTCCGGCTGCTGGCGTTCACCGTATTGGGGCTGGCGTGCAGATACCTTCTGGAATATGGCGAGGTTTCCAATACATATAACTTCACACTGATAAACACAGTAGTTTTCCTGTTGTTGTTCCCCCTCGGGACAGCCGCCGCCTATCTCTTTTTCGCGGCGCGGCGTTTCCCCTGTGCAGACAGTATACAATAAACAAAATTTCAGGCGCAAAACGACATGCTGTTTCAAAAAGCGGCTCCTTCCTCTGTTTTTCGTGCATTTTCCGCATGAAACAGGAAGGAGGCGTTTTTTTGTTCCTTTACCCTTCCGGAAAGATGTGCTATACTCGTTAAAACAAATTTTTTCCATCACTGCATATTTTTACAGGGACGGATAGTAAAAAACAGCTGTTTTTCGGCTATGCTGATAGAGAGTATGGTAACATCTATTGAAGGAGGACAATCAGAGTATGAAGGGACATTCGCCACAGAATATATGGATTTTGCTGCTCCTGCTTTTGGCAGGGGTTGTTTTGGGAGGATTTTTCGCCAATCTGTTCGGAGGCTTTTCCGGGCTGGGCTGGCTGGCGTATGGCAGCAGTTTCGGGCTGACCTCGCCGCTCGTGCTGGACCTTGGCGTACTGACATTGCAGTTTGGCTTTACCATACGCTTCACCATCGCCGGCCTTATCGGCATCGTACTGGCATTTTTTCTCTACCGCCGGCTGTGAAAAAAAACCGGGGACTTTGGTATCCGCTTCTGCGTCCCGGGCCTTCGCTTTCCTTCCCGCAGTTCTTAAGAAATTCCAAAATATACGCGTCTTTTCTTGAAAAAACAGCCGAAAAGATGTATGATAAAATATAAGGCAAAATTTTCAGTATCCATGAAAAAAACAGTCAAAAAATATCAAAAACACATGAAAAAACAATCAAAATAAACTGAAAACCAACACACGCCCGCAGGGCGGCTGATGCATAGCGAAAGGGGTAAATTATGTTTTCCAAAGATATGGGTATCGACCTTGGCACCGCAAACACGCTGGTATATATGAAAGAAAAAGGCATTATTGTAAATGAACCTTCCGTTGTCGCCATCAACACACAGACAAAGGAAGTTCTTGCCGTTGGCAACGAAGCAAAGGATATGATCGGCCGCACACCCGGCAACATCGTGGCAATCCGCCCGATGAAAGACGGCGTTATCGCAGATTTTGACGTAACGCAGGCAATGCTGCGCTATTTTATCAATAAAGCATATGTCCGTTCCATGTTCGGGCCGAAGCCGCGCATTGTCATCTGCGTGCCCTCCGGTGTAACGGAAGTGGAAAAGCGCGCGGTCATGGAAGCAGCTGTTGCTGCCGGTTCAAAAGACAAGGACACCTACCTGATTGAGGAACCTATGGCGGCGTCCATTGGCGCGGGGCTGCCCGTAGCCGACCCGACAGGCAGCATGGTTGTAGATATCGGCGGCGGCACGAGTGAAGTCGCAGTCATTTCCCTTGGCGGCATCGTCACGAGCACGTCCCTGCGCGTAGCGGGCGATGCTTTGGACAACGCCATTGTCAACTATATCAAGCGTGAATTTAACCTTGCCATTGGCGACCGTACTGCGGAGGAAATCAAAATCACCATCGGTTCCGCGTTCCCGCTGGAACGGGAGGAAAAAATGGAAATACGCGGGCGCGACCTGTTGAGCGGCCTGCCTAAAACGATTGAGGTCAATTCTATCCATATCCGTGAGGCCTTGAGCGAACCTGTCGGCTCCATTATCGACAGCATCAAGCAGACTCTGGAAGCGACACCGCCCGAGCTTGCGGCAGATATCATGGAATACGGCATCACGCTGACAGGCGGCGGCGCGCTTCTGCGCGGGCTTGACGAACTGATTACGTCAGAAACGGGCATGCCCGTGAATATCGCAAACGAGCCGCTGAACTGTGTGGCTCTGGGCACAGGGCTTGTTCTGGAGCACATTGACACGCTGAAATCCGTACTCGTTTCGCCCAGAAAGCCGATCTTCTAAAGCCTGAAGACCATGGGGTACTGCCCATACCCCGCAAGGGGTTTCACCCCCTGCCTCTTTTTCCGCCGCACATTCGTGCGCTTGAGAAATAAATTTATGCTCAGCATAATAAAATTTCCTCTCGGAAAACGCAGTTTTCCGAAAATAAAGTTTGGGATCAAACCCTTTTCAAAGGGTTTGCATGGTGCGGGACGGCGTCCCGCGGTTTTCGCCTTTATCGCCATTGAAAGGAGCGTTCGTTTTGCAGCAGTTCCTGGAACGCCATAAAAAGCATATCATCCGCGCGGTTACGCTCGTGCTTGTCATCGTTGCCGTAGCCGCAAGCTGGAAAAACATAAACGCCACACTGTTGGAAAGTGCCATCGGCGTTGTTGTCACGCCTTTTCAGGACCTGACAACAGGCATCAGCAGCTGGGTAAACACAAGCATCACCTCCGCCCGTGAAAAAAGGGATCTGAAAACGGAGAATGAGGAGCTGAAAACCCAAATTGCGGACCTTTTGGCGGAAAATAAGCGTCTTTCGCTCTATGATGAGGAAAACAAGCGCCTTTCCGCACTGCTGGATATTGCCCAGCGTTATCCTGAGCTGGAAAGCACAGGTACATCAGTCATCGCCAAAGACCCCGGCGTATGGTACGATGTTTTTACAATCGACAAAGGCACAAACGATCAGATGACCGCAAATATGGTGCTGATTGCGCCGGAGGGGCTTGTCGGCAAAGTGCTGGAAAGCGGGCTGACCTATTCCAGCGCGCAATCCATACTGGACAGCCGCAGTTCTGTCCCTGCCATGAGCCTGCGCACAGGCGACCTTGGTGTTGTCAAGGGCAGCTACACGCTTTTGAACGAAGGTCTGTGCACTATGGAATACATCGACGCGGAGGCGGAAATTATGGTAGGCGATGAAATCGTGACCTCCCACCTTTCCGATATTTATCCCGCCGGAATTCCCATAGGCAAGGTGGCAGAGCTTGAAACAGACCCGAACGGGCTGACAAAATACGCCATCATTGAGCCTTTTGTAGATTTGAAGCACCTGACTACCATACTGGCTGTCAGCAAGGGCGGCAGCGGAGAAACCACACAGCTGGAAAATCAAACGGAGGATACCCCATGAGGCTACTGATTACGGCCCTGATGGTTTTTATCAATTTCATATTGCAGACTACACTGCTTCAGATGTTTGCCATCCGCGGCGTCTTGCCCAATACCGCGCTGATCATCGCCGTTTCCTATGCACTCCTGCGCGGCAGCCGGGAAGGCGCGTTCGTTGGCATTGGCGCGGGGCTTTTGCAGGATATTTTTTTCAGCGGCACGCTCGGCGCGTATGCCCTGCTATATGCTGTGCTTGCCGTACTGTTCGGGCGCAGCCAGCGTGATTTTTACCGCGAAAACTACCTTCTGCCTGTGCTGTTTTGCAGCATTGCGGCGTGCCTGTGCGAAGGCGCAGTGTATATAGTCGGCTTTGTATTTCAGGGAATGGGCAATCTGCTATATTTCCTGTTTCAGGTCATGCTGCCGGTAATGGTTTATACTGCCGTCATCACCGTCCCCATCTACCGGATACTGTTTGGTGTAAACGACTGGCTTGAATTGAAAGAAAAATATAAATACCGCTTGTTTTGAATCGCCGCTTTGTGCATACGTTTTTGCGGCAGGCAGGGTATTTTTCACACCCTGTTACGGGAGGAATAGATGAGAGATTATTTGGAACGGTATCTGGAACATTTTCTGGATTTATGCAAAAACAGAATATTCGTAATGCTCTGCGGCATTATCGTGATGTTTTCGGCTATCGCCCTGCGCCTGTTTTCGTTACAGATCGTACACGGCGAGGAATACCGGGAATCCGTTATGGTCAGCACGTCAAGGCAGCTGAACGTCCCCGCATCACGCGGCGGAATATATGACCGTTACGGCAGGCCGCTTGCGGTCAACCGCGTGGCATACAGTGTACAGGTGGACGGCGGCGTTACACAGGAATTTTCCGAAGACGAGCAACGTGCGCTTGTCGGTGCATTGGTGGATTATCTATGGGAAAACGGCAGTACGCAGGTCGATTCTCTCCCCATCACCTCCCGCGCGCCCTATTCCTTTACTTTCACAGGAACGGCGGAAGAACGGGAGCGGCAGGAAACCCGCTGGAAAAGCTCCATCGGGCTGAAGAAAAAACAGCTGGAAATGACTGCCGGGGAATGTCTGGATTACCTGATGGAGCAGTATAACGTCCCCGAAACGCTTCCGCCTGACCAGAAAAGAACGCATCTTTCCCTTTGCATGTGCGGCAGCCGCAATATTATGGCCCTGACGCTGGCGATGAAACTGAGCAGCTTCGGTGAAACTCTTTCCGATGAACTCCCGCTGGAACGGGAATACCCCTATTCCTTCCAGTTCAACGACAACGCTGCACGGGAAAAAAACTGGAAAGAAAGTATGCAGATGGAAGATGACCAACTGCAATATGATTCCCTGCAAACACTGGATTATCTGCGGGATTATTTCGGTCTGCCTGAGGGCCTGCCTGAACAGCTCACCCGCGATACGCTGGGAATCCGCTATTCCCTTTTCCTGAAACGCTACCAGCAGTTCCAATCCGTCACAATTGCCACAGTTGTCAGTGATAAAACGCTTGCTTATGTGGAGGAAAATCAGGATATTTTCCCCGGCGTAACAGTCAGTACGGTTTCCCTTCGGGAATACCCGCAGGGGAAATATTTTTCCCATATTCTGGGCTATATCCGCCAGATGACGGAAAATGATTATCCGCTGTATAAAGATGACCTTGCCCCCGATGGCTCCCCGCTGTATACCACAACGGACATCGTTGGGCAGGACGGTATGGAGCGGCTTTATGAACGCCAGCTGAATGGCGTGGACGGGAAAGTTGAAATCGAAGTTGACAGCCAGGGGCGGCGCATGAGTGTCATTGACGCAACAGACCCCATCGCCGGAAAAGACCTTTTCCTGACGTTGGATATCGAGCTTCAGAAAACTGCTTTCGATGCACTGGAAAACCAGCTGAAAAACGCCATTGTTTCTAAGCTGACAACTTCAGGGAAAAATGCCATTTCTACGGCAGAGCTGTTTTCTACAATGATTAGCGCAAACCACATTTCCTCCTCCAAGCTGATGCGGGCAGAGGGTGGTGAGCAGCGCGCGCTGTATGAACGTTTCCTTGCTTCCGAACCGGAGTTTGACCCTGAGCAGGATGATGCTGTTACCGCTGTGCAGAATTTCCTGCTGGACGGCGTTTCCCGCGGGACGATACCGCCGCGCCAGTTCATACTGATTATGGCGGAACAGGGTGTTATCACGCTGACAGACTCAGAACGGAATGCTGTTGCAAGCGGCGCAATGGGTCCGTTGACCGTTATACTGAATAAACTGCAAAGCGGCGACCTTACCCCCGGCGAAACCGCGCTTGACCCTTCGACAGGCTCCGTATTCGTTTCGCAGGTGGGCAGCGGGCAGGTGCTGGCAAGCGTAGCATATCCTTCTTACGATAACAACGAGTTGGTCAATACGTTCAATAATTCGTATTATAACAGCCTTCTGGAGGATACTAACACGCCACTGGTCAACCGCCCTTTGAAGCAGAAAAAAGCCCCCGGCTCAACATTCAAAATGATTTCCGCGCTGGCCGGGCTGGAAACCGGAACAATCACCCAAAACACCGTTATTCAGGATAAGGGTATTTTCACCGATACAGGCTTTCCATATGCCCGCTGCTGGATTTACAGCAACACAGGCAGCAATCATGGCAGCCTCACAGTGGCCCACGCGCTTGAGGTTTCCTGCAACTACTTCTTTTACGAACTGGCTTACCGCATGGGCAATGCCGAAAACGGCGGCACGATAGAATCCATCACGACGCTGAACGAATACATGGCAGCATTCGGACTGAATACCTTCACCGGATTGGAGCTGGACGAATACGGGCCGACAATGGCATCGCCTTATAATAAGGAACGGGCTGTCAAAACGCTCAACCCTGACGCAAGCACGAGCCGAACCCGCTGGACAGACGGCGATACCATCCGAACCGTCATCGGCCAGTCCGTAAACAGCTACACGCCTGCGCAGATTACAAAATATATTTCCACGCTTGCCAACGGCGGCACGCTTTACAAACTGCATATGGTAGACCATATCCAGAACGCCGATGGCAGCCTTTATCAGCAGACAGATGAAATTGTGGAAAATGTCACGACCTTTCAGGAGGAAAATTTACAGACAGTTTACGAAGGGATGCGGCTTGTTGCTTATGGCAGCCACGGCACGCTCCGCCGCCAGTTTGACGACCTGCCTGTGGAAGTGGCAGTGAAAACAGGCACAGCGGAAGAAGATAAAAACAGAAGCTCTCATACATGGTTTGTCTGCTTTGCTCCGGTCGATGATCCGCAAATCGCCATTACGGTCATGATTCCGTTCGGCGAAGGCAGCGGCGCGCTTGCGCAGGAGGTTGCCAAGTCCATCATACGGGAATACCTTGGGCTGGATTACCAGCCGCAGAATACGGCAATGCAAACCATATTAGCAGAATAAGTTACAGGAGGGGAAAAGTATGAATCAGGAAAACTATGTAATATTCAAAGGCACAAAAGACGGCGTAACAGTTCTGTTTGATGCGGACGCGCCTTTCGAGGAGCTCTGCCAGCAGCTGGAAAAGAAAGTCGAAGAAGCGGGGAAGTTTTTCGACAATGTAAAAACCTCTTTGGCATTCAAGGGACGCAGCTTTACGGATGAAGAGGAAGAAACGCTGTTCCAAATCATCACCGAGCATACCTCCATGCAAATTACGTTCCTGAAAACGGAAAATAACGAGCTGAAACAGCTTTCCGACCTGCTGGAAAAGGAAATGTCCCCGCATAACCTGACGAAATTCCATAAAGGCTCCCTGCGCAACGGGCAGAAGATTGAATTTGACGGCAGCCTTGTCATCGTGGGGGATGTAAACCCCGGCGCGGAGATAAAGGCAAGCGGGAATATCATCGTGCTTGGGCAGCTGAAAGGCATGGCACACGCAGGCTGCAAAGGCATGACGGATGCTTTCATTGCGGCTGTTTATATGGCTCCGGTGCAGCTGCGTATCGCAGATATTATCACGCGTTTTCCTGAGGAAAATAAAAAAGGCCCCAAACCGCCGGAATATGCCTTTATCCAGCAGGGGCAGATTTTCGTGATGGCTTTGGCGTAAAGCCCTGCGAAAAATATAAAGTATCCAAACGATTTTCAATCTATGGATACTTTTTCTTTTGCCATTTTATCGGATATAAAGATATAAGAAGTTGTCGAAAAACCAAAAATATGGTAAAATTGTATTGAGGATTGCCACTTGTGCCGCGACCGCGAAGCGGTTAGGGCAGCTTCGCCGCCGTAGTTGGTCACTTCCAAACAAAAGGGGGTGATGCTACGGAACCAAAAGCGGCACCCTTCGGGTGATTTGCGCAGCAAATTTCCGCAGTTACATATGAAGGGCTGTTTCAGCTTGGAATACTAATTGTAGCGATTATCACCTTATGCTTGCGTAAGAAGTGATATGAAACACACGACCGCCTAACTTGCGTTAGACGGTCTCCTACTTAGGACTAACCGCCCTACCAAAGGTGGCAGTCCTTTTTCTTACATTTATTATAATGCTTTTACTAGAAAAATGCAATCCCTTTTCCCCAAATTCCCCAGCACAAAAAAGGAGCCCCTTTCGGGGCTCCTCGTCCTACATTCTTTCTACCTTCGCGGGTCAGAAATTATTTCTGGTTGCCGTTCAGTGTAGCTGTTCTTGTAGCCTGATCCCATGTGATATCTGTTACGCCAAGAGCTGTAGCCAGGTCTCTCATAGGCAGGAATGTTCTGCTGTTTGTGTTCTCAACCGCTGCGGATGCAGGGATTGCGGAACCGTTTACATATACAACCTTCTGACCCTGAGTCATTGTGATGATTCTCTGGCCGTACAGGATTGTAACTGTCTTTGTGGGCTGATCCCACAGTACGTTGTTGCTGTTGATACCCAGTGCTACTGCAACTGCTCTGATGGGCAGCATTGTGTAGCCGGCTGCATTGATGTAAGCGGGTGTATCCAGTTCAACCTGTTTCTCGCCTGCAACAATGTAGTTTTCGCCAACGGGTACAACTACCTTTGTTGTGAAGGAAGCGTCATCCTGGTCTCTACCAGCTGTTACAACATTGATGAATGCCTCTTTGACAACCTTGTTGTAATCTGCTACACAGCCAACATAGCTGTCTTCTGCAATGGTACGATGCTCTGTATCGCAGTCATCATCGTGGTTCTTATTAGGCAGAGGTGTGGGTTTTGTGCCGCCAATAGCGTCAATACCACTGTCATCGCCCACTTTTGCGTCCTCCATAGAGTCAGGAGCAAACAGTATCTGTGCTTCATACGCTTTTGCCAAAGAGGAGTCAATCTCCAGATCATAAGGACCTGCCGGGATGTTTCTCTGCATGTACATATTCAGGTTTTTGATTGTTACTGTTGCGGGTTCATCGGATTCAGCTTTCACTGTGAATTCCATTGTGCCGCCGCTTACCTTGTCATTCTTGATTTCCAGATCGGATTTGCTGTCAATCTCGAATGTCGGGTCATCGTCAAATGCAATCTTGTTGTCTTCAATGTTGAAGTAGAATGTTGCATCATCTTTTGCCCACAGGCCTTTTTCAGCTTCTGTCAATGTAATTGCTGTAGGGATTTCTGTGTATCTGTAGTCGATGATCATATCGTTCTGTTCAGCCTTAACTTCGTAAGGTTTTACGAACTTCGCGATTGTTACTTCCTGCTCATCAACCAGTTCGCCTGTCAGTTTCAGGACTACATCGCCCTCAAAGCCAGGGTCAGCAACCAGTCTCAACTTGAATACCATTTCAGCGCATTCCCTGTCACGCAGGTCGCTGTCAACATCGTCAAATACTCTCTTCGCGAATTCGAAGTTTGCATGACTGCCATTTCTGTAAGCATTCCAGAAAGCCGCCTCAACGTCATTCTCTGTTACATCGTGCTGCTCTTCCTTACCATTCCAGTAGAAATTGTCTGTGCTTGTAACGTCTACACCATCGATGTCTGCAACATATACATGCTCAGGCAGTTCAAAGTTGAAGCCTTTCCTCATGGACCATGCGCCAGGGAAGGATTCCTTAGCTGTTACTTCCAAGGACCAGTGATCGCTGTCATCTGTGATACCATAGTTATCAACGTCAACGCCGCTGTAGATTACAGGAACGTCTTCGTCTTCATCTACGGAAAGGATTACTTTGTAATCCACAACCTTCAGGATTTCAACTGTTGTTGTAGCTTTGAATGCAACATCAGAAGTGCCCGTCCCAACAATTACATTGCCAAGGTCGCCGTCTTTGTTCTGTACAGCTTTATCCAGAGCTTTTACTGTCAATGTGCATGTAGCACCGGACTTAGCGGATGTGGATTCGATTTCGATCTCATCGTTACCGATTGTAAATGCATCATCATCAGGGTTGCCCTGTGCAAATTCAATGTAAAGAGTATTGCCATTTACGTAATTGCGTGTAATAGCAGCGTTGTTATCGAAATCAACATCACCAAATTCGAAGCCTTTGGAAAGCTTCAGTTCGAACCACTGCCCATCAGCAAAATTGCCGACTGTGGAACTGATCTTAAGGTCGCTTTCCAAGTTGATGAATTCTTCCTCCGCAATGCTGCCAACCTTCTTTGTTGTAGCTGTGATGCCTCTGCCTTCTACAGAAACATAAACCATGTCGTTAGCATCTACCATAGGGGAAGAAACAGAAACAACCGCGTTCTTGCCTACGTTTGTTTTGTTCAGTGTGGAGCAAAGGTCGATTACGATGATATCATCTACTGCAAATCTGCCTGTAAATGTGAATGTGATTTCATCATCGCTGTAATCTTTTACTTCCCATGTGATCGTGCCAATAGCGGAAGCACCGGTACCATCTACAGGCTCATCGCTAAAATCGCCCTGCGCATAGCCATTAGCCTTATAAGCCGCAATCTGATTAGTCGCCGTAATTGTAGCTGTTGCCCAGTCATCACCTGCCAAGCCACCGCCACCAGCATCACTATCATCAATTTCCACCAATGCAGTAAAAGCATCTGTAATGTCAGTAGAACCAGCCGCATCGCCTGTGAAGGTGTCACCAGCCAAAATAGCCGCAATCAATTCATCCATGCCAAATGTGTCAGCATCAACAAAAGCTGCTGTACCAGCACCGGTACCTGCAATAACTTTTACCCCATTTGCATAAACTTCAGTCTGGGTAACCTTTGTCAGGCTCGGCGTTTCCCCTGTTACATTCATAAGGAAATCGATAGTCGCCTTACCCGCAGCTGTGGGAGCCGTAGGAATTGCTACCTGCTTTTTATCCGTTGCATTATACAAAATTGTACCATTTGTATTATTTTCTACAAATCTGTTCTCGTAAGACTCACCACGGTCTTTGGTATAAAGAATTTCTACCAAATCATGCAGTGCAGCCTTATCACCCGCGGCATTACCAGGCAGGTCAGCACCATCCTTATCAACATCGAATTTTGCACCATCCAAGGATACTGTCACGTCTACTTTCTCGGTACTGGGGTCTGTACCTCTGTAATATGTGTCCGTGATCTTCAGCTGAAGTTCAGGCACCTGCTGAACCCAATCAGCACCTTCGGAAATGGTGGGCTGACCTACTGCCTGATCTTTAGTGATGTTCAGCGCGTCAACAACCTTAGCTGTTGCTTTTGGCTCGCCCTTCGCGAACGCTGTCGCGGGAACCAGGGATGCTACCATCGCACCTGTCATCACGAAAGAAATAAATTTCTTCATGGGTCTCATTCCTCCTTAAAATTTTTGTTTGTTCTTCGTTCTTCTTCGTTATTCGTTATATAATTATAAAACGAACGCATTTCACACCCGCGCGCCTCCGCCGCCGCTCACCACGCCGCCGGCCTGCCGCCGCGCCTGCCCTCCGCCTCACACCCATTCAGAAGGTTTCCTGCCGGAACGCCAACACGCCAAACGCCCTGATGGGCTTTGGTGAAATTGCACAGGTTTTCCATGCAAGCCCAGTATAAATGGCAGAGGATTTTTTGGCAAGTGGTTTCTTTTTGTTGTAATTGAACTGTAACATTGCGGAAATGTTTCAGAAATATTAGCATATTTGCATATTGTGATATTTTTACACTTCACTTTTTGTGAAAACTGCTGTTTTTCGTTTGTTTTTCAGTTTGTGCATAATTCCAGTATCATTGCGTATCAAAATGTTTTTTCTCAATCTTCACATAGCGCGATATTAGTATACTGTATACAATTCGGCATAAAAATAAGCCCACCTGCCTTTGGGTGGACTTCTTCCCCTTCTTCCGCTATAATATTACTGCTGTCGACTCTTTCCAGCAGGAAGGAGGTGTTTCTATGCAGATATTAGCCGATTTCCTTCTTTCGGTCGCGGCAAGTGTAGCTGGTTACTACATATGCAAATGGTTAGACCGAAACCATAAAGACAGCTAGCCAAACGAACCCCCGTATGTAGCCGCATACGGGGGTTCCTTTTGTGTTCCTATGCAATTAGCCGTTTCTGGTTATCATTATATTACACCACTCCGCCCCTCATGTCAACTCCCCATAGACTTCCTTCCCCTCTTCCGCTATAATATTACTGCTGTCGACTCTTTCCAGCAGGAAGGAGGGATACATAGTGATATCGCTTTGGGGGTTCTGCCTTTCGGTCGGAGCAGGTATAGTTGCCCACTACGTTTGCAAATGGCTGGACTGAAAGTAATACGGCAGTCAGCCTAAAAAATCGAACCCTTGTATGTGCCCGCATACAAGGGTTCTTTTTGATACACAGTGATATCATCTTTGGATTTCGCTTTCGCTATCATTATATTACACCCCCGCGCCCCAAATGTCAAGAAAAAAGGAGCCCCTTTCGGGGCTCCTCGTTCTACATTCTTTCTACCGTCGCGGGTCAGAAATTATTTCTGGTTGCCGTTCAGTGTAGCTGTTCTTGTAGCCTGATCCCATGTGATATCTGTTACGCCAAGAGCTGTAGCCAGGTCTCTCATAGGCAGGAATGTTCTGCTGTTTGTGTTCTCAACCGCTGCGGAAGCAGGGATTGCGGAACCGTTTACATATACAACCTTCTGACCCTGAGTCATTGTGATGATTCTCTGGCCGTACAGGATTGTAACTGTCTTTGTGGGCTGATCCCACAGTACGTTGTTGTTGCTGATGCCCAGAGCTGTAGCAACCGCTCTGATGGGCAGCATTGTGTAGCCAGCTGCATTGATGTAAGCGGGTGTATCCAGTTCAATCTGTTTCTCGCCTGCAACAATGTAGTTTTCGCCAACGGGTACAACTACCTTTGTTGTGAAGGAAGCGTCGTCAACTTCTCTACCAGCTGTGATAACGTTTACGAATGCTTCTTTAACAGTCTTGCTGTAGTCTGCTACACAGCCAACATAGCTGTCAGCCTTTTCATCATGATGGATAGCATTGCAATCATCGCCATTATGGTCATCCATCTGTGACATACTTGCTTCTGTTTCAGCACTAAGGCCGTCTGCCTTCTGCTCGATGGAGCCATCTTCGTCAGGAGCCCACAGAACTTCGCCTTCATAGTGCTCTGCAAGGGTAGAGTTGATCTCCAGATCATAAGGACCTGCGGGGATATTTCTCTCCATGAACAGATCCATATCCTTGATTGTTACTGTTGCAGCCTCATCGGATTCACTCTTAACTGTGAACTGGATTTTGCCGCCCTTTGCCTTTTCATCCTTGATTTCCAGATCGGACTTGCTGTCGATCTCAAATGTAGGATCGCTGTCGAATGTAATTGCTTTTTCGATGCTGAAGTAGAATGTAGCTTCGTTCTTCGCCCACAGGCCAGCTTCAGCCTCTGTGATTGTGATAGTCGTAGGGATATCTGTGTATCTGTAGTCGATCTTAAGATCGTTCTGTTCAGCCTTAACTTCGTAAGGTTTTACGAACTTCGCGATTGTTACTTCCTGCTCGTCAACCAGTTCGCCTGTCAGCTTCAGAACTACATCGCCTTCGAAACCGGGGTCAGCAACCAGCTCAAGCTGGAATGTCATTTCTGCACATTCTTTGTCACGCAGGTTGGAGTCAACGTCATCGAATACTCTCTTATCAAATTCGAAGTTTACATGTTTGCCATTCTGGTAAGCATTCCAGAATGCTGCTCTTACGTCTACCGGCTCAACATTGCCTCTGCCAACAGCCGCATCTCTGCCATCACGGTAGAAGTTGTCTGTATCGATTACGTCTACATCTGTTACATAAACGTGCTCGGGCAGTTCAAAGTTGAAGCCTTTTCTCATGGACCATGCGCCGGGGAAGGATTCCTTAGCTGTTACTTCCAGAGAAAGGTGATCGCTGTCATCTGTGATACCATAGTTGTTAACGTTAACGCCGCTGTAGATTACAGGAACATCTTCGTCTTCATCTACGGAAAGAACTACTTTGTAGTCAACAACCTTTGCAATTTCAACTGTTGTTGTTGCGCTGAACACTTCATCTTTGTCCAGAACTGTGTCTACCAGCTTTGTGCCGTTCCAGTCCTTGTTCAGAGCCTTTACTGTCAGTGTGCAAACAGCACCGGATTTTGCAGATGTTGCTTCGATTTCGATATCTTCGTTGTCGATTACGATTTCATCTGTAGGGCCGTTAAGAACCTTCATATAAGTGGTGTTGCCGTCTGTGCCTGCAAATTCATAGTTGCCCGCACTAGTTCTAGCTTTGTTGAATTCAAAGCCCTTGGAAAGTTTCAGTTCGAACCACTGGCCTGTTACAAATTCATCAACATTAGCCTTGATCTTCAGATCACTTTCCAGTGTAATCATTTCTTCTTCCGCTACGTTTGCTGTCTTCTTAATGGAAGCGGAAATGTCTTTCTTCAGAACGGAAACATAAACCAGATCGTTTGCGTCTATCATGCTGGAGTCAACGGAAACAGTAGCTGTTTTGCCCTGGCCGTCTTTGTCCATTGTGGATACAAGGTCAACGATTACGGACCAGTCTTTTGCAAATCTGCCTTTGAAAGTATAAGTAACTTCTTCCACTCTGTCGTTTCTGTTCAGGCTGTATTCTTTTACAGATGTTTCAACACCAGCCTTGTCTGCACCAGTACCATTCTGGGGCGGTGTATAGGATGTCTCAATTGAACCTACAGCCAGCACAGCATCGCCTGTTTTGTCAGCATTGTACTTTTTAACTGCCAGAGCAAATGCATCTGCTGCTGTCCATTTTGTGTCAATTGCCGCATCTCCGTCAAAAAGGAGAACCTTGTCCGCATCAACAAGTGCACCTGCTTTCAATTCTGCAATAATCTCTGCTGTTGTCCAAGCCTTGCTTGTTGCAGGGTTATTCGCAATAACCTGTGTACCGGTTGCAATGATTACTTTACCATTTACCGTAACATCTGCAGTCGCATTTGAAGCTTTTGCTGTAAATACTTTTGTATCATCAAGTTCATACAGCTTCAATACGGACTCCTTACCTGCTGTAACTGCCTCTGCCTCACCAGAATCGCTGTCCTGATCTGCAAATTCATCAGCTGTAGAATCATACACGATATCAGTAGGTCTAAAGCCATCCTTTTTACCCGTAGGTACTGCAATGTCAGCGGAATGGTCAGCTGTATCAAGTGTTGCCAAAACTTCCTCTACAGGGGGAGTAGATGTATCCGCAGGAATACCAATAATTACATTGCCATCTGCGTCATACACCGTTACCAGATTCTTCAATGCAGTCTTAATCGCCGCATCCGTTGTAGGATAGGGGCTGTCCGGCAGTGTTTCTGTCAGGAATGTTGCATTGTCCAGGGACACTGTAACATCTACTGTAGGTGTACCACCATCTGTTTCTCTGTAGTTTGCGCTTGTGATATCCAGTCTCAATTCAGGTACTTTTGTACCAAAATTGGCTTCATTGATAACACCGTTTTTTGTAGATACCTTAGAAGTATCCAGCGCGTCAATTACTTTGGCTGTAGCTTTTACATCGCCAGCCGCAAATGCTGTTGCGGGCACAAGAGATGCAACCATAGCCGCAGCCATCACCATGGAAATAAACTTCTTCATGGGTCTCATTCCTCCTTTTAATGTGTGTTTCGTTTTATAATTATATAACGAAGAACGCATTTCTCTTTTTGGCTTTCCGCTCCGCTCCCGCGTCCCTTCCCGCCGCCGCCCTTCGGCTTCCTTGGCTTCCCCCGCACACCCATTCAAGGGGTTCCGCCTCAGTTGCTTCTGTTTGGCTTTGTTCCGTTTCGTGAAAGTGTTGCTTCAAACCTCAAATTTACTTTGCACGTTTATCTTATCAGCAGCTTCACCGTTTGGCAAGTGTTTTTCATGATTTGTAATATAACTGCAATATTACAGAAACATAATGTGAAATATTACATGATTTCTCCTAAATACTGTCATTTTTCGTGATTTTGACGCGTTGTGACAATATGAGACTGCATGAGATTTCCAGAAAAGTATATTGAACCTGCCGACAGGAAAATACGAATTGAGATACGAAAGGAGAATGAAAATGGCAAAATATACAGAAAACTTCAATTTAATCAAACCAGAGGACGATGAGTATTACGACGTGGCGGATTTCAACGAGAATATGGACATCATTGACGCAGAACTCGGCGCAGTCGCCGAAAGCGCGAACAGCGCAGAAATTGCTGATAAGATTGGTCAGCCGGAGGACAGTATTTTGAGTACAGTATTCGGAAAGCTGAACGGTTTCATCAGCCCTGACGGGAAGGGGGTTAGAATCATTAAGTCCCTGCAGCATATTATAATCAACCTTCCACCTTCCGAATTTTCTAAAACTGTGACGATTGACCCTGTTGATTCCTCCCGCTGCGTAGTAATAATGGAAGTACTCTCTCATAATCCTATTACTACCTCTTATACCTTAAGCGATACGAAATTATCTGCAAGCTACACAATTTCGCAAAATACGGGCTGCTGTATGGGCTTCTGGGTTATTGAATTTTATTAAAAAGACCTTGGGGACATCGTCCCCAAACCCCTACAAGCCTGTCAGTACTTTGCCTGCGGCAAAGCCGCCTACGGCGTCCGGACTTCTTTCCGGTACCTATTGAAAAGGGCTTGACCCTAAACTTTACTTTCCGCCGCATGAAATGCGGTAGCAATCGGGGTCTGGGGCATGATGCCCCAGCAGGGTGTGGGACAGCGTCCTACGGTTTTACTTTTTTCTGATACTTTTTGGGATTCCTCCTTTGCTACGCTCTTTTTGCCGGCAGAAAACGCAAAAAAGAACGTATATAAGGAGGGATTTTTTTATGGCAGAATTTACGGAACATTATCACCTGAAAAAACCGGAGGACGCGGAATATTACGACGTGGCGGATTTCAACGGAAATATGGATATTATAGACGCCGCGCTTGCAGGAAATACAGGCGGCGCAGAGGCGGCGGATAAAATCGGCGAACCGGCGGACGCTCTGCCGGAAACGGTGTTCGGCAAGCTGAATGGGTATATCAGCGCGGACGGGAAGGGCGTGCGGGTTATAAAGTCCATACAGCGGACCGTCTGCTCTAATACAGGCAGTGCGAATAACGTAGCGATTCGGCCTGTGGACCCGGAACGCTGTATTGTCCTTACGGAACGGCTTTATAATTCCAGCGAGTATCTTTTAAGCTACAGCTATGACCTTAAGGCGGATACTTTAACCGCGCATGTTTCCGGCGGCTCTACGCAAAGCTGCCGCATCGGGTTCTGGATTATCGAGTTTTATTAAATTTTAAGACCTTGGGGCTCTGCCCCAAACCCCGCAAGGGGCACGCCCCTTGACCCCAATTGCCATCGCACTTCGTGCGATGGAGAGAAATCCCATTTACAATATTTATAAAATGCACATTAGGACACATTTTCTTTCTGCAAGGGCTTGACCCTAAACTTTATTCTCCGCCGCATAAAATGCGGCGGAAATCAGGGTCTGGGGCATGATGCCCCAGCAGGGGTTTGGGGACAGCGTCCCCAAGGTCTTTTTCTTTTACTCTTTTTCGTAGCCTGCGAGCTTTTCCAGCAGGAGATTGCTCCGGTCAAGGAAAGCCGTCATTTCTTCAGAGGTCAGCGGGCGGTGGCTCATCATCGCAAGGTCGTAAAGCTGGCGGCAAAGCAGGCTCACGTCCTCTTTCTTCCCTTCCTGCCCAGCCATCGCAACCAGACTCGTTACCAGCCGGCTCCCGCGGTTCAGTACGAGCGTCTCGTCCGGCTTCGCCCCCGCGAACATCGCCTTGAGCTCTTCATTTTTCGCGTACGCCTCCATCATTTCCATCATGCGGCGGGATTCCTCTGAAAGCAGTATCATTGCCGAAACCCTGTCCGTTTTCAGCGTTTCCATTTCCACTTTCAGCTTGTCATTCCCCAAAACTTCGCGGAATAAATCCTGCATCTGGTTCGTTTCAAATTCTGCCGCCTGTTTTTTGGCTTCGCTTGCATCCCCATCTTTCTCCTGTAAAGTTTCAGAGATGTCCGCATCGATGCGCTGTACCTTTACGCCCGGATTTTTGTATTCCAAAAAAGATACGAAAGGCTTGTCCACAGGCGCGGAGAGTATCGCCGCTTCCAGCCCCTGTTCCTGAAACAGCCGGATGTACTGCGCCTGCTGGTTCTCATCGGATACAAAAAACAGCTTGTTTTCGTGCTTTTCCTTGTTCTTTTCCAGATATTCCGCAACGGTTTCATATACGCCGTCTGTCGTTTTCAGCAGGAGCGCGTCTTTTATCTTATCATAGAGCTTTTCCTCCCGCATACAGCCGTATTTGATAAAAATGCCGATATCATCCCAGAAGCCTTCGTAGCCGGAACGGTCGTTTTTGAACAGCTGATTCAGCTTGTCTGCGACTTTTTTCGTGATATAGCTGTTCATTTTCTCCACATAGCCATCATTCTGCAACGCGCTGCGGGAAACATTCAGCGGCATATCCGGGCAGTCCAGCACACCCTTGAGCAGGAGCAAAAATTCCGGCACAACCTCTTTCACATTGTCTGCAATATAAACCTGATTGGAGTACAGCTTGATTTCGCCGTCGATGATGTCCATCTGCTCCACCAGTTTTGGGAAATACAAGATGCCCTTCAGCCGGAAAGGATAATCCATGTTCAGGTGAATCCAAAACAGAGGGTCGTTGAAATCATGGAATACCTTATGATAAAACGCTTTGTAGTCCTCATCCGTACAGTCGGCAGGCTTTTTCAGCCAGAGCGGGGAAGGGTCGTTGAGCGGCTTTGGTTCCTCGGCAGCGGCTTTTTCTGCTTCTGCTTTCTGCTCCTCCAGCTTTTCCATCGCATCCGCCTTTGTCATGCCTTCCGCTTCCTCCGCAGAAACATGCAGCGTATTTTCCGCTTTCTTTTCGGCTGACTTTTCTTCCTCTGTTTCTTCTTTTACAATGTCAACAAAAATCGGGACAGGCATAAACGCACAGTATTTCGTCAAAGCGGCGTAAAGCGTGGATTCGTCCAGAAATTCCTTTCCGTCCTCGCCCAGATACAGGGTAATTGTCGTGCCGCGTGTTTCGCGGGAGCCGTCCTCCATTTCGTAATCAATGCCGCCTTCGCAGAGCCATTTCGCAGGCTGTGCGCCATTCTGGAAGGAAAGCGTGTCAATTTCCACCCGGTCGGCAACCATAAAAGCGGAATAAAATCCCAGCCCGAAATGCCCGATGATTTCGTTTTCCTGCTCCGTTTTTTCCTGAAATTTTGTAAGGAAATCCGTTGCACCGGAAAACGCAATCTGGTTGATATATTTTTTGACCTCATCGGCTGTCATGCCAATGCCGTTGTCTATGACCTGCAACGTTTTCTCATCCTGATTCAGCACAACACGGATAGAAAACGTTTCATCCTCCGCAAGTTCCGCTTCGCCCAAAAGGGAAAGCTTTTGCAGCTTTGTTACGGCATCACAGGCGTTGGATACCAGTTCGCGGATAAAGATATCTTTATCCGTATAGAGCCATTTTTTGATAATCGGCAAAAAATTTTCACTGTTTATGGATAGATTGCCTTTTTCCTGCATGAGTAAAACCTCCAGTTCCGTTAATATGAATTCGTCTATGTCTATTATTGTAACACTGGAAAAGGAAAAGTCAAGAAAAAATTAGCACTCAATCCGAATGAGTGCTAATAAAATATTTTCTCGAAAACTTCTTTTTGCAATTTTATGTTATCAACCCCAAATCCTTCGGAACATATTTCCTCGCATTGAGATATGTTCCAGCCTACTTATATTCTGGATCCTTCTCCCCGTACCTTAAGCCAAACCCCAACGCCCCGAAATTTCCGTATACATCTGCCCCGCCGTGTGCAAAAAAGTGTGTTCACATAAAAACAGATACCAATATTAAACAACGAATAGCAACTGTGCATCTATTTCCCCCGTTTTTATGCAATACATAATTTACAATATACAGAGTATAAGCCAATATATGCCGCAATATTAGCGATTTTCCCATAAAAACAGCCCAGTATGCACTGGACTGTTTTTATGGGAGCAAGCCTGTAAGCCGGGTTCTGTCGTGGACAGCCATCTGTCTTGGTCTGTTGTCGCCAACAGCATCATGCGGCCTTTTCGGAACGGGACGAGCAGCCCCATGCGTTCCTGTCAGCCTTGCTTCGGGCGGGGTTTACATGGCTCCCGCCGTTACCGGCAGGACGGTGGGCTCTTGCCCCACCTTTCCACCCTTACCTGCGGATGCAGGCGGTTTATTTCTGTTGCACTATCCTTAGAGTCGCCTCTACCGGCCGTTAACCGGCGCCCTTGCTCTGCGAAGCCCGGACTTTCCTCATCCCCCAGGGGATGCGGCTGTCCAGCTTACTCCTGCTTTATTTTACCGGAAAACCGGCATTTTGTCAAACCTTGAAACAGCTCCCGCCCACAAATTCCTTGATCAGGGAATTATTAGGGATTTCCTGCCCTGTTGCGGCAAGGAAATAGCCCAGGAATTTAATCAGCCGCTTTGCCGTCACATTCTCCGGCATCGTGTCATCTATGCGGAACAGCTGCGGTTCGGCGTACTGCTTCAGCACGTTCAGCTCATACAGCGTAGCGGAGTTAAAGACCGCATCCGCATTCTCCTGGAAGGGGAAAATATTTTCTTCCTCGCCCTGCGTCACTGTGTTCCACGCTTCAATCGTGCCGCGCGCGTCCCTGCCGCGGAACTGGTAATCCCGAACAATGCGGCGGATGAGGCGGCAGTCCGATGTGGAAATGCGGTTATGGTCGTCAATATTCAGCTGTGTCAGCGCGCTGATAAAGATTTTGAATTTATTTTCATCAGGAATCTCCGGTGTCAGCCTGTCGTTCAGGCCATGGATGCCCTCCATCACCAGAATCTCCCCTTCGCCCAGCTGCAAATAATCGCCGTTATATTCGCGTTTTCCGGTTACGAAATTATAATACGGCAGTTCAATCTGTTCGCCGGCAATGATGGCTTTCAAGTCCTTGTTCAGCTGTTTCAAATCCAGAGCCTCGATGCGCTCAAAGTTCCGCTTGCCGTTTTCATCCAACGGAGTTTTATCGCGGTTTATAAAATAATCGTCCAGGGAAACCTTATGCGGCTTTATGCCCAGCACGCGCAGCTGCACGCAGAGCCGGTTCGCAAAAGATGTTTTGCCGGAGGAGGAGGGGCCCGCAATCAGCACCACCCGCACATTCGGCATACGGTGGTAAATCTGGTCTGCGATCTCCGCAATCTTCTTTTCGTGCAGCGCTTCATTGATGCGGATGAGGTCGCCAAAATGACCGTTTACAATCGCCTCATTGAGGTCCGCCACATTTTCAGCCTCCATCAGGCGGCACCATTCCATCTGTTCCATGAATACACCACTGATCTTCTTCGGATCCTCGAAAGGCAGGAGTTCATCCGGCTTTTCCGGATTCGGGAAACGGATCAGGAAACCATTGCCGTAGAGCTCCAGCGCAAACACTTTCAAAACGCCCGTAGAAAGGGGCATATAGCCATAAAAGTAGTCATAAAAGCCATCAAGCTCATACAGATTGACATTAGAAGCACGGCGGAAGCGGAACAGCTTCGCTTTTGGTTCCATATGCTGTTTTTTGGCGATTTCGATTGCCTCGTCCTTGCGGAACGTACGTTTTTCGATCGGCAGGTCGGCATCAACCATTTCCTTCATGCGCCTCTCGACTTTAGAAAGGAACTCCGCGTCCAGAGGTGTTTCCGGCTGGCGGATTTCACAATACAGGTTGCCGCGAAGACTATGCTCAATCTGCACCCTTGCGGTTTCACCCACGATATCACGCACTGCCTTTACCAGTACGAGGGAAACGCCCCTATGGTACACGCGCATACCCTCGCCGTCACTCAGGTCATAAAACGTGACGGCGTCCCCGTCCTGAATCTTGCTGCCAAGTTCCTGCAAATTATTGCCCTGTTTTGCCAGCAAAATCGGCGAAGGGAAGTCCTTCTGAAGCTCCTGCGCAAGCGCGCCAAAAGTCGTCCCCGGCTCCACAGACATATCTCTGCCCATTACGTTCAAATGCAATTTTTCCAAACTCTTCTCCTCCTTTTTCTTAAGACGAAAGACCCTGGGGCTTTGCCCCAAACCCCACAAGCCCTTTGAAAAGGGCTTGGCCCTAAACTTTTTTTGCCGCCGCACTTTCGTGCGCCGAGGAATTATTTTAGTTTTTCTCCCTGTCTTATTTATGCTTTCTTCTTTTCTTTATTTTCCTGCGAAGCGCAGTTCTTTTCTTTTTTTGAAAGCGAAAGACCTTGAGGCTTTGCCTCAAACCCCACAAGCCCTTTGAAAAGGGCCTGGCCCTATACTTTTTTTGCCGCCGCACTTCGTACGGCAGAATTGTTATTCCATCCCTTTTGGTTTCTGCTCAATATCTTCCATTCCCAAAAAGGAAAGCAAGAACGATACGACAATAATAGAAAGGTCTGTTGCCGAAACACTTTCCATATAATAATCCACAATGCTCAGCCCAAACGCCGTAGCAATTGTATCCAATACAATATAGAGCAAAACGGCGGCATTTTTTGACAGCCTGCCGAGATGCAGCAATACCTTTGGCAGCGTCTGTGCAACTAAACCAATCGGATATGAAATAATCGCCGCAATCACGAAGAATACTATAATGCTGCCTACAGATTGGTACCTGAAGCCAAACAGCTTCATAACCGCCCCGCCCAGTACCGCAATCACAGACATCACAGCGAGAAACAAAATGCCCAGCAGAAACAACGGTATCATTTTTTTATGATGCCTGCGCCAAAATTCCCGCAACGGTAACACCTTCCTCCCCGCGAAACACAGTTTCGCGCAATAAAGTTCTTTACCCCGCTTTCTCCGAAAGAAAGCGGGCGGGGTTTGGGGCAGAGTCCCAAGGTCTTATATCACCCCAGGGCCTTATATCGTCCAGAACGTCTGCCCGTCCACCTCGGAGCAGACAACTTCCAGTTCCCAGCCGTTTTTTCCCGCCGCCGCCGCAATTTTTTCCCGCAAAACCGGCACGATTAAAACCTCACTGGCGTAATGTGTCACATCTGCTACGCAAATGTCCATGCTCACAGCCTTCTGTGCCTCATGGTACTTGATGTCGCCCGTCAGGTACGCGTCCGCACCCTGTTTCGCCGCGGCAGTTAAAAACTCCACGCCACTGCCTGTACAAAGCCCCACGCGCCGGACCATCTTCTGCCCATCGCCCACAAGCCGTATCCTGTCCAGCCCCAGCCGTTTCCGCAGCTGTTCCGCAAATTCCACAAAAGGCATTGCCTCCGGCAGGCTGCCGATGCGCCCGATGCCTTCCCGTCTGCCTTTCCGCTCCACAGCATAAACATCATAAGCCGGCTCCTCATACGGGTGCGCCGCAAGCATCGCCTGCACAACCGCCCCCAGCTTTCCGGCGGGCACAATGGTTTCCAGACGGATTTCCTCTGCTTTTTCCAGCTTTCCCTGCCCCCCAAGGAACGGTTTCGTCCCGTCCAGCGGCAGGAAGGTCCCCATGCCCCTCGCGCCAAACGTACAATGGGAATATGCGCCGATATGCCCAGCGCCCGCCGCACACATGGCGTCCCGCAAAGCATCCTCATATCCAACAGGCACGTAGACAACGATTTTTTTCAAATCCTCCGCCCATGTTTCTTCTAAAATCTCAATATCCTTCAGCCCTGCAAGCTCTGCAAGCACATCATTCGTGCCGCCCTGCGCCACGTCCAGATTGGTATGCGAGGAAAACGCCGCAATCCCGTTTTCAATCAGGGCAAAAATTCGCCTCCCCAGCGCGGTGTCTGCCGTTATGCTCTCCACCTTGCGGAACAGCAGCATCGGATGGTGCGTCACAATCATATCCGCGCCGATGCGTTTCGCCTCCTCAATTACGGGCTCGATGACGTCCAGCGCGACCAGCACCTTCCGCACCTCCCGCTCCGGGTCACCAACCGCAAGGCCGGGCTTATCCCAGCTTTCCGCCAGCCGCTCCGGCGCGATTTCTTCCATCGCCGCTATAATGTCCTTTACTTTTGCCAACATCCCAAAGCCTCCTTCATACCTTCCAGCTTTTCTTCCACAGCGGGCAGGCGCAGGCGCGCATTTTCTGTTTCCGTCCGCCGCAGCTGCTCCGCAAGCCGCTGGTATTTCCCTTTTTCTATCTCCAAAACCTCCCGCAAAAGCGGCTCTTTTTTTTCCAGAAGCCGTTTCCCATAAAGGTAATCTATTTCTCTGTCATAGTGTTCCGCGCCACGCTCACAGCGCATCAGCGTATAAAGTTTCCCATCTTCTTTCAGCATATGCTCCTCCGCGATGGAAAAACCAATTTTATGCAGACACTTCCGCACCGCGCCAATGTCATGCTGAGGAGAAAGCACCAGTTCTTTTAGGCTTGCCGCGACCTCCGGACTGTCCTCTAAAATATGCACGGTCAGCATGCCGCCCATGCCCGCCATCACTGCCGTTTCCGCTTCAAACGGCCGCAAAGGCACAAGCCCGCTCCCCAGGCGCGTTTCAATCACGCCTTCCGCGCCGTAAAGAGCGATATTCGCGCGGCAGATTTCCAGCGGCCCCTTCCGCACATCGCAGGCATACCCTTTTTTCAGTTTTCCCTGCAAAAAAAGCGCAATCGGCACATAGCCGTGGTCCGTCCCGATGTCCGCCACAGTTGGGTAAGACACCAGCCCCGCCACCGCCGCAAGCCGTTTTGAAAGCTCCAAATTCATTCCTCCGTCCAATCAGTTATATGTCCATTCCAGGCCGTCATTGCCGCTGTCCCGCAAAGCCTGTTCCCAGTCACCGGAACGCATATCTTCCAGCACCGCAAAACGGCTTGTTCCAGACGGCGCAAAATACACACAAACCGCAATATCTTCGTCCGCGCCAAAAACATACAGATACAGCCTTTGGCGAATCGTTGGCTGTCCATGTCCCCGCAGTATCCTGCCAACCGTCCGCTGGAAAATATCCTGTGAACCATAGCCTGTAAATAGGGGAATTACTTCCTCCGGCACGTCCAGAGGCTCCACATCTTTATATTCTCCCAGCCAGATATTTGCCATCGTTTCCTGCCCTTCGGCATATGTTTCGTCAGGAAACGCATTGTAAACCGTCATGATTTCCAGCGCAAACGCCAATCCAATCCCCGCAAGCACAATTCTGCGCCCACCGAATTTATATATCAAAAAACACGCCGCAATCACCAGCAGTATTGTTACCGTTATAATATCCTGAAACATGATACAGCTTTGATAAACCCTGTCTATACGGCTTTTCAGCAGATAAAACACCGCTATACACAGCAATACGCCTGCCGTATCCCATTTTGTGCATTTCCACCGCCGCATGGCAAGCCCCCCTGTTCTGCCTTCAGTTCCGCCCTTCCGTCCATTCTAAACTGCCGCTGACAAGTTCCTGTTTCCAATCCATGAAACGCATACCCTCCAGCACCGCAATGCTGCTTTCCCCGCTGAACGGGTCATAAATGCAGGCGGCAATATCATTCCCCGCGCCGAAAACATACACATACGGCCTGCGGCAGAACACAGGCTTTTCGCTCCGCCCCGTTATCCTGTTAAAAAACCGCTGTGCCGCATTTTCCGTATCATATCCGGTAAAAAAGCCAATGAAATTGCCCGTTTCGCCCATCAGTTCTACCGCCCCGTATCCTTCGAGCCAGCGTTCCTGCATTCTCAGCCCGCCTTCCGCGTAGGTATCCGCGGGCAGTATAGCATACACTGCGGCACATTCCAGCAGGACAGCCGCCGCAATCCCCGCAAACACGCTTTTCCGCGCGCCCATATTTTTAATCAGTATGCCGCCCGCAAAAACCAGCACGAACGCCAAAACAAGGAACGGCTGAAAGTCAACACAGCTCTGATATGTACTGTTAAGGCGCGCGAAGCACATGATAACGCCCGCATACACCAAAAACAGCGTTTTATCCGTTTTCGTCCATCTCCGCCGCATGACAGCCCCCTTATATTTGAAAAAAGGGCGGCACCCCTCCGTCCGCCCTGAAAACCTGCAAAACCCTGGAGGCTCTTCCTCCTCGGCACCCTGCTGCACAGGGCGGGCAAAGCCCGTTTTTGCCATAGGCAATGACCTCCGTTTCTTTCCCTGAGAGAAAGAAGCAAAGAGTATTGCGCGGAACTACGTTCCGCGGATAAAACAAAATGATACCGCCCCATATTATTTATGTACCTGCCGCACTTTGTGCGGCGGAAATAAAGTCCTTTGCTCCGCTTTCTCCGAAAGAAAGCGGATAGGGGTATGGGGACAGAGTCCCCGAATCTTTTACTCCAGATAATCCTTCAGCTTTTTGCTCCGGCTCGGGTGGCGCAGCTTCCGCAGGGCTTTCGCCTCAATCTGCCTGATGCGCTCCCTTGTCACGTTAAACTCCTTGCCAACTTCCTCCAGCGTACGCGCCCTGCCGTCATCCAGCCCGAAGCGCAGACGCAACACTTTTTCCTCCCTGTCCGTCAGAGTATCCAGCACCTCAATCAGCTGTTCTTTCAGCAGCGTAAACGCCGCCGCCTCAGCAGGCGCAGGAATATCATCGTCCGGGATAAAGTCCCCAAGATGGCTGTCCTCCTCCTCACCAATGGGCGTTTCCAGCGAAACAGGCTCCTGCGCGATTTTCATAATTTCGCGCACCTTCTCCTCCGGCATCTGCATCTCCGCCGCCAGCTCTTCCGCAGTCGGTTCGCGCCCCAGCTCCTGCAAAAGCTGTCTGGAAATGCGAATCAGTTTATTGATTGTTTCCACCATATGCACAGGGATCCGGATGGTCCGCGCCTGGTCTGCAATCGCGCGGGTAATCGCCTGACGAATCCACCATGTCGCATATGTGCTGAACTTAAAGCCTTTATGGTAGTCAAATTTTTCCACAGCCTTTATCAGGCCAAGATTGCCCTCCTGAATCAGGTCAAGAAAGAGCATGCCGCGCCCCACATACCGTTTCGCGATGCTGACAACAAGCCGCAGGTTCGCCTCCGCAAGCTTCTTTTTTGCTTCCTCGTCGCCTTCCTCCATGCGCAGAGCAAGCTCGACTTCCTCCTCCGCGCTCAGCAGAGGCACCTTGCCGATTTCTTTCAGGTACATCCGCACAGGGTCGTCAATATTGATGCCCTCTGGCAGAGTCAGGTCGAGATCCTTCTCAATCTCCTCCTCGGCTTCAATATTGCCCAGTACGTCAATCCCCTGGCTTTCGAGGTATTCATAAATGCGGTCTATGCGGTCAGGATCCAGGTCCAAATCCGCCAGATGATCTATGATCTCCTTATATTCCAATACACTTTTTTTCTTTTTGCCCATCTGGACAAGTTCCTCCAAACGGGTCAATAATGTAGTTTCTTCGACGGATTTCAACGCAATCCTTCCTTTCTCTGCTCTTATAGTCTAACCATCTCAGATGGTAATATACAGGGATTCCAGCTTTCTTTTCGCCTCCATCAGGCTTTGCAGCTCCTCGGCGGAAACGGCGTTTGCCGTCATTTGGTCGATTTTTGTCCGCTTAAGCAGGCGCACCTGCTCATTGACGGCTTTCTCTATCTCCGCGCCGTCCTCCTGCGGCAGCTGCACCGCAAACACTTCCGCCGCAGCCTTCTGCTCCTCCGCCCCTTCGAAGCGGCTCACCAGGTCTGCAGGGAACACATGCCCGTTTTCCTGCCACATCTGCCCGATGGCAGTGTACATCACGCGGTAGGCTTCTTCGGTAAAATCGGCAGCTTCCAGCACATCCTGCAGCTTTTCCTGCACACCCTGATACTGCGCGCAGAGGAACAGCAGGTTCCGCTGTGCCTCCAAAAGCCCTTTTTCCGCCCGCTTCGACAGCTTTGCGCCATTGCCGCTTTGCCGGGAAACCGGTGCTCTTGCCGTTTCGCTCCGCCGGGCAGCCTCTTCCTTCCGCATCAGCTTGCGCACCTCGCTGCGGATGGCGTCCTCCTCCACACCCGTTGAGCGGCTCACCTCCCCGAGGTAGACATTCCGCTCAATATCGCTTTCCAGCCTTGCCAAAATCTGCGCCGCCTCAGTCGCAAACCGCACCCTGTGCTCCGGGTTTTCGAGGTTATAATTCCGCCTGGAACAGGCGATTTCAAAAGATATGTAATGCACAGCGTTTACCAGCAGCTTGGAGAATTCCGCCGCGCCGTTCGCCTTGATGAACTCATCGGGGTCTTTGCCGTCCGGCACCTGTGTCACACGCACCCTGAAACCGCTTTTCACCAGCACCGGAATGGCGCGCAGCGCGGCGTTCGTTCCGGCGTCATCACTGTCGTAAAGCAGTATCACGTCATCAGCAAAGCGTTTGAGTGTACGCGCGTGTTCCTGATTGAAGGCCGTCCCCAGCGATGCCACAACGTTATGGAAACCTGCCTGATATATGGAAATCATATCCATATAACCCTCTACGAGTATCAGCTCCCGTTTCCGTGATTCTTTGGCAAAGTTCAGGCCGTACAAATTGCGGCTTTTGCTGAACAGCACCGTTTCGGGGGAATTAAGGTATTTCGGTTCCCCCTTCCCAAGGATACGCCCGCCAAAGCCAACGGCCCGCCCCTGTGCATCAAAAATGGGAAACATCACGCGGCCGCGGAAGCGGTCATGATAACCCTCGCCATTTTTGTTTTCCAGCGCAAGCCCGCATTTGAGGATTTCGTCCATAGTAAAGCCTTTTTCCAGCAGATGGCTGGTCAGGGCGTCATAGGAGCCGGGGGCAAACCCAATGCCAAATTTGCGGATAATGCGCGGGTCAAGCTGCCGTTTCTGAAGGTAAGCGCGGGCATCTGCGCCCTGCTCTCCCTGCAGGGTATCATAGAAAAACCTGCCTGCGGCGGAATGGGCTTGAAAGAGCCTGTCCTTCAAGCGTTCCACAGCAACAGCGGCAGCAGTCTTTTCCGGCTCAGGCAGAAGGATATGCGCACGGTCGGCAAGCTGTTTGAGGGCTTCCGGAAAGGTACAGTTCTCCATCTGCATAAGGAAGGTAAAGACATTACCGCCCGAGCCGCAGCCAAAACAGTAAAAAAACTGCTTTTCGCGGTTGACGGAAAACGAAGGGGTCTTTTCATTATGAAAAGGGCAGAGTCCCATAAAAGAACTGCCCTTTTGCTTTAACGGCACATACTGGGAAACGACATCCACAATATCATTCTGCATTCGCACTTCGTCTATGATTTCATTTGGATAGCTCATTTCCACCACCCCGCTTCCGCTTAAAAATCCTGAGGGCCCTGCCCGGAACACCCGCAAGGGCTTTCGGCCCCTGGCCTGTTTTCCAGCCGCATTTTATGCAGCTGGGGAGGGACAATGCCCTGATTTGTTCAATTCTCTTTGCTGATATAAATTCGACATTTTTTCGTAAAATCCTTTTTCCGGCGGGGCATTTCCAGCTCTTTAGTAGGATTGCCCAAAAAAGCGGCGTAAAGCCGCCCTTTTTTCAAGCAATGGTGCAAGTCACAGCCTGCTCCATTCCTTCGGGATAAACAATTCGTTATACTTTGCCACGGCGAAACGGTCTGTCATACAGGCGATATAATCGCAGACGACCTGCCGGACGGGGTCGCCCTCCTCCATAAGCTGGCGGAATTCCTGCGACATTTTTTCCGGATGCTCCATATAAAACGCGAACAAATCGCCAACGATTTTTTCCGCCTTCTCATGTTCAACCTCAGCAACAGGGCTGGCATACACGCGCTGGAACATAAAGCTGCGCAGATCCGTCAGCGTTTTCCGCATTTCCGTACTCATGCGGATATCCTCCGCCTCCATGCTGTTGCGTATAGTATCGCGTATCATGGCATTGATACGGCTGCTGGAAGTCGTGCCAATCCGCCCCACGATCTCCGGCGGAATATCCTCCGGGCGCAGCAGCCCCGCACGAAATGAATCGTCTATATCGTGGTTGGTATACGCAATTTTATCCGAAAGCTGGACAATCTTGCCTTCCAGAGTACCTGGCGAGCCGCTTGTGCGGTGGTTCAAAATCCCATCGCGTACCTCCCACGTCAGGTTAAGCCCCATGCCGTCCTTTTCCAGCCGCTCCACAACGCGCAGGCTCTGTTCATTATGCGCGAAGCCGCCTGTGTCCCGACAGAGCACGCCCAATTCACGTTCCCCCGCATGACCAAAGGGCGTATGTCCCAAATCGTGCCCCAGTGCAATAGCTTCCGTCAAATCCTCATTCAGCTGCAGCGCGCGCGCAATCGTTCGCGCAATCTGCGCAACCTCCAGCGTATGCGTTAAACGCGTGCGGTAATGGTCGCCCTCAGGGGAAATAAACACCTGCGTTTTATGCTTCATCCGCCGGAACGCCTTGGCGTGGATAATGCGGTCGCGGTCACGCTGGAAATCCGTGCGAATATCACACTGCGGCTCGGGGTGTTCGCGTCCCTTCGTTTCCGCACTCCTTGCGGCGTTCGGCCCTAACATTCTTTTTTCCCGTTCTTCCTGCATCATGCGTAAATCCATTCCATTCCCCTCCCTGCGTTCAGCGTTCTTTCCATTGCCCTGCCGGTAAATCTGCCCTGAAAGGCTTTTATATAGTATGAATACGCCGTTTTTCGTGCGATTCCTTTTTATTTCGCAAAAAAAACGGCGAATTTCTAAATTTTATGTCAAACGCGCACGCACACCATGTGAAACGGTGCGCTTCTGCTATTGTATGCGGCAGGCAGGCTTTCAGCCGTTTCTGCGCAAAAAAACAGCAGAAGCCTTTTCAGCTCCCGCTGTTTTGTATGCAGTATATTTTAACCCAGCAACGCTCTGTCGTTGACAAATTCGCTGCCGCTGGCAACGGAGAATTTTTGCAGCAGGTCCTCAACCGTCAGCTTTGCTTTTTCTTCTCCTTTGATGTCAAGTATCACCCTGCCGTCACACATCATGATAAGCCGGTTTCCATGCACAATGGCGTCCTTCATGTTGTGCGTCACCATTAAGGCGGTCAGGTTGTTTTCCCGCACAATTTTGTCCGAAAGTTCCAGCACCTTCGCCGCCGTTTTGGGGTCAAGTGCTGCGGTATGCTCGTCTAAAAGCAGAAGGCGCGGCTTTTTCAGTGTTGCCATGAGAAGCGTCAGAGCCTGCCGCTGCCCGCCGCTCAAAAGCCCGACCTTTGCTTTCAGCCGCGTTTCCAGCCCCAAATCCAGCATTTTCAGCAGTTCGCGGTACTCCTCCCGTTCCTTCGCGCGAATACCCCAGACAAGCCCGCGCCGCTGTCCGCGCCGAAGCGCCAGCGCAAGGTTTTCTTCCAGTTCCATATCTGCCGCTGTGCCTGTCATAGGGTCTTGAAACACGCGTCCCAGATAGACCGCCCGCTTATGCTCCGGCAGGCGGGTCACGTCCTCCCCGCCAATCAGTACAGAACCGGAATCAATGGGCCACACACCCGCAATGGCGTTCAGCATGGTGGATTTTCCCGCGCCATTGCCACCAATAACGGTCACGAAATCGCCTTCTTCCAGCGTCAGGTTCAGATTTTTCAACGCCCGTTTTTCGCTGGGCGTATGCGGGTGGAAAGTCTTGCAGACATTCTTCAGTTCAAGCATTGCCCCTGCCCCCTTTCCGGATGTGCCCTGCGTCATACTGTGCTTTCAGATAAGGCACAGCAAGGAACGCCGCCACAATCAGCGCACTGATGAGCTTCATGTCGGTCGTTTCCAGCCCGAGCCACAGCACAACGGCAATAACAACAAAATACAACACCGCGCCGATGATAACACCCGTCATACGCAGGGCGAAATTGCGGAACACCCTGCCGAACAGCACGCCGCCGATAATAACTGCCGCCAATCCGATAACGATGGCACCGCGCCCCATATTTACGTCCGCATTGCCCTGATACTGTGCGTAAAGCCCGCCAGCCAGCCCGACCAGCCCATTGGAGAGCATCAGCCCGATAACCTTCATGGTTTTGGTATTGATGCCCTGCGCGCGGGCCATGTTTTCGTTGTTGCCCGTTGCGCGGACAGCGCGCCCAAGCTCTGTGCCAAAAAACCAGTACAAAACGCCTATCATGACAGCGCAGAAAACAAAGGAAACAAATATCGCGCGGGGGATTTCGCGCAGGCTCAAAAGTAAATCATATTGATCTACACTGATAGCCTGATTGGATTTCCCCAAAATACGCATATTGATAGAATACAGCCCCAGCTGGCTCAGGATGCCGGAAAGTATCGCCGGGATACCGAAAGCCGCATGAAAGATACCTGTTGCAAGCCCTGCCGCCATGCCCGCAAGCGTCGCGGCAAGCAGGGCAACATATACGTTTCTGCCGGAAAGCATAACCATTACCGCGACCGCACCGCCTGTGGCAATGCTGCCGTCTACGGTCAGGTCTGCGTAATCCAGCACTTTATAGGTGATATACACGCCGACTGCCATAATGCCCCAAATCAGACCCTGGGCAATGGAACCGGGGAGCGCGTTAAAGAGCGCAGCTAATTGAAACATTGGAATCTCCTCCTTTGCGGGTTCCAGCTTTGGTTACCCAATTATCTCCGAAAACAATTCCAGCCGCATAGATATGCGGCTGGCAGTAAAGTTCTTTGCCCGATTTCCTTCCGGAAAGGGACGGGGTATTGGTGCGAAGCCCCGCAAAACATCGGAGCCATACATAATCACTCTATTGCTACTAAATCCTCCGGAACGTCCACCCCGATTGCCGTTGCAATCTCCGCGTTGTATTTCGGTGTAATATTGTCTGAAACAAATGCAATCGGCATTTCCGCAGGGTTTGCACCGTTTACAAGGACATCATATGCCATTTCGCCCGCTTTCTGGCCCAGCTCGTAGTAGCTGATGCTCAGCGTCGCAAGCCCGCCGCTGCCGCACATGTTTTCCTCACCGCAGATAACAGGAATGCCGGCAGGCACCGTTACATTTTTGATGATTTCCATATTATTTGCCATAGTATTGTCTGTAGGGATGTATACGGTATCACATTCGCTGACAGCCTTTGTGATGACCGCCTGTACCTCGTTGGAATCCGCCGCTGTGTATTCTGCAAATTCCAGACCCGCATCGCTCAGGTATCCCTGTGCCAGCTCAGACTGGAATACAGAATTCGGCTCCGCACTGCAATATACAATAGCTACCTTTGCCGCATCAGGGCATACTCTTTGCAGCAGGGCAATCTGTTCGTCAACAGGTGCAAGGTCGGAAACGCCGGTCACGTTCCGCCCGGGCGCGTCGTTTTCCTCGATGACGCCGGCTGTCTTAAAGTCCGTTACAGATGTGCCAATGAGAGGGATCTCGGAGGTTGCTGCCGCCGCAGACTGCAAAGCTGAAGTCGCGTTTGCCATAATCAGGTCAACTCCGTCAGATACAAATTTCGTTGCAATGGTCGTGCAGTTCGTCTGCTCACCCTGTGCGTTTTGGTAGTCGAAAGTGACGCTGTCACCCAGCAGTTCTGTCAGCTTATCCTGAAAGCCCTCAGTTGCCGCATCCAGTGCAGGATGCTCCAGCTGCTGCACGATGCCAACGGTATAAACCTTTGCATCTCCTTCTTCCGCGCTGTTTTTTTCTGCAGGCTCGGCAGAGTTGCCGCAAGCTGTAACTGCCAGAGCCATCGCCATGGACGCGGCAATAATGCCTGTGATTTTCTTCATTTTCATAGTAATCCTCTCCCTCTTTATCAAATATTGAATGTGCTTTTGCGCACATCCGATTTTCGCTTTTGTACTTGTATGCGTATACGCGTTGCATTGATAAAGCATATTATAGCACGCATTGCTTCGATGTCAATACAAAAAAAGCGGGAAATCCGGCTAGGAATCATGCATTGTATGCCCCATGCAGATGGGCTTTTTTTTTTGGATATTTTTCCAAACTTTATTTGAAATGCACGATTTATTTGTATAAAATGTCCTTGAAAAAAAGACAAAAAAAAGAAAAGCGGCAAAACCATTCAAGTTTTACCGCTTTTTTCGTGCTTTTTTTCTGCGCCGCCGTATCCGGCGCATACTGCTGCGGGCATTGCGCAGCGAATATCAGCCCTGGAGCATCTTCTTTACAAAGCCTCCGACGAGCTTCATATCCGCACGGCCCTTTACTTTTGGCGTAACAGACGCCATGACCTTGCCCATGTCCTTAATAGAAGCCGCACCGATTTCGGCTACTGCTTCCTCCACAATCTTCTTGATCTCGTCTTCGTTTAACTGCTCTGGAAGGTAGCTTAACAAAATCTCGATTTCCTTATTGAGTTTCTCAACCAGATCTGTCCTGCCGCTTTTCAGAAAATCAGGAAGGGCGTCCCGCCTGCTTTTCAGCTGCTTGGAAATAACATCCAGCACGCCTTCATCGTCCAGTTCGATCTTATTATCCTTCTCGATCTGCAATATACCGGAGCGGATCAGCTGTACGGTATCCTTCCGCAGGGTATCCTTTTCTTTCATAGCAGTTTTCAAATCTGCAAAAAGCTGCTCTTTTAATGACATACAATCATCCCTTTTCGCCGTGAAAAAATCTGTAATTATCTGAATTTACGTTTTCTGGCGGCTTCGGATTTCTTTTTGCGCTTTACGCTGGGCTTGTCATAATGCTCTCTTTTGCGTACTTCGCCCATGATACCGTCTCTGGCACAGGTTCTTTTGAACCGGCGAAGCGCGCTGTCCAAGGATTCATTCTCTTTAACTTTTACCTCCGACATGAATTTCCCTCCCTCCCAGATGCGAGATTCGTTTGGTGCAGTACGGCAGGAAAAGCGGCTATTCGCCTTTTTTACCATACATTTTAGAATTATACACAAAAACCGCCGTAACGTCAATAACAAACCGATATTTTTTTCAAGACTCAAAAACCCCGGGGCTTAGAGCTTATCCGTAAATAAGATACGTGCAGATTGCACAGCCAGGTTTTTCGGCAGGCAGGGGGCTTTTTTGCAGGCGTACCGGGTGGTACGGCAGGGAAAAGCGACAAAGGCTGCCGGAAAAGATGGAGCAGGATGTGCGTAAATAATTTACGGATAGGTTCTTAACCCCAAAGCACTTATCTATGTGTATCCCGCTCCCCTGTCCCGCAAAACACAGTTTTGCAGAAAAAAGGGCCAAGGGGTGAAACCCCTTGCGGGGTCAGGCATTTTTGCCTGTGGCAAAAACAGACTTCGCCCGCCCTGCGGCAGAAGGGTGCCAGAGGGCAACGCCCCGCGGTCTTATTCTTTAACCTTTTTCGCCTTCGCAGGTACACTCTTTTTCGCCTTCACAGGCGCGGCGGGCTTCAGTTCGCGCTCCAGTACCGTCATACCAAGCGGCGGCACACAAATGTTCACACTCTGCTGGCACCTGTTCCATGCCACAGGCTCACTCTTCACCGTTTTTTTATTTACAACGCCGCTGCCTCCAAACCGCGTTTCATCACTGTTAAATATCTCCTTATAAACGCCTTCCACAGGCACACCCAGACGGAATTCAAAATATGTGTTCGGCGTGAAGTTGCATACAAACACCAGCTCTTTGTCCGCACTCCTGCGCACGAATGACACCACAGAACTGTCCTTGTCGTCACACTCTATCCACGAGAACCCGTCCGCATCATAATCCTTTTCCCAGAACGGTTTTTCCTCCAGATACAGGTGGTTCAGCTCCTTCATATATGTCTGCATATGGATATGGTCGGCATACTGGAGCAGATGCCAGTCCAGGCTGCGTGCTTCGCACCATTCCTGATACTGCCCAAATTCGCCGCCCATGAACAGCAGCTTCTTCCCCGGATGCCCATACATGAACCCATACGCCAGACGCAGATTCGCAAACCTTTGCCAGTCGTCCCCCGGCATTTTCCCAATCATAGAGCTCTTTTCATGCACGACCTCATCGTGCGAAAGCACAAGTATGAATTTTTCTGAAAAATGGTATGCCATACCGAAAGTCAGCTTATTATGATGGTATTTCCGGTAAATCGGGTCATAATGGATATAGTCAAGGAAGTCATTCATCCAGCCCATGTTCCATTTCAGCGTGAATCCAAGCCCGTTTTCTTTTACGTCCTTTGTCACGCCTTCCCATGAGGTAGATTCCTCGGCAATGAGTATCGCGCCATTGCCCTGCCCGACCAATACGGAATTCATGTGTTTCAAAAATTCCACAGCCTCAATATTTTCCGTACCGCCGTACTGGTTCGGCAGCCACTCGCCTTCTTCCTTCGCAAAATCCAGATAGAGCATAGACGCAACAGCATCTACCCGCAGACCGTCCAGATGATACGCCTGTGTCCAGAAAATACCGTTTGCCAGCAGGAAATTCGTGACTTCCTTTCTGCCGTAATTAAAGATATACGTCCCCCACTGGCGGTGTTCGCCGCGGCGGGAATCCTCATGCTCATAAAGCGCGGTGCCGTCGAAGCGCGCCAGCGCGAAATTATCACGCGGGAAATGCGCAGGCACCCAGTCCAGAATCACACCAATGCCGTTCTGGTGGCAGGTATCTACGAAATACTTAAATTCATCGGGCGTGCCGTAGCGGCTGGTGGGCGCATAGTAGCCCGTTACCTGATAACCCCAGCTGCCATCAAACGGATGCTCTTCCACAGGCATCAATTCAACATGTGAAAAGCCCATCTCCTTCACATACGGCACAAGCTGTTCCGCCAGTTCCGTATAAGTCAGGAAGCGGTTGCCCTCCTCCGGCACGCGTTTCCATGAGCCAAGATGCACCTCATAAATATTCATGGGCTTTTTCAGCACGTCCGCCTTTTTCCGTGCCGTCATCCAGCGCGCGTCCTTCCATTTATAGCGTTTCAACGGGTAAAGCACAGCTGCTGTATCCGGACGTTTCTGGAAAAGCAGGCCATACGGGTCCGTCTTATCCACGTGTCTGCCGTCGCACTGTGTCACATGGAATTTATACAGGTCGCCTTCCTTCAGCCCGGGGATAAAGATTTCCCAGACACCGGATTCCCCAAGCAGGCGCATAGGGTTCCTGCGGCTATCCCAAAGGTTGAAATCACCGATAACGCTCACACTTTTGGCATTGGGCGCCCAAACCGTGAAAGACGCACCCTTTACGCCGCCATGTGTGATGAGCCGCCCGCCCATTTTCTCGTAAATTTCGTAATGCGTGCCCGCACCGAAAAGGTAACGGTCATACTCCGAAATAGAAGGCTCGAAGGAATAAGGGTCGTAGCCCTTCCAGCTATGTCCCGTACCATCGGTATATTCCAGCATGTAACGGAACCATTCTTCCCGGTCCTCAATGACTGCCTCAAAGAAACCATCCTGATGGATTTTTTCCATAGGGTATTTTTTACGCTTGTTGACCGTATCGATGACTGTAATTGCCTCAGCCCCAGGCAGATAGGCTCTTACGATCACCATACGTCTGCCTTTCAGCTCTGCTTCATGCATCCCCAGAACCGTATGCGGATCGCCATGTTCTCCGTTCACAATGTTGAAAATTTCATTTAAATCTGTTGTTGCCATGCTGCCATCTCCTTTTTGAGATATTCTAAAGGCTTTACGCCTTCTTATGTTATGATGTTTCCTGTAAAACTGCACTGTTTTCGTAAAATCATACGCAAAACATAGTTTTGCCGCAATTCAGGGTCAGGGGGAATTCCCCTTACATAATAAAATTGCAGACAGCATACTCTGAATCTGCATAAAATTCTATTATCATTATCATATACTATCCGGCAGGATTTTTCCAGCCCCAAATAGCATGATTTTTTTACTCATACGGCGAAATACGGCAATTTGCCAAGGGTCTTGTCAGCCAAAGGAAAAAAGCATATACTATTGTCAGGGATACATTTGTCTTTATATCACAAATAAAATCAGGAAAACGCTATGATTTTTATAAATCTGTTAAGGGGGGAATTTTTATGAAACTGATGTTTTTAGGAGCGGACCACGAGGTAACAGGCAGCTGCCACTACATCGAATGCTGCGGAAAGCATATCCTGCTGGACTGTGGCATGGAACAGGGGCATGATATTTACGAGAATCAGGAAATACCCGTTTCGGCCGCAGCAGTCGATTATGTCTTTCTGTCCCACGCACATATCGACCATTCCGGGCTGTTGCCCCAGCTTTACAAAAACGGGTTCCAGGGCAAGATCTACGCCACAGAAGCAACGACCGACCTCTGCCGTATCATGCTGCTGGACAGCGCGCATATTCAGGAATTTGAGGCAGCCTGGCGCAACCGGAAAGCACGCCGCGCAGGCGCGCCGCAGTTTGAGCCGCTCTATACCACAAAGGAAGCTATGGCGGTTATGGAGCATTTCATTCCCTGCGAATATGAAGAAAAAATACCCGTATGCGAAGGGATTGCGCTGCGGTTTACAGACGTCGGACATCTGCTAGGCTCGTCCAGCATGGAAATATGGCTGACGGAAAACGGAGTAACTAAAAAAGTGGTATTTTCCGGCGATATCGGCAATATCAACCAGCCCATCATACACGACCCGCATTTTACAGAATCTGCTGATTATGTCATCATGGAATGTACCTACGGCGACCGCACCCATAATGCCCCGCCGGATTACGAAGCGGAGCTGGCAAGGTACATACAGGAAACGCTGGACCGCGGCGGAAACCTTGTCATTCCAGCGTTCGCAGTCGGACGCACGCAGGAAATGCTCTATTTTATCCGCGAAATCAAGGAACGCCGGCTGGTGACAGGGCATGACCATTTCAAGGTGTATGTAGACAGCCCGCTTGCCATAGAGGCAACAAAGGTCTTTGTGGACAACGAGCTGGACTGTTTCGATTTCAAGGCGATGCAGCTTGTCAAGCAGGGCATCAACCCTCTGGAATTTCCCGGGCTGAAGCTCGCCGTCACAGCTGAGGAATCACAGGCAATCAATTTTGACAAAGACCCGAAGGTCATCATTTCGGCATCGGGCATGTGCGAAGCAGGGCGTATCCGCCACCATTTGAAGCATAACCTCTGGCGGCCGGAATCGACCATTTTGTTCGTTGGCTATCAGGCTCTGGGGACACTGGGGCGCAATATCATAGAGGGCGTGCCGGAAGTACGGCTTTTTGGCGAAACCATCAGCGTCAAAGCACATATTGAGGAGCTTGCAGGGGTCAGCGGACATGCCGACCAGAAAGGGCTGCTGAACTGGCTGGGGCATTTTGAGGAAAATCCAAAACTGGTCTTTATCGTGCATGGAGAAGATGCCGTCTGCGAATCCTTTTCGAAGCTGCTGCGGGAAGAACACGGTTGCCGCGCATACGCACCGTACAGCGGGGCGTGCTTCGACCTGCTGACAGGGCAAATGCTTGCCGAAGGCGTCAAGATACCTGCCGCGCATAAAGAATATGACCATGCCAAGGCAAAAGCGCAGTCCGAGGGCGGCAAACGCGCAATCTATCTGGCAGAGCAGCTGGATATGGCGGGCAGCAGGCTGCTGCGGATTATCAGCCAGAGCAAGGGCGGCGCAAACCGCGATATGGAAAAACTGCTGAATCAAATCAACGAACTTTGCAGCAAAGCGGAACAAAGGTGATATCCGCAGGGTGAGCGGGGATTGAGAAATGCGGGAATTCAGAGGGGCCTTCCGGAAGCCTTCCCTAACCGCCCCCGCTTCCCAGGCAAAAAAACGCCTCCGGCTTTATGCCAGACCATAAAGCCAGGGGCGTTTTTATATCCTCAATCATTCCTCCCTGCTTCTGCGCTGCATGACCTGCGCCTTAAACACATACTGCCGCAGGGCTTCTTCCTCCCCTGTCCGCAGGTCCATAAAGCAACAGCCATAGCCTATGTAGCCTTCTTCCTCTTTCTGCGAACGAATAACCTTTGCCCGCGGCATCATCTGCGGGGCAACCGCAGGGAGCGGCACAAGGAACTGCTGATTTTCCACAAGCTCCTCTTTCGTGATGAACAGCAAGCCTGACGCGCTGATATCCTCAATGATACCTTCACAGGTCTTGCCATAAGGTTTGCCTGTTGCGATATCCAAAAGGGCAATTTCTGCCCGCATGCGTTCCAGCCTGACCTTGATATCTTTACGCCGCTGCACAGAAGGAAGCGTTTCGTTTATCTTCAGGTCAATCCCTATATACTGCTGTGTAGCAAAGCGTTTCGGTATAGGCATCACGCTGCAGCGGAACGGCAGCAGGCCAAACACATCGCTCGTCAGTACCACTTTTACGGTCATTCCCTCTTTCAATATCTCATTCTGCCTGACCGCCAGATGTATATTTTCATCGTCCTTTGAAATGAAACGTCCGGACAGCAGGTACAAACCATCAGTGGTATATATTTTTGCAGTTTCATTGATCGGGATAGCCATATACGCTCAAATCCTTTCTGTAAAATACCCTGTTATTCTATATTCGTCCGTACACATCTCCGGACGATGGAACAATTCATTTTGGTTACTTATGATTATATCCTGATATTTGCATTTAGGAAAGAGGAAAATAAAAAAAACAGCAAAGACAGACAACGCCCGCTTTTTACAAAGGGCCCTTGTCTGCCTTATCAGAAACCTTTCCTATTTATTTTTCTTAGGTAGCGTCATCATAAGTCATGTATACGTATTTCCAGGCATAATCGGGGCGGATTCCAGGCAAAAATTCGCAGGCGTACTATGTGGCGCGGCGGGGCCGCCAGATGGGCGGTACGGCAGGAATTTTTAGCGAAAAAGCCGGAAAAATCTGCGGAAAGACGTGTGCAGACACTTGTGACGGCACTGCCTACATGCCCATAAGGCGCGCCGCGCCATTCACCAGCATACACAGCACTATCCCCGCCGCCGTGGGCAACAGAAACGCAACTGTTGTCCAGAACCGGCTGTTCGTTTCCCGACGGATGGTGAGAAGTGTCGTCGCGCAGGGGAAGTGGCAGAGGGAAAACAACGCCGCGCACGCCGCCGTCACCCACGTCCAGCCATTTGCCGCCAGAATCCCGCCGGTCTGCGCCATGCCTTCCGCCTCCACCAGCATGCCGCTTTGACTGTAAACCATCAGCAATATGGGGATAACAATTTCATTGGCGGGAATCCCAAGCAGGAAGGCCGCAAGAATCATGCCGGAAAGCCCCATCAGGGAGCCCAGAGGCTCTAAAGCTTCTGCAAAAGTATAAATCAGGGTGTGTCCGTTCCACTCCACGTTTTGGAACAGCCAGATGACCGCTCCGGCAGGAATGGCAACCGTCACCGCACGCCCCAGCACAAACACCGTCCTGTCCAATATGCTGCGCACCACAACGTCCCGCACCTTCGGGCGGCGGTAGGGCGGCAATTCCAACACAAAGGAAGAAGGGACGCCCTTCAGCAATGTCCGGCTCAGGAGGGAGGACATGCCCAGTGTCAGCAGTACCGCAAAAATGATGAGCAGGAACACGAAGCAGCCCGCCGCAAGGGGATTTCCATTGGCAAAAAAGCAGCCCGTCAGAAGTATGAGCGTCGGGAAACGTCCGTTGCAGGGCACAAGGCAGTTTGTCAGCATGGCAATGAGCCGTTCCCTTGGAGATTCTATAATACGGCAGGCGGTCACACCGGCGGCGTTGCAGCCAAAGCCCATGCACATGGTTAGGGCGCTATCTGGATGCGAAGTCCAGTTCCATTGTTTTCGGTTCACATTGGAATTGGAACCAGATGTCAATTTTCTGATATTTCTTTCCTGCTATGTATTTCCCCTGGTGTACTTCAATGCGGTCTATCAGTTTGAATAAGATTTCTGTATTTAACTCCTGCAAATCATCATAAGATGCAATCAGCCTGCAAAACATTTCATACCGTTGCTTTCGCTCCATGAAATCCATTTTGGCATCCCGTGACCTTTGGAGAAGCTTGAGTTTGCTTTCCGCCTCTGTTTTTTCTTCCATATATTTTGTATATAGGCGTTCAAATTGTTCTTGCGCAATACGTCCTTCGTATTTGTCGTCAAACAGCTGCTCTAATTTTTGCTCCAACACAGTCAGCCTGCGTTCTGTTTTTACATCCTCCTGGTCCGCCTGTTTTTCTGTGCGTTCCAGCATTTCCTGCAAAAGATCCTGCTTTTGCTGTTCTGTCAGGCGGAGCTGTTCCCGTAACGCTGCCAGCACCGCTTTATATAACACATCGTAATCTATCGTATGATTGGAGCAATACTTTTTTCCGCCCAGCTTATAACCGCCACAGTTCAAATTTGCAGTAGCGCCTTTCTTTCTTGTGCCTACCGTTGACATATTTTTGCCGCAGTCTGCGCAGAAAGCCAATCCGGAAAAAATATTGACAAACCCTTTTTCTCGTTTCTGTGTCCGGCTCTGCATCCGTTTTCGGACAATATTCCATGTGTCTTCATCTATCAGTGGCTCGTGCGTATTGGGGACAAGTATCCATTCCTCTTTTGGCTTTGCGTAACAGGCTTTGCTTTTGAAGCTGGGCTTATAGGTTTTCCCTTGCAGCATATGACCCAAATATACTTCATTTCGCAGCATTTTATTGATATTCGCCGCTTTCCATTCTGTTGCGCCGCGGAAGCGCTCCATAGAAAGATGCAGGTTTTTCTGATAACGATACTGCGATGGTGTTGAAACACCTTCTTTATTCAAAATCGTTGCAATCTGTGATGGGCTGTATCCCTCTTTTGCAAGCAGGAACATTCGCTGCACAACCGCTCCCGCAGTGTCATCCACTAACAGATGGTTTTTATTGTTTGGATTTTTATAGTAGCCATATGGCGCAAAAGCGCTGATGCACGCCCCTTCCTGCATTTTCACATCAAATGCGGCATGGATTTTCCTTGAAATATCTCCCGCATATAGTTCATTGACCAGATTCTGCACAGGGGCGACAATGTTGTTCACGGCAGTCCGCTGGGCAGTATCAATCCCTTCGCTGACCGAAATATAGCGGATATGATGTTCCGGGAAATATTCATCCATCAGCATATTGATTCTGCCGCTGTTTCGGCCTAAACGAGAAAGATCCTTTGTCATTATAATCTGGATCTTCCCCTTTTCCGCATCCTCCAGCATACGCTGAAAAGCCGGACGGTTCAGGTTTGTCCCCGTATAACCGTCGTCAACATATTCATCATATATGACAAATTTATTTTTCCGCGCATATTCCATCAGGATTTTGCGCTGGTTCTCGATAGAGGCGCTTTCTGTACCTTTCTCGTCTTCTTTGGAAAGGCGGAGATAGAGCGCGCACATTTCTATTTTTACAGGTTTTTTTATCGATTTGGTCTGCATAAGCCCTCCTTCCCTGCCAAATCGACCGTTCATTTGCAAAATTATTATAACATATCCGGTCGATCATTTCAAAAAATTCATATTTGTTCCAATAGCAGCTTCAAAAGTATCTGGTATACAGAGCAAGATTTTGAGGAATGGACAGTTACATGAATCATTTCTTTGGATAATTGTTTCATAAATCCTCCTTCACAAAAAATTAAGCTGTTTTCATATATATTTTTTATGAGCTTGGCCTATTCAAAGGCGTCATAGCATCATCATCTGTTGGAAAATAAAACAAGAAAAGTTTACGATTACTACAATTTTGAATAATATAATGTGCCATATTTTCAGCGGTCAGGAACCGCCTACTGCCCACCCCTGGCACAATGGGAGTATCCAAGGCCGTTTTGGTTCAAAACGCTATCATACCGCCGACAGGCTTCGCCGTGTTCGCAGTATGCCCCTTTACGCGGGGGAACGTGCCATAGTCCCTTTTCAAAATGTTTTCATCGCAGTTTCCTCATGAACCGGATAAGGATTGCAGATCGCAGTTTGTCGCTCCAGCTATAAATAGTTATCATGGCGGCTGCACCTGCTGTGCTTGCCTTTTTACAGCCATTTGAAAAAGTGTCCTTGGATACCGGATATTTTGTTGTCAAGGTTCGGGAATTCCATTGAAAGTTTTCCTTTCACTATGTAGGTCACTGGGAGTACCCTTTGACACCCTTATAATAAAATTATTTTTTCTTCTGGATTTTCTTCATGACTGCCGCAACTGATTTTACAACAACGTTTTTTGCGCAGCCTTCCAGCTTTGCTATTTCTGCACAGCTATAACCATAAATTTTATTCAGGCAGAATCGCCTTCTTTGTGTAGGAGTACACATAGCTAAAATTTCAGCGATCGCTTCCCTGTCAATGTAGACATCTTCGGCGGATTTTAAGGTTTTAGAGCTTTCATTTACAATGATGTAATCCTCAGCACTGCGCTTATCGTAGTGGCGCCGCGCTTCATTTCTTTGTCGTTCTTTCAGCCTGCGGTCATCGTCAAAAACCTTAAATATCTCTGCACTTACTTCCAATTCTATTTTTTTGCCATATTCATCTTTAATCGTTACAAAATATTTCATTTTCCTCATCTCCTGAAATTTTTTTTGGATTCCAGAAGGTGGGGCGGGGATCTGCAATGGTAAAAAAGCGCAAAAAAAATCAATATCCTGCGGTTCCTTTTTTCAATGGGTACAGAATATTTAAAAGCCCGTATACATAGCTTTTCCCGTTGCTTTTCCTGAGTCATTTGCTGCTCCTGCCAAAGAGAAGAAAATGCAGTTCTCTTAATTGGCGGTAAAATCACTTATTATCATTGAAAAAATTTCTTCACTATAAAATAAGTGTTTGAAGAATCAGAATAAAAACGGGAAATATGTATAAACTTTATTTTTACGCAATGATACCTGTTGAGATAGGGATAAATCTAATTTGCAGTATTCTCTGCCTTGGAGTAAATTTATACGGCAAAAATATAATTGTATATCCTTTTAGGATTTTTAGATTATTAGTTTTGTATAAAAAAGGATTTATAATTAAAAAAAGGTGTTACTTTTAATATTTAGAATTTTTTAGCATTTATTATGGGAGTTTGCTATGGACACTCAAAAACCAAAATCCGTTGACTACTTCTCAATGGGAAAGAAAATACGAAACTTCAGAAAAGAAAAAGGCTGGACACAAGACTTCCTCAGTGAACAATGCGGAATTACTTCTACAAATCTTTCACATATTGAGCGAGGTAAAACAAAACCCAGTGTTGAGACTCTTGTGAAAATTGCAAACTGCCTTGAAGTAAATTTGGATTCTTTGTTATGTGACAGTTTAACTTCAGCAGCAACTCCTATTTTTATGAATAAAATATCCGCGACGCTCGAAAGCTATTCTGATTTGGAAATTAGGGTATTATCTGACGTTTTAGATATTGCGAAGGAAATTATTCAAAAACATATCACCTAAGGATAAGAGAAACGGGGAATATTATGAATCAAGAAGATAAAATAAAGTTTCTTGAGCAAGTCTATCGTTCTGAGGCGAAAAATATGCTGTATTATACCAGAAGCGCAATGGGCAATTATTCCCAAGCGGAAGATATTGTCCAAACAACGTTCAAAATTGCCATGGAAAAGATTGATGACTTTGTATACAATCCTAACCCAATCGGCTGGATCAAGACCACGCTAAAAAACGAAATGAAAAATAGGCGCAGGGAACAGGAAAAATGGCAAAAAATCATTATAGATATCGAGATTGATACTATCGCCTATCAAGACGAATATTTCTCAGAAACCTTTTCCCACAGCGTAGATC
>CAJTKM010000008.1 GCA_910576545.1 Lachnospiraceae bacterium
CCTCCCTATAGATTATTTGGTGATACTGCATCAGCAGTTCTCCAAGAATAACTATAAGGAGATTTATAGTGAAATCAAATATGTGTGCTGCCACAATATGTTGTGGTGGCTCTGAAGGTGGAAAATACCATTTCCGGGTGGCTCTGAAGCGGGAAACTGGTGGCTCCCAAGGGGGATAATATTCAATATGGCGATGGGCGCGGTTTCCGCCGCAGAGGGCATTGGAGGCATGCTGCCGTTTGCCCGAAGCACGGCGCAGAAGGTCGGCGATGTGCTGGAAAAAGAAGCAAAAGCATTGAATGACAGGCTGGAAATGATCCAGAACCAGGCGGCGGCCGAGCAGGCCGAGGCGGAGCGGAAGCAGTACGAGGAAAGCATCGCCGAAAAATACAAGGAACTGGAAAAAGCCGAGAAAGCCGGCAAGCAGAAGCTTTTGGACGAAATCGCAAAGCTGGAATCCGATTGGAACAGAAAGCAGGAGGAAACCGCGCTGAAAGACCGGATTGCCGCCTTGCAGGAGTTCCAAAAGGAGTACGAATCCGCCATTGCGGAGATTGAGAAAAGCCAGGGCAGTTTGCAAAGCAAGCTTGCGGGCTACGGCTCCCTGTTCGAGCGGGTCAATACGGAAGAAGGGAAAGACCTGTCCCAGCTGGGCGATATCGAAAGTGAAATCCGCAAGCTGGAGGAATACGGCGACGCCATCGAACGCCTGCGCGGGCGCGGCATTTCCGACAGTCTTGTCGGCGAGATTTCCGGCATGGGCGTAGAGGACGCGCTGGGCTATATGGATAAGCTGATTTCCCTTTCTGACGCGAAATTTGAGCAGTACGTTTCACTGTTCGAGAAAAAACAGCAGACCGCACAGAATGTGGCAGAAAAGTTTTATAAAGGCGAACTGGACGCGCTGGAACAGAACTATGCCCAGCGTCTGCCGGAGGCTTTGGAGGGCGTCAGGGCACAGATGCAGGCGGCGGGCCAGCAGGCGGCGGAAGGATTAAAAGCAGGTCTGCAGGCTGATGGCGAAGGGATAGGGCAGATTGTCGCGCAGACGGTTTCCTCTGCCGTAACCGGCGCGAACGAGGACACACAGGAGCAGAACTTCCTCACCATTACACAGGGCATGGCGGAGCAGGAGCCCATCCTGACGGAGTACATCGAGGGCTTGAAGGAACAGCTGATTGCATTGATTGAAAGCTTCCGGGAGGAGTTTACCGAAGTCGGAAATATGATGATGGAGGGCGTGGCGCAGGGCATACGCAACGGGGAAAGCGGCGTTGTGAATGCGGTCGCAGCGGTGATTGCGGCGGCAGTGTCGCGTGCAAGGTCTGACCTTGATATCAATTCCCCGTCAAAGGTGTTTGCGGAGATTGGCGGCTATATGGCGGCCGGTCTTGATACCGGCTGGACGGAAAAAATGCAGGATATCAACAGGAGCATTTCCAACAGCCTTGCAGGGATTGCCAGCCCGCCGAGAATGGCGGAAAGCGCAGGGACTGCGGGCGGAAGGAATTACACTTATGGGGATATCAACCTGTATATCGATAAGGTGAATAACGCTGACGGCAGGGACGTACAGCGCATGGCGCAGGAACTGGAGTTCTTCCGCAGACAGCAGTCCGCCGCAAGAGGCGGCTGAAAAGAAACTTGCAATCAAAAGCTACATATGCTATAATACCAGTAGGCAAAAGAAAATGGCGTCCATGTGGACAAAAAGGACGAACCCCCGAACGTACCGTCAATACGCGCGAGGGTTCTCCTTCTTTTACGGCGAAGTCATCCGTTTTGGGCTAGGATACCGTCCATCCTATCTGTCTAACCACTTGCATATGTAGTACGCTGCTACACTTGCCAACACAGAAAGGATAAAAGAAAATGGTTTATCCATATGGACACCCCCTTTCTGTTACCAGAATGGGGCGGTAACGAGAACAGTATAGCATATTTTGCAGAAATATGGAAGGACGTCTGAACGCGGACGTTCTTTTTTGCTGAATAATGGAAAAACCTCTTGACTTTTGACTGTCATAAATATATAATTAAGACAGTCAAAAGTGAGGTGAAGTAATGACTAAGAAAATTGGTCGTCCTACTGACAATCCGAAGCCGTATAAAATAACAGTTAGAGTTGACGAACGCTGCAAAAATATTATTGATAGTTATTGTGAGCAGGAGAAAGTAAGTCAAATGGAATGTATACGGCGAGGAATTGAGAAGTTAGAAGATGACATAAAAAAATAACGATAACCTGCCCCTACCAAAGTTTAGGTTATCGTTATTGCACCAGAGGTTTCCCTTCTGATAAATCCATTATATCAGCTAGGGAGGCTTCTTTCAAGATACTATTTTTTTGAAAGGAGTTTTTTTGCTATGACAATAGTAGAAAAAATGTGGAAATCTATCAAAAATTTCAAATGGGATAAAACCAATGGGTCATATGCTTTGAGTTGCAATGAATGGCTTGCACTTGCTGAATATGGCAATGAGTTAGACGTTTGTAGTGAGGCATATAAATATGGGTTTATAAAAGGAATCCGCTATCAAAAAGCACAGGAAAAGAAGAAAAGAAAGGCGGGAAAAGCATGAATGGATTACAGATTTTTACATACAACGGCAATGAAGTACGGACAGTTCAGAAAGATGGTGAGCCTTGGTGGGTGCTGAAAGATGTTTGCGAAGTTTTGGGTATCGGAAATTCCAGAATGACATATGAGCGGCTTGAGGAAGATGAAAAGGGGGTAAGTCTGATTGACACCCTTGGCGGAAAGCAACAAATGCAAGTTATCAACGAAAGCGGTCTTTACAATGTAATTATTCGCAGTGACAAGCCGGAGGCGAAACCCTTCCGCAAATGGATTACATCGGAAGTTTTGCCCTCAATCCGCAGGCATGGGGCTTATATGACGCCGGAAACACTGGAAGCGGCAATCCTTAACCCTGACCTGCTGATACGGCTCTGCACTGCCCTGAAAGATGAGCAGGATAAAAATAAGGCATTGCAGGCGGCTAATTCCACGCTGGCAGTAGACAACCAGATTATGAAGCCGAAAGCGGATTATTTCGATGAAATAGTAGACCGCAGCCTGCTTACCAATTTCCGTGAAACCGCGAAACAGCTCCAAATTAAGGAAAAGGAGTTTATCCGTTTCCTGCTGGACAGAAAATATATTTACCGCGACAAAAAGGGGAAAATCCAGCCCTATGCGGACAAAAACAGCGGGCTGTTTGAAGTAAAAGAGTTTGTCAACGAAAAAACAGGCTTTTCCAGCACGCAGACGCTTATCACGCCAAAAGGCAGGGAAACATTCCGGCTTTTGTTCCTGAAAGCAGGAGCATAACAGTATAAGTAAGAAATGGGACGCTCTGCAAAGGGCGTTCTTTTTTCATGCGGGAAAGGAGGGGAAGCCGATGATATTTGACGCATGGTTCCGGTTCAATGATATCGACAGCCGGCAGATGGGCGTGCGGGTGACGAAAATGCCGGAAACGGTACGGGCGGAGCGGCGCGTGGAGCGGGTAGAGATTGCCGGGCGGAACGGCTCGCTCCATGTGGACGAGGGGACATACAGCAGCTATGACCGCACGATGGAATGCGCCCTAATCAACCGCCGCAGGCTGGACGATGTGGCGGCGTGGCTTGTCGGCTCAGGGAAGATGATATTTTCCACGGAGCCGGACAAGGTATATGACGTCGTGATATCGAACAAGGTCAGCATTGCGCAGATGATGCGGGTGTTCCAGAAATTCCAGGTGACGATGGATACCCAGCCGTTCAAATATTCCGTAAACCCGTTCGGGGATACGCTGGAGCTGCTGAAGCCGCAGACGGTGTACAACAAAGGGACGGTATACGCACAGCCGAAAATCACGGTGTATGGCAGCGGCAGCATTACACTGGATATAAACGGAACGGCGTTCCCGCTTTCCGGCGTGGACGGACATATCACGATTGATAGCGAAAGCATGGAGGTCTACAGGGGCAGTGAGAGCCAGAACAGCAGGTTCGGCGGGGCGGAGTTCCCGCGGCTTGAGGCTGGGGGGAATGCTGTCAGCTGGACGGGGAACGTGGAGAAATTAGTGATTGAGCCGGAATGAAGGTGGCTTTGATGGCGGAAACATACAACAGGCTGGAGCTGGACGTGAATATCAAGCCGCATAACATCATTACAGCGGTGCAGAAGGACAGCGACAGCCGCTATTTAGATGTGTTTTTATTCAACAACGGCGTGCCGATTGACCTGACGGGGCATGAGGTACGCATTTACATGCGCAAGCCGGAAAAAGGCGGGGAGATTTTCAATGACGGGAAAATCACGGAGCCGGAAAACGGCCGCTGCCAGTTCCTGCTGACGACTGCCGCGCTGGAAAAAACAGGGCATTTGCAGACACAGATCTCCATATGGAAAGACAACAGGGAGATACTCTCCACGCAGATTTTTGAAATTTTTGTTACGAAAAGCCTGCGGACAACGGGCAGCATAGAGGGCAGCAATGAATATGGCGCGCTTGTCGTACTGTTCCAAAACCTGTATGAAAGCATGGAACTGATGACGGATATGGTACAGAACTTCGGCAAGGCGGGGGAGGTTGCCGCAGGGATACCGGCAGGGACGTTCTGGCAGATGCTGGAAGCGGTGTATGCCGTGAATAAGGACGCGCTGGAAAACGCCAGCGTGTCGGAAGTGCTGAACAGGATAGGGCTGACGGGTGATACCGGCGGGAGCCAGACGGCAGGGACGGTGTTTGGTAAGGAAAATGCGATACTGGAAACGTTGAAAGAACAGAATGCAAAAATCTTTACAAGTATGGCATGGAAGCAGACTGCAAAAAAGGGCGTGACAACCGCTACGAGCGGAGTGAAAATATTGAGTTTTTCTTTTGAAAGTCCGGTTAAATTCAGAGCAATAAACATTGAAGGTACTATAGCTTTAGGACAATTTGCTTCGGCGTATTTTATTAACGGAGAAAGCTCATTCACAGCGTTAGCGTCTATTGCTGGTTCTACTGCTAAATATATGATAGCCGTTGACGGTAATTCCCTTAACCGCTTTTTACTTAAAACAAGTTTTGGAGAACGCGAAAATATTTTACAGGACATTTGGATAACACAGATAGATATTCATTTCCCTGCTGTTGCTGCGGATAAAGTTTCAACATACAAGGGCTACGTAGAATATCAGGAAGGGCAGGCGGGATAAAATGCTGTTATATTTGGATGAAAACCGAAGAATCATTGATAACAACTATGTAATCAGCCATGCCAGCGCATTAAAGATAATGGCGAAAAATCCCCTTGCTGAATGGCACGATATTGATTTTTCCTTTGCAATGGGCGAGGACAGGGCTGGATATGATAAAGTCTTTTATCTGGAAACGGATGGGACGATTCGGATTGAGTATGAGGAAATACCACCCGAACCAGCCCCGCCCCTTTCCGAACAGGAGCAGATTGCCATTGACACGGCACTGAATGTGGAATACATTGCCTGCCTGATGGAGGCAAATTTATAACGACTTTGAAATAATATGAGGAGGAATTTTCATGATTTACACACTGCTGAAGAACAAAATCACACGGGGTACATACGACAGGGAGGATTTGAAAAACAAGATGGATACTTACCTGCTGTTCGGGCGCATTACGGAGGAACAGTATACGGAACTGACGGGGCTGATGGCATGATAACGATACATGAGAAAACGGCGAAAAGTTTTGACGCGCTGGGGCTGGGGGCATTGCTTCCGGCCTCTTGTGTTGTAACAGAGGAATTGAACGGGGCGTTTGAATTGGAAATGCAGCACCCGTATGACGAAGGCGGGAAATGGCGGCGTATTGAGAGGGGGCGTATCCTTTATGCGCCTACGCCGACAGGGCCGCAGCCCTTCCGCATTTACAACACCACGCCGTCCATGGACAGCATCAAGGTCAACGCCAGGCATATCTTTTATGACTTGCTGGACAATCTCTGCGGGAACATTCTCAGCGCAGGCACAGCAGTGCAGTGTATTGCCACAATCCCGGCCGCCATGGCCTACCCAATGCCGTTCACGTTTTCAACGGACATCGAAAAGCAAGGCAGGCTGACGGCTTCGCGCGTGAACCCGGTGCAGGCGCTGCTTTCCAATGATGAAGGCATGGAGAGTTTCGTGGAAGCCTTCGGCGGGGAGCTGCTGCGCGACCATTTTTCCGTTGCCATGAAGGAAAGCATCGGCGCGGACAGGGACGTTGTGATTCGCTACGGCAAGAACCTTTCCGGGCTGGAGGTCAACGAGGACGAAAGCGATGTGCGGACAAGGGTGCTTGCGTATGGGAAAAATGGCATTTTTATCGCGGTGGACAGCCCGTATTTGGCGGAGTATGTCTATCCGAAAATTTTGGTTTTGGAGGACGAAAGCGCGGAGACAACGGCACAGCTCAGACAAAAGGCATTGGAGCTGTTTCGTGAGGACGAAATCGACCTGCCGAAAGTAAATATCAAGGTGGATTTCGTTCCGCTGGCGAAAACCGAGGAATACAGGGATTTCGCTGCGCTGGAGGATGTGCGGCTGGGCGATATGGTGACGGTGATAAATTCCAAAATGGGGTTTTCCAAACGGGCGAAGGTAATTTCGTATGCGTGGGACTGTCTGCGGGAGCAGTATGAGAAGGTAGAGCTGGGCGACTTCCTGCCGACACTGGCGTCGGCTGTTACGAACGGGACGAAAAGCTACAGGGTTGCTGTGGAAGCAGGGCTGGAAGCGAAGAACGCGATTGCAATGCTTTCCGGGCGTATCGCCATTACGGAACAGCATTTTTATGTTGCCGTTGATACGGAAGATTATCTGACCTCTGACCGGCTGTTCCGCTTCGGGGAGGAGGGCCTGCAGTTTACGGAAAGCGGGATAGATGGCGATTGGAGGACGCTCATTTCACCGGACGGAGAGTTTGTATTGCCAGAGAAAACATGAGAGCCGCGGAGAGTTTTCCGGAGGTAGGGTAAAACAAAAAAGGAGGGGATTTTGATGGACGGAGCGATTACGAGGGCGGAGCATGAGGAATTCTGCCGGCGCATCGATGAGGAAAACAGGCGGCAGAACAGGCGTATTGAACTGCTGGAGGAAGGGGAACAGCGCATTGCCACGCTGACGGCTTCGGTGGAGCGGCTTGCAACCAGCATGGAGAGCATGCTCAAGGAACAGGAAAGGCAGGGCAAGCGGCTGGAAACGCTGGAAAGCCGCGACGGGGAGATGTGGCGGAAGGTTGTGGGCCATGTTGTGACGTTTACAGTCGGGGCTGTGCTGGCGTTCCTGTTTGCGCAGGTTGGGATGTAGGAGAGGTGCGGCATGGAAAAGAGGAAGAAACGCAGGTTCCGGACGTTTACCAAACGGGCAGTTATGGTGATTTTGTTCGTTGCCCTGCTGGACTTGCAGCTGTCCTATCTGCTGGCGTTTCTGGGCAGGGAGCAGATAGCCGAAAACCTGTCCAGCGATATCACGAAGGTTATTATCGGGACGATTTTGGGCTATCTGGCAAAGTCGTTCTTTGAAACCAAAGAGGCGGAAAAGGTGAGGTTAGAAGAAGAATGGAGGAATGGGGAATGAAGTTTTTGATTGAAAACTGGTATGTAATCGTGGGCCTGCTGGCGGTACTGGAGTGTGTTATTTATGCAGGATACCGCTTTTTGAAGCTGCCAACGAAGGCACAGGCGGCGAAGGTCAAGGAATGGCTGCTGTGGGCGGTGACGAACGCAGAGAAGGAATTGGGCGGCGGCACTGGCAAGCTGAAACTGCGGCAGGTGTACGACTTGTTTGTGCAACGGTTTCCAGCCGTAGCAATGGCGGTTTCCTTTGATACGTTCAGCCAGTGGGTAGATGAGGCGCTGACGGAGATGCGGAAGATGTTAGTGGGAAATAAGGCGGCGGCGGAACTGGTGAAGGGGGAATGAAAATGCCTAAAATGACAGGCGCGGAACTGGTGGCGTTCGCCCGCTCCAAGATTGGCACGCCTTACGTCTACGGCATGAAGGGGACGGTTATGACGCTGGCAAATTATAACTATCTCAAGGGACAGTATGGGAAAATGGTCTGGGACAGTGACGTAAAAAAGGTCGGGCAGGTCTGTGTGGATTGCTCTGGGCTGATTTCGTGGGGGTGCGGTGTGGTGCTGGGGTCGGCGCAGTGGTTTGAGCGGGCAAACGTGAAGCGTCCCATTTCGACCATTAAAGACGCCCCTCTGGGCACACTGGTGTGGCAGAAGGGGCATATCGGGATTTATAGCGGTATGAAGGGCGGCAAGCCGATGTACATCGCCGCAGATGGGTCGGCGTATGGCGTAAGGGAGGCGCCGGTCAGCCGGAGCGGGTTTACACACTGGCTGCTGGTGGAGGATATTTTTTCTTATGAAATGGAGGCGGAAGAAGTGGTTGAGAAGGATACCATCATCATCAATGGGAAAGAGTACGAGGTCGATATGATACGTAAAGACGGCGTAACGTATATCAAGACAAGGGACTTGGCGCAGGCTGAGGGGATTGAGGTCGGAAGTCAGGGAAGGACGCCGGTGATTTCTGTGAGATAAGGTGAAGTTTGAAGCGGGGCGAAAGCCCCGTTTTCAAGATAAAAGTTCTACAAAGAATACGAAAATAAAATGTTGAGAACCTTTTTAAGGAGCCATTACATAAAAAGATTGAATAGGGTGAAGTAAAGAATAATATATTATCTTGTAGGTAAAGATATAAGAATAAATACTGGAGATATTGACATTTTTACACAGAGCTATATATAATAAGAATAGGAAGCATATTTGTATGAGGATTAAGGAGTTTTTTTGGAAGGGAATTAATGGTTTATTTTTTAAGGAGGTGAACTGTATGGCGACAGTAGCACCGTTATTTGTGTCTAATAATATTTTAGAATTAGCATTTAGAGAGAACATCCCTGTTACCCCAATGAAACTTCAAAAGCTGTTGTATTTTCTTTATAGGGATTATTTGAAAAAAACAAACGAGCCTTTGTTTGCTGATCGTTTCGAAACATGGAAATATGGTCCTGTGCTTTCTGAAGTATATTATGAATTTGCGAGATACAGGGATCGGGAAATCAAAGAGTTTTATATTGATCGAAATGGTAAATGTTATAAGGTAAGAGGGGGAAGCAATCCGATATTTGATTCTGTGCTTAATGAAGTATGGAATAAATATAAGAATTATTCCGGAATACAGTTGTCTAACATAACCCATCTGCCCAATACAGCATGGAGGAAAGCGTGGCAAAGCAACAAAAATTTTCTTTCTGATGAGGATATATATGCTGAGAAAGTTGAGTGATAAGTTATGGAAACCCATACATTTCAAGATGACAACAGCAATTCTGAATATGGTTCTGATAGAATTGGTATTTCAGATGAGAATATTCCTGAAGAGCACGAGGAAAGAACGGTTGAGATGCCAGAGAGGGAGATGGATGAACCTCCGCGCTATGCTAGGAGACATTTAAGTTTTGACATTTCGGAATTGACACCGCAAGAAAGGCGGAATTTGTATCAATGGCTTAAAAACTTCAGTTTTGTAAGAACTATACTATTCCTTATGTTTGTAGTGTACATAATAGACCTTTTTTGTACGAAAGGACAAAGCTCTTTAAAGGAACCATTTTTTGAAGTATTGAAAACACTTCTTTTGACTGTTTCCGGATATGTTTTTGCCAAGAATGGAAAAGATTAAATACATATTTTTGACGGGGCGATAAGCCCCGTTTTTTTATTCCTCAACCAGTTCTTTCAGGAGCAGGGGGAGACATTTTATTCCGGCGCAAAAGCTCTCCTGTTCGATGGTAAGGATCAAATCATTCAGAAGGTTTTCCGCCTCAAGGTAATCGTCAGGATTCAGATGAAATTCGAGAAAGTCATGCATTACTTCATACTCGACTTTCCTTTGCTGGATGGTCCGGCCTTTTGCCAGTTGTTCAGCTGCGTAGTTTTGGTACAGTAAATCAATGTGTTTCATAGTGTTACCTCCTTGTGCTGCAAAAAAACATTTGTTACAGGGTTATTATAAAACAGCAGAGGGAAATGTAAAACGATTAACATAGACGAAAAGCGGGACTGCATGAAACATTTGAGACAGTTTGATACTTTTGCCAGGCAATAATAGGGATAAGAGGAGGGATTGATTTGGACAGCTTTATTGCCTGGATTGGCGGGAAAAGGCTTTTGCGTAAGGAAATCATTCGAAGGTTTCCAACAGAAGGCATAGAGAAATATGTGGAGGTTTTCGGCGGGGCGGCGTGGGTGCTGTTTGGCAAAGAGCCTCATAAAAAAAGAAGTTTATAACGACTTCAATGGGGAACTGGTAAATTTGTTCCGTATGGTGAAATGCCACCCTGAAGCGTTGGAGCGGGAAATTGCGTTGATGCTGGTAAGCAGGGAGGAATTTTGCAGGATGCGGGCGCAGCGGCCGGAGGATTTGACGGAACTGCAAAGGGCGGCAAGAATGTATTATCTGATTCGGGCGTCTTATGGGGCAAAAATATCTTCTTTCGGATGCAGGGGAAAGGATGTTTCGGCTATCAGGGACCTTTATAAAGTCCATGAGCGGCTGAAAAAGGTGCTGATTGAGAATCAGACTTTTGAGGAATGTATTCAGAAACAGGATGGAGTACGGACGCTGCTGTACTGCGACCCGCCGTATTTCGAAACAGAGGGATATTATGGGACAGGATTTTGTAAAAAGTACCATTACAGGCTGGCAGAATTGTTAAAGGCGGCTAAAGGGAAATGGATACTGTCTTATAATGACGCTGATTTTATCAGGGAACTGTATGAGGGATACCGGATAGAGGCTGTGGAGCGGAGTAATAATTTAGGCAAAGGAAAGTATAAGGAATTGATTATCCGAAATTATTGAAATGATATTGTGCTGAGATATATCTGGATTGAGTGGCTTATTGGTGGCTTATATGCATATAAATTATGCAATACAGCCAAAAGCTGGAAACAGAAAAATATGTGAAAAAACCTGTAAATTCAGCATTTTAATAAAGCTGGCACAGGAAGAAAAAAGCTGTCTGATTTCTCCGGACCGAAAGGCCGCAGGTTCGAATCCTGTAGAGTGCATGGGGAAAGCCTTGAATTTTCAAGGCTTTCTTTTTTGCGTACCGTATCTTTTGCCGTGTGCCTGAAAAAACTGTTTCAAAAAAATTGCAGCCTTTCAGAGGGCAGGAACGCGCGCTATGGTGGGTTTGCAATTATAGCCGTGTTGTGGTAAAATGTGCGCATGGCGTTAAATATATGAAATTATAGAGAAAACCCTCAGCTTTTGGGAAAAATTGCATGAAAGCAGGAAAAAATTAAAAAATTCGAAAGAATTTTTTGACCGGGCTGTGGTATGATGGTAACAGGGAAAGGACGTCCAGACTTGGCGTCTTTTTGAAAGAAAGCGAAATCATTCATTATGAATGGGGGTAGGTTTTTATGAAGAAATGGGTAGCATGGGTGATGGCGGCAAGCATGGCAGCCGGCAGTATGGGCGTTACGGCGTACGGTTCGGTATTTACGGACATCGGTTCGGTGCCATGGCCCGGCGCGGCAACATTTATTGATCAGGCGGCATCTATGGGGCTGATGAACGGCTACAATGAAAACGGGAAGAAATATTGTAAGCCGAGAAACAACGTCAGCTACTGCGAAGCGGTACAGCTGATGTATTCCATCATGAAGGCGCACAGCAAGCAGGATGTCAGTGATACAGTCGTGACAAAGTGGAAGCCGGTCATGAGCGCGTACAACATCCCTTCGTGGGCGTATAACGCTGTAGCGTACGGGCTGGAAAACAACATACTTGCAACGGAAGAGCTGGGCAAGATGCGCAACGGCACGGGAAATGCCAACCGCGAGGATGTCGGCAGGATTTTCGGCAAGGCACTGTCTACGCTGGACGGCTACAAACTGGACAGCAATCCGTCCCTGAGCTATCGCGATGCAATGCAGGTTTCCAGTGATGCAAAGCCTTATCTGGAGCTGCTGAACCGTTCCAAGCTGATGGTAGGGGATACAAACAATAATTTTAACCCGAAATCGAACATTAACCGTTCGGAGATGGCGGTGCTTTCTGTAAAAACGTATAACACGCTGACGCAGAACAACGGGTCGAGCGTCACACAGGCACCCGGCACGGTCGTTGGTACAGTTGTAAACAGCATGGTGCTGAGCAACGGCGATTTGTTCCTGAGCCTGCGGACGAACTCAGGGGCAGGGATGAACCTGTTTGGTGCGAAAAATACTTTGAAGCCAACCTATGACAACAAAACCATTGAATTTACGGATATTGGTACTGGGGATACTGTTACGGCGGCATACAGCGGCGACCAGCTGAAAAGCCTTATCGTAACCAATTCCAAGGCGGGCATCAAGAAGGACGTTACATATGAGCTGTCAAAAATCACTTCCACCAGAGTGACGATTAAGGACGGCAGCAAAGAAAAATACTACGATATAGACAGAAACGCGGATATTCGGCTGGAAGGCTCCCGTTCTACAACATCGAAGATTTCAGACGCGCTGAAAGACGCGAAATACAATGTCACGCTGACGCTGGACAAGGACGAATATGTAACAAAGCTGGATGCGGTAAAGAGCAGCGACAACCCGACAAAGGGCCTTCTGACAAGGCTGACAGATTCCAAGATCACCATTAAGAGCGGCAGCAAGAATTATGAATACACGTTGGACGATGACGTTACAATCAAGAAAAACGGCAGCAGCGTTGCATTCAGCAAGCTGCAAAGAGATTACGATGACAATAACTATACGGTTTCCCTCAAGCTGAACAGCAAAGGGCATGTAACGGGTATCACCATCGAATCAGAGGAAGACGAAACGCACGGCCAACTTTATTTCCTGAACAGCCGGAGAATCGAAATCAAGGCAAATGGAGATATCCATAAATATGACATTTATGATGATGACGTCGATGTTTATATTGATGGAAAAAGCAAATCACTGGATACGCTGAAATCCAGCTTCAATGATGATGAAAAGGGCTACACCATTGAACTGGAGGTCGATAAGTACGATTATGCGACGGTAATCCGCGCGACTTCCAGGAATGCTGAAAATTCTGAAGGTACGTTGAAGAAGATCACGAGCAGTGAAATCCAGATTACAAACAATAAGAAGGACTATACCCACGAGCTGGCAAGCGACGTCAAGGTAACGATAGACGATAAGAAAAGCAGTGTGGACAACCTGAAAGAGTACTATGATGAATATACCTACAATGTGAAACTGGAATTTAACACAAAGAACAAGGTTTCCGAGATTGAGGCGGAAATTGATGAGGTTACAAAGGGTATCCTGAAGGATATTGACGACCGCGATTCTGAGATTAAAGTAGAGGCGGGCGGCGTAAATTACGATTTGGAATATACCAGCAGCGTAAAAGTGACGCTGGACGGCGACAATATCTCTCTGGACGAGTTGGATGACGAGCTGGATGGCAGAGATGATATTTATGTTGAACTGACATACAGCGGCAGCAAGGTTTCCAAAATCAAGGCTTCCTTGGACGACAAAAGCGGGGATACTGTGAAAGGAACGATTTACAGTATGGACGTGGATGATGACAAGATTCGCGTTCAGAATAACTCCGGCAAGACATATTACACGCTTTCCAACAGCGATATTGACGTCAGGCTGGACGGAAGCAGCTCTACATTTGTGAAGCTGGAGCATGCGTTTGACAATTTGAAAAGCTATGAGGTAATCGAGGTGACGCTGACGCTCAATTCCAGAGGCAATGTGACGAAAATCGTGGCAGATATCGTAGATGAGGACGATACGAATGACAGCAAGCCGAAGGCTGGTTATCTGCGTAATATCAGTACCAGCGGCAATGGCAGAATTACCATAGCGGAAACAAAAAGCAGTTCCAAGGAATATACCTGGAATCTGGAAGAAGATACGAAAATCCTCTTTGTGATTAACGACAGCATGACTTATGACAGGAATTATAAAACCACATTGAGCGGGCTGGATATTTTCTGGGACGATTGCACCGATAACAACGATGAATGTTATATAGAACTGCGGACGAGCAGCAGCAATGGTGATGTAACAAGGATTACAGCCAGCGATATGAGATGAGTGTTTTCCAGCCGGAAAACGTAAAAAGGGTTTTACAAGGAAGAAAAGAGCTGAAAAACATGGTTTTTCAGCTCTTTTTGCGTAGAGTTTAGCGGCAGTGTCCGCCGCAATGGTGGTCGCCATGCTCGCCGCAGTTTTCATGGTCGTGGTCATGGTGGTGGCTGCATTCGATGCTGGGATTGAACGCCAGCGTGCCTTTCAGGTATTCCGCAACACATGCGTCCGCATCACCGCTTACGCCGCCGAACAGCTCAATCTGTTTTTCCGCCAGTGCGGCTTTTGCGCCGCCGCCGATGCCGCCGCAGATTACGGCGGATACGCCGTTCAGCAGCAGGAAATCAGCCAAAAGGCCATGGCCGCTGCCATTGGTCGGCAGGACTTCCGCAGCTGTAACAGCACCATCCTCAATGGTATATACCTTAAATTCGGACGTATGCCCAAAATGCTGGAACACCTGCCCGTTTTCATATGTTACCGCGATTTTTTTCTTCATGCAAAACCTCTCCTTGTCAGATTTTTTCCAGATACGATATCATAGGGTCGAGCCATTCGCCCTGCAAATCCTCCGTTTCACCCCTGTCGCTTCTTGTGGCAACCGCGGGGTCGATCGGCAGGCGGCAGACCACAGGGATATTATGCTTTGCGGCAATTTCCTCAATATGGCTTTCACCAAAGATATTGTGTGTTTTGCCGCAGTCCGGACAGACAAAATAGGAAAGATTTTCCACAATGCCCAATATGGGTACGTTCATCATTTCTGCCATTTTAACTGCTTTATCTACAATCATGCCGACAAGTTCCTGCGGGGAGGTGACGATGATGATGCCGTCCATTGCGATGGACTGGAATACCGTCAGGGGAACGTCGCCCGTCCCGGGGGGCATATCAATAAACATAAAATCTACATCGCCCCAGATAACGTCTTTCCAGAACTGCTTTACTGTTTCTGCAATAACGGGACCGCGCCAGACAACAGGGTCGGTATCATTATCCAGAAGCAGGTTTACAGACATGATTTCTATGCCTGTTCTTGTTTCGCAGGGGAGCATTCCCAGTTTGTTGCCGTAGGCTTTTTCTTTGACGCCGAAAGCCCTGGGTATGGAAGGACCTGTGATATCTGCGTCCAAAACGGCGGTTTTGTAGCCTTTGCGGTTTGCGAGCACCGCCAGAGAAGAGGTCACCATGGATTTCCCTACGCCGCCCTTGCCGCTGACGACCGCAATTACCTTTTTGATTTTGCTGTGTTCATTCGGCGGCACAAGGAAATCCGCCGGCTTGCGGCTGCTGCAATTCGAGGAGCAGCTCCCGCAGTCATGAGAACAATTTTCACTCATTCTATTCATCTCCTGTTATTTTCTATTATTGTATGTTTGTTTTTCTGCAACAGGCTGCCCGGCATTTCCTGGCACAGCCGGGGCCTTCTTCCCGGCAGAGGTCGTAATCGCCGCCTTCAATCCAGAGGGCTTTGCCGTTGACAAGCGCATCTGCCAGCTTTTTGCGCGCATCGTTATAGATTCCCTGCACCGTCGTGCGGGCAATGCCCATCTGGCTGGCGCATTCCTCCTGCGTATAGCCCGCCAGATCTATCAGGCGTATGGCTTCGTATTCTTCTATCCGCATGACGATTTTTTCACGGCAGACGTTTTCCCCGATTGGGGCAAAGCTGTTGTTTTGCGGCATCGCGCAGACCCTTCTGCATTTTCTTGGCCTTGCCATAAAATAGCCTCCAGTTTCTGACATATGTTGCTAACTCTTAGTATACGCCGATTGGCGGAGATGTCAAGGGCAGAAGGAAAAAATGCGGAATGGTGTTTTCTTACATATTTCTTACGGCGTAGGGAGTTTTGTTGCGGGTTTGCGGCAGTTCTGGTATGATGTTTATATAAGGACTGTGAGCAGAGGAGGGAAGCTTATGAAAGGGAATTGGCGGAGAGCGGTTGTGCCGCTGCTGGTCTGCACAATGGTGGGCAGCATTGCGGGAATGGCGGTCTGGCGGCAGGGCAGGAGCGCGGCGGATTTGATGGGGATTTCCGGCAGGGAGGAAATCCGAGATATTGCCATATTGAAAGCGGAATCCGGAACGCTGGATATCGTTACTTTTTATAGGGAGGACCCGACGCTCGCAAAAGAACTGGCGGAAGAATTGGAAAATCTGGAATGCCGTTATCACCATTCTGCCCTGAATGCAAGCGGGACAGTGATTACATATAGAGAGAACGGACAGGCAAGGTATGAACTGTGGTTTTTCGGCGCGGAAAATGGGGAAGCGTGGGAAGCGGAAGAAATCAATGTTTTAGGAGATGGGAGGATATATCGTGATGGGAAATGCTATTACCTGAAAAAGGAATATCCCGCCGACAGCATTGCGGAACGTCTGGAGGAAATTATGCAGGAGTTTCCGGAAAGTATTGTAAATTGATATTTTGCTTTAATGTAAAGCTGCCGCTGAAAAAAATATGGGCAAAACGAATGTTTTGCCCCATGAAAGTTTAGGGTCAAGCCCTTTTCAAAGGGCTTGCGGGAGATTGGGGGCGGAGCCCTCAAGGTCTTTTTGCATCACAGCCGGAAATTCTTGACAGAAGGGTCGTTTGCAAAAATCCCAGCCAGGTCTGTGCAGGTGATGGCATTCGCCCGGCTGACATTCAGCGTCACTGTGACAGTATCGTCAGGGTTCTTCTCCATCTGTATGTGGTGGATGACGATGTTCCGCATGGCAAGCTGGCTTTTCAGAAGCTCCAGCCCATTCGGGACGTTCTGGTAAGTAATGGAGAAAATCTCATGTATCGGACCGTCCAGCTTTTTCAGCGGCCCATAGGAAAGCAGCTGTACAACCAGAATCAGCAGTGTGGCGAATATGCCGACGGGGTACATGCCCGCGCCAATCGCCAGCCCGATGCCTGCTACAGACCATAAGCCCGCCGCCGTTGTCAGCCCCTTTACGGAAACGTCCCGCGTGAAAATAACGCCTGCGCCAAGGAAGGAAATGCCCGTAATGACGTTTGCGGCGATACGCGAAGCATCGACACGCATCCCCGGCTGGTCGATGATATCGGGGAAGCCATATTTTGATACAATCATCAGCAGGGCAGAGCCCAGTGCGACAATGATATGCGTGCGCAAACCGGCTTCTTTGCGGCGGCGGCTGCGTTCATAACCAATCAGCCCGCCGCAGATGCTGGCAATGACAATGCGCAGAAGATATTCAAGATTTTCCATGATAAATACCCAAGTTCCGTCCATGTTGATGATTCCTTTCTGAAATATAATGGAAAAGCGGAAGGGGGATACCCTGCCGTTTGCTTTCATTATATCAGAAATTTATAAAAAAGCAACGCTTACCGGACAGATGATAGGAAGGGCATGGGGCGTTGCCCCAGACCCCACTTCTTTCTCTAAGAGAAAGAAGCAAAGAGTATTTGCGAAACTACGTTTCGCGGAGGGGCAGAGGAGAGGTAAAAGCAGAAAGGGAGAGAGAAAAGCGAAGTTGCAAGCAGGAAGGAAAACGGGGAATAAATAAGGAAAAATAGATTTTGGAGTGGAGGAAAAAAGATGAGGAAATGTTTGCGCTGCGGTGCGGAAATGAGGGAAGGATTGGAACTTTTGGCAGGAAACAGCGGCGTGGGGGGCATTGCGAAGGGGCTTATGGGCACATTGCGGAAGGACATTGTGGTAACTGTAAAGGCTGCTGCGTGCCCTGAGTGTGGTGAGGTTTCCTTCTATCTTGAGGCTGCGGAAAATCTGCGGGACAGTACAAAATATGTAATGCTGTGAGCATGGAGGAAAAACCGGATTTTTGAATGTAAACTACGGGGCATAGTCCCAAATCCCACTTCTTTCTCTAAGAGAAAGAAGCAAAGAGTATTGTGCGAAACTACGTTTCGCGAAGGGACAGAGGAAAGGTAAAAATATAATAAGGACGGAGAGTAAAACCAGAATGATTTTCCGCCGCACGAAAGTGCGGCGGCAGACGGGTCAAGGGACGGAGCCCCTTGCAGGGGAGTTGGGGACAGAGTCCCCAAGGTCTTAAAAAACCAGACACAGGAATTTATTTCCCTGTATCTGGTTTTGTTTTTACTGTACGATTACATGCAGCACAAACTGGTCTAAAATCAATATCACGCCAAGTATGAACACATATACGGAAAACCATTTCAGCCGTCCTTTTTTGATAATGTCTACCATAAAACGGATGGCAAAATAACCCGAAACGGCGGCAACGATAAAGCCGACTGCCATTGGCGCAACGCCGACAGCCTCTGCCAGCGCAACCTCTCCTGTTACCATATCTTTAATCGTCAGCGTCATCGCGCCCAGTATTGCGGGGATGGAAAGCAGGAAAGAAAACCTTGCGGCGTTTTCTTTATCCAGACCGCGGCTGAGGCAGGTACTGATAGTCATGCCGGAGCGGGACACAGCAGGCAGTATTGCCACGCCCTGCATCGTGCCGACAAGGAGCGCGTCAAATATGGACATATTCCGAACTTTTTTCCGCCCGCCGCGACGTGTGTCAGCATAGAGCAGGATAAGCCCTGTGAAAATGAAGTTGAACCCGATGAATTTGCCTTTGCCGAAAATGGCGTCAAAGGTATCGTTAAACAGGAGGGCGATGATAACGGTCGGGATTGTGCCCGCAATCAGCAGGGCAGTCGTCCGCTGGAACGGGCGGCGTATCAAAGCCCAGATATCCCGCCAGTAATAAACGAACACCGCGATGAGTGTCGCCATATGCAGGAGTATGGAAAACGCCTGTGTTGCCTCTTCGATGCCGAACAGGTTCTGGAACAGCACCAGATGCCCGGAACTGCTGACCGGCAGGAACTCCGTCAGCCCCTGTATAAGACCCAATATGATTGATTCTGAGATTTTCATTTGAATGCTCCTCCGAATGTTTCCGCGAAAGCGGCACAGCACATATGTATACGCAACATTATATTTCCCTGCACGTTCCGGCAGAACAGGAACGTAAAACTCTTATTATCCTACCACAGTTGGACGTTGTATGTCTATACCTGCATGGGTTAATATTCATTTAAGAACCTATCCGTAAATTATCTGCGCACATCCTGCTTTATTTTCCCGGCAGTCTTTGTCGCTTTTCCCTGCCGTACCACCCGGTACGCCTGCAAAAAAGCTCCCTGCCTGCCGAAAAATCTGACTGTGCAATCTGCACATACCTTATTTACGGATAAGTTCTAAGTTTTTGCAGGGGTGTTTTGAAAAAGGCTGCCAAAAATCTGACGGACAGTTTTTGACAGCCTGTGAATCTCGGTATTTCGGTATCTATCTGTTTTCGGTGTTTATTGAAAGCTGCCAAAAGGTTTTTACATTCCGGAAACCTTTTTCGCGGCACGGATACAGTTTTTCATCAGCATAGCGACAGTCATAAGCCCAACGCCGCCCGGTACAGGCGTAACCGCCGAGGCTTTTTCCGCTGCTTCGTCATACACCACATCGCCGCAGAGCTTCCCTTCAGCGTTGCGGTTCATGCCTACATCAATCACGACTGCGCCGTCTTTTACCATGTCCCCTGTGACAAGCCCGGCTTTCCCTGCCGCGCTGACCAGAATATCCGCCCTGCGGCAGACTTCTGCCAGATTCTGTGTTTTGGAGTGGCAAAGGGTTACAGTGGCGTTTTCCCTCGTCATGAGCAGGGCAAGCGGCTTGCCGACAAGGTTGCTGCGGCCGATAATGGCACAGTTTTTTCCGGCAATATCATGCCCTGTCCGTTTCAAAATCTCGATTACGCCCGCGGGAGTACAGGGCAGGAACCCGTCCAGCCCGCTTGTCAGGCGTCCTACGTTCATTGGATGGAAACAGTCAACGTCCTTTTCCGGTGAGATCGCTACAATGACCTTCGTTTCGTCCATATGCTCCGGCAAAGGAAGCTGAACCAGTATTCCATGCACTGAGGAATCGAGGTTCAGTGTATCGACCAGCTGAAGCAGTTCTGATTCCTCTGCGTTTTCGTCCAGTGTATAAGAAACGGAGCGGATGCCTACGGCTTCACATGCTTTCTTTTTGTTATTGACATAAACCTGTGACGCACTGTCATTCCCGACAAGTATGACGGCAAGGCAGGGTTCAATTCCCTGAGCCTTCAATGCCGCCGCCTCTGCCGCCGCCTCTTTTTTGATTTCGTCTGCAATTGCTTTGCCGTCAATCCGTTCCGCTGCCATGTTTGCCCGCTCCTTCTTAGAATAATCCTACTACGTTTCCGTCCTCATCAATATCAATATTCAGCGCGGCTGGCTGTTTCGGCAGACCGGGCATTGTCATGATATCGCCCAGCAGTGCGACAATAAAGCCGGCACCTGCGGAAATGCGCAGTTCCTTTACAGTAACCTCGAACCCTTCGGGACGCCCTAAGGCTTTAGGGTCATCGGAAAGGGAATACTGCGTTTTCGCAATGCAGACGGGGAAATCTCCAAAGCCCAGTTTTTCAATCTGCGCCAGTGTCTTTTTTGCCGCCGCAGAGAAATTGACTGTACCCGCGCCGTAAATTTCGCGGCAGATTTTGTTTACCTTTTCCTCTATGGAAAGGCTGTCTTCATACAGTACATGGAAATTGTTTTCCTTTGTTTCCAGCGTTTCCAGTACCTTTTCCGCAAGGGGAATGCCGCCTTCGCCGCCGTCTGCCCAGACTCTTGCCACGGCAAACGTTGCGCCCAGTCCTTCACAGCGTTCCTTTACAAATGCGACTTCCGCGTCTGTATCCGCTACGAAGTGGTTCAGCGTTACCACGACAGGCACGCCGTATTTCTGGATATTTTCAATGTGCTTTTCCAGATTTACGAAGCCCTTGGCCAGAGCGTCCAGATTTTCATTGCTCAGGTCCGCTTTTGCAACGCCGCCGTTGTATTTCAGCGCGCGGATGGTTGCTACAAGCACGACTGCGTCCGGACGGATGCCTGCCTTGCGGCATTTAATATCAAAGAATTTCTCTGCGCCAAGGTCTGCGCCAAAGCCTGCTTCTGTTACAACATAATCAGCCAGTTTGAGGGCGGTTTTTGTCGCGCGCACGCTGTTGCAGCCATGTGCGATATTCGCGAAGGGGCCGCCGTGGATGATGGCGGGCGTATGCTCCAGCGTCTGCACAAGGTTGGGCTGGAGTGCGTCTTTCAGCAGAACAGTCATTGCACCGTCCGCGCCTACCTGCTTCGCAGTAACGGGTTCATCGTCATAGGTATAGCCCACGATGATGCGGCCCAGCATTTCCTTCAGCTGTTTCAGGTCGCTGGCAAGGCAGAAGATTGCCATAATTTCAGACGCTACTGTAATCTGGAACCCATCTTCGCGCGGCACGCCGTTTACTTTGCCGCCCAGACCGGAAATGACGTTCCGCAGCTGCCTGTCGTTCAGGTCAACACAGCGTTTCCATGCAATTTTGCGGGGGTCAATGTTCAGTTCGTTGCCCTGCTGGATATGGTTGTCCACCATGGAGGCAAGGAGGTTGTTTGCTGTTGTAATGGCATGCAGGTCGCCAGTGAAATGCAGGTTGATATCCTCCATCGGGACAACCTGCGCATAGCCGCCGCCAGCCGCGCCGCCCTTTACGCCCATGCAGGGGCCGAGGGAAGGCTCGCGCAGACAGGTGATGGCGTTCTTGCCCATTTTCTGCAAAGCCTGCGTCAGACCGATGGTGACGGTCGTCTTGCCTTCACCCGCAGGGGTGGGGTTGACTGCTGTAACCAGTATCAGCCTGCCGTTGGGACGGTCTTTGAGTTCCGCGTCATATGCCGCGCTGATTTTCGCTTTATATTTGCCGTAGCATTCCAAATAGTCTTCCGGGATACCTGCTTTTGCCGCAACGGAAACGATAGGCTCCATTGTACATTCCTGTGCAATCTGTAAATCTGTTTTCATGCAAAAATCTCCTTTCATGCTCCTGAAATTTGGACTGCCACGAAAAAAGGCCGCAGTCCAAGCGTTCTCGCCCAGACGGTCGGCCTTCAACAGTCATACTTCATGTGGTTACTTCCACTTCCGTCAGTCATATGACCTCTACTGCAATGGTACTATACCGCCCTGCCTTTGTCAATGGGAAATTGAAAAACGGCGGCTTTCGGAATTTGGGGTCCGGTGTTCGGGCAGCCTCTTTGAGGCCGATCAGGATGGGAACCTTATATCCTGAGCATCTCCCCTTTTTTCCGAATCTATGCTTATCCCGTAACTTGTCCTGCCCTGATAATAGGATTCAGCAAACGGCGACTCCGGACAAATGCCTTTTTTGTTCCCTGAAATTGCGTATAGCACTGATTTTTCCGTGATTTTTCCAACATCCTGTATGGAAAAAAATTTTATTCCCGTTTTTCATAGATCAGTTCGGTGATACCGTCATATATCTGTACGTCTTTCAGATGCAGCAGGCGTTCCTGTTCCGTTTCTCCAAACAGGCGGATGCCGCCGCCGAGTATGGACGGTATGACGGAGATCCGGTACATGTCAATCATACCAGCTGCGATTGCCTGCTGGGCAAGGCTTGCGCCGCCGCAGAGCCAGATATCCTTTCCGTCCTCCTGTTTCAGCTGTTCTATCAGGGAAACAGGGCTTACGTCTGTGAAAAGGATACCGTCTTTTCCCGCCTGCTTTCGGTGCGTTACGACATAACTCTGCATACCCTCATAAGCCCAGCTTTCCGGGGAAAGCTCCGCCACTATCTGCTCATAGGTGTTCCAGCCCATTATCACGGTGTCCACACTTTCCGCGAACGCGTCATAGGAACCGGGATTTTGTTCCGTACCATGCCCTGACAGCCAGCCGACACCGCCGTTTCTGTCCGCGATATACCCGTCCAGGCTCATTGCGATATAAAGAACTGCTTTGCGCATTTTCCTGCCTCCTCCGATAGATATGCAGTTATGTTACCTGACGCGGCTTTTCCTGTCAAGGGCAGGTGTGCGGATTGGAATTTCCCGCATTTTGCACGGAAACATTGAAATCTACATAATTTTATGCTATACTGTTCCAAACTGTTATTGGAAAAACTGCATAAAATTTCGGAAAAGCTCTAATTTTAGGATTAGGGCTTTCCGCTGTGTTTTGATATTGTAAAAATATGGGAGGAAACGAAATGGGGTTATTTGAAAGATTCAAAAATCAGGAGCACGGGCAGGAGTTTTTTGCCATTGTCGGGCTGGGCAATCCCGGGCGGCAGTATGAGGAAACCAAGCATAATGTCGGCTTTCATGTGATAGACAGGCTGGCAAAAAAGCACGGCATTGACGTTACGAAATTCAAACACAGGGCATTTGTGGGCGATGGGACGATTGGCGGAAAACGCGTACTGCTCATTAAGCCGCAGACCTTCATGAACCTCAGCGGGGAAAGCGTGCGGGAAATTGTGAATTTCTACAAAATACCGCAGGACAGATTTGTCGTGATATTCGATGATACCAGCCTGCCGGCGGGGAGCGTGCGCATCCGCGAAAAAGGCAGCCACGGCGGGCATAATGGAATCCGCAACATCATCGCGCAGATGGGTACAGATGAATTCTGGCGCATAAAAGTCGGCATCGGGGAAAAGCCGAATGGCTGGGATCTGGCGGATTATGTGCTTGCAAAATTTGACGCAGATGCTCTGCCGCAGATGGAGCAGGGCATGGACAAGGCGGCGCAGGGCGTGGAGCTGATACTATCCCGTGGCATCAACGAAGCGATGAACCGCATCAATCAGAGGCCAAAGCCGCCAAAGGCGCCGAAAGAGCCGAAGCCGGAAACGGAGAATGAGGTGAAAGCATGAAGGGTCTGACGGAGCCGATGCTGGAGATGGAAAGCTACCGGCAGATTTTGGAGGGGATTGAGCAGGGGCGCACACCCGTTTTCGCGACAGGCGTTATTGACGCGGCAAAAAGCCACCTCCTGCTCTGCCTGCGGGAACATATCCATCGTCCACTGCTGGTGCTGACATACAGCGAACTGCGCGCGCGGGAAATTTTGGAGGATATGGCGTTTTTGCAGAAGGACTGCGCTTACTATCCTGCCAAGGATATCCTGTTTTACAGCGCGGACGTACACAGCATGGAAATGAACCGCCAGAGGTTTGCCACGCTGGAACGGGTCCTGACGGGGGACTGCCCCGTCATTGTTGCGCCGATGGAGGCGCTGATGGACAAATATCCGGAGAAGGAGGTCTTTTCCGGCTTTTTGCTGCGCCTGAAAGCGGGGGATACGGCGGAAATCTCCGAACTGAGCCGCCGCCTTGTGATGATGGGCTATGAGCGGTGCGAGCTGGTGGAAAGCCCGGGGCAGTTCAGCCTTCGCGGCGGGATACTGGATATCTGGTCACTGACGGCGGAGGACGCCGTGCGTATTGAATTTTGGGACGATGAAATTGAATCTATACGAAGCATGGACGCGCAGAGCCAGCGTTCCATAGAAAAGCTGGACGAAACCGTCATTTTTCCCATGCGCGAACTGATCTTTGAGGAAGAATGCGCGGAAAAAGCGGCGGGGTGCATTGCAAAGGAATTTGCGAAAACACTGGAAAACCTTGAAAAAAAAGGTATGGAAGAAGCGGCGGAACGCCTGAGGGAAACCGTTGGCGAGGATGCGGAACGCCTGCGGGCGGAAAAAACGCTTGCCGCTCCGGGGACTTATGTGGATTATTTTTATGAAAAGACAGTCAGCCTGCTTTCCTACCTGCCGGAGGATACACTGCTTTGCTTCGACGAGCCGGAACGCATACGGGAGCATATGGACACGTTGACGGAGGAATATAACGAAAGCGTGAAAGGGCGCATTGCACAGGGCTACCTGATGCCGGGGCAGAGCCGAATGTTTTTCGATTATACGGAGCTTTTGCGGCAGGCGGAGGGCTTTTCTGCTGTGCTTCTGGCAGGGCTGAGCCAGCGTGCGGCGGATTTCAGCCCGGAATGTATTGCGGATTTTGCCGCGCGTTCCACACCTTCTTTTCAGCAAAGGGCGGATTTATTCTGTGAGGAATTGCAGTTTTTGAAGAAAAACGATTACCGCACGCTGATACTGACTTCTTCCGGCACAAGGGCGCAGAGGGTTGCGGCGGAACTGGGCGAAATGGGTCTTGAGGCGGCTTATGTGGAAAGTCTGGAAAAGCCTGTGCCGAAAGGCGCGGTCTGGGTGGCGCGGGGCGGCCTTGCGCGGGGGTTCCAATATCCGTTTATCCATTTTGCCGTATTCTGTGATAATGAGCTTTTTGGCGGGAAAGGGAAAAAACGCCGCAAAAAGCGCAAAAAAACAGAGGCTTCCATAGAAAGCTTTACGGACCTGCATATCGGCGATTATGTGGTGCATGACAACCATGGCATCGGCGTATTCCGGGGGCTGGAAAAAATTTCCGTAGAGGGCGTGGAAAAGGATTATATGAAAATTTCCTACCGCGATGGCGGGAATCTGTTCGTGCCTGTCAGCCAGATGGATATGGTACAGAAATATATCGGCACGGGCAGTGCGGCTCCGAAGCTGAACAAGCTGGGCGGGCAGGACTGGGCGAAGGCAAAGACGAAGGCGCGGACAGCCGTAAAGATACTGGCGGAGGATTTGGTCGCGCTTTATGCCAGACGTGCGGCGGCAAAGGGCTATGCTTACGGCGCGGATACGGTCTGGCAGAAGGAATTCGAGGAATCCTTTCCCTTTGAGGAAACGGACGACCAGCTGAACGCCATCGAGGACGTAAAAAAGGATATGGAGAGCGGCAAGGTAATGGATCGGCTCATCTGCGGCGATGTGGGCTACGGAAAAACGGAAGTTGCCATACGCGCGGCGTTCAAGGCGGCGCAGGAGGGCAAACAGGTAGCGTTCCTTGTGCCAACGACGATACTTGCACAGCAGCATTACAATACCTTCGTACAGCGTATGGCGGGTTATCCTGTGAAAATGGAGCTGCTTTCACGTTTCCGCACGCCAAAACAGCAGAAGGAAAGCCTGAAAAATATGGAGCGCGGTTATTCTGATATCCTCATCGGCACGCACAGGCTTTTGTCCAGGGACGTAAAATTTAAGGATTTGGGCCTTGTCATTGTAGATGAGGAACAGCGGTTCGGTGTGGCGCATAAGGAAAAGCTGAAACGTCTGCGGGAAAACGTCGGTGTGCTGACGCTGACGGCAACGCCTATCCCACGCACACTGCACATGAGCCTTGCGGGGATACGCGACATGAGTATTCTGGAGGAGCCGCCGCAGGAACGCCGCCCTGTGCAGACGTATGTTATGGAAAATAATCCGGAATTTGTCCGCGAAGCCATACACAGGGAAATTGCGCGCGGCGGGCAGGTGTATTACCTTTACAACCGTGTGGAATCCATCGGCGAGGAGGCGTTTCGTCTGCAAAAGCTGATTCCCCATGCCCGCATTGCCTATGCGCATGGGCAGATGTCTGAACGGGAACTGGAAAACATCATGGAAGAATTTATCAGCGGGGAACTGGACGTTTTGGTCTGCACGACCATCATCGAAACAGGCATGGACATTTCCAACGTGAATACGATTATCATACAGGACGCCGACCGCATGGGTCTGTCCCAGCTTTACCAGCTCAGGGGACGGGTGGGGCGCAGCAACCGCATTGCTTATGCATACCTGATGTACCGGCGGGACAAAATGCTGAAGGAAGCGGCGGAGAAGCGTTTGCAGACCATACGCGAATTTACGGAGTTTGGCTCGGGCTTTAAGATTGCCATGCGGGATTTGGAAATACGCGGCGCGGGCAACCTGCTCGGCGCGGAACAGCACGGGCATATGGAATCCGTAGGGTATGATATGTACTGCCGCCTGCTGGATGAGGAAGTGCAGACGCTCAAGGGCGAAACGAAGCCTGAGGCATTTGAAACGTCCGTAGATTTGAACATCAGCGCGTATATCCCCGAATTTTATATCAAAAATCAGGAGCAGCGCATGGAGCTGTATAAAAAAATCGCGGGGGTACGTACGCAGGAGGAATATTATGATATACAGGAGGAGATGGAGGACCGCTATGGCGACCTGCCGAAAAGCGTACAGGCACTGCTGGAAATCGTGCTGGTAAAGGCGGACGCGCACGCTCTGGGCATTACGGCAATCAGCCAGAAGCACGGGAATATCCTGCTGGAATTTCATTCTTCGCCGAATATCGACCCTGTGCGTCTGACGGAGCTGATTACGGCAGAAAAGGGACGCTACCTTTTCACTGCCGGTGCAAAGCCCTATTTGACAATGAAGCTGAAAAAGGGCGAGGAAGGAAAAACACTGGAAGGAATTAAAACTTTATTAAATAGGCTGAAAGCCTAGAAATATTCTGTGAAAACGTGTATAATAGGAGCATTACACAAAGGGTCTGCCCTGCCGCATGGAACGCGCGGGCTGGCTCAAGAGAAAGAAGGAGTATATATGAGAAAATACACAAAACGACTTCTTTGCTTCCTGCTGTTTGCCATACTGGGGCTGACATCCTGCGGAGGCGGGATTGGTTCTGCCGGCAATGAAACAGTTCTGAAAATAGATGGGGAAAATATTACACGGTCTGAATATATGGTTTACCTTTACACAGCGACGCAGAATTTCCTTTCCGCCGCAGGGGAAGACGTCTGGAACATGGATTTTGACGGGCAGACAGCCGATGAACTGCTGGAAGAGAGGACAATCAGCACACTGCAAAGCGTGATTGCTGCAAAGGCCTATGCTGCCGAAAACGGCATTGCCCTGACGGAGGAGCAGAAAGCGGAATCCAAAACAGCGGCAGAGGATTTTATTGCAGGGGTATCGCCGGAGGATCTGGAAAAAATAGGGATTGACGCAGAGGGAATGGCTCCGCTGATGGAAACATCTTTCCTATATTCCCTCGTTTATGAAACCATCGCCGCGGAATGTGAGGTTGAGCCGGAGGAAATGGAGCGGTACTATGAGGAAAACCGTGAACAGCTCCGCGCGGAATACACCACACTGCGGCTGAACAGCATATTGCTGGACAGTGCGGAACGTGCCGAGGAGGCAGCGGCACGCGCCAGAGCGGGAGAGGATTTCAATGCGCTTTTTGCGGAATATGACGTTGACGATACGGCAAAGGATAAGGAGAATGGCGGAGAAATCACGCTGGACCAGGGCTATCTGCGGACGGTCTTTGACGTGCGGGAGGACTGGGAAGTCGGCAATATTGTAGGGCCTATTCCGATTAACGGCAGGTTTTTTGTATTCGAAGTACTGGAGCGGAATGTGCCTTCAGATGAAACCGTAAAAGCGGTTGCCGAACAGGTTTACCGCGATGCTGTCCGTGCGGAATATGTGGAAAACGCGATGAACCAGGCGGCAGCTTTGCAGACGGTGGAAAAGGTTGAAGGCGTGTGGGACAGTCTGGAAAAGTTCCATTAAAAATAAGAACCTATCCGTAAATTATCTGCGCACATCCTGCTTCATCTTTTCCGGCAGTCTTTGTCGCTTTTCCTTGCCGTACCACTCGGTACGCCTGCAAAAAAGCTCCTTGCCTGCCGAAAAATCTGACTGTGCAGTCTGCACGTATCTTATTTACGGATAAGTTCTAAATACAGGAGGTTCTGCCCCAGGCGCCGGACGGGCGGAACCTCTGCGGTTTTCAGGTCCTTCCTGCCGTTTTTGCATATTTTTTGCTTAAAACGGCAGGAAAATTTACATTTTGCAGTAGATTTTCAAAAAACGGTATGCTATAATTGACTTTGATTGTGCGGTCATGACGGACTGCATGGAACCGGCGGCGCATTACATCATACAAAAGAACAGGGACGGCCGCAGGGAACAACTATTTTAGGGAGGAGCTTCATACAATGAACGCAGTAGTATTGAACAAAGAAAAAACAGATGTAAAATTCTCTTTCGAGGTAAGTGCGGAAGTTTTGGAGCAGGGCATGGCCTTTGCTTACAACAAACATAAAAACCAGATTTCCATTCCCGGCTTCCGGAAGGGCAAAGTACCCAGAAAACTGATTGAGGCGCAGTATGGCGAAGGCTTCTTCTATGAGGACGCTATCAACCATATTTTCCCCGATGAATACATGGCAGCAGTAAAAGAACTTGGTCTGGACGTTGTTTCCGCACCGACACTGGATGTGGATTACATCGAATCCGGCAAGGGCGCAAAATTCGTGATTGACGTTGTGATTAAGCCCGAGGTGGCACTGGGCCAGTATAAAGGTCTGGAAGTGGAAAAAGTAAGCGCGGAGGTTACAGAGGACGAAGTGCTTGCGGAACTGAAAAAGGTACAGAACAAGAACGCAAGAACTGTTGAGGTAACAGACCGCGCGGCTGAAATGGGCGATATCGCAAAAATCAGCTATGAGGGCTCTGTGGACGGCGTGCCTTTTGACGGCGGCAAGGCGGACAACCATGAGCTGGAACTTGGTTCCCACCAGTTTATCGCTGGCTTTGAAGAACAGGTAGCTGGCCATTCCGTAGGCGAGAAATTCGATATCAACGTAACATTCCCCGAGCAGTACCACGCACCGGAGCTGGCTGGCAAGGCGGCTGTTTTCGCGATTGAGCTGAAAGCCCTGAGCAAAAAAGAACTGCCTGAGCTGAACGATGCGTTTGCGGAGGATGTTTCCGAATTTGCTACACTGGACGAATATAAGGCAAACATTCTGGAAAAACTTGCAGCAGAAAAGACAGAGCGCGCAAAACAGCTGCAGGGCGATAAGCTGCTGGATGCGGCGGTTGCGAACTGCACAATGGAAGTGCCCCAGGTTATGTATGACAACAAAATCAACAGCATGATGCGTGAGTTTGAAGAAAATATCACACGTCAGGGCCTGACGATGGATATTTACTATCAGTACATGGGTACAGATGAGGCTGGTATGCGCGAAAACTTTAAGGATACCGGCAAAAAGAGCGTTGACGCAAGGCTGATGCTGGAAGCTATCGCGAAGGCGGAAAACCTTGTAATCAGCGAGGAAGAACTGAAGGCTGAGATTTGCAGATACGGCGAAAGCTACGGCATTGACGAAAAGACGGCATTGGAAATCTTCCGCGATGAGGATAAGGAAATGCTGAAAGAGGACATGCTGGTACATGCCGCGATGAAGCTCATCGAGGACACAGCTGTGCTGACAGAGCCGAAAGCTGAGTAAGAAAAACCGGGGGCGTTGCTCTCAAACTCCTGCAAGGGGTGAAACCCTTGCGGGTTGGGGCAGGGTCCCAAGGTCTTAAAAGTCATAGAAGCAGGCACAGGTATCTCTGGTATTCTGTGTCTGTTTTACGAAACGGGTAATTTGTAGAATGAACCGGAAAAATGTATTATGAATTATGTATACGAATGGAGGGAAAACCGATGAGTTTAGTGCCTATGGTCGTGGAACAGACCAACCGCGGCGAGCGTTCCTATGATATTTATTCCAGACTGCTGAAAGACAGGATTATTTTCCTTGGCGAGGAGGTCAACGATACAACGGCAAGCCTTGTTGTGGCGCAGCTGCTGTTCCTTGCGGCGGAGGACCCGGAGAAAGATATCAACCTGTATATCAACAGCCCCGGCGGCGTTGTAACCGCAGGTCTTGCGATTTATGATACCATGCAGTATGTCAAGCCGGATGTTTCCACCATCTGTATCGGCATGGCTGCCAGCATGGGCGCGTTCCTTTTGGCAGGCGGCGCGAAGGGCAAACGCTTTGCCCTGCCGAATGCTGAAATTATGATCCACCAGCCCAGCGGCGGCGCAAGAGGACAGGCGACGGATATCCGTATTCATGCGGAAAATATCCTGCGCACAAAGAAACGCCTGAACGAAATCCTTGCCGCAAATACGGGTAAGCCCTACGAGGTCATCGAACAGGATACGGAACGCGACAATTTTATGACAGCGGAAGAAGCCAAGGCTTACGGTCTGATTGACGATGTTCTGACAAAGCCTCAGTCGAAGGAGTGAATTTGAATGGCGGTTAAACCGGATGATATGAATAAACTGCGCTGTTCCTTTTGCGGAAAGCCGCAGGAACAGGTGAAAAAGCTGATTGCTGGTCCCAATGTGTATATCTGCGATGAATGTATCGAGCTCTGCGCCGATATTATCGACGAGGAGTACGATGTGCTGGCAAACCGCGGCGAAGAGGTGAAAGTGCCGAAGCCTATGGAAATCAAGAGCATTTTGGACGAATATGTAATCGGGCAGGACAGGGCGAAGCAGGCCCTTGCCGTTGCGGTCTATAACCATTACAAGCGTATTTTTATGGACGTGCGTGCAGATGATGTGGAGCTGCAAAAGAGCAATATCCTGTTGGTCGGACCGACGGGTACGGGCAAAACCCTGTTGGCGCAGACATTGGCAAAGATGCTGAATGTACCTTTTGCGATTGCGGACGCAACTTCCCTGACTGAAGCCGGATACGTGGGCGAGGACGTGGAAAATATCCTGCTGAAGCTGATACAGGCGGCGGATTACGATGTGGAGCGCGCAGAACGAGGTATCATTTATATAGATGAGATCGACAAAATCACGAAGAAATCCGAAAACGTTTCCATCACGAGGGACGTCAGCGGGGAAGGCGTGCAGCAGGCCCTGCTGAAAATACTGGAGGGGACAGTCGCAAGCGTACCCCCGCAGGGCGGCAGAAAGCACCCGCATCAGGAATTTATACAGATTGACACAACGAATATTCTGTTTATTTGCGGCGGTGCGTTCGGCGGGCTGGAAAAGCTGATACAGAACCGTATGGGACATAAAACAATCGGCTTTGGCGCGGAAACACACCTGCCGAAGGAGGAGGACGCGGACGCGCTCCTGCGCCACCTTATGCCGCAGGATTTACTGAAATATGGGTTGATTCCGGAATTTGTCGGCCGTCTGCCTGTTGTGGTGACGCTGGATAATCTGGATGAAGATGCTTTTGTGCATATCCTGACAGAACCGAAAAACGCACTAACAAAGCAGTACGAATATCTGTTTGCGCTGGATGATGTGGTGCTAGAATTTACAGATGACGCCCTGCGTGCGATTGCACAGAAGGCGATAGAACGTGAAACCGGCGCAAGGGGACTGCGTGCGATTGTGGAGGAATTTATCAACCCGATTATGTATGAGATTCCGACAGAGCTTACGGTGGAAAAATGTGTCATTACGGCAGATGTGGTGAATGGGACAGCTGCCCCGGAATATGTATACAACGAGAACCGTCAGCCGCTGAAGCGTATGCGGAAGCGGAAACATACGAGGAGTATGGACGCTTCGTAAAAAGATAAAAACGTGGGACGCTGTCCCACGCCCTGCCCGTTTTCGTTCTTAGAAAGCAGGGCAAAAAACTCAGAGAAAACCGCGCAGATGCGCGGTTTTTTACAGCTATTTTTATGAGGGAGGGGCTGTGTTTACTGGTATAAACAGCCTGCAGTCATTTCAAGGTAATTTTCTCCGTCATAGTTCGGGAAGGCTTCCTGCATTGCGTGGATAAAATCTTCCGCCGTACCGTTGGCCGCTGCCAGTTCCTTTGCTTTTTCTATATAAGAGAGTTTTTCAGCAACGGCGTCCTGTCCTTCGGGTCCGTCGTGGGAGGGCAGTATTCTCTCATAGCCTTTTGCCTGATAAGTTTTCAGTGCTATGGCTGTTTCTTCCATATGCTCCAGACTGGTAAGGATAGAATGGCTGTTTTTGCCAAGCATATGGGTATACACTGCGTTGATTGCCGGAATTTCCAAATCATATGCTTCGCCCCGCTCAATCAGGTTAAAGGAGATACCTGCCACAGTATAAGTTTTTTGGAAAAAACTGGATTAAGCAGTATTTTGAACAAAAGAAGAATGAACGTCCGCGCCGAACAGGATTCCTGTGCGGAAAGCAGGGGTAAGGGGCAGAGCCGCAAGACCTTATTCCAGTAGGAAAAATGACGGAAAGTGAGCGGGAAAGGATTGCGCTGTACGGAAATTTGTACATTTACGGCGGAAATACTGACAGAACTTACAAAATCACAGATGGTGCGTGAAACTTGCCCAAAACGCATTGACTGAAAAAAAACAGGGGTCTATAATAAAAACGTATTTGAGGCGGGTACATTTACATAAAATGTCCCTAGCATAAGAACGGGAGTGGTTGAATAATGTTGACTCTGGATATGATTCAGGATGCAAAAAAAGTATTGAGCGAAGTGGCAAGGGTTACGCCTTTGTTCCAGTCGAATGTCATTAACCCGGACGCTGATGTATATATCAAGTGTGAAAATATGCAGGTAACGGGTTCTTTCAAACTGCGCGGCGCGTACTATAAAACGGCAAACCTGACAGATGAAGAGGCGAAACACGGCGTGATTGCATGTTCCGCTGGCAACCATGCACAGGGCGTTGCTCTGGCGGCACAGAAAAAGGGCATTAAGTCCGTTATCTGTATGCCCGCAGGCGCACCTCTGGCAAAGGTTGAGGCAACAAAGAGCTATGGCGCAGAAGTTGTTCTGGTGTCCGGCGTATATGATGATGCGGCGGCAAAGGCTGAAGAACTGCAGAAGGAAAAAGGCTATACGTTCCTGCATCCCTTCAACGATGATTATGTAATGGCTGGACAGGGCACGGTAGGTCTGGAAATCATGGATAAACTGCCCGATGCGGAAGTTGTTCTGGTGCCCATCGGTGGCGGCGGCCTCATCAGCGGCGTTGCGTGCGCAATCAAAAACATTAACCCCAACTGCAAGGTTTACGGCGTTCAGGCGGCAGGCGCACCTTCCATGAAAAACTCCCTGGCGGCAGGCAAGCCCGAAAAACTGGCAGAAGTCAGCACTATGGCAGACGGTATTGCTGTTAAAATGCCCGGCGACAACACATTTGCAATGTGCCAGAAATACGTGGACGGCGTTGTAACCGTAACAGAGGAAGAAATTGCGTCCGCAATCCTCATGCTGGTTGAAAAACACAAAATGGTAGCCGAAGGCGCGGGTGCGGTTTCTGTAGCGGCGGCTATGACAAATAAAGTAGACATTAAGGGCAAAAAGGTTGTCTGTGTGGTTTCCGGCGGTAATGTTGATATCAACATTCTGGACAGAATTCTTGACAAAGGTTTGCAGGAAAACGGCCGTCTGAAAGAATTTTCTGTTACAATGGCGGATAAACCCGGCCAGCTTATCCAGCTGTTGCAGGTTATCGCGGAAACAGGCGCGAACATCTTTGAAGTAAGCCATAACCGTATTGCGAACGGCGTTGCGGTAAGCGGCGTTGTGGTTGACGTTGTTGTGGAAACAAGAAATCAGGCGCACTGCGAGGAAATGATGCAGGCGCTGAAAGCAAAGGGCTATGAAATAAAATAAAGCCCTGAATGAAACAAAAAGAAATTCCCTCGGGCTTCTGCGGGTGGAGGAACTCCCTCCTGCGGAATGCCGGAGGGTTTTTTTGTAAAAAAGGGTTGAGGAAACAGCGCGAATAAGGTATATTATTTAGTACGGCAAATGGAAAATTTTGCGTTGGAGCTTCAGAGGAACAGGCGCGCTGCTGCCGCTTGCGTTCCAGATTGTATACAGAGGTGGAGAAAATGGAGGAGTACAAGGTTACGGAGAAAAAAAACGTAGGGATATTGTATACGTTGAGCGGAGGAATCTGCTGGGGGCTTTCGGGCTGCTTCGGACAGTATCTGTTTCAGTCCAAGGGAATTACTGCTGACTGGCTGGTGACTATGAGATTGGTGATTGCGGGGAGTATTCTGGTTTTGCTGGGGCTTTGTATACAGAAAAAAGCATTGTGCAATATCTGGCAAAAGCCGAGGAACCGCAAACGGCTGGTGCTGTTCGCGCTGGCTGGCGTGCTTGTCAGCCAGTTTACATATTTTTCTGCGGTGCAGTATTCCAACGCGGGCACGGCAACGGTCCTGCAATCCCTGTCCTCGGTCATGATACTGGTGATTGTCTGCCTGCGGGAAAAACGTCTGCCGCGCAGACTGGAAACAGGGGCAATGATTTGTGCCCTGCTGGGTGTGTTCCTTTTGAGTACACACGGGGATATCCACAGCATGACACTGACACAGATGGCGTTAATCTTTGGCCTGGCTTCGGCGGTCGGCGCGGTGGCGTATACGGTGCTGTCCGGCAACCTTTTGCGGGAATACGGGGTTTACGCTGTCGTTGGCTTTGCGATGCTGGTAGCGGGGGTAGTTATGGTGGTGTTTGTACGCCCATGGCGGTTCACGATCGCGTGGGATATGCAGCTGGTGCTTGCGCTGGGCGGTGTGGCAATACTTGGCACAGCGGTAGCCTATTCTCTCTTTTTGAAAGGGGTCAGCATCATAGGCCCTTTTCTGGGCAGCCTTTTGGGGACGGTGGAGCCGATTACAGCGGTCATTATTTCTCTTGTGTTCCTGAAAGAGCCGTTTGCATGGATGGATATGATTGGTTTTGCTCTGATTTTGGGGACGGTCTGTGTGCTTTCCCTGAAATCGAATGGGTGACATAATTTCGGATAAATGAGGTGGAAAAAGTGGCGGAACAGAACAGGGGAGGAAAAACGCCGGCGGTGAAAAAAACGGCGTCAAAAGGCGTGAAAGCCTCAACGGGAAACGCAAAGCCTTCGACAGGAGGCGGGAAAACAGCCGCAGGCGGACAGAAAGCTGTGCCGAAAAAAGAAACAACGAAAATGACAGCCGCGCCGCGCTTTGGCGATTCCATACTGGACGAAGTGATACTGATTTTGGTGATTCTGGTTTCTATCGTGGGGCTTGTCAGCCTTTGGACGGAAAAGATGGGGCTTCTGGGGCAGTTGTTCGGCGGTTTTCTGAAAGGGCTGCTGGGCTTTGGCGGCCTGCTCCTGCCGGTATTTGCCATCCTTTACTGCGTATGGTTTCTGGCGGACGAGGAACGCCGGTTCCCGCTGGTGCGCGCGTTCGGCGGCATATTGTTCCTGCTGGCGGCGGCTTCGGCGGCAGCCCTCATAAATCCGGTTGACCTTGCGGAGGGGACAGGCTTTTTGCGGCGCTGCGGCGCACTTTATAAAGAAGGAACGCTTGGCAACGGCGGCCTTCTGGGCGGCCTCTTGGGCGGCGGGCTGCACCGTATACTGGATACGCTGGGGAGCGCTATTGTGCTGGCAGCCCTGCTTGTCATTTCTGTCATCACTGCAACGGGGCGTTCGTTTTTTTATGCGATTGGGGACCTTATGGCGCACCGGAAGGCAAGACAGCGTGTAAAAAATGAAAAGATAAAAAATAAGGCGGAACGAATCCGCCAGCAGGAACGGCTGGAGGAAGAGCGTCTGGCAAAGCGGGAGGAAGTCCGCCGCCGGAAGGTTATGCATCGCGAGGATTTCAATATTGAGCTGAAAGAGGGCGGTAGGAAAACGGACGAGCCCTATGTAAAGGAAACCGTTTTCCGGAAAAAGCCCGCCGCAGTGGAGGCGAAAAAACGCGAACCGATTTACGATTTCGGGCGGGAGGAAGAACCCGTTATCCATACACATTCTGGGCCGGAACCGGAGGAATACAGAGAGCCTTTCGCGAAGGAAGAAACGGCAGGGCTGGCAGAAGAAACAGCAGCAGGGGCGGATCCAGCTGTAAATGTGGAAACGCAGGAGGCTGTGATGGAACATATTTTTGCGGAAGAAACGGAGGAAGGCGGAGAAGTGCCGCTTACATTTGAAATCGAGGACGAGCCTTTTGAAGAGGACGAGCCGTCCGTAGAGGAAATTCCTTTTGAGGCGATACCGGAGGAGGAAATTCCCGAGGAAAAGATGACGGAGAAGATTCTGACAAAACCTGAGCCGGAGAGAGAGAACGTGCCTGAGCCTGAACCTGAGCCGGAAAAACCGTATATTTTCCCGCCCATACAGCTTCTGGGGGAGGACCCGCAGAACGGCGGCGGGGATTCTAAGGCGGAACTGCTTGCCAATGCCAGAAAGCTGGAAACAACACTGAAAAGCTTTGGCGTAGAGGCGAAAGTCATTCAGATTAACAAAGGGCCGACGGTCACGCGTTATGAACTTTCGCCGAGTCAGGGTGTAAAGGTCAGCAAAATCGTAAATCTTGCAGATGATATCGCGCTGAACCTTGCGGCAAGCGGCATCCGAATTGAAGCGCCGATACCGGGCAAAGCCGCGGTCGGCATTGAGGTGCCGAATAAAGAAACACAGTCAGTATACTTGCGGACAGTGCTGGAAAGCGAAGCGTTCAAGGAACATTCTTCTCGGCTGGCGTTCGCGCTGGGTGAGGATATTGCCGGAAACCCTGTTGTTACGGATATTGCCAAAATGCCGCATCTGCTGATTGCGGGGGCGACGGGCAGCGGCAAAAGCGTCTGTATCAATACACTGATTACGAGCATACTTTACAAGGCTAAGCCGGACGAGGTGAAACTCCTGCTGGTTGACCCGAAGGTCGTGGAACTGAGCGTATATAACGGGATTCCGCATCTGCTGATTCCCGTTGTAACAGACCCGAAAAAAGCGTCTGCCGCGCTGAACTGGGCGGTGCGGGAAATGCTCCAGCGGTATAACGATTTTGCGGCGAACGGTGTGCGCGATATCAAGGGCTTCAACGCCATGATGGAAGAAAAGGGCGACCCGAAAGGGAAAATGTCCCAGATTGTCATTATCATAGACGAGCTTGCCGACCTGATGATGGCGGCACCCGGAGAGGTGGAGGACGCAATTTGCCGTCTGGCGCAGATGGCGCGTGCGGCGGGTATGCACCTCATCATTGCGACACAGCGGCCCTCTGTGGACGTCATTACGGGCGTAATCAAGGCGAATATTCCTTCGCGGCTGGCGTTTGCGGTTTCTTCCGGCATAGATTCCCGAACGATATTGGATACAGTCGGCGCGGAAAAACTCCTGGGCAAGGGCGATATGCTGTTCTATCCTTCCGGGCAGAGCAAGCCCGCGCGTTTGCAGGGTGCGTTTGTGACGGACAGGGAAGTAGAGGATATCGTAGATTTCCTGCGGAAAAGCGGGCGGCCGAATTACGACCAGCAGACCATTGACCAGATTACGACAAGCAGTAAAGCCGGCGGTGATGACAGTGAAGCAGATGAATTTTTCGAGGCGGCTGTGGAGCTTGTTCTGGAGAAGGAAAAGGCTTCTGTGTCTATGCTGCAAAGACAGTTCCGCATCGGCTATAACCGTGCGGCGCGGCTGATGGACGATTTGGAACGGCGGGGAATTGTGGGGCCGGAGGAAGGCAGTAAGCCGAGAAGGGTTCTGATTACCCGCGCCGAATGGGAAAGCGACGGGGAAGAATAATTCCCGCAACGAAAAATGAAGCAAGATGACAGAAAAACGGTTTGGAATTTAATTTTCAGACCGTTTTTTTATTTTTCTGCTTGACTCTCACAGTATGGTATCCTTTATGATAGAGGTGAGCTCAGGAAAACGCATTTGTATACATATGTGAGGTGAAAATAATGCTGAAAATCGGTGATTTTTCAAGGCTGTCGCAAATCAGTATCCGTATGCTCCGCCATTATGATGAACTGGGTCTGCTGATTCCGGAAAGCACAGACCCTTTCACGGGATACCGTTACTATGGGGAAGCGCAGCTGTCTGATGCAAGAAAAATCAGTATGCTGAAAGCGATGGGATTTCCTCTGGCGGAAATTGTCGGAATACTGGCTATTTTCGAGGACAGCGAACAGCTGCGCCCGTATCTTCTCCGGCAGAGAGAAACGCTTGCGAAGGAGGAGGAAATTTTGCGGAGGAAACAGCGTCTTTTGGAAAACGCACTGGGGAGAATCGGAAAGGATGAATGGAATATGAAATATGAGGTAAAACAAAACACATTGCCGCGCCGCTTTGCCGCCTGCGTGCGTCAGGTCATTCCAACATATGCACACGAAGGCAGGCTGTGGCACATCATGATGCAGGAAACCGCACCGCTGAATCTGCCGCCTGCACCCTCCAGAAACTGCATGGCAATCATGCATGATGAGGCATATGTGGAGAATAATCCAGATGTGGAAATCCAGATGATTACGGACAGGCTTTATCCGCCAACAGAACATGTGGTTTTTCGCGAACTGCCAGAGCTGGATTATGTTTCGGTTACGTTTGAAGGGGATTACAGCAAAATCAGTGAAGTTTCGGAAACGATTGCCGCCTGGATGCGTGAGGAAGGGTGCGTTTTTGCGGGAGCGATGTTCAACATTTATCATGTCGGCCCGCATGACACACAGAATCCCGATGAATGGGTGACGGAAGTCTGTGCGCCTGTCCGCCGGAAATAATACAAAAAAACAGGGAGAACCGTTTTGAACTGCACCCCAATTGTTAGACAAGTATGCTATAATACTTATACTAAGAAAAGGGGTGCTTTTCTATGCCTAAAGGAATACCGAACAAGAGGTATACACCAGAGCTTAAACAAATGGCGGTGGAAGCGGTTGTCAAAGAAGGGTTAAGCTATAATGAAGCTGCCAGAATTTACGGAATTGACGATCATGACTGCATCCAAAGATGGGAACGAATCTGCCTGACGGAGGGCCCGGAAGGTCTGGCATTAGAGCGACGTGGACGTGGCAGCACCGGCAGTCCAAATACTAAGGCAGGAATTTTCACTGGCATTGCTGCTGGATATCGCTCAACTGCCCCGTGCAGCCTTTTACTATCATCTGAAACAGATGAAGAAAACAGATAAATACGCATCTGTAAAGGAAGAAATTACAGCAACTTACCATGAAAACAAAGGAAGATATGGCTATCGCCGAATTACAGCGGTACTGCATAGTCGAGGTTTCTCTGTTAACCACACATTCTCGATCTGCGTAGCAGGGATCTGGTCAGCTTCACAATATCAGATCATCCAGTGCTGAGTATGGTGACGACTATGCTGGAAAAGGTTTTTAAGAAGATTCCAGATGATACAAATCTCATTCTTCACTCGGACCAGGGCTGGCAATATCAACACAAGCAGTATCAGCGGCTGCTCAAAGAGAAGGGCATCCGGCAAAGCATGAGCCGGAAAGGCAACTGTCTGGACAATGCCGTGATAGAGAATTTCTTTGGTCTGCTTAAGAGTGAATTGCTGTATCTGCAAGAGTTCCAGTCCATGGAACACTTCAAACGGGAACTGATTGAATATTTGGATTACTACAACAATCGCAGGATTAAGGCAAAACGAAAGGGCTTGCCGCCTGCAATTCACAGACAGCAAGCCCTTTCGGCTGCTTGAACATTTTGTGCTTGAAATATTTGTCTAACTTTTTGGGGTCACTTTATTTTTATGGTTGTCCCTGTTTTTGTTTTGCGCCATTATACAGTAACGATATACTGGGAAAGCTCCTGAGGAAGGAGGTCTGCCTTGCGGCTGATAATCATGACCATATCCATTTTTGCCTCTGCGGAAGTTTTATCCAGAGCCTGAATGAATTCCACAAAGTCCACATCGCTGATTTTATCTACGATATGGTTCAGGCCATCGATATAAATTGTTTCAATGTCGCTATTCTGAGAAAGTATACCACATACGAAACCTCTGAAAACCTGAGGATCCTGCATAATAAATTCCGGTGTGTCTACGAAACGCACGCTGTAATGCAAATCGTACATATGGCTGTTGTCATCATCTACAAATACGATGCTGCCGCTTGCCGTCTTTCCAGCCTCATTTGCCATTGCAATCATTTTTTTTGTTTTACCTTCGCCTTTTTCGCCTGCGAGAATTTTAACCATTGTAATCTCCCCCTTATCATCTGGTGATATACTTTTCATAAGTTTTCTGTAACGCTAAGAAATTCCTTGAATCTTTCAGAATCCTTCTTTCTATTCTTTAATTCTATAAAAGTATGTCCAATCCTCCTTTTTCGCATACTTTTTTTCCATGTTTTATAGATTTAGCCCTTTTTCACAAAAAACGGCAGCCGTTTTCAGCACTTTTTTACGCTTCGTATGGCAGTGCGTTCAGGGCTTAAGCAGTAGTGCGGCTGCGCCCTGTATTCCGGCATCGTTGCCGAGCTTCGCAAGTGTGAATTTTTTATCCCTGCTGTGCGGGAACACGTTCGCACGGTAGACACGTTCAATTTTTTCCAGCAGGAAATCACCCGCCGCGGAAACGCCGCCGCCGATTACGAACAGCTCTGTATCCACAAGATACGCGGCGTTTGCCAGAGCGATGCCGAGCCTGTGGCAGACGAAATCGGTAATCTCATTTGCCGCGCAGTCGCCCGCTTTTGCACAGTCCCAAAGGGTTTTGGCGGTGATTTCGCACTGCCGCAGAAGGGTTTCGCCTGACCAGTCCGCCAGAAATTTCTTTGCAACGCGTACCATGCCCGTTGCGGACGCATACTGCTCCAGACAGCCCTTTTTGCCGCAGGAGCAGGGGAGCGTTTCGTAAGGGTCAACAGTCATATGCCCGATTTCCCCGGCTACGCCGTGAAATCCGGTGAGGATATGCCCGTCCTGTATCACGCCGCCGCCGACGCCTGTCCCCAGCGTTATCATAAGCATGCTTTTGGAGCCCTTGCCCGCGCCGTATGCATATTCGCCGAGGGCTGCAACGCGTGCGTCATTGCCGATGCGGACCGTTCCCAGCTGCAATATTTTTTCCGCTTCTTTGCCAAGCGCGACATCACCCCAGCCGATGTTGACCGTACCATGCAGGATACCGTCCTCCGTTACGGGACCGGGCGCGGTGATGCCTACGCCCAGTACGTCTGTCCGGCTGATGCCGCGTTCCGTAAGGCAGCCTTCCAAAGCTGTTTTCACATCCCGCAGAAGCCCGTCCGGTGAGTTGTCCTTGCGCGTCGGGATTTCCCAGCGCGCCAGCATTTCACTGCTCGCGGAAAACAATCCGATTTTTACCGTTGTCCCGCCGATGTCTATGCCAAAACAATATTTCATTGGCGTCCCTCCTCGTAGTGATACACGATTCTGTGAATCAGTGTTTTGTAGCGTTCATACGTTGTTTCGTTAATGGCGTCAGGGGTTGTCATCAGCATCAGCGGCAGCATGCTCTGCCCGCTGCGCATGGGCGGCTGTAAATACGGGTAGGTGTTGTATACAAAATGATGCCGCTCGTAAAAGCCGATGCGCCGCCTTGTCATTTCATCTTCCGGCACTTCCACCTCCAGTACGGCGGGCTTGCCCGTTTCGGCAATCAGCCTGTCCAAAAGCTGCCCGCCAAAACCGCCATTGCGGCAGTCCTCCCGCACCGCGAAATGTTCAACATATAGAAAATCTTCAATTTCCCACACTGCGAATACAGCACGCATTTCGTTATCCACCGGCACGCCGTAAAGACGGTAGCAGGGTTCCTTCAGGAGTGCTTTCTGCCGATCCTTTTCCCGCAGCTCTGTGATGGGGAAAGCGGTTTCCAGCAGAGGGTATACGGTGTCAAATGTTTCTTCTGTTATTCTCTGGAACATGATATCTCCTCCATCTTCACAGGATACTATAAACCGCAGAAAAAGGCAAGCCTGCCCGCTAAAACTTTGCAGCAATCAGATATACCGCGAAAGCGATGCCCCACGCAGTCAGGAGCCATGCGGCAGGCGCGCAGAGCCGCCATGTTCGGGAAGGTTCTTCGCTCCAATAAACGGACAGAGCCGCAGTGCAGGGCGGATAGAGCAGGTAGAACACAAGGAATGACAGCGCGGAGGCGGGCGTAAACAGCCCTTCCACGCCGCCCAGCGTCCCCAATGCAGAAACAGCCGCTTCCTTTGCCAGAAGCCCGGAGAGCAGGGCGGCAGCGGCTTTCCAGCCTTCCCCATCGCTGCCAAAGCCAAGAGGGGTGAAAAACGGTGCAAGGAGTTTTCCGCCGTATTCCAGTACGCTGTCATGCCCGTCAGCGGGCATGAAATCCGGCGTGATGCGGGAAAGCAGCCAAACTGCCGCCGAAGCCGCCAGTATGACGGTTGCCGCCTTATTCAGGTAATCACCGCAGTGGCGCCCCAGACTGCGCCGGAGATTACGCCAGCGCGGCAGGCGGTATGCCGGAATTTCCATGACAAACGGCTGGCTGTCTTTCTCTCCCGTTATTTTGTGCAGGAAGAGCCCTGCGCATACTGCCGCCAGCACGCCGGAGGCATATAGCCCGGCAATGACCTGATCCGCCCTCCGGGGGAAGAATGCCGCCGACAGCAGGGCGTATAGCGGAAGCTTTGCCCCGCAGGAAAAAAACGGGATCAGAAACCGGGCAATTTTTCGGGAACGTTCCGTTTCCAGCGTCCGTACGCTCAAAAACGCGGGGACGGAACAGCCGAAGCCCGTCAGGGCAGGCAGAAGCGCGCGTCCGGTCAGCCCCAGACGGCGCAGGGGTGCGTCCAGCAGAAATGCCGCACGCGCCATACAGCCGCTGTCCTCCAAAAGCTCCATACAGAAAAACAGGCATAGTATCTGCGGCAGAAAGGAGAGCGCAGTTCCAATGCCGCCGAAAATACCTTCGGAAAGGAAATCCCGGAAAAAACAGGGTTCCATGCGGCTGAAAAGCAGAGCCGAAAGCATTTCCAGCCCCCGTTCGGCACTGCGGTGCAGGAAAACGCCCGGCGATGGCACGCCGCTGCCGAACAGGGACGCGCCAAAGGTCACATGGAACACCAGAAGCATCAGAAGAAAAAAGAGCGGTATCCCCCAGACAGGGCTGAGGAACAGCCTGTCCAGAGCAGGAGGGGCGGCCTGTCCCGCAGGGGAGTGTATGGCTTTTCTGGTACAGGCATCAATGAAGCTGTAACGCCCCTCCGCAAACAGCGATGCGTAAGTTCCGTTTTCCGCATCGTTTTCCAAAGCATCTGCCGCGCGGAACAGACTGTGTCGTTCTCCCTGCCGTTCCAGTTCCGCCGCGCGTTCCCGCAGACATTGCGGCAGAGCCTCCCTGCTCCATGCGATTCGCCCCGTTCTGCTTTCCCGCATGGCTTTCCCTGCCGCTTGCAGCAGTTCCTTCGTCCCTTCGCCTGTCAGCGCAGAAACACCCAGAACGGGTATCCCCAGCAGTCTGGAAAGGGCAGGCTTGTCAATGGAAATCCCCTGCTTTGCCGCGATATCCTCCATGTTCCAGACCAGCAGAACGGGAATATCCAGCTCCAGTAATTGCAGCGTCAGATAAAGGCTGCGCTCGGGCGTTGACGCGTCCGCAAGGTTGACGATTGCATCGGGCGTTTCCTCCAGCAGGAACCGGCGCGTTACCTGTTCTTCCGGCGTAAAGGGAGAAAGGGCGTAGACGCCCGGCAGGTCTATCCAGCGCAGACCCTCCGCACCGCCGCTGAAGCCCTCCTTCCGTTCCACCGTTACGCCGGGCCAGTTGCCGACTGCTGCATCGCTGCCCGTCAGAAGATTGAATAGCGCGGATTTCCCGCAGTTCGGGTTACCCGCAAGTGCTATGGTTTTCATCCTCATCCCCCGTTTCCACAAATATTCTTTCGCCCTCGCCACGCCGCAGAGCAACGCGGAATCCGCGCAGAGATACCAGTATCGGACTGCCGAAGGGCGAGAGCCTTTCACAAAATATTTCCGTTCCCGGGACAAAGCCCAGCGCGAAAAGCCTGTGGCTGAGCGCACCGTCACCTTCTGTCCGCAGGACTATGGCGCGGCTGCCCGGACGGAGCCTGCTTAATCTTGTCCTCATTTGCCATCCCTTCCATATATATGCGCATTAAGAAAGTTTTAAGAAACTTTTCGGGCGGAATGCCGCCGGATATGGTATACTGAAAGACAGGTACACAAGGCAGAACAGAAAAAGGACGTGATTTTATCAAACGGACATTACAGGGAATATCCCTTTTTACAGCATTGCTTGCGCTTTCGGCACAGCCCGCGTTTGCTGCGGTGAACGTCACGCTGGACGGCGTGCCGCTGGCGTTTGAAGCCGCGCCGGTAATAGAAAACGGGCGGGTGATGGCGCCAATGCGCGGCATATTGCAGCCGCTGGGTTATACGGTGCAGTGGAACGAAGCGGAACAGACCGTTCTGGCGGAAAAAAACGGCGTTTCCATTTCTCTGCCGATTGGCAGGGATACGGCAGTTGTGAACGGCAGCACAGTGCCGCTGGACGCGCCCGCGCGCATTATACAAGAACGGACGTTTGTCCCTCTGCGTTTTCTGGCGGAGCACAGCGGCGCGCAGGTGCTTTGGGACGGCTCAACAGAAACGGTTTCCATACATTCCGCCATTGCCGATGACCCAACAGAGCGGATGAAGGAATCGGCGGTGTATATCCAGACGAATAAAATGCAGGGCAGCGGCATTGTGCTGTCTGCGGACGGGCTGATAGCCACAAATTTCCATGTGCTGGAAAACGCCTCAACTGCACAGTTCGTGTTTCATGACGGTTCGATTTATCAGGGGAATGCAGTTGTTGTGGGATTGTCCCCGCAGGAGGATATCGCGCTGGTGCGTATCGGCAGGACAGGGCTGACGCCCGCAGCGCCCGCCACAGATGTGCGGCAGGGGGAAGCAGTTTATGCCGTTGGTTCCCCGGGCGGCAAACGGAACATTGTTAACAGCGGCATTGTGCAGGGATTTGACAGGGATGTGATTTCCGCAACGGCAGAAATTGGGCATGGCAGCAGCGGCGGCGGGTTGTTCAACGCCTCCGGCGGGCTGGTCGGCATAACCTCGTCTTTCGGGGAAGGGCAGTATTTTTCCATTCCCATTGCGCGGGTGCTGGCGGTTCCGCAAAACCTTTCCATACCGCTGAGCGAAATGAAAACGTATGACTATACGCCGGATGCGCCGCAGAATCTGCGCTGTGAGCTGGACGAAAACGGCTATGCCAATGTTTCATGGTCGCCGGTGTATGGCGCGGAGTATTATACTGTTTACACATCTGCAACGGCGGACGGTGAATTCCGGCCGCTGAAAAATAATACGCTGGGCGGCGAAAAGTGGTATTGGGGTTTCCCGCAGGCATTTGGGATTACTTCCCGAAACGGCGAATCCATTTATGTTAAGGTTTCCGCCACTGTAAACGGAAAGGAAACGCCGCAGAGCGAAACACTGAAGGTAAGCTGAAAATTTGGAGGTGTTGGAAATGTTTCGGGAAATGAGGAGGAAAAGACAGCAGTTAAGCCCTGCGGAATGTGAGGAAATTCTGCGCCGGGGGACTTCCGGCGTGCTGGCGGCGGAGGGGGACGACGGGTATCCCTATGCTGTGCCGCTCAGTTATGTTTATGAGGACGGAAGGCTTTATTTCCACTGCGCGAAGGCGGGGCATAAGCTGGACGCTGTGCGGCGGAATAAGAAGGTATCTTTCTGCGTGATTGACAGGGACACCATTGTGCCGGAGGAATATACCAGCTATTTCCGCAGCGTTATTGTTTTCGGGGAAATGCGCATTTTGGAAGATGAAGCGGAAAAATGGAGTGCAATGGAGCGGCTTTCCCTGAAATATGCGCCGGAGGACAGTCCGGAAAACCGCCGCAGGGCAATCGAAAAGGACTGGGCGCCGCTCTGCGTTCTGGAACTTGCCGTTGTGCATATGAGCGGCAAAGAGGCGATTGAGCTGGTGCGGGAAAAGGAAAAGAATTCATTAAACCGTTAACCGGACAAGTCTTGTCTTACAACTGAGGGCGTAAATTGTATTATTTCAAAAACATGATGGAATTTTACTTTACGCGCCCTCTTTTTTTGTGCTAAAATACAGAGGAAAGTTGGTACTCTGTATACATGAGCGGTATTTCAGACAAATCTCCGCGGCTGGGAAAAAAGGAAAGGTGAGAGCGATGAACAAATTTCAGGAAATGTATCAGGCAAAAAAGAAAACGCCCGAAGAAGTGGCGATGTATGTAAAATCCGGCGATGTATGTGCCTGCCCGACCTGCTTGGAGGAGCCTACGGCGATTTGTGCAGCTGTTGCGGAACGCGCGCGCCGCGGTGAACTGACAGGCGTTGTCCACCATGCGACGCTGTCCGCGAAGGGCGGGGAATTTATGAACCCGGAGTTGAAAGGAAAATATGACTATGTTTCCTGGTTCACAGGCGGGGCTGGCCGGAAAGCGATACAGCAGGGCCATTATACCTATATCCCCAACAGTTACAGCACGATTCCCGGCTACTGGCGTGAAATCCAGCCGCGTCTGGATGTTTTCTATGCGGAGGTTTCCCCGATGGACAAACACGGCTATTTCAGCTGCGGCATGTCCGGCGCGGAAGTTCCGGCAATGAAGAGCAAAGCGGCTATTATCCTGCTTGACGTAAACGATAAAATGCCCCGCGTAATGGGGAATAACTTTATACATATTTCCGAGGTTACCGCGCTTTGCGAATCCTCCAGAGAACTGCTGACGCTTGAGGCTGCTCCTTTGACGGAAGTGGACAAAAAAATCGGCCAGATGATTGCGGACGAAGTACCCAACGGCGCAACGCTCCAGCTGGGTATCGGCGGCATTCCCAATGCGGTAGGCGTGCTTTTGCAGGATAAACGGGATCTGGGTATCCATACGGAAATGTTCACCGACAGCATGGTTGACCTGATCACCTGCGGCGCGGTTACGAATATGAAGAAGCCTATCAACGTTGGCAAGACCATTGCCACGCTGGCATGGGGCACAAAGAAAATGTACGATTACATGGACGATAACCCTGCGTTTGAGATGCATCCGGTAGATTATACCAACGATCCGAACGTGATTGGTATGCACGATAATTTTATTTCCGTAAACGCATGCGTGGAGATCGACCTGTTCGGTCAGGTCTGCGCGGAAAGCCTTGGTACGCTGCATTACAGCGGCTCCGGCGGACAGGTGGACTTTGTGCGCGGCGCGAACCTTTCCAAAGGCGGCAAAGGCTTCATTGCGATGACTTCTACGGCGAAAAACGGCACGATTTCCAAAATCAAGCCTATCCTGACGCCTGGCTCCATCGTAACAACGAGCAAAAACGAAGTAGATTTCCTTGTTACGGAGCATAACATTGTGCGGCTGAAAGGCCAGACGGCAAGCGAACGTGCGAAAATGATAATTTCCCTTGCTGCGCCTGAGTTCCGCGAAGAGCTGGAATTTGAAGCGAAGAAAATGAATCTGATTATCTAAACCATAAAAAGCCCCTTTGAGATGGATCTGTCCATGGAAAAGGGGCTTTTCTCTGTTCTGGCTGTGTTTTGGGAACAAGGTCAGTCAGTCCATCACGACAATTTCTATCCCTGCCTCCTCAATGATGCTGCGGGAAAGTTCATCGGGGTATTCGCCTTTATGTACGATGCGGACGATGCCTGCATTGACGAGCATTTTGGCGCAGATGACGCAGGGCTGAAGTGTGATGTATATGGTGCAGCCTTCTGTGCTGACGCCGATTTTTGCCGCCTGTATGATGGCGTTCTGTTCGGCGTGCAATGCGCGGCAGAGCTCATGCCTCTGGCCGGAAGGGATGCCCAGACGTTCGCGTTCACAGCCGCCGATTTCCGTACAATGGCGCAGGCCGGAAGGTGCGCCGTTATAGCCTGTTGTTATGATACGGTTTTCGCGGACAATGACCGCGCCGACCTGCCGGCGAAGACAGGTGGAGCGTGTTTTTACGATTTCCGCTATCTGCATAAAGTACTCGTCCCAGCTTACTCTCATTTTTATTCCTCCTAAAGATTTTAAGACCGCGGGACTCTGTCCCGCACCCTACAAGGGCTTTCAGCCTTTGACCCATTTTCAGCCGCACATTCATGCGCCTGTAGGCTTGTTCGAGTTTTTCGATATGCACAGGAGGTTCTCTCTGTACAGTTATCCCCAAAACATAATTTTACCTCCCAAAGGCCGCAAAACCGGGGGACGGAGTCCTCTGGGGCACCCTGCAAGGGCTTTCAGCCCTTGACCCGTTTTCAGCCGCGCATTTGTGCGTCTGTGGGCATATATATTACCAACCAGGCAGTTCCAGACGCATGAAATGCGGCTGGCAATACAGTTTAGGGTCAAGCCCTTTTCAAAGGGCTTGCAGGGGGTTGGGGACGGTGTCCCCAAGGTCTTTACTCCTCTTTTGGCAGTATCTTTTTGACGTTTTTCTCGAACTTTACGCGTGGCAGCATAACCATATGCCCACAGCCGCAGCATTTGATGCGGAAATCAATGCCTGTACGCAGTATTTCCCACTGCACAGACCCGCAGGGGTGTTTTTTCTTCATCTGCACAATATCTCCAATGGCAAAATCCATGTCTTATGCCTCCTTTTCCTGCACAATATGAATGGTACGCTGTGGGAACGGGATATCAATGCCCTCCTTGTCGAACCGGTTCTTAATCCGGCGGCGCAGTTCTGCCTCCACAGCGGGGCTGGTCTTTATCTTGCATTTTGCAACGACTTTGATTGTCACGGCGGAATCATCCAACCCTGTAACACCGGCGACAACGGGCGTTTCCAGAACGCTTTCCATATCCGATGTTTTCTGCATTTCGTCCGTCAAAACGGCGATGGCATGGTCGATGCTTTCTCCGTAGGCAATGCCGACGGTAACAATGGCGTTGATGTAATCCCGGCAGAGGTTCGTGACTGTGCCGACGGAGCCGTTCGGAATGATGTGGACACAGCCCTGCACATCGCGCAGCTTTGTGGAGCGCAGTGTAACGCTCTCTACGGTGCCTGTGACGCCCTGTATGGTAACAATATCGCCGACTGCGTAGTTATCTTCAAAAAGAATGAAAAACCCGCCCAGCATATCCGTTGCGATGCCCTGCGCGCCCAGACCGATGGCGACAGATGCCGCACTGGCAACTACGACAAGGGAACTGGACGGCACTCCGAGATAATTGAGAATGGAGAATATGCCGATAAAGTAAACAGCGTATTTTAAGACGCTGCAAATGATGGAATTTAATGTGTTTGCTTTTCGTTCCGTGATAGGCATATACTGCTTTTTTGTCTGCCTTTGCAGGAAGCTTTTTACAACCCTGCTGGAAACGCGAATCAGAATCCAGCAGAGCACAAGCGTGCCAATGATTTGCAGTAGCCTGGTACATATAGGCCTGATGGCTGAAGGCAAAAAGAATAATACCCAGTCCATTATCCAGTCCATTATATCTACAGATGTTACAGCAGTTTCCATAGTTAAATAAACCTCCTCTGGTTTTGTCCGCCCGCCGCCCGCACAAAGGCGGAAAACAGCAGGCCCTGTTCTTTGGCGTCCATTGCTTCGGGGTGCCACTGCACGCCCAGCACAAAGGGCGCATTTTCCCGTTCAACAGCCTCAATAATGCCGTCGGGGCTGTGCGCCGCAACAGAAAAACCCTCCCCCAGCTGTGCGACTGCCTGATGATGGAAGGAATTGACGGCGACGCGTTTTTTGCCCCAAAGCGCGGCAAGCAGGCTGTTTTCCAGCGGCAGGACGCTGTGCGTACCATGTGGACGGGGAGCCTGTTGGCTGTGCTTGAGCGTTGAGCCGGTCTGTGCGGGAATGTCCTGATAAATCGTGCCGCCAGCGGCGATATTCATGACCTGCATGCCCCGGCAGATGCCAAACAGGGGCAGGCCCGATTCCAGCGCGGCGCGGCAGAGCGTAAGCTCAAAGCTGTCCCGCAGGGGTGAGATTTCTCCGTTTTGACGGAGGGGTTCCTCGCCGAACAAAAGCGGGTCGATATCGCCGCCGCCGGACAGGAGGATGCCGTCCAAAAAATCCGGCAGGGCGTCCGGTCCTGTTTCCGGCTCTGCGGAGGGGAACAGCAGTACAGGCGTGCCGCCTGCGGATTCTATGGCGGCGGTGTAATCCCGATGGAGGGAAAACAGCCCTGTTTCGTGGGTAAAGTTTGGTGTAATACCTATGACTGGCTTCATGCGGTGCACCTCAATGCGATTGCTTTAATAACAGTATACAAAAGGAAGGGGAATTTTGCAATGCCGGACAGCGAAACTTTTTGCGACGTGCTTGCCCTGTTTTGCGGTGTATGGTATGATGAAAAAAACTGGTTTTTGCTTCCGGACGCACTTGTGTGTCCGGAGATAAAGTTTCGTTTTTTGGCTTTAAGAATTAGGAGGCGTGGCATGAAAACGATTGGCATTATTGGCGCGATGGCGGAAGAAATCGCGCACCTGAAGGAAAAACTGCACCAGGTTACAACGGTAAAAGCCGCAGGGTTGGAATATTTCCATGGCAGCTATGGCGGAAATAACATCGTGCTGGTGGTGAGCGGCATCGGTAAGGTGAACGCGGCTGTCTGCACGCAGGCGATGATTGACCGCTTCGATGTGGACTGTGTGATTAACACAGGTGTGGCAGGCGGCCTGATGGACGGTCTGCACATCGGCGATATCCTGATTTCCGCAGACGCTGTGCAGCATGACATGGACACTTCTGCTTTGGGTGACCCTGTCGCCACGATTCCCCGATTGTCGGAAAGTTATTTTCCGGCAGATGCGGGGTTGATTCGGCTTGCACAGGAGGCAGCCGCCGAGTCGGACGAGGAATATCAGGTGGTCGTGGGACGCGTTGCCAGCGGCGACCAGTTTATCGGCACAAAGGCGGGCAAGGAACGTATCCGCAGTATTGTGCAGGGCGACTGTGCCGAGATGGAGGGCGCGGCAATCGCGCACGCCTGCTGGCTGAACGGCACGCCGTTCGTCGTAATCCGTGCGATTTCTGACGATGCAAATGAAGAGGTGGAAATGGATTACGGGCAGTTCAGCAAAATTGCCGCAAAGCGCAGTGGTGAACTGGTGGAAAAAATGCTTGCCAGAATGTCCGCGCAGACTGAAAATTGAACAAAAAAAAGACCGTAAATTTTCTGTTTCATTTGCGGCAACCCTCTTGTAAAGCGGCGGGCGTTACTGTATAATGCAATCAGATATATTTGTTTGCGTACAAACAAATCCATACAAGGAAAAATACAGACATATCATTTATGAGGAGGAATTTCCATGACTGCAAAAACCCATGGCTACATTACGAAAGAAATTGAATTGGAGCAGATTTATCAGTTTGTGCTGAAATATTTCGACCCGGAAGCCAAGGTAAACCGTTATGAGAACCGCTTCGGCGAAAGCAATGAAATGGCGATTTATTTTACTTATAAGGGTGAGGAACGCCGGCTGTTTACCATGATTTACAAGAGCCGTAAATTTTCCAAAAACGGCGAGAAAAACCGTATGGTATTCCTTGACCTGGATTACTGGGGCCACAGCGTAGAAATCATGCGTTCTGTGATTTCCTATTTCAGCGGCTGGCTGGATGAGAACGACTGCGACAAGGAAGAAGCATATTTCATTGAGGAGCAGCCGGACGGCGTTGCGCCCAACATCATCAAGATTACAAGAAAAGAGCTGAACAGACGGCTCGGCGGCATGGTTGTCATCATTGACGATGAGGAAGAAGAAGCAGCAGAATAATGAAAGAGCGGACAGCGTTTCCCGGGAATGGGGGACGCTGTTTTTACGTGGAGAAGGTGCTGACTGGGGTTATAGTTTTGGGGATTCGGGGGAAAGTAGATTCAAAGGCACATGAAATGCGCTGGGATAAAATTTAGGGCAGGGGACGGCAGAGCCTCCCTGGCCTTAGAACTTATCCGTAAATAAGATGAAGCAGGATGTGCGCAGATAATTTACGGATAGGTTCTTAATCTTTCGGAAAAGGGGGAATTGCATGCTGGTCGAACTGGCAGCCGCCCCTGCGGCGGCAGGTCTGTTTTTTATGTATGTGAAGGATAAATATGAAAAGGAGCCGTGGCGTATGCTCCTGCTTGGCCTGCTGTTCGGTCTTTATACTGCGGCAGTCATTTACCCGCTGGGGCGTTGGCTGGAATGGCGTTTCCCGCATGAGGAAACACCCCTGTATACGGCTTTCCTCAGCTCTGCCGGTGTCGAGGAGGGCGTAAAATTCCTGTTCCTGTTCTTCCTCACATGGCTGAACTGCAACTTTAATGAGCCTCTTGACGGCATTGTGTATGCGGTATTCCTTTCGCTCGGTTTTGCATGGGTCGAAAATATCGTCTATGTAACGCATCCTGTGCTGGGAGGTTACGAAACGGCTCTGGTACGGGCGGCGCTCTCTGTGCCGGGACATGGGCTGTTTGGCGTACAGATGGGCTACCACCTTGGACGCGCGAAATTCGGCATGGGCAGCCGTGCCGTCCAGCTTTTTCTGGCGTTTGCCGTGCCGTATCTGCTCCATGCGCTGTATAATTTTTTTCTGCTGGAAAAAGACGGTGCATACTGGATCTGTTTTGCTGTTCTAGAGTTCTGTCTCTGGGGCATGGGCATCTGGCGGATACGCCAGTTTCAGCAGGCATCGCCCTTCCGCCGTAAATTTATTTGTTGAATTTCGCCAAAAAATGTGATATGCTTTCCAGTGCGACAGAAGGGAAGGAAAGATATGAGCATGAAAAAACTGGCGGCAATTGTTTTTGCCGGTGCGATATTGATGGCGGGGGCGATGGGCATTTCCATGAAGCTGACACAGCAGCGCGAGCTGGAAATGGAGGTTGCAGATGTGCCGAAAACTGTGACGGGGCAGCCGGAAACAGGCGAAACAAAAACGCTTGGCAGCATGGAGAACATCCCGCTGTATTATGACGATGAGAAAAAGCTGCTCCTTCCCCTGCGGAATGTGACAGAAGGCCTGGGCGGCTCTGTGACATGGGAGCGGGAAAGCCGCAAGGCAACCGTTTCCTGTTTTGGGCGCCTGCTGACGCTGTTCCCCGGGGAGGAAGCCGGCACGTTGAACGGCTACGAAATTACACTGCCGGAGCCTGCGGAAATGATTAACGGCTGCCTGTATATTGACAGCGGGCGGCTTTCGGAGTATTTTGGCGCGGATGTGATTTGGAATAATGAAAGCAGGCAGGTTACGCTGAAAACAGGCGACCCCGCGATGCCTTCCGCCGCAGTCCGCTGCATGGAGGGCAAAAAAGGCGGCAGAGCATACATGCTGGAAACGCCTGTGATTGTCGGCTTGAACGATGCGAATTTTGAGAAAAGCCTGAATGAAGCTCTCGCGGAGGAGATGCGCACGCTGGGGGCGGGCTATCTGGACACGACGGACGCGGACGGGACGTTCCGGCTGGATGCGGGGACTGATTTTCTGACGAAGGACTTCATTTCCTTTTGCTGGAACGGGGAAAAGGACGGCGTACCATTCTGCCGCACAAAAAATATCGACCTGAAGGGACAGAAGGAAGTTTCGCTTTCGCACCTGCTGACGGCGGGGTCTTTGGAGAAAATAAAGTCTGCACTGGGGGACAGCTGGCAGAACGGCGGTTTTTATCTTTCGGATACGGAGGGGCTTGTGCTGCTGACGGAGGACGAAAACGGCGGGATACACCCGTATATCTGGACGGAAACGGGAGAACTGCGCTGGAAGAGCAGTTTTCGGGAGATTGCCGGGGCGTATGGATTAGGCTGAAAATTTTCAAGCTTGTATTTTTTTGAAAACATGAAAAAGTATGGCTTGACAAATCTAAAAATTTTTAGTAGACTATCCCTACAATGAAATAAGCGCGAGTGGCTCAGTGGTAGAGCATCGCCTTGCCAAGGCGAGGGTCGCGAGTTCGAATCTCGTCTCGCGCTTCAGGCAAAAGCCGGTTTTGAAAAATTCAAGACCGGTTTTTTGTTTCTTTTGAAAAAATAAGGAAGAAACGGGTTCGGGAAGTTTAAGGTGTTTGTGGCTTGCGAAACCCGAAAGTAACACGAACAGTAAGGAGGCATCTTATGGAACACCAACACTTATCCCGCGCGATCCACGCGTTGCAGCAGGGAACTACCTTTGCGGCGGTGCTTTCTGACGGTCGGCTGGTGACATCGGAAAAAAAAGGCATTGCTCCGATGATGGAGTTGCTGGAACGCGACGCCTCGGCTTTGGAAGGGGCATCCGTTGCAGACAGGGTTATCGGCAGGGCGGCAGCTTTCCTGCTGGAAAAGGGCGGCGCGGCAGGTGTTTATGCCGGCATACTCAGCACCCACGCCAGAGAAGTTCTGGAAAAATGCGGTATCCCCTTTTCCTGTGGGGAGGAAACGCCCTATATCATCAACCGTGCGGGGACGGGCATGTGCCCGATGGAGGCATGTGTGCTGGAGCTGACGGACGCGGCGGAGGCCTATGAAGCCCTGCGGCAGAAACTGGCAGAGCTTTCGGCGCGGTAATGATTTGGGGGCGGGGACATGGATTGTATTCCGATGGAATGCAGAACGGCATGCAGCCGTGTAAAAGGGCGTTTTCCCTACCACTGGGACCTGAACGTCTATCGGGGCTGCACGCATGACTGCAAATACTGCTTTGCGCGCTATTCCCATGCGTATTTGGAGGAAAAGGATTTTGCGAGGCGGGTATTTGTGAAAACGAATATCGCGGAAATGCTGGAAAAACAGCTGCGCAGCCCTCGCTGGGATGGAACGGTCGTCAATCTTGGCGGCGTGACGGACAGCTACCAGCCCTGTGAAGCGCGCGAAAAGCAGATGCCGGAAATCCTGCGGCTGATGATAAAATATAAAAATCCGGTTATACTTTCCACAAAGTCCGACCTGATACTGCGGGATTTTGACCTTCTGGACGAGCTGTCTCGTCTGGCGTTTGTGAATGTGGCTTCGACGGTGACAACCATGGACGAGGATATTCGCCGAAAACTGGAGCCGGGGGCGGCGTCCTCCGCGCGGCGCATGGAAATGCTGGGAGCGTTCCGCAAAACGAAGGTACACACATCTGTACACATGATGCCTGTTATTCCGTTCCTGACGGACGGGGAGGAGAACATTGAAGCGGTATTTGCGGCGGCAAAATCGGCTGGTGTGGAATGGGTGCTGACTGCCCTGCTGAATCTGCGCGGACAGACGCGGGAGGTCTTTCTGGATTTTATGGAACGGGAATATCCGGAAAAATACAGAAAACTGCTGCCGCTTTATCTGCGGGGCGGGCTGAAAGGCTACCGCGTGCCTGTTTGGGAAATAATTGCGCGGGTGCGGCGAAAATACGGGCTGTATTCCAATTACCAGCGTGCCATCGACAGGGATCTGGCTGCAAGGCGCGGGCTGGAACCGGTGCAGCTTTCGCTGTTTGAGGAGGGATAAAACCATGGTAATCGGCATATGTGAGGCGACCTTTCGGGCGGAATGGGTGACGAACCTGAAAGAGAAACGCATGGTGGTAAAAAGCCTGATTGAGCGGACGCGTCATAAATTCAACGCCGCTGTGGCGGAAGTAGGCCGGCAGGAGGAGCACAAAATGTTTGTGATTGGCTTCGCCTGCGTGACGAATGAAACGCGCCACGCGGACGAAATGCTTCGGAATATACTGGATTTTATGGAGAACAACACAGAAGCGGAATTGGTTTCCGCCGAACGGGAGATACTGTAAAGAAGCCTGACCAGACTGTCAAAAAACCAGCTTTCGTATCTGTTTTTGTGTCAAGGCAGAACTTTGGTCTGGTTCGCAAAGCGAACGACTTAGAATGAGTCCCATTATACCGGCAGTCCCTCGAAAAAGGCTTCGTATAGCGGGCATAGCACGGCGTTGCCGTAGCCTGAGCCTTTTTTGACACGCTGGCATGGCTTCCCAGACACTATTTCCGCCAAAGCTCATCTGCCGCGCAAAGGTCCTGTAATATCTTGCGGACCTCCCGGTGGGCGTGCCATTGGCGGTCTGTCAGTTCGTCCAGCGAAACATCGAAAATATCGGCAATACGGATGAGCGTGGAAATATTCGGTTCATTCCGCCCGCTTTCGTAGTTGGAAATGGTCGTGTAATTAAACCCCAGCTTTGCAGCCAGCGTCTTTTGAGAAATGTTATATTCCTTGCGGAGAGAGCGTAATTTTTCTGCGAAGCTCATTGGCAATACCTCGTTTCCGGGAACATGGGCAGTATCGTCACAAGTGTCTGCACACGCCTTTCCGGCAAATTTTGTGGGCTTTTTCGTTAAAAATTCTTGCCATACCGCCCATCTGACGGCTCCGGTGCGCCACATTGTACGCCTGCGAATTTTTGCCTGAAATCCGACCCAATTATGCTCGAAAATATGTATACATGACTTATGACGGCACTGCCTGACAGACGATATGCACCATAAATTGATTATACATCATATTTTATGTATGGTAAATAGCTTTTTGCAAAGAAAGAAATATTTTGTAACAGAAACGTCATTTGCATTTTTGGAAAATTGTGATATACTGTTTTAGGATACAAAAAATGCGGCGGAAAGGCGGTGGCTTGTATGGCAAAGGGCAAAGGGACAAAACTGATTGCGCAGAACAAAAAAGCGTATCATGATTATTTCATAGAAGAAACCATACAGGCAGGGCTTTCGCTTGCCGGAACAGAGGTAAAAAGCCTGCGGGCAGGCAAATGCAGCCTGAAGGAGAGCTTTATCCGTATGGAAAACGGCGAGGCTTTCGTCTATAACATGCATATCAGCCCGTATGAACAGGGGAATATCTTCAATAAAGACCCCCTGCGCCCGAGGCGGCTTTTGCTGCACAAGAGCGAGATACGCAAACTAGCGCACGAAAGCCAGGCGGCGGGGTACACAATTGTGCCGCTCAAGGTTTATTTTGACCGCAGTCTGGTAAAAATGGATATTGCACTGGCAAAGGGCAAAAAGCTCTATGACAAGCGCGATACCATTGCTAAAAACGATATGCGCCGTCAGGCGGAAAAGGATTTCAAAATCCGAAACCTTACGCTGTAACGGAGCAGGGCATTCTGGGGATGTAATGGTTTCGACGGGGATCTTGAAAACAGGGACAGCCATCCGCGGGCCGGTTAACCGCGTCAACAAGCCGGAAAACTTTCTAAAAAGAAACGACAACAATAGAGAATTACTCGCTGCCTGATTAACGGCAGCCGTCGGACTCCGGCTTCCCGCAGCTGGAGAGCCCGGCGTCGACTCAGCGGGGCACTTTTCTGCTTAAGCTTTGCGGCAGGAAAAGACTCATGAAGCTACTGAGGCACGCAGCCTGTCATTCGGCGGCGTGACGAGGGAATGAGAAAAGACTGACTGTGATGGGAGAGGTTCTTGCAGATGGGTTTTCGGACAGGGGTTCGATTCCCCTCATCTCCATACAGGCGCGTACTATGCGCCAAAAAAAATTAAGGCTGGGCGGATACCCGGTCTTTTTTATGTGCAGATTGCGTTTCTTTCGAAAAATGGCGGAAATGTACCATTCCCGAAGATTTGATAGTTTCTGATACTTTTTCGTTATCTTGTTTGATACGGTTCGATTCCCGTCATCCGCTTCTGATTAGCCCCGGGAAACGGGGCTTTTTGTTTTTGGAATATATCTATATACATACGAGCTGCTTTTTTTCGGGAAAAAGGGTACACTATGTTTCAGGCAGGAAAGTTCAAAACGTCCGCTTACAAAAATAGGCAGCGCAAAACGGCAAAAGACTTGAAATAAATTTCAAAAAGCGGTATACTATTAACAATGCAGAAAAATGAAGAAAATGGAACAGGCGGAGGGAATGCGATGATAGAAGCAGTCAGCTGCGGCGGCGTCGTGATATACAAGTGGAAGATCCTTCTGCTGTATAAGAATCAAAATGGCAGATATATGGGCTGGGTACTGCCCAAAGGCACAGTGGAGGAAAATGAAACCTACCGGCAGACGGCTTTGCGCGAGGTAAAGGAGGAATCCGGCGCGACGGGTGAGATTATTAAATACGTTGGAAAGACGCAGTATACCTTTAAGGGAAGCGAGGACACCGTCAGCAAAACGGTACACTGGTATTTGATGAGCGCGAATTCCTTTTACTGCAAACCTCAAAGCGAGGAATACTTTGCTGACGCCGGATTTTATAAATTCCACGAGGCCTATCATCTGCTGAAATTCAACGATGAACGCCAGATTCTGAAAAAGGCATATTATGAATACAGCGAAATGCGCAAAAATAAAGAATTCCTGCGCAGAAAATTTAGCGAGAGGAACAGCAAACCATAAATTTTTAAGGAGAGATGCGGTTATGAAAAAATGTTTTGAAGTAAGGCCCGGGTTTGACGACCTGAAGGAACGTATTGTTGTGCTGAAAGACGAAACAGACAAAAAGACACTGTTCGCGGTTATTGCAATCGTTGCGGCAGTCATGATTGCGGTTACGGCAGGCGTGATTTATCTGTTGAAAACGCGCATGGACGATGATTTCGATGAAGACTGGGATTATGACTGGGATGATATGGAGGACGAGTTCTGCGAGGATAATGGCGAATGCTGCTGCACAGACAGCGATGTAGATGATTCCGTAAAAGTAGAACAGGTTTAATCTGCGGCAAAGGAAAAAAGGGGCGCGGCTGGGTCTGCGCCCCATAAGGCGGTTTGGCTGAAGAAAGCGCATTGTTTTCTTCAGCCAACAGCCATGATGGAATATCTTTTTTTACCGTTAATGGGACAAAAAGCGCATAATAGGGACAAAATACAGCCAGAATAGGTGGGTAACAAGTGGAACGAAAATTGCAGCTACTGAAGAAAATTGCACCGGATTTGACGGAGGAATTTATCAAACGCTACCGGGTATTGAAAACAATACGGCTCCTGCAGCCCTGCGGGCGGCGGCTGGTGGTCTGTTCCCTGGGAATGACGGAGCGGACAGTGCGCAGCGAGATTGAACGGCTCAGCGCGCAGGAGCTGGTGAAAGTGTCGAAAATCGGCATGAGCCTGACAGAAGCCGGAACGGATGTTCTGCGGGGGCTGGAAGAAGTATTTTCCGCGCTGACAGGGCTTTCTGTGCTGGAAGAACGGCTGGGAAGCGCGCTGGGCGCAAGAAAAGTATATATTGCACAGGGCGACAGTGATGACAGCGAGCGGGCGAAAAAAGAAATGGGCCAGCTTGCAGCAAAGGCTCTGCTGGAAAATGCGGCGGAGGAGCGAAGAATTGCGATTACGGGAGGGTCAACAATGGCGGAGCTGGTACAGGCAGTACCGGAAATGACCTCCCGGATGGCGCGAATGGTGCTGCCGGCGCGGGGCAGTGTTGGGCGGAAACTGGAATTGCAGGCGGATACGCTGGCGGCGAAGCTGGCGGAAAAGCTGCTTTCGGATTACCGCATGCTGCATTTGCCGGATAACCTGAGCGCGCATGTGCTGGAAGAAATGAAGCAGGACCCGGAGGTTGCGGAAACGATAGAGGAAATGAAACAGGCGGATATTCTGCTTTTGGGCGTTGGCAACGCACTGGAAATGGCCGAGCGGCGGAGGCTGGACGCGGGCATATGCGGACAGCTGCAGCGGGACGGCGCGGTTGCGGAGGCCTGCGGTTATTATTTCGATGCAAAAGGGAATATTGTTTATGAAACGTGTTCTATTGGCATTGACTTCAATGAGATTCAAAATGCTGAATGCGTCATTGTAATGGCGGGCGGCAGGCGGAAGGCGGAGAGCCTGATGGCGGTCAGCCACAGTATTTCGAGCGGGATTTTTGTTACGGACGAGGGCGCCGCGCTGGAGATGCTGCATTTGGCAGGGAAATAAAAAAGATTAAGACCTTGGGGCTTTGCCCCAAACCCTGCAAGGGCTTTCAGCCCTTGACCCATTTGCTGCAAAACTGTGTTTTGCGGGAGAATCATTATTTTTAGAACTTATCCGTAAATAATTTACGGACAGGTTCTTCGTGTCAGACACATGCTATGCGTCAGGCAGTAAAGTATGAAGGCAGCCCCTTTTCATAAGGTACTGGAAAGAAATCAGGGCATGCAGCGTGGTTTTGCGAAGCAAAGTACTGATTCGGGCTTGCAGGGGGTGGGACAGCGTCCCGCGGTTTTCGCAGGAATGGAAGGCAGTGCCACAAGGTCTTACGGTTCTAATATAAGGAAGGAGAATTGCAGATGCTGAATAAAAAGACAGTAGACGATTTGCAGGTAAAAGGGAAGCGGGTGTTGCTCCGGTGCGATTTTAACGTACCTTTGCAGGACGGTGTAATCACAGACGAAAACAGGATAACGGCAGCCCTGCCGACCATTCAAAAATTGGTGGATGATGGTGCGAAAGTTATCCTATGCTCCCATATGGGCAAACCCAAGGGCGAACCGAAGCCGGAACTTTCACTTGCGCCTGTTGCAAAGCGGCTTTCCGGGCTTTTGGGAAAAGATGTAGTTTTTGCGAAGGACGATACAGTCGTAGGCGAAAACGCCAGGGCGGCTGTGGCGAAAATGCAGGACGGTGACGTTGTTCTGCTGGAAAACACACGCTACCGCAAGGAAGAAACGAAAAACGAAGAAACCTTCAGCAAAGAACTGGCTTCTCTGGCGGATATTTTTGTCAATGACGCGTTCGGCAGCAGCCACCGCGCGCATTGCTCCACAGTCGGCGTGACGGCGTTTGTACAGGAATCTGCGGTCGGCTACCTGATGGAAAAGGAAATTGCGTTCCTCGGCAATGCCGTAAATAATCCGGAACGCCCGTTTGTTGCCATTTTGGGCGGCTCGAAGGTTTCCGATAAAATCAATGTAATCCGCAACCTGTTGGAAAAGGTGGATACGCTTATCATCGGCGGCGGTATGGCGTATACATTTTCTGCGGCGGAGGGCGGCAAAATCGGCACGTCCCTGCTGGAGGAGGACAAAATCCCTTACGCGCTGGACATGATGAAACAGGCAAAAGAGAAGGGCGTGCGTTTCCTGACGCCTGTGGATACAGTAATCGCGAAGGAATTTAAGAATGATACGGAATATAAGACCGTAACGGCGGGCGAAATTCCCGATGGCTGGATGGGTCTGGATATTGGCGAAAAAACGAGGGAACTGTTTGCGGATGCGATTAAGGGCGCGAAAACGGTCGTTTGGAACGGGCCGATGGGCGTATTTGAATTTGAGAATTTCGCGGGAGGCACAAAGGCGGTTGCGGAAGCAATGGCGGCAATCAACGCGACAACAATTATCGGCGGCGGCGATTCTGCGGCGGCGGTCAACCAGATGGGTTATGGCGAAAAAATGTCCCATATTTCTACGGGCGGCGGCGCGTCTTTGGAATTTTTGGAAGGAAAGGAACTGCCCGGCGTAGCGGCAGTTGACGATAAATAAGGAAGGATGGGGAACCATGAGGAAGAAAATTATAGCCGGGAACTGGAAAATGAATAAAACGCCGAAGGAAGCGGCAGAGTTTTGCAGAATGATAAAGGAGAAAGCTGCATCCAATGAGGCGGAAGTCGTTTTCTGCGTGCCTTTTGTGGACTTGTATCCTGTTTTGGAGGAATTGAGGGGCAGCGGCATCGGCGTTGGTGCGGAGAATATGCACTTTGAGGACAGCGGCGCGTTTACCGGAGAGGTTTCTGCGCTTATGCTGAAGGAAATGGGCGTAGAATATGTTGTTTTGGGACATTCGGAACGGCGGCAGTATTTTGGTGAAACAGACGAAACAGTGAATAAAAAAGTAAAAAAGGCTTTGGCGGCAGGGCTTGTGCCTATCATGTGCTGCGGGGAAACGCTGGAACAGCGTGAAGCCGGCATTACGATTGAATGGGTGCGTATGCAGGTGAAATGTGGGCTTTTGGGCGTTTCTGCGGCAGATGCGGCAAAGGTTGTTGTAGCATATGAGCCGATTTGGGCAATTGGTACGGGTAAAACAGCGACTTCGGAGCAGGCACAGGAGGTCTGCCATGCTATCCGCGAGGTGCTGACGGAAATGTACGGCAAGGAAACGGCGGAACAGATGCGGGTACAGTACGGCGGCAGTGTGAATGCGAAGAACGCGGCGGAGCTGTTCGCAATGGCGGACATTGACGGCGGGCTGGTTGGCGGTGCAAGCCTGAAAGAAGAATTTGTGAGCATTGTGCATTATTAAGGCTCTGGGGGCGCCGTCCCCAAATCCCCTGCAAGGGACGCTGTCCCTTGAAAAGCTATGGGGCTCTGCCCCATACCCCGCCCGCTTTCTTTCGGAGAAAGCGGGGCAAAGAACTTTACTATGGAAAACTACGTTTTCCGAAGATAAGATTTGAAACTCCCTTGTATGTGCCCCATCGCATGAAATGCGATGGCAAATGGGTCAAGGGAGGAACTCCCTTGTGGGAGTTTGAGGGTGAAACCCTCAAGGATTTTAAGGAGGCCAGAAATGGAAAAGAAAACGACAGTTTTGATGATATTGGACGGCTTCGGCATCAATGATAAAACAGACGGCAACGCCATTAAACAGGCAGATACCCCTGTGCTGGACGGGATACTGAAAAAATACCCCAGCGTAAAAGGCTACGCCAGCGGCCGCGCTGTCGGCCTGCCGGAGGGCCAGATGGGCAATTCCGAGGTCGGCCACCTGAATATCGGCGCGGGCCGTATTGTTTATCAGGAACTGACCCGCATCACGAAAGCCATTGAGGACGGGGATTTCTATGAAAACCCTGAGCTTCTGGCGGCTGTGGAGCATTGTCGGAAAAATAATTCCGCACTGCATTTCTGCGGCCTGCTTTCCGATGGCGGCGTACACAGCCATAATACACATCTGTATGCCTTTTTGCGGCTGGCGAAACGCGCGGGATTGGAAAAGGTTTTTGTCCATGTGTTCCTGGACGGCAGGGATACGCCGCCTTCCTCCGGCGCAGATTATACGGCGCAGCTGGAGGAAAAGCTTCGGGAAACCGGCATCGGGAAGATCGCAACGGTTGCGGGACGTTATTACGCCATGGACCGTGACAAACGCTGGGAACGCGTGCAGGAGGCGTATAATGCTATGACGCTGGGGCGCGGGACAACGGCAACGGACGCTGTCAGCGCAGTCCGCGCATCTTACGAAAAAGGTGTGACAGATGAATTTGTACTGCCGACTGTGATTGTGGACGAAGATGGCAGGGCGTTGGGCAAAATCAACGACCATGACGCTGTTGTCTGCTTCAATTTCCGTCCGGACAGGGCAAGGGAAATTACAAGGAGCCTTTGCGACCCGGATTTTGACGGTTTTGTGCGAGAAAAGGCTGTACAGGACCTGAAGATGATTTGCTTCACAGAATATGATGTGACGATACCCAATAAAACGGTTGCGTTTAAGCCCCAGCGGCTGACAAACACGCTTGGGGAATATATTTCGTTTCTTGGGCTGAAACAGCTCAGAACGGCAGAAACAGAGAAATACGCCCATGTGACGTTTTTCTTCAACGGCGGCGTGGAGGAGCCAAATCCGAATGAGGACAGATGGCTTGTGCCGTCGCCGAAAGTAGCGACGTATGATTTGCAGCCGGAGATGAGTGCGGCCGGCGTGACGGATGGGCTTGTACGTGCGCTTTTGTCGAAGGAATACGATTTGATTATTGTAAACTACGCTAACTCTGATATGGTAGGACATACCGGAATCATGGAGGCGGCTGTGAAGGCTGTCGAGGCTGTCGATGCCTGCATTGGCAGGGTGATGAAGGCTTTGCTGGAGGTCGGAGGGCAAATGTTTATCTGTGCGGACCACGGCAACAGCGACCAGATGGTTGATTACGAAAGCGGTGAACCGTTTACGGCGCATACCACGAACCCTGTGCCGTTTATATTGGTGAACGCGGGCGACGGCATTGGCCTGCGGGACGGCGGCAAGCTGGCGGATATTGCGCCGACGCTGCTGGAGATGATGGGCTTGCCGAAGCCGAAGGAAATGACGGGCGAAAGCTTATTGCAAAGCAAATGAACCTTCGCTTGACAGGGGGATATACCCTTTGTCAAGCAAAGGTACTATATTTTAAGAGGAGGAACAGGATATGAAAGGCTATTACGAAATTACAGATGTTTACGCAAGAGAGATTCTGGATTCCAGAGGGAACCCGACAGTCGAGGTCGAGGTAATTGTAGACGAAAGCATTGTTGGGCGTGCGGCAGTGCCGAGCGGTGCGTCTACGGGCGCATTTGAAGCTGTGGAGCTGCGCGATGGCGGCGAACGCTACAACGGCGTAGGCGTCCAAGACGCTGTGGATAATGTAAATAATATTATCGCGGACGAAATCATCGGCATGAACGCTCTGGACCAGGTTGCTGTTGACCAGGCTATGATTGCGCTGGACGGGACACCGAACAAGGCAAAACTGGGCGCAAACGCGATTCTGGGCGTTTCCATGGCGGTGGCAAAGGCTGCGGCAGAGGCTGTGGATATGCCCCTTTACCAGTATCTGGGCGGCTTTAACGCAAAGACTATGCCCGTGCCTATGATGAACATTATGAACGGCGGCAAACACGCGGATAATACGGTTGATGTGCAGGAGTTTATGATTATGCCGGTTGGCGCGGCTTCTTTCAAGGAAGCGTTGAGAATGTGCGCGGAGATTTACCACAAACTGAAAAAAGTCCTGAAAGATAAAGGGCTTTCTACGGCAGTTGGCGATGAGGGCGGCTTTGCACCTGACCTGCCGACAGCAGATGCAGTTATTGACCTGATTCAGGAGGCTGTTACGGCGGCTGGCTACAAATGGGGCGAGGATATCAAAATCGCGCTTGACCCTGCGGCGACAGAGCTTTACGATGAAAAGGACGGAAAATATCACTTCCCCGGCGAAAGCAAAATGGCTGGCAGGGAAATCGTGCGTACGTCTGAAGAAATGGTTGAATTCTGGAAAGCCCTTGCGGCAAAATACCCCATCATTTCTATCGAAGACGGCCTTGCTGAGGAAGACTGGGACGGCTGGCAGCTGCTGACAAAGGAACTGGGCGATAAAGTGCAGCTGGTTGGCGATGACCTGTTTGTAACAAATACGACAAGGCTGCAGAAAGGGATTGACCTGAAAGCAGGCAATGCGATTTTGATTAAGGTAAACCAGATTGGCACACTGACAGAAACATTCAACGCAATCCAGCTGGCGAACCGTAATAAAATGACAGCTGTTGTTTCTCATAGAAGCGGCGAAACAGAGGATGCGACGATTGCGGATATTGTTGTGGCTGTGAATGCGGGACAGATTAAGACCGGCGCACCTGCAAGAACAGACCGCGTTGCAAAGTATAACCAGCTGCTGCGTATTGAGGAGGAGCTGGAGGATACAGCGGAATATCTGGGCCTGGATGCATTCTTTAACCTGAAATAAAATATTTGCGAAATAAGGACGGGCACTGCTATTTCAGGCCGTTAAAAAGCCTATATTCAAGCCGCCAACTGCGGCTCTGCCCGCTCGGGGAAAAGGGCGGGTTCCAAGGCTTTTTATGGTTTTTTCAGAAAAGCATAGCACTGCGCTGCGCAGCAGAGCCCCTTTGGGACGGTTCGCGGAGCGAACTGCTTAGAACAGTCCCTTTATACCAACAGTTTCTCAAAAAAGAAAGGACGGTTTTCCGTCCTTTTTTCGTGTGAAAATATTGGGGAAGGAACAGAACGTTTTTCTAAAAAACGGCAGATTCTGTGGCAAGAAGTTCCTAACATAATCGAAAAGCATTCAGCCATACTATTAGTGCACCACAAAGCAACACATTTTTTTGAACAAAAGAAATTTAGAGAGAAACAGGATTGAAGGAGGTTATTCACATGAGTGGAACATCTAACAGCACTGGCAACAAAGTAAACGTACCTGAGGCAAAGGCAGCAATGGAACAGTTCAAATATGAAGTGGCAAACGAAATCGGCGTGCCTCTGAAGAAGGGCTATAACGGCGACCTGACTTCCGCACAGAATGGTTATGTTGGCGGTTATATGGTCAAGAAAATGATTGAAGCACAGGAAAAAATGATGGCTGAAAAGAATCAGGGCTGATAACGGCCTGACCGGATAAAATATCCGGACAGAAAGGAAGCTTGGAGTGGACTCTGGGCTTCCTTTTTTTCCTGCGGTTTAGGCGTTTTTGTTTCCGGCAAGGAGATTTTTCGGTTTTGTTTTTGTTGTAGGAAATGTTTTTTTGTGGTATACTTACCGTTAAGCCTTTTAGGAATGGACGGCGATGGCTTGAAAAACGAATTGCAGTATTTGATAAAGATGAGAAGGAAATGCATAACGGGAGGAAAACACATGGCAAAGCGGGAAATTCGCCTGAGTACAGACGAAATTTTGCGGAAGAAATGCAAGGTGGTAAAAGAGATTGACGAGCGCACACTGATGCTGCTGGACGATATGGCTGAAACGATGTACGATGCAAACGGCGTTGGCCTTGCCGCGCCACAGGTGGGGATTTTGAAGCGGGTCGTAACGATTGACGTAGGAGATGGGCTTGTGGAGCTGATCAACCCTGTGATTTTGGAAACGAGAGGCTCCCAGGTGGATTATGAGGGCTGCCTGAGCATACCGGGAGAGTCTGCGGTTGTAGACAGACCGGAGTATGTGAAGGTAGAGGCATTGAACCGAAAGGGCGAAAAAATCATTGTGGAGGGCGAGGAACTGATGGCAGTCGCTCTCTGCCATGAACTTGACCATCTGGACGGTATCCTCTACATCGACAAGGCGATTCCGGAGGAAGAACTGGAAGAAATCAAGACGCGGTGAGGAGGGCTGGCATGAGAGTGATTTTTATGGGCACGCCGGATTTTGCTGTCGCTTCGCTGGAAGCCCTTCTGCGAGAACATGAGGTGCTTGCGGTGATAACACAGCCGGACAAGCCGAAGGGCAGAGGCAAAAAGCTGGCGTTTTCCCCGGTAAAGGAATATGCGCTTGCGCATGGTCTGGCTGTTTTGCAGCCGGAACGCGTGAAAGCGCCGGAATTTGTGGAGGAGCTGCGGAAATATAATGCGGAGCTGATTGCGGTAACGGCTTTTGGGCAGATACTGCCGGAGGAAATTTTGAATATGCCGGAATACGGCTGTATCAACGTGCATGGTTCGCTCCTGCCGAAATACCGCGGAGCGGCGCCTATGCAGCGCGCGATTATTGACGGGGAAACGGTTACGGGAATTACGACCATGTTTATGGCGAAAGGCATGGACACGGGCGATATGCTCCTGAAAACGGAAGTGGAGATTGCGCCGGAGGATAATTTTGAAACGCTGCACGACAAAATGGCGGCGGCGGGTGCGTCTCTTTTGCTGGAAACCATTGCAGGGCTGGAGAGCGGCATGATACAGCGGATTCCGCAGAAGGAAGAAGATGCGACATACGCGCCTATGATTGACAAGGAAACAGGGCATATCAGCTGGGAGAAAGGCGGGCAGGAAATCATCAACCTGATGCGCGGACTGACGCCGGGACCCGGTGCATATACTCTTTATGAAGGGGAGCCGCTGAAGCTGTTCCGAGCGGAGGCGGAAAATGGAGCGTTTCCAGATGCAGAGTTCGGGGAAATTGTTGAGGTCACAAAGCAGGCGTTTGCCGTAAAATGCGGGGACGGTGTGCTTTGGGTACGCGAATTGCAGGCAAGAGGCGGCAAGCGTATGTCTGCCGATGCGTATTTGCGGGGGCATGAGATGAAAGAGGGCGTCCTTCTCACATAATACCATCAGGAGGGAGGAATGAAATTTGCCGATGTTTTATTATGGAGATAATTTGTATTTTCTTGTTTTGATTGCGGCGGTATTTTCTTTTTATGCACAGATGAAGGTTTCAGGGACATTTAAGAAATTTTCCCGCGTCCGCAACAGGCGCGGCTATACCGGCGCACAGGTAGCGCAGGCCATGCTGCAAAGGGCGGGGATTTACGATGTGCGGATTGAGCGGGTTGCAGGGAGCCTGACAGACCACTATGACCCTCGTACAAAGACGCTGAGGCTTTCACAGGATGTTTATGACAGCAATTCTGTGGCGGCTTTGGGCGTTGCGGCACATGAAACAGGACACGCCATACAGCATGATGTGGGCTATGCGGCTTTAGGGCTGCGGAGCTTTTTTGTACCGATAGCCAATTTTGGCTCCAAACTGTCGTGGCCGCTGATTTTGATTGGCTTTTTATTTACTGGGAATACGGGGCATATGCTCCTGACGTTGGGGATACTGTTTTTCAGTTTTTCGGTGGCATTTACGGTGATTACGCTGCCGGTGGAATTTAATGCTTCCGCAAGAGCAATACGCTTGCTGGAGGACTATGATTTTTTAGATTCCGATGAAATCGGCGGGGCAAAAAAGGTGCTGAGTGCGGCGGCAATGACGTATGTTGCTGCGGCGTTCGCGGCGGTGATGCAGCTGTTGCGGCTGGTGGCACTTGCGAACCGGAGGAGTGATTAAAACAAAATAAAGGCCGGCTTCGTCCTTTTGGAAGGAGTCGGCTTTCATTTTGTTGATCAAATGCTGCTTCTTAAATTTTGAGCCATTCCTGCCCAGGAAATGATTTCCGGATATCTTATAAAGGATACAGGGAAGAAAAACGTTAGGGCAAACGATTCATCATTCTTGAAAAGGAACAGATGTACAAATTTCCCAGGCAGGGATAAAATCCCGCGAAAAACTATTGTTTTTGTGGAAAAAGTCGATATAATAATAAATAGGAATTGGTAATTTTCAGCGGATAAGAGGTGAAAGAGTATGATGGGTATTTCAGGAATTACGCCAAACAGTAGTATTTCGAAAATCAATCCATATAACAATTATGTTCAGAAATATCAGGGGATGCAGGACACAAAAGCGGCACAACAGGTTTCCCAGCCTGCAGAGGGCGGCATGAAGATTCAGCTTACGGGTACGCCGAAGGCTCCTGTGCAGCCGGTACGCCCGATTGGTGCGCCTACGCCCCATACGCCGGAAGGCATAGATGCGGCGCAGAAGCTGCGGCAGGGCGCAGATCCGGCGGAGCTTGCAGTCCGCATGAGGATACAAAGAGATTACCCTGAAGCGGAGCAACAGGCATTGCTGCCAGGACAGGAGAAAGACCCTGTTGGGGCGGAAGGTGTGCAGAAAGCGGCACAGGAGGGAGAATGTCAGACCTGCAAGGAACGCAAATATCAGGATGGCTCTGACGACCCGGGCGTGTCCTTCAAAACGGCGGCACACATCGCACCGGAGGCTGCCGGCGCGGCTGTGCGGGGGCATGAGATGGAGCACGTTGTGAGGGAACAGGCAAAGGCGCAGCGGGAAGGACGCCGCGTAATCAACCAGAGTGTTTCCATACATACGGCAATCTGTCCGGAATGTGGGAAAACATATGTTTCCGGCGGCACAACGCGCACGACGACTGCGGCTGAACCCAAACAGGAACAGCCTGCGCGCAAGGGCGAAAGATTTTCCGCAGTGGCTTAATTTGTGGGACAACAGGCAGAGAATGAACCGGCTGTGAAAAGCTTCATGGCCGGTTTTCCTTTATAGAAAGCCCAGACCTCGGATATTGGACGGGCAGGCAGAAATGAGCAAAAAAGCGTGCCTTTAGACGTGTGGAATGAAAAACAGGAGGAAAATACAGTGAAAAAAAGATGGATGAGTTATTTGGCGGCGTTTTTAGTATTTTGTATGACGCTGTTTGGCGGCTGTGGTACGGCGGCGGAAAACCTGCCTGCACAGCCCCAGCAGGAACAGAGCCAGGGGCAGGACGAAACAGACGCGCCAGACATGGATTCGGCAGAGGAAATTGCCGAGGATGGCAGCTATACCTCGCCGGAGGACGTTGCGCTTTATTTACATACCTATGAAAAGCTGCCGGGGAATTTTATCACGAAAAAGGACGCGGAAGCACTGGGCTGGGACAGCAAAAAGGGCAATCTTTGGGAGGTTGCGGACGGCATGAGCATTGGCGGCGACCGCTTTGGGAACTATGAAGGGCTGCTGCCGGAAGAGGACGGCCTGACGTACAAGGAATGTGATGTGAATTACGCAGGTGGTTTCCGTGGCGCAGAGCGTATTATTTTCTCCAATCAGGGGGACATTTATTATACGGGCGACCACTACGAGAGTTTTGAACAGCTTTATTAAGCGGTTGAAAAGAGGGACAGCCCTGATTACCATTAAGGAAAAGCTCCTGGAATTGATTTTCCAGGGCTTTTTTATGTGGGAGGAATAGAACCGGTTGAGAAGTTGGAGAGAGGCCGGATTATGCGGTTTCTGCATCTTAAAAAATCTGTATAAAAAATTAAAGAAACATTAAGAAAGAGTATCGTACTTCTTCCAAATTTCATATTATAATAGTTCTCAAGAAAATACACCTGAGGAGGTTGCAAAAATGAAATTATCAAAGAAAAAGAAGATCATCATAGGGGCGGCGGCAGTGGTGGTCATACTGGGCGGCCTGAAGATTGCCACTGGAAAAAGCGGCGGCAATGATTTGGGGATGCCTGTCAGCACAGCCCTGACCCAAAAACAGGATTTGGAGGAAATACTCAAGCTGCGCGCCGTTCTGGAAGGGACGGAAAGCACGGAGGTTGTTTCCCGTCTGCATTATGAGGTAAAGGAGTTGTATGTGAAGGAGGGCGACCATGTGACGGCGGGCCAGCTGCTGGCAGTGCTGGACAGTTCGGATATTTCACAGGAGCTTTCCCTCAAACGCGGCAATGTTTCCCTTTTGCAGAAGCAGCAGGCGGAAACACTGGAGGACAGACAGGTCGAATATGACAACGCGAAAAAGGAATATGACGACATAAAGGCGTTGTTTGACATTGGCGCGGCAAGCCAGAAGGAGCTGGACGACGCGAAACAGAAGCTGGACAATATCCCTTCGGCGGACGGAAAAGCCGCCCTCTCTGCGGCGGAGCAGCAGACGATTTCCAACGCGAATCAGGAAGTCAGCATACAGTCCAGCACGCTGGCAGACTGTCAGATTCGCAGTAAAATTGACGGCACAGTCACGCGCGTGAACACGAAGGTCGGACGTTTCGCAGATGAAACGGAAGACGACAAGCCGATGTTCGTCATTGAGAACATTGAAAACCTGCAAATGAAAGTGCTGGTCGGCGAGAATGATATTGGGAAAATCAGCATCGGGCAGAAGGCTGACATTACGACGGACAGCATGGGTAAGGAAAGCGTTGCGGGCGAGGTCGTGCGGATTTCCCCGACGGGCGAACTCAAGGAAGGCTCAGCAAGCGAACGTGTTATTCCCGTTTATATCAATATCAATGAGAAAAACGACAAGTTGATCGCGGGCGTTACCGCAAGAGCAACCATACATATCGCGGAGGCGTCACAGGCGCTGACAGTTCCTTTTGAAGCCATCGGCGAACTGGAGGACGGCAGCAATGTGGTTTATGTTGTGAACGAGGACAACACGATTCATATTGTGCCGGTGGAACTTGGGCTGGAAACAGACCTGTATACGGAAATCATCAGCGATGAACTGACAGAAGGCCAGACCATCGTTCTCAGCCCCAGCCTTTCGCTGGCAGAGGGCATGAGCGTTATGCCGCAGTAGGAGGGAGCGTGAATGAAAGAGATTATAAAAATTGAACATTTACATAAAACATATGACACTGGCGCGATACAGGTGCATGCCCTGCGGGATATCAACCTGAGCATTACAGAAGGCGAATATGTCGCCATCATGGGGCAGTCCGGCTCGGGCAAATCCACGCTAATGAATATTCTGGGCTGCATGGACAGACGGTTTGACGGGACGTACCTTTTGGACGGCATCAGCATTGAGGACCAGAACGAAAATGAGCTTTCCCGTATCCGCAATAAAAAAATCGGCTTTGTGTTTCAGGCGTTCCAGCTGATACCCAGGACCTCCGCGCTGAAAAACGTGGAAATCCCGATGATTTACGCAGGGACGAAGGGGGAGGCGCGGAAGAAAAAGGCAGCCTCCCTGCTGGAAAAGGTCGGGCTGGGGCAGAGAATCCACCATATGCCGAACGAGCTTTCCGGCGGCCAGAAGCAGAGGGTTGCCATTGCGCGCGCGCTTGCAAACGACCCTGCAATTATCCTTGCGGACGAACCGACGGGTAACCTGGACACGAAAGCTTCCCATGAAATCATGGAATTTTTTACCAGCCTGAATGACGAGGGCGCGACGGTCATTGTTGTCACGCATGAGGAGGATATCGCGCAGTATACAAAGCGCATCGTCCGCTTCCAGGACGGGCAGGTCATCAGCGACGCAAAGGTGGTGAAGGAAGGATGATATTTGAAAACATCAAGCTGGCGCTGTTTTCCATCAAGGTCAACAAAATGCGTTCTTTCCTGACCATGCTGGGCATGATTATCGGTATCGGCTCAGTTATCGCCATTGTTTCGCTGGGGGATACCATGCGGAGCATGTTCGCGCAGGAGTACGAAAACATCGGCACAGGGCTTGCGGGCGTGTATATCATGCCGGAGGACGGTTATTTTACGGAAAATGATTACTTTAAAATAGAGGACCGGGAGAAATTCAGGGAGGCCATGGGCGACGATGTAACATACGTTGGTTTCCGCTATATGGACAGCGCAGAAGCACGTGCGGGCAGGAAGATGGAGAACATCTATATTGAAACGCTGGCGGAAAACCCGACGGCGATGGAGGACTTGACGATTAAACACGGGCGTATGCTTTCTGATCAGGACCATTATAACAAGCGGAAATATGTCGTGATGGAGCAAGGAACGGCGATGGAGCTTTTTGGTGTGGAGAATGCCGTTGGAAAGACCGTGAATATTAAAATCAGCGGCAGCGAAGCTGAGGAATATCTCATCATCGGTATTTATGAAAATACGGATTCCCCGCTGATGAAGATGATGGCGGGCAGCGGGCCGAAATATGCTTATATTCCGGAGGGCGCGCTGATTACGGAGGACAGCTGGAACTGGAGCCTGTATTTTGTGATGGATTCCGAGAAGGATATGACAAAAATACAGAACCGCGTGACTGCATATATTGCAAGGATGAAGAACTGTTCAACGGACGAAGTGCGGATTAATTCCGCGATGGAAGAGATGGCATCGATTGACAGCATGCTCGGCGGGCTTTCTATGGTCGTTGGGGCGATTGCGGCAATTTCGCTCCTTGTCGGCGGCATCGGCATCATGAACATTATGCTGGTATCTGTAACGGAAAGAACAAGGGAAATCGGTATCCGGAAAGCCCTCGGCGCGCAGACGCGGGATATCATGATACAATTTCTGATTGAAGCAGCGGCGATTTCCGCGGCGGGCGGCGCGATAGGCACGGCGCTGGGTATATCCATTGTTGCGCTGGGCGGCATGGCGTTTGGGATTGGCGTTGTCGTCAAGCCCACAGTCGTGGCAATGGCGGTTTCGTTCTCGGCTGTGGTCGGGCTGGGCTTCGGGCTTTACCCCGCAAGGAAAGCGGCGAAGAAAGACCCTGTTGAGGCATTGCGGTACGAATAATTTTTTGGCAAGGGGGCGTGGTACAGGAGGTTTTATTTATGAAGAAAAAAATTTTGGGCGGAATTGGCGTTATCGTTCTGGCAGCAGTATGTATCTGCGGGTTTTTTCTTTCAGGAGCAGGCAGCAAATACTATTATACGCAGATTGACAACAGCTTTTTAGAGCTGATGGAGCCGGACGGCGGCGTGATTGATTTCAGCGGCGGAATGGATTTGAAGTATACCTTATTGTCCTATGATGAGAATGGAAAGGGAAGAGATATTTCGTTTGGAACGACAAGGGAACTGAAGGAAGACGCCTTTCTCTGCCTGACGCTTATGCCGGTCCGCGGCGTTGTGGAATGGAAAGAGGTTCAGTATGAGGAGCTGCCGGAGGCGGTCCGGAACCAATATGATATGACAGAGTGAAAGTGTTCAGGGCTTTGTTCTGCACCCTGAAAAATGTGAAGGCTCTGATATGTTTGCACCCCCGGAAAACGGGGGTGTTTTTGTGTGTTTTTGTGACGAAAGCAGCACTTTTTTTCGTTATTATGCCGAAAATCAGGAGGATTTCCGGTTTTGTTTTTCTGTTTTGGCGGCAGGAATTGTGCAAATTTTCTTTGTTTGCTGGAAAAAATATGCTATACTTAGTAATTGAAAAAAGATTCCAGCTGAAAAAATGAAGGAGGTGCGGATTTGGAACAGGACGAGAAAATATTGGAAAATAAGCCGTTTGCGCACCTCCATGTGCATACGGAATACAGCCTTTTGGACGGCTCCGCAAAAATCAGGGAGCTTGTGGCGCGGGCGAAGGAGCTCGGCATGGACAGCATTGCCATTACAGACCACGGCGCGATGTACGGAGTGGTTGATTTTTACGAGGCGGCGCAGGAGGCGGGCATAAAGCCCATCATCGGCTGTGAGGTTTATGTGGCGTCGGGGTCGCGGCTCGTGAAGGAAGGCAAGGGCGGCGGTTATTATCACCTTGTGCTTTTGGCGGAAAATAATGAAGGCTATCAGAACCTGGTTAAGCTGGCATCATACGGCTTTTTGGACGGCTTTTATTACAAGCCGCGCATTGACAAGGAACTGCTGCGGAAATACCATAAAGGGCTGATTGCTTCCAGCGCGTGCCTTGCGGGGGAAGTGGCGCGGAATGTGCTTACAGTTTCCTACGAAAAGGCGAAGGAAGCTGCTTTGGAATATCTTGAAATTTTCGGGGAAGGCAATTTCTTTCTGGAATTACAGGACCATGGTATGAGGGAGCAGAAGCAGGTTAACAGCGCCTTGCTGCGCATGAGCAAAGAAACGGGAATCCCGTTGATTGCGACAAACGACAGCCATTATATTTACAAGGAGGATGCGGAGCCGCATGACATTCTGCTTTGTATTCAGACAGGCAAAACCATACTGGACGAGGACAGGATGCGCTATGAGGGCGGGCAGTTTTATGTGAAAAGCCCTGAGGAAATGTATGGGCTGTTTTCCTATGCGCCGGAAGCGTGTGAGAACACGGCGAAAATTGCAGAACGCTGCAACGTGACGTTCACGTTCCATGAGCTGAAGCTGCCGCAGTTTGACGTGCCGGAGGGCAAAGACGCTGTGGGCTATCTGCGCGAACTCTGTTACGAAGGCTTCCGCAGGCATTACCCTGAGCCAGAGCCGGAATGGGAAGAACGTCTGGAATATGAGCTTGCCACGATTCAAAACATGGGCTTTGTGGATTATTTCCTGATTGTGTGGGATTTTATCAAATACGCGAAGGACCATGGCATCAGCGTAGGCCCGGGGCGCGGTTCTGCGGCGGGCAGTATGGTTTCTTACTGCCTTTCGATTACAACGATTGACCCTATCAAATACAGCCTGATTTTTGAGCGGTTTTTGAACCCGGAACGCGTGAGCATGCCGGATATTGACGTGGATTTCTGCTACGAAAGGCGGCAGGAGGTCATTGACTACGTTATCGAAAAATATGGCGAGGACCATGTAGCGCAGATTATTACATTCGGTACGATGGCGGCACGTGCGGTTATCAAGGATGTGGGGCGCGCGTTGGCAATGCCCTATGCCGATGCGGACCGTATTTCCAAAATGATTCCCCGCATACAGGGGCAGAATATCACCATAGATGCGGCGATGGAAATGAATCCGGATTTGAAAGAGGCTTACGAAAATGAGGAGGACACGAAACGGCTGATTGACACATCTAAACGTCTGGAAGGACTGCCGCGCCATTCCTCCACACATGCGGCGGGCGTTGTAATCTGCAAAGCTCCTGTTATGGATTTTGTGCCGCTGAGTGCGAATGACGGGCAGGTCAATACGCAGTATGCGGCGGGGCTTTTGGAAAAGCTGGGGCTGCTGAAAATGGACTTTCTTGGCTTGCGGACACTGACGGTCATTCGGGGCGCGATAGAGGAAATCGAGCGGAACCATGGGATAAAGGTGGACATTGATAATCTGCCGATGGACGACCCGGCAGTGTATGAGATGGTGAGCCAGGGGAAAACGGACGGCGTATTCCAGCTGGAAAGCCCGGGGATGAAGCAGTTCCTGCGGGAATTGCAGCCAAAAAATTTTGAGGACTGGATTGCGGGAATCGCGCTATACCGCCCGGGACCGATGGATTTTATCCCGACCTACTGTGCCGTAAAGAACGGATTGCGGAAAATACAGTATACGCATGAAAGCCTGAAACCGATACTGGAAAATACCTACGGCTGTATCATTTATCAGGAACAGGTCATGCAGATCGTGCGGGATTTGGCGGGTTACAGCCTGGGGCGGAGTGACTCGGTGCGCCGCGCGATGAGCAAAAAGAAAGCCTCTGTGATGGCGGAGGAACGGAAGATATTTGTTTATGGTGATGGAAAAGATATTCCCGGCTGCGTGAAAAATGGTATTCCTGCGGAAAAAGCGGAAAAAATATTCGATGAAATGACGGATTTCGCAAAATATGCTTTCAATAAGAGCCACTCTGTCAGCTACGCTGTGGTGGGCTACCAGACGGCATGGCTGAAACGCTATTATCCCGTTGAGTTTATGGCCGCGCTCATGACGAGCGTGATGGATAAAGCGGATAAGGTTTCCGGCTATGTGGAGGAATGTAAGAAGATGGGAATTGCCCTCCTGCCGCCGGATATAAATGAAGGATTTGGCCCGTTTTCTGTTTCGGAAGGAAAAATCCGCTTCGGGCTTTCCGCGATTAAAAACGTTGGGAGCGGCGCGGTGGATTTGCTTGTGCGGGAGCGGGAGAAAAACGGTCCGTTCCAGTCTATGACAGATTTCTGCGGACGCATGGACGGCGGCGAATGGAATAAGCGGAGCATTGAAAGCCTGATAAAAGCGGGCGCTATGGATTCGCTGGGCGGACTGCGCAGCCAGTACATGGCGGTATACAAAGGCATCATGGACGGCATTGGACAGGCAAAAAAGAACAACATTGAGGGACAGATGAATCTGTTCGATATTGCGGGGGACAACAGTTTCCAGAAAACAGATGATCTGCCGAAGCTGAAGGAATTTCTGCCGAAAGAACGGCTTGCGATGGAGCGTGAGGTTCTGGGGATATATGTCAGCGGGCACCCTCTGGCGGGATATGAGGAACGGTTTGGCAGAAAAGTCAGCTGTACCAGCCTCAGTTTTCAGAAAACGGAAGATGATGAGGAAAGCCGGATTGAGGAAGGGGAAAAAGTCATCATCGGCGGCATGGTTATGGGGGTTTCCGTAAAATATACCAGAAAGAACGAAAAAATGGCGATTGTAATGCTGGAGGATTTCCATGGTGCAATCGAAACACTGTTTTTCCCGAAAGCGTTTGAGCGGTACGGCATGTATTTGAAAGATGAGGAAGTGCTGCTGGTGCGCGGGCGCGCGAATGTTTCGGCGGACGGCAAGGCGAATGTGATTGCGGATTCGGCGGAAATTTTGGAACTGGACGGCGAAGATGCGCCGAAATCACTCTGGCTGAAAATGGCAGCGGGAGAAAAGGTAACGGCTGCACAGATTAAGGAGGTTCTGGCGGTACACAAAGGCGATATTCCCGTATATATTTATCAGGAGGAGACGAAGCAGAAAATGAAAGCGGAACGGCAGTTCTGGGTGACGTGGGACGAAGCGCTCAGGGAGGAACTGGGGCGCTTGCTGGGCGAAAAAAATGTTGTGGTGAAGTATTAGTTTTCGGGGTTCTGCCCCATACTTCCCCAAATCCTTTGAAAAGAGCTATCTCCCGACTTTATTTCCAGCCACCCATTTGTGCGGGCTGGGGAGAATGTTTTTATATATATGGAATCATGAAATCGTTTTTTCTAACAGAACGCAGTTCTGCACAATCTTTCCTCTCTCTTTCTTTGAAAGAGAGAGGCGGAGCTTCATATTTTGGCTGAACAGATATAATCATGAAAATAAGGAGGAGTTTTGACATGGAGGAACAGAAGAAAATCAAAAAAATCGGTGTGTTGACAAGCGGCGGCGACGCGCCGGGCATGAATGCGGCGATTCGCGCAGTTGTCAGAACAGGACGCTATTTCGACCTGAATGTAATCGGTATCCGCAAGGGCTATAACGGCCTGATTAACGGTGAAATCAAGGAGATGTACAGCAGAGATGTCTCCAACGTGATGAACCTTGGCGGCACGATACTGCATACGGCACGCTGCCCGGAGATGATGACGCCGGAAGGCCTGGACAAGGCGGCGGCGATTTACAAAATCCTGAGCCTTGACGCGCTGATTGTCATTGGCGGTGACGGCTCCTACCGCGGCATGGCGGAGCTGGCAAAACGCGGCGTGAACTGTGTCGGTATTCCTGCTACAATCGACCTGGATATGAACAACACAGAATACACCATTGGGTTTGATACGGCTGTCAATACGGGGATGGATGCACTGAATAAGCTGCGGGATACCTCCAGTTCGCATGAACGCTGCTCCGTAGTAGAGGTTATGGGGCGCGATGCGGGCTATATCGCCGTTTGGTGCGGCATGGTCGGCGGCGCGGAGGACGTAATGTTCCCGGAAGAAAAAGACACGATTGACAGTAAAGAGGTTATCCAGCAGATTCTGGCAAACAGAAGCACAGGCAAGCGGCACAACCTGATTGTTGTGGCGGAAGGTGTTGGCGGCACGCAGAAACTGGCGAAGGATATACAGGAGATTACGGGCATCCAGACAAGGGCAACGATTCTAGGGCATCTGCAAAGAGGCGGCAGCCCTACGGCAATAGACAGAATGCATGCGTCTATGATGGGCTACCATGCGGTAAAGGCCCTGTTGGAAGGCAGGGAAAATATTGTCATTGCTTATAACAAGGGGCAGTATGAGGTGCTGGACCTGTTCGAGGCGTTGGATATGAAGAAATCGCTGGACAAGGAAATTTATGATGTAGTAAAGATTTTATCGATTTAAGGATCTGGGTATTCTATAAGAATACGAAAAGGAGGGAATATGCATATGCGCAGAACGAAAATTGTCTGCACGCTGGGGCCTGCTACCAACGATGTGGAAACGATGAAAAAACTGATTAAAAGCGGGTTGGATGCGGCAAGAATTAACTTTTCTCATGGAACATATGAAAGCCATGGGGAAACCATTGCGAAGCTGAAACAGGCGCGCGAGGAAATGGATGCGCCAATTCCGCTGATTTTGGATACGAAGGGTCCGGAAATCCGTATCCGGACATTTGCCGAAGGAAAAATTCATCTGGAGGTCGGCGACAAGTTTACTTTGACAACGAAAGAAGTAGAGGGCGACAGGAACATGGTTTCCGTTACCTATAAGAATATGCCGAATGACTTGCAGCGCGGCTCACGCGTGCTTTTGGATGACGGGCTCATCGAGCTGCAGGTGGAGAGCGTTGAGGCGGAGGATATTCACTGCGTTGTTGTCAATGGCGGCAATTTGAGCTCCAATAAGGGTGTAAATATCCCGGGAATTAAAGTGAACCTGCCTTCCCTGACGGAAAAGGATATTTCCGATTTGAAATTCGGTGTGGAAAATGGTTTCGATATTGTAGCGGCATCCTTTATCCGCCGTGCTGCGGACGTAACAAATATCCGCAGAATTCTGGAGGATTTCGGCGGCGAAAATATACAGATTATTTCTAAAATTGAAAACCAGGAGGGCGTGGATAACATCGACAGCATTCTGGAGGTTTCTGACGGCATCATGGTTGCCCGCGGTGATTTGGGTGTGGAAATCCCGGCAGAGGAAGTGCCTCTTGTGCAGAAGATACTGATTGCAAAGGCGAACCGCTGGGGCAAGCCGGTTATTACAGCAACACAGATGCTGGAAAGCATGGTAAACAGCCCACGCCCAACAAGAGCCGAGGCAAACGACGTTGCGAATGCTATTTTTGACGGCAGCGATGCGATCATGCTTTCCGGAGAGACCGCAATGGGCAATTATCCCGTCGAGGCGGTGGCTACAATGGCGCGCATTGCACAGAAGGCTGAGGGCAGCATGAAATATGGAACGAAGCTGGACAGCCAGACAGAGCCGGAACGAGTGAATATTACAAATGCTATCAGCCTTGCGGCATGCGCAACGGCGGCGGAACTGAATACAGCCTGCATCTGTACGATAACGCAGTCCGGCTTTACAGCGCGTATGATTGCGAAGCACCGGCCGGTTTGCCCGATTGTGGCTGGTACGCCGAACGAACGTGCTTGGAGGCAGATGAACCTGATTTGGGGCTGCAAATCCCTGCATTATGAAGGGGACCTGCCGAAGGGCGGTGTATTTGATGCGGTAATGAAGATTGCGGAGCGCAGCGGACTGGTAAATAATGGCGATACGGTCGTGCTGGCAATGGGGATGCCTGTTGGGGTCAGCGGCGCGACAAATACGCTGCGCGTGGATATTGTGGGCGATATCCTCTGCAAGGGTACTGGCACGGGTACGAAGAAAGCAAGCGGACGCGCGCGCGTTATAAAAGTGCGTGATGACATGGAACATACCTTCCAGAAGGGCGATATTCTGGTGACAACGGCAACGGACAACAGCTTTATGCCGTATATTCAGAAAGCGTCTGCGATTATTGTAGGGCCGATGGACCAGAATGTAGACTGCCATGCGCAGATTGCAGGCAGCGCGCTGGATATCCCGGTTATTGTATGCAATCAGAAGGTTGTGGACTTTGTGCCGAATGACGCGCTGATTACGGTTGACGCAGAAAAGGGCTTTGTATACAAGGGGATTCCGAAACGGTAAAGGCTAAAAGACCGCGTGGACGCTGTCCCCGCCACCCCTGCAAGGGCAGAATGCCCTTGCAGGGGTTTGGTGGCAGAGCCTCCGAGGTCTTAAAAAAGGAGGCGTGGCGTATGCATATTGTATTGCTTGAGCCGGAAATCCCGCAGAACGCCGGAAATATCGCCAGAACGTGCGCGGTGACAAATTCCACGCTCCACCTGATACGCCCGCTGGGGTTCTCCGTGGACGACCGCTATTTGAAGCGCGCAGGTTTGGATTACTGGAAACTGCTGGATATCCGGTATTACGATGATTTTCAGGACTTCCGGAAAAAGAACGCAGACGCAAAACTGTGGATGGCCACTACAAAAGCACGTCAGGTTTATACGGACGCGGATTTTGCGCCGGACGATTATATCGTGTTTGGCAAGGAAAGCGCGGGCATACCGGAGGAGATTTTGATGGAGTATGCGGAAACATCTATCCGTATCCCCATGCTGGAAGCTGCCCGCAGCCTGAACCTCTCCAATTCTGTGGCAATCGTTATTTACGAAGCGCTGCGCCAGCAGGGATTTCCCGGTATGCTGCGGGAGGGGCAGCTGCACCGGCATACATGGTGAAGCCTGTGACAAATGATAGATGAATACGATAAAAGCGGGAAACCTCATCTGAGGCTCCCCGCTTTTTTGTATGCAGACTGTTCTGTGCTATTCATCAGCAGTATTTGTTTCACTGCTGTCCTGTTTCGATTCCTGTCCCGGCTCGGTCATAGGCTTCAGGTTCGGCATAGATTCCAAGCCTTCTGGCTCTTCCGGTGCTTTCGCGCCCTCTGTCTGCGGCGTTTCCTCTGCGGCAGGGAAGCGTACCTGTGCCTTGAACATATCGCCTTCGATTTCCAGCGAAAATTTACCTTTTTGCAGTTCCACGAGGGAGCGGGCAATGTTCAGCCCTAAACCGCTGCCTTCCGTATGACGGGAGCTGTCGCCGCGAACAAAGCGTTCCATCAGTTCATCGGCAGGGACATTCAGCTTGTCACGTGAAATGTTTTTCATGGAAATCATGACATTTTCGCTCGATTTCTTTATGTCAATATACACCCGTGTGCCGGTCTGCGAATATTTGCAGGCGTTGCTGAGGAGGTTGCTTAATACACGCCACGTCAGTCCGCCGTCTACCATGCCGATTATGGGGGTTTCGGGCTGGTTGACAATGACCTCCAATGCCGCTGCCTCCAATTTTTCTTCATATTCTGCGACAGACTGATTTACCAGCTCGGCAATATCCGTCGGCGCAAGATGCACCGTCAGGCTGCCTGTAGACGCTTTGGAGGCCTCTACCAAATCCTCCGTCAGCTTTTTCAGCCGGTGCGACTGGCGTTCCAATACCTCAAGATATTCCGCCGCCTGCCCTTCCAGCCCTTCTTTTTTCAGAAGGTCAACGTAATTGATGATGGAGGTCAGGGGGGTTTTAATGTCATGCGAAACATTCGTAATTAGTTCCGTTTTCATGCGCTCGCTTTTCATTTTTTGTTTTAACGCAATGGAAAAGCCCTTTGAAATGCTGTTCAGGTTTTCCCCATGCTGACGGAACGAACGCAGCATATGGGCAGTGTCCACTTTATAATCCAGGTTCCCGCGTGCAAGGTTCTGCCCGGCTTTTTTCAGCTTTTGCAGTTGGGACGCAATAGAACAGAATGTGAACAGCAAAACGGTGTTCAAAATCAGCGCGACGCCAGGCCCTGTCAGGTAGAACAGGGATACGGCAAGCCATGCCGCGGCAACCTTCCAGACCATTGGCAGAGCGGCGACCACGTCAAGGAATGTGCTGCATAGTGCAAGGAAGAATTTCCAGCAGAAATGGAACACCCAGTAAGCGATGCTATTCCGCCACCACTTGCCCATTTTCAGCCGTGTAGCGCAGGTCAGCAGCGTTGCCAGAAGCAGTATTCCGAAGGCAATCAGGAGGAAAATACCAAACATGATATTTGCCACATTGGAAAGAGTCATATTCGCGCCAATGAATATGCAGAAGCTGAAAAGCGTACCCATTATACAGAAATAGAGGTCAAGCGGTATCCTGTCCTGCATATTGGGGAATATCTCGTCTGTGCCTTCGCGGTGCCCTGCGGCGCAGAACAGATAGACCATGCTGCCCGCCAGAATAATCAGGCTTGTCAGCAGGAAAAGGATTGCCCAGTTGTGCATCATTTCCGCTGCTCCGTAAAAACGGTAGCTGAGCCAGTATTCATCGGATACCGTCAGCGGGTCGGTTACATAGGCGCGCATCGTGACGAGGACAGGCTCATCTAAAAGCGGGGTACCTTCCTCCCCTGTATCGCTGTATATGACAGCATGGTTGGAGTCAAACGTAATTTCGTAGACTGAATCTTCCAAAAGATTTGCTGTGCCCTCCGCCAGATTTACGGTTTTTGAGCCCAGAAAATCATAGTACAGTGAGAAACGGTAATCCATTATATGCACAAGAGGGCCGCTGTCTTGCGGAATATTGGTAAACAAAAGCTGCGACCCGTCCTTTGAGAACAACTCAAAACGGAAATTTGTTTTATCCGGCGCAAAACGTTCCTGCAGCGTGCTGATGGATACATCGCTGTTAATCCAGCTCATCGTGCGGTCTGCATAGAGGTATGTGGTTCCGGCACACTGACCCGTTTTGGCGTAGGGGACAGGCTGGTCCGCATAAAAACCACAATCCCCTGCGAAAGTGATGGTTATGATGCTGATGATGGAGGTCAGCCCTGAAAGTATCACCAGAAAACAGGCAACCGCCTTCATACCCAGATTATGGGTAAGTTTTGTCATTCCTTCGCCTCCTTTTCAATTTTATACCCCAGCCCCCAGACTACCTTAAGGTAATGCGGTTCGGAGGGGTTGATTTCGATTTTTTCCCGCAGATGGCGGATATGGACTGCGACAACGCTGCCGGAGCCATAGGCGTCCTCGTTCCAGATCTGTTCATAAATCTGGGCAGAGGAAAATACGCGCCCGGGATTTTCCATCAGGAGTTTCAGGATATTGTATTCGCTGGGTGTCAGATTGACAACTTCCCCGTCCACGGTAACAATTTTTGCGTCATCATCCAGGTCTATTCCGCCGATGACCAGATGGGAGGCTTTTTTCGTCATGCCGCCCAAAGAGGTGTACCGGCGCAGCTGGGAACGTACCCTTGCCAGAACTTCGATGGGATTGAAGGGCTTTGTGATATAATCATCGGCGCCAATGTTCAGCCCCAGTATCTTATCGCTGTCCTCGCTTTTTGCTGTCAGCAGTATAATCGGGATATTGCAGGTTTCCCTGAGCTTCGCTGTGGCAGAAATTCCGTCCATCTGTGGCATCATGATATCCATTAAAATCAGGTGGATGTCGTTGTGTGCCACAACGTCCAATGCCTCGCGCCCTGTATAAGCTGTGAAGATTTTGTAGTTTTCCGTAGATAAGTAAATTGACAATGCGGATACAATGTCCTTTTCGTCATCGCAAATCAAAATATTATACATTTTTGCACCTCCGTCAGTCTGCAATTTTATTGTAACCGACCCTCCTTAAGAAATGAGGAGGGAATTTTTTAAGATATGTTTAATATCCCTATCTTTCTATTTTCTTAAAGATTTTATCATATTTAGCTTAAAAATTACAGGCTAAAGTAATAAAAAAGAGGAAGAAGACCGCGGGACGATGCTTCTTGTAAAAGGTTGGAGGGTGTTTAACGCTGGCCGGAACAGAATGCAGAAGAATTTCCATGGTTTTAGTCTGAAAAGAAAGGTGGAGAAGACATGAGGGATATGAGTATGTTTTTGGCTGCTGCGTGCTTTGCAGGACTGGTACTGAAATTGGTCAGCGTGTACTTTGGAAGTATTGCGTGCTTTGCTTTCAGTAAGGAAAAGAAATACCCGCCGGCGAAACGCCTGCGGAAAATGGCTGTGCTGGCAGCCTGCCGGAACGAGGAAGCTGTCATTGGCGGGCTTGTAGAAAGCCTGAAAGCACAGGATTATCCAGCGGAATATTACGATATTTATGTCATACCGAATAACTGCACTGACCACACGGAAGAAGCCGCCCGTCAGGCTGGTGCGAAGATTATACAATGCACAGGGACAGTCGGCTGTAAAGGTGACGCGCTCCATCAGGCGGTGGAGCAGCTTATGAAAGAGGACTATGAGGTGTTCTGCGTATTTGATGCAGATAACCATGCCGCGCCTGATTTCCTGACACATATGAATGAGGCATTTGATGCGGGCGCAAGGGTCGTAAAGGCAAGGCAGGTTGCAAAAAACCCGTATGACAGCTGGGTCAGCGGATGCTATGGCATTTATTTTGATCTGTTCCATCTGTTCTTTAACCATCCGCGTGCGGTCTGCGGGCTGTCCGCAAAGCTGGTCGGGACAGGCTTTGCCGTACACCGCAACGTTTTGGAGCGTCTGGGTGGCTGGAACACATCAACGATTGCGGAAGATGCGGAGTTTTCCTCCCAATGTGCCGAACTGGGCGAACGCATCTGGTGGGCAGGGGACGCCGTGACGTATGACGAACAGCCGCTTTCCTTCCGCGTTTCACTGACACAGCGGCGGCGCTGGTGCAGCGGTGTTATGCAGGTGGCAAAGCTCCGCCTGCCGGTGCTTTTGGGGAAATTTTGGAAGGGACAGGAAGGAGATGCCGCGATGCTCCTGCTGGATTTTATTATGTTCCTGATTGCGCCCTTTACACAGGCGGTTTCGATTGTACCGCTGGGGCTTGTGCTCCTGTGCAAAGGGCTGGAAAACGGCTGGGGAAATGCGTTGCAGTATGCTGGCAGTGGGCTTCTGCTGTATATGCTGGCAATGATGCTGCTTGCGGCTGGCCTGGTCTGGTTCCGGAAGGGGAAAAAGCCGGATTGGCGTATGGGAAAAGCAGTCCTGCTGTTCCCGCTGTTCATGGCGTCATGGCTGCCGCTGCAAATAGCCAGCCTTTGCAGGGAAACAAAAAAATGGGAAGAAATACGGCACACAGGCAAAGGGGTGTGCCGCAAAGAAGGGCTGGGAAGGCTTTCCCAAACGCCGCAGACACTTTGACAGGCGTAAATATCATGATGAAAACCGGAATTTTCATATAAAGTGGAAATTCCGGTATATTTTTTGTCCAATTCTGTTGGGAGAAACGGAAAACCACAGGAAAAAACTATTTTATTTGACAATTTTCCCCTAATAATACCTTTTTTTCAATTGTTTATATTCATCACATATAAACCTGTGCGCGGATTTCTGAAGGCGTATAGAAGACTGGAATAAAATCTTAACGGGTTTTTTATAGAAATTTATACTTTTTTACGCTATTCTTATTGCGGGATAGTTTTGTAAATTATTGGAATTTCATACAATTTCTTCTTTTTCAGTATAAAATACCCATGCTGTGTATGTTTTAGGCATGAAACATCGCTGGCGGCGCATCACCGAAGGGAGGGCGGACAGACGCTTTTGCCGGCAAAAAAGCAATCATTGTTTTTACATTTTTGGTATGGTTCTGATTTTTTGATTATCCTGTGGGAACGAAAGGGTTTCCACGCATCAGTTTTCCTTCGGCTGGCAGGGTTTTCTTTGGCAGGCGAAGGAAATAGGATTGTAAAGGAGGAATACTATGTCAACTGCAACTGAAAACCGTGGTCAATTTGGTTCTAAGCTCGGCTTTATCCTTTCCGCGGCGGGCTCCGCTGTTGGTCTGGGCAACATCTGGAAATTCCCCGGCAAAGCATACAACAGCGGCGGCGGCGCCTTCCTTGTAATTTACATACTGATGGTTGCGCTCATCGGTACAACAGTAATGCTTGCTGAGTTCACACTTGGCCGTAAGACACAGAAAAACGCGATTGCGTCTTTCCGCGAACTGAACGCAAAATGGTCCTGGGCCGGTGGCCTGGGCGTCCTGACAGGCTTTATCATTCTCTGTTATTATTGCCAGGTTGGCGGCTGGACGATTAAGTACATCATTGCCTACATCGTAGAGGCAAAAACCGTGTATGCCGACCCGATGGCATATTTCCTGAATATGCTGGGCGCGAACGGTATGCCGCTTCAGGGTGCGATTATTTACCCGCTTATTTTCCTTTTGCTGACGGCTTTCATTATCAGCCGTGGTGTTGCGGAAGGGATTGAGAAAATGAGTAAGGTCCTGATGCCCCTGTTGTTTGTCCTGCTGATTGGCCTGATGGTTCGTGCCTGCACACTGCCCGGCGCAGATGAAGGCCTGAAATACATGCTGACTTTCGATGTATCTACAATCAATGGCAATGCGTTCCTTGTTGCGCTGGGTCAGGCATTTTTCTCTTTGTCCCTTGGCATGGGTGTTATGATTACATACGCATCCTACCTGAGCAAGGACGATAACCTTGTTTCCAATACAGGTATCGTTTGTCTGCTGGATACACTGGTTGCGCTGTTCGCAGGCTTCATGATTATCCCTGCTGTATTCGCAACCGGCATTGCTCCCGGTATGGGCGGCGGCTTTGCATTCGCAACGCTGGCTGGCGTATTTATGTCTATCCCTGGTGGTACAATTTTTGGTATGCTGTTCTATTTCCTGTTGTTCTTTGCAGCAGTAACGTCCTCGACCTCCATTCTGGAAGGTACGGTTGCGTTCCTGACGGAAGAAAAAGGCTGGGAAAGAAAGAAAACACTGATTATTGTATCCATTGTACTGTTCATCATCGGTATTTTCTACACATTCTCTCAGGCTGGCTTCATGGAAATCCATGGCATCTGGTTCAGCAAGAATGGCGTAGAATACCCGATTTTCGGCGACTTCCTGGAGTACCTGACAGACAGACTGCTCCTGCCTCTGGGTGCATTCTTCACGACTGTGTTTGTGGGCTGGATTTGGGGTACGGACAACGCCGTAAAAGAAGCAACTTCTGATGGCAAGTTCCCGTTCGCGCTTGCGCCGCTTTGGAAGGTTCTGGTAAAATTCATTGCCCCCATCTGTATCATTGTTATCATCATCGCTGGTATGGTTCTGGGTATGTCTATTTCCTGATCGGATAAGCAGATTGTAATCTGAGAATATTTTTGAGTTAGCTTTGCTGGAGGAGGGGCAGAACTCCCTTCCATACCCCTCTGACAGCAAAAACAACAAGGCGGAAGCCTGTTGAGAAAGGCCGGAAGAATCCATGATGTTGGATTTTTCCGGTTTTTTGGTTGATAGAAAACGCCGGGGAAATTTTCAAATTTCTCCGGCGTTAGTTTATCCCGAGGAGGGATTACTTCGTGATAACGGCTTCTTTCAGCCCGTCTACATTTCGGTAGCTGACGGTATAACCAAGTTTTTCAAATTCGCGGATGCCAACAAAGGATTTTCCGCCTTCCAGAATCCCGTCCATTGCAATATTTTTACCATCTTTTGCAATATACGCTTTACGTTCTGCTTTATTCCATGTTACGGTTTCGCCCAGAGCATCGCAGACAGCACGCAGAGGTGCATACGCTCTGCCATTGCGGACGGCAAAATCCTCCAGAGAACTGCCGCCGTTGATGCGGAACGGTACAGGCTCCTGCCGCCGGATTTCCAGCATGGACTGCGTTGCGGTGCTCTCGAAACCCCATGTCAGAGCCACGCCCGTAGCAGGATTGAACTGCGCTGTCAGGTCGTCTAACTTTGCGCTGACGTCATCCAGTGTCAGGCTGGCTTTCGGGAAAGCGATGGACGCAGAGGCTTTAGCGAGAGTTTCTTTGCTTGTAATGCTGAACGCTTTTTTGCCATTGTAGGTGATGCCATATGTGTTTTCGGAAACATATTTGCTGCCGTTCTGCGTAATGCTGTAACGGTAGTGGAAATTGTCAAGAATAAGGCGTGCGGCGCTTTCCTGCATCAATTCTTTCCACATTGCGCTGATTTCGCGCAGGGATTCGGATAATTCAGCTGTTTCGTCGCTCAGTTCCACAAAAAGAGCGTGCATTTCATCTGCCGCGTCTGCCTCACCAGTCTGTTTTGCGACTTCTGTCATATAATTTTCTGCCGCAAGCAGGAACTGTTCAGGGTTCTCCGCGAAGAAATCCAAAAGTTTCCCAACCAGCTGTGCAACCGCTTTGCCGTCCGTTTCAATCAAATAGCCGCCTGAAATTTCCTTTACCAGTGCTTCATCGCTTTCAAAGCCTTCCAGCATTTCTTTGTAGAACTGGAATACAGAGTCATACAAATCACCGAATCCACCACCCGGCAGTTCCTGTGCCAGTTCATTGGGAGAGTAAAGGCTGATGTATTGTTTGCCAAGGGACGCCGCCAATGCCTGTTCAAATTCACTGTTGAAAAGATAGCTTCCGTCCGCACTGCCGGTCATATCCTTCGCAAGGTGGTAGATTCCCAGCAGAGTATCGGAAGAAACGATCAGTCCATGTGTAACACCGAAATACATTTCTCCCAGATCATATTTTTTATCCTGATAGGTCATAGCCATATCCAGACGGTAATTCAGGGCGTTTATGTCCATATCCATGGTGTAATCCAGTAGCACGGAATGACTGCCTGTCAGGTCTTCCATGCCCTCCGCAAGACCCATAGAGCCGGTTTCGTTTTCGATAGCTGCGGCAAAGCTGCGCAGTGCGTCAAAGTCCATATCAAACTGCGTCTGGCCTTTAATCTGGCAGGATTCCATCATTACCATCATGTCCCTGCACATCTGCAGGTAGCCCAGTTCTGTTTTGGAGCAGCCCGTAAATGCCGTCAGGCACATGACTGCGCAGAGCAGGGCGGTTACAATTTTTTTCATACTTCATACCTCCTTTGTAAAAACCATTCCATTTTATAGTGTATATTGGTACTTATATGTACGGGCTGGTACTTGTATGTACAGGTTAATACTATATGTACCAGTGTGTTTATATGTACTTAGTAGTATACTCCGAACGAGAGGGGAGTGCAATAAGAAAGGGATGTGTTTATCAACATCATCAAAGATTTTTTGCGGAAAAGCTACAGAAAAACCGGAGGGGAAACCCCTCCGGCCTGTAACGCTGTTTATGCAGTTTTGCTCAATCTATGCGTGTCGTTTTGCTGATTAAGAAATAGACATACCCAGAACCATACCAGCGATGATGATAACGATGATACAGATAGGTGCTACGAATTTCAGCAGAACTTTCCACAGAGGAGCCAGTGCGAAGGAGAACTTGCCATCGGAAGTTGCTTCCTTAACAGCATTGTCTACGCCCCATACCCAGCCTACGAATATTGTTGTGAAGAATGCACCCAGAGGCAGGAGCAGTCTGTCTGTCAGGTATTCCAGGAAGTCGCCGAAAATCGGGGATTCTACGCCGTTCTTGCTGACCCAGATACCATGAATATCCATAAAGCCAGCCTGAGAGAATGTGTAGAAAATACCAATGATGAACAGTACAATGGATACAATAACCAGTGTTTTCTTTCTTTCCCAGCCTTTTTCCTCTGTCAGGAATGCTACCGTACCTTCCAGAATGGAGGTAGAGGACGTTACTGCCGCAAAGAACAGCAGGAAGTAGAACAGCAGACCGAAGATTGTACCGCCGGGGATTGCCTGGAATACACCAGCCAGTGTTGCGAATGCGAAGCCGCCGCCCATACCGGGAGCAATGCCGGTTGCGAATACAGCGGGGATAATCATGAAGCCCGCGAACAGCGCAACGCAAGTATCCAGTACGCAGATGATACCAGTGTTGGAAACAAGGTTATCATCTTTGCTCAGGTAGGATGCGTATGTAATCATAACGCCCATACCAAGGGACAGAGAGAAGAACGCCTGACCCAGAGCAACAAGGAACGCATTGCCATTGATTGTAGAAGCATCAAATGTCAGCATGTACTTCAGCCCTTCATCCGCGCCGGGCAGTGTGCAGGCACGAATCATCAGACCAATCAGCAGGACAAACAACAGGGGCATCAGAACTTTACTCATTTTTTCAATACCTTCCGCAACACCACGGCTGATAATGAAAGCCGTCAGCAAGAGGAAAATCAGAGGGAAAATGATTGCGCCCTGAAGAGGGAAACCATTTTGGCCCAGCATGTTCAGGAAGTAAGTCATAGGGTCAGCATAAATCGTAGCAGACTCTGTGATATAGCCAACGATATATTTAATCGTCCAGCCGCCAACCTGACAGTAGTAGCAAAGAATGATGAAACCTGTCAAAACGCCCAGACCGCCGGCCCAGGACCATTTTGCATTCAGTTCACGGAAAGACGCGATTGCGTTTTTCTGTGTTTTACGGCCAAGTGTGAACTCAGCAAGCATTACTGTTGTACCGATGAGGGCAACCATCAGTATGTAAATTACAAGGAAAGCGCCGCCGCCGCAGTTGTATGCTTTGCCGGGGAATTTCCAGATGTTGCCCAGACCAACAGCGGAGCCCGCCGCGGAAAGGATAAAACCAAGCTTGGAGCCAAATTGACCACGGTTTTCAGTTGCAGTTGACATAGTATTCCTCCTTACATAAATAAATAGATGATAGCGTTAATCATATTTCTGACTTCTGCCGCAAAGCAAGAAGGCTCTTTACGGGAAGCCTGCCGTTCCAATTCCCTCCCTCCTGAAATATTCACCACTGCCGCAAAAAGCGGCGTTAGGCATATGTGATTGGAGCGGTTCCATTTCGGATACGTTTATTTTACACTAATCGTTTCATAATATCAATAAAAAAGTTCAAAATTTTTAATGTTTTTTGTACATATCTGTGTATTTATTTTCATACATGGCAAAAAGGTATTGCAACTTGGCGGAAAACAGAGCAAAATTTATGTTGAAATTCAGAAATGAAATGGTAAATATTAACAGGAAATTTATATAAATAATGGTAAAATATAGAAAAATCAAAATCACGTTAGTTTTCTGGGAGATATTTAGAACCTATCCGTAAATCGTAAATAAGCTGAAGTAGGATGTGCGTAGGTAATTTACGGATAAGTTCTTAATATTATAAGATAAGAATACATGCCCTGTTGGAGGGGCGGTTTCAGATTTCCATTGTTTTTTTCCGGCTTTTTATGGTACAATAGCGGCGTAGGGAAGGTGTGGAAATGGAAAAAATGCTTGAAGCTCTTTCAAACTGTCGGGTGTGCCCGCGAAGGTGCGGCGCGGACCGCGCTTCTGGTAAGCTGGGCTGGTGCCGCGCGTCGTTTCTGCCCAAGCTCGCCCTTGTCAGCGTCCACCATTGGGAGGAGCCGCCTGTCAGTGGGACAAACGGCTCGGGGACGGTCTTTTTCTCTCACTGTAACCTCGCCTGCGTATTCTGCCAGAACCATCCCATCAGCACAGGCGGTTTTGGGCAGCAGGTCACGGTGGAGCGGCTGGCGGAAATTTTTCTGGAGCAGCAGGCACGCGGTGTACATAATATCAATCTGGTTTCTGCGGTGCAGTTCCTGCCGCAGACAGCAGAGGCGCTGAGGCTGGCAAAAGGGGCGGGGCTTTCCATTCCCGTTGTTTATAATTCCAACGGCTATGAAACGCCGGAAGGCCTGCGGCTTCTGAAAGGGCTGGTTGATATTTACCTTCCTGATTTCAAGTATTGGGATGACGGACTTGCGAAAGAATATTCCGGCGCGCCGTGTTACCGTGAATATGCTATGACGGCAATTACGGAAATGCGGCGCCAGCAGCCCGGGGATGTTTTCCATAAAGATGGTACGATGAGAAAGGGCTTGATACTGCGGCATCTGGTGCTTCCGGGGCACTATAAAGACAGCCTGCGCATATTGGACTGGGTGCGGGAGGCTCTTGGCGCGGAAACGATTGTTTCCCTGATGAGCCAGTATACGCCTGCCCACAGAGCCAAGGAATATCCGCTGCTGTCCCGTCGCGTAACGACGTTTGAATATGAAAAGGTTGTAGCGTATTTCTGGAAAGTCGGTCTGAAAAATGGTTACATGCAGAGGCGGTCTTCCGCCGGTTCGGAATATACCCCTCTGTTTGATTTGTCCGGCGTGGAAAAAGCCGGAACGCAAAAGGATTAAGAACTTATCCGTAAATAAGATACGTGCAGATTGCACAGTCAGATTTTCCGGCAGGCAGGGAGCCTTTTTGCAGGTGTACGGCAGGGAAAAGCGGCAAAGACTGCCGGAAAAGCTGAAGCAGGATGTGCGCAGATAATTTATGGATAGGTTCTAAGGAAGGAGCAGAATTATGATTAAAAAGGAAAGAGTTGTAGCAGCGGAAAATATGAGAGGCGGCATTGGCAGTGTGGAGGTCCATCATTTTCTGGAAACAGAAGAACTGCTTGGACACGCAACGATGTTTGCACGGGTGATTGTAAAGCCCCACAGCAGCATCGGCTGGCACCAGCATGTCGGCAACACGGAGCCTTACTGTATTCTCAAAGGCGAAGGCGTGTTTATTGATAATGACGGTTCTAAAACGGTTGTGCGGCCTGGTGACGTCTGCGTGATTGAGGTGGGGCAGTGGCATTCCATCGAAAATAATACCGATGAAGATATGGAAATGATTGCGCTGGTAATCAATGCGCCTGTGGAATAAGGAGCCTCTTTCCGCAACTGCCAGTTGCTTGTCAGCTTCCTGCCGGAGCGGTATACTATCCTAAAAGGAAGGTGACGGAAGTGGAAACAAAAGAGATTTTATTGGAACTCAGGAAGAAACACGGGCTTTCACAGGAAGAAATGGCTGAAAAATGTCTGGTAAGCCGGCAGGCGGTTTCCCGCTGGGAATGCGGCGAAACGATACCGAATACAGATACGCTGAAGCTGATTTCTGAGCAGTTCGACATTTCTATTAACGCCCTGCTGGGTGCGCCGCGGCAGATTTTCTGTCAAAGCTGCGGAATGCCGCTGACAGATGACGCGGTAATCAGTCATGAGGCAGACGGTTCGTTAAACGAAAAATACTGCAAGTGGTGTTACGCAGATGGGGGATTTCTGACTGACTGCACGATGGAGGAAATGGTCGAGCAGTGCATCCCGCATTTGGGCTGGGAAGATGAACAAGCCGCACGGGAGTTTATGCAGAAGATACTGCCGGGGCTGGAACGCTGGAAATGAAAAGAAAGGCATGGCAAGGGTTAACCGCCGCTTTATTTGAGTTAAAGAAAGTGTTTTGGGGAGGTGCCGCAATCGGCACATTCCCCATACCTATTTAATCAATTTTCCCTACAAAATGATAGTAAATCCCAATGTCCCTCACTGTCTTACCGTTCCCGTCTTTCCGTGACTGCTGGACAATGATTTTCTCAATTAGTTCATTCAAGAGTGGAGCGGTAAGCTCATCAATGGCACTGTGCTTCTGGATGAAATTGTTGTGGTCGGGCATTTTTGTAACACTTATGACTAAAAAATTTACTTTTTATTATGCAATAACACCGCCGCTTTTTTTAAGAATGCCACTTCCTTCCTGAGTTCGTCATTTTCCTTTTTCAGTTTGAGGATTTCTTTCATGTTATCGTATTCGGCTTTTGCTTCTGTGCCTGTCTGGCATTCTTCGCAGAACTGCTTGCACCATGCAGAGATTGCTGCTTTGGATACACCGTATTCTGCTGTAATACTTTTGTAAGTGCGTCCTTCTTCCCCGTGGAAACGGACGATCTTCTTTATTAAATTCAGAAGTGTAATTTTGTGACATAACGAAATACCCCTTTCTTGATTATTTTCAGTATATCTTATTAGCCCCTCCTGTTACAACTTTATTATGATTATGGCACTTCTGTTCTACCATATACGGGAGCTGCTGCCAACTTTATGCCCAGACTATTCACAGGCTTCATAGGGGATAAGCGGCAGGGTTCTCAGATACGGCGTTTCTTCCATTTTTCTCACATCTGGCACAGTATCCTTCCCCAAAGAGCTTTTTTGTGACGCCTGTCTTTTTTAACTTTCTATGGACGTAAGGATAATCAACCGGACATATCTGGTTTATATTTAAACCTATCCGGACAGGACTGTTCATAAAGCCTGTCGAAATGCCGGGAAATCAAGGGAAATCAGCGTTACCACAAAGCTGGTTTATTCTTTAAGAAAATCGTAAGGATTTTTTGCATAATTTTGTAACAAGTCTGTGTTACAATAATAAAGCAGAATCGTCCTGTCCGGCGCGGCTTTACCGGACGGGAATGCAAAGCACAGGAAGGGAGTGTGAAGTTTGGGAGAAAATATCATTCGTATCAGGAATGTGAAGAAAATATATCAGATGGGCAGCGAAAGCATACCCGCCGTGAACGGCATTTCGCTGAATATCCGGCAGGGGGAGGTCTGCTGTCTGCTGGGGAAATCCGGCTCAGGCAAATCAACGCTGCTGAACCTTGTCGCGGGGCTGGAAAAGCCTACGGAAGGGCAGATTATATTCCACAAAAAGCACATCGAGCGCATGAATGAGGACCAGCTTGCCGATTTCCGGCAGAAGTATGTGGGCTTTGTATTTCAGTCCTATAACCTGCTGCCGACGCTTACGGCCCTGGAAAACGTGACACTGCCGCTGATATTCAAGAGCGTGCCGGTAAAGGAGCGCAACGAGCGGGCGATGGAGATGCTGAAAGCCGTCGGGCTGGAGGAACGCGCAACGCATAAGCCGCAGGAGATGAGCGGCGGGCAGCAGCAAAGGGTCAGCATCGCGCGGGCGTTTGTCAACCGTCCGCCGGTGGTATTCGCGGACGAACCTACGGGCAATCTGGATACCAGAACGACGTATGAAATGATGGATCTGATTACAGGGCTGGCAAAGCAGAACAACCAGACGCTTGTGATTGTAACGCATGACTTGGAGCTTTCGGAATATGCTGACCGCATTGTGATGCTCCAGGATGGGAAGATTGAAAAAATAGAGGACAGGACAAAGGGCAAAGGAGAAGGAGAGGAAGGACATGACTAAAAAATGGTTTCAGAGGGCTGTGACAGCGGCAATGGTCTTTCTGCTGGCGGCGGGCCAGTGTGTGACAGGCTTTGCAGATGATTGGGACAACGGCACGCCCGGGCTGGTGATAGGCGGCGATGGTGTGTATGAGGTGGAAGCGGGCGAAACGACCCGCCTTACCATACAGCTGAAAAATACTGGCGCGGGAACGGCGGAAAACGTCAACGTACAGGCGAAAGGCGCGGCAGGCATTATACCCTATAAATTAAGTCTGGCGGGTGGCGGCAATGTCGGCGATATCGGCGTAAACGGCTACAGGGAATTGAAGCTGACGGTCACGATGGATGATATTGTGGAGGAGTCCAACTATCCCGTTACGCTGAATTTTTCTTATAACGGCAGCGGCGGCGGCAATTACAGCGGCAGCGGCACGATTTACCTGAAGGTGAAGGGCTATGGGCGCGAACCGGATTTCCTGCTGGACAATATGACGCTTGTTCCGGAAAGCCTTTCCCCCGGTGAAACGGCGGAGCTGAGCGGGCGTGTTGTGAACCGCGGCACGCAGGACATGCATCAGGTGGAGCTTTCCCTCGATAACCTTTCGGCAGAGGGGATCAGCCTTGTTTCCGGTTTCAGCAGCAAAACAGTGGCACAGATTCCGGTCGGCGGGGAAACGGCATTCCGCTTCCCCCTGGCAGCCAGCGCGGATATGGCGGCGGGAAATTATCCTGTTACCATCAAGCTGAAATATCAGGACGAATTTGGCAAGGCGTATGAAAAAACACAGCAGTTTTATGTCAATGTCGGCGGTGTGGCGGGGAAAAAGGCGGATTTGGAAATCCGCAACATGAAGGAGCCCGGCGGCACATACGGCGTGAACCAGAATTTTACGGTATCCTTTGATTTATATAACGCGGGAGAAACGACGGCAAAGAGCATTGCCGTAACGGCGGAGGCGGTGGACGCGACGGCAGTTGTGCCGAAATCCGCCAGCCGGAAAACGGTCAAGGAGCTTGCGCCCGGCGCGAGCGTGCCGTTCTCTTTCCAGTTTGCGGGAACGTCCTCGTCCACTTCGCAGAATTATGCAATACAGTTTACCGTGGAGTATACCTCCGGCGGCTCGGCAACGACAACCTTTAAGCAGTACGCGGGCGTAAACGTGAGCAATCCGGATAAAGACGATGAGAACGAAAGCAAGCCTAAAATCATTGTCAGCAACTACGTCAGCGACCCGCTTATCGTGATGGCGGGTGATGAGTTTGACCTGACGATGACACTCATGAATACGCATAAGGAAAAGGCGGTCAAGAATATTAAGATGTTCCTGACGCTGGCGGAGGAAACCTCCTCTGAAACTGAGAAATCCGGCAATATTTTTACGCCGGTCAACAGCAGCAATACGTTTTATTTCGATTCCATCGGGCCGAAAAGCACGGTGGACAAATCCCTGCGGCTTTACGTTGTGCCGGACGCACAGCCTAAAACGTATACCCTGACGGTCAACTTTGAATATGAAGATGGAAACGGCAAGGAATATACGGCGCAGGAACTGCTGGGCATTAACGTCAAACAGGTGACGCAGCTGCAGATTGACGAATTTTCCATCCCTGAAATGGTGGAGGTCTACCAGCCTGTTTCCGTATCCTTCAGCTATTATAATACGGGCAAGGTGACTTTGAACAATGTAATGATAAAGGTGGAGGGCGATGTAGACTGCCAGAACAAAAGTACATATATCGGCAACATGGAATCCGGAAACAGCGAATATTTTGAAACGACGTTTTCCGCGATGCAGCCCGGCGAAACACCGGTTACAATCATTGTTTCCTACGAGGATCCCAGCGGGGAAACAGTTGAGGAGCGGCGGGAGCTGATGCTCAACGCCATGGAACCCATGATGCCGGAGGATATGGAAGGCGAGCCGGAAAACCCGCCGCTGGATATGGGGCAGATTGCGAAATATATTGGTATTCTGGCTGTTCTGGGCGCAGGGCTGGTGTTCTTCATGAAGAAGCAGAAGGAAGAACCGAAGCGCAACGCGGAAAGCATGAACAGCGATGATTTCGAAGATGATGACGAGGACGACGATTTCGATGATGAAACATTGGAAGAAGATGAAAACGACAAAGAGGGGATGCCCTTATGAACACGAAGGATTTAATCAGCATGGCTGTGCGCAACCTGCTCAAGCGCAAGCTGCGGACAGTCCTGACGGTGCTGGGCGTGGTAATCGGCACAGCTTCCATTGTTGTTATGATTTCCATAGGCATCGGTATGAATGAGAGCTTTGCCAAACAGCTGGAAGGCTGGGGCAGTTTGCAGGTCATAGATGTTTCGCCCAGCGGCGGCATGAGCTATGACGAGGAAAGCGGCAGGATGAAGCAGGAAAAGAAACAGGACCCGCTGGACGCCAAGGCTGTGGAAACATTTAAGCAGATAGAGCATGTGGAGGCGGCTTCCCCGGTAAAAACGAGCTATTTTATGATTGGCGCTGGAAAGTATGTTGCGGACGCGAATATCATGGGCATTGACCCTGCCGCGATGGAGGCGCTTGGCTATAAGGTCGAGGAAGGACGCGCGCTGACCGCGGAGGATTCGAAGGCGATAGTTGTCGGCGGGGGCGTGGAATTTTACGACCCGAAGCTGAGCTGGGAAATGCGGTATTCCAGCGAGCCGCCGCAGGTGGAGATTCTGGATAAAAAGGTTGACGTCAGCTACGATTGGAGCTATGGCACGCGCTACGCGGATAAAAAGCTGAAAGCAACAAAGATGGAGGTTGTCGGCACGCTTTCCGCGGAGGGCAATGACAGCTATTGGGTCATTATGCCCATCAAGGAGCTGGAAAAGCTGCAAAAGGCGCGGGACGACTGGGAAAAGTCGAAATATGGCGGAAATTCCTCATCGAATCGCAACCAGACAAAGGAATTTGACGAGGTCCGCGTCAAGGTGGATAAAATGGATAATGTGCAGGCGGTGCAGCAGCAGATTAAGGACATGGGTTTCCGCGCAAGCAGCCTGACGGACCAGCTGGAAGCGATGAAGGAAACGACGAAAATGCTCCGCATCGTGCTGGGCGCGATTGGGGCGATTTCCATGGTCGTGGCGGCAATCAGTATTACGAATACCATGGTTATGGCGATTTATGAGCGGACGCGGGAAATCGGCATCATGAAGGTAATTGGCGCGTCCCTGCGGGATATCAAGCTGCTGTTTTTGACGGAAGCGGCGTTTATCGGGCTTGCCGGAGGGCTGGCGGGGATTGTGGTCAGCTTCGGGGTATCGCAGATTGTAAACCTTGTGGCGATGCAGCAGGGGAGCAATATGACGTCTTCTATCCCTGTCTGGCTGTACGCGGGCGCGGTGGCGTTCGCTACGGGTATCGGGATACTTTCCGGCTATCTGCCGGCGCAGCGGGCGATGCGCCTGAGCGCGCTGACGGCGATAAAGACGGAGTAAGGGAGTTTCAGAAGGCGATGGAAGTACCTGAAAGGAAGGGGCGTTTGTATGGGGAGATGGGTGAAATGGTTTTGTGCGGCGGCGGCTGTGGCGACAGCCCTGAGCCAGTACCCGTTTCTGGCGGGGGAGAGCATTGGTTTAGACTGGGCGCGGTACGTGGTCGGCTTTGAGGCGACGGCGGAACAGGAAACGGAAATTCTGCCGGAACAGCGGGAGGAAATCGGGCGGCGCATGAAAGATGCCCGCCCGCAGGTTATGCACGCAGAACCGATACCCTGCGCGTTTGTGTACAACGGGGAAACATATATTGTCAGCCCAGAGATGGGGATTCTGTTCCTGCCCGGCTGGGAAACGGACGAGGCGGCGCAGGTGCGGCTGACTGAGCCGTGGAAACGGCATAAGGGGCTTTATGCCTTTGGCGCAGTGCAGGAGGGGGACAGCCTGTATTTCGTGCAGGCGAGGGATAGGAAACGCTTCTGTATGTTTGCGGTCCCGCTGGAAAAGGCGGAATATATGGCTGTGCGGGAAAGGCACAGTCTTTGGCAGATATAAACGGGTGAGCACCTACTGGCAGTCAGGCTGTATGTCTGGCTGCTTTTTTTATGAGGGAGGAAAACATACTGTATTAGGCAGTGCCGTCACAAGTGTCTGCACATGCCTTTCCGGCAAATTATGTCGGCTTTTTTATTAAAACAGAAGCAGAGAAAGGACGTTGAAACGCGCGCAGATTTATGGTAGGATATGCCAAATGGGACTACGAAAGGAAGGGGCGGATTTATGCTGAAACAAATTGCGGAAAATATATACAGAAAGACCGTGCCTCTGCCGCATAACCCTCTGCGGGAGCTGAATGCCTACATCATAAAAGGGGAGAAAAGCCTGCTGATTGATACGGGATTCAACAGGCCCGAATGCGAGGAGGCGTTGCGGAGCGCGTTTGACGAACTGGGCATTGATGCGGTGGATTTGTTTATCACGCATCTGCACTCCGACCACTGTGGGCTGGTATCGAAATTCGCAAAGGAGCAGAGCCGCGTTTTTGCCAGCGAAACAGATGGCGAGTTAATCAACTTCGGTTCGGGAAACCTCTACTGGAGCATGCTGGACGAGCTGTTCATTAAATTCGGCTTTCCACGCGCGGATTTCGGGCGGAATACGGACATTCACCCCGGGCGGCAATACTGCAACGGGGAGATGGTGAAATTTACCACAGTGGCAGAGGGCGACGTCCTCGAATACGGCGGCTACCGGCTGGAAGCTGTTGCCGCGCCGGGGCATACGCCGGGGCACATGTGCCTGTATGACAGGGAAAAGAAAATACTGTTTGGCGGCGACCTGATTCTTGGCACGATTTCGCCCAACATCTGCATTGAACTTTGCGCGGAAAACCCCCTGCGGGATTATCTGGAAAGCCTTGCGAAGGTGGGGCAGATGGACGTGCGGCTGCTTCTGGCGGCGCACGGCACGGAAATTACCGATATGAATGCCCGCATCCGGGAGCTTTGTGCCCACCATGAAGCGCGGCTGGCGGAGGTGCAGAAAATACTGGGGAGCGGCTGGAAAACGGCGTATATGGTTGCGCCGGAAATGAACTGGGATATCAGCTGCCGCACGTGGGAGGAATTTCCCGCGCCGCAGAAATGGTTCGCGACAGGTGAAGCGATTTCCCATTTGCAGTATCTTTATTTTGCCGGAAAAGCGCAGAGGGAAGAAAGGGAAGGGGGATACTGGTTCCGGAATGCATGACGCCGGAAATATCTGCCAGAAAAGGACGGTTTCTTCATGGGCGCTGCCCAAGTCAGGCTGCCTTTTGGATACAGTTTTCGTGTATACAGGATACCTGTAATTTTTCAGAAAAAACTGCAAAAAAGGCTTTACAAGTTTTTAGTCACAATGTATAATACATTCGTATATAAGCTATGTAAGCGATATAAACAGAGAAACACGAAGATGGAGAGAGTATGTGCCGTGGGTTCGGCGGCAGAGAGCCGGGGACTGGTGAAATCCCGGTGTCGAAAGGGTACAGAAGATCACTCCGGAGTGGCAGCCTGAACGGTTTTCCCAGTAGGCGTTGCCGTTGCCCGCGTTAAGGGACTGCGCCATGCTTGTGGTGTGGATAAGTGGGCGGCTTATGCCGTCAAATCAGGTGGTACCGCGAACCCGTTCGTCCTGTTATGGCGAACGGGTTTTTTATTGCGGAAAGACCGGAGGACTGGAAGACCTCGGGACCCTGTCCCGAACCCTGCAAGGGCTTTCAGCCCTTGACCCGCTTTCAGCCGCAGATACGTGCGTCTGGGGTGCGGGAATCAGGGCGTTGTCTGCCAGAAATGTAAGGAATACCATCTGTTTTACCAACCCTGAATATAGGATATACCATTCGTTATACCTTGCCAGCCGCACAAGTGCGTCTGGCAAAAGGGTCAAGGGATGAAATCCCTTGCGGGGAGGTGGGGCAGAGCCCCACGGTCTTAACTTCGTAATCAATTTATCTTTTAAGGAGGAATTTTATATGTACGATAAAGTGCCAACGAACTTGAACTTCGTCGAGCGCGAGGTTCAGGTGGAAAAGTATTGGAAGGACAACGACATCTTCGGCAAGAGCATCAAAGCCCGTGAAGGCGCACCCGTTTTCACGTTCTACGATGGCCCACCGACCGCAAACGGCAAGCCCCACATTGGGCATATCATCACCCGCGCCGTAAAAGACCTGATTCCCCGCTACAAAACCATGAAGGGCTATAAAGTCCTCCGTAAAGCCGGCTGGGATACGCATGGACTGCCCGTTGAGCTGGAGGTCGAAAAGGTACTTGGCCTGGATGGCAAGGAGCAGATTGAGGGCTACGGCGTTGTCCCCTTTATCGGCAAATGTAAGGAAAGCGTCTGGACGTACGAAAAGGAATGGCGCGCGATGAGCGACCGCGTTGGCTTCTGGGCAGACATGGACCACCCTTATGTTACCTACCATAACGAATATATCGAATCCGAATGGTGGGCGTTGAAGCAGATCTGGGATAAAGGCCTGCTCTACAAGGGGCATAAGGTCGTTCCCTATTGCCCGCGCTGTGGAACTGCGCTGTCCTCCCACGAAGTCGCGCAGGGCTACAAAGATGTAAAGGAAACCTCCGCTATCGCGAAATTTAAGGTAGAGGGCAAGGAAAAAGAGTATTTCCTCGCTTGGACGACAACCCCATGGACACTGCCCTCCGATATCATACTGACCGTAAACGGCAGCGAAACCTACGCTAAGGCGAATTATGACGGCTACGTTGTCATCATGGCTGAGGCCCTGATGGACACCGTCCTCGGCGAAGGCAACTACGAAATCATTGAACGCATGAAGGGGAAGGATTTGGAATATGTGCATTATGAACCGTTGTTCCCCTTTATGGAGAAATATCCTAACGCGTATTTTGTGACCTGTGATGATTATGTTACCCTCACAGACGGTACGGGCATCGTCCACACCTCCTACGCATACGGCGAAGAGGACTACCGCGTTTGTAAAAAATACGGTGTGCCGTTCTCTCAGAACGTGGACGCAACAGGACATTTTACGGCAGAAGCGGGCCCGTTTGAAGGTCTGTTCGTAAAAGATGCAGACGATAAAATTCTGGATTATATGCGCGAAAACGGTACGCTTTTTGCGGCCCTGCCCTTCGAACACAGCTATCCGTTCTGCTGGCGGTGCGACACGCCCCTGCTGTACTATGCAAGAAGCACATGGTTTATCAAAATGACAGAGCTGCGGGAGAATCTGGTGCGCAATAACCGCACGATTAACTGGTATCCCGATAATATCAAAGAAGGGCGTTTCGGCAACTTCCTCGAAAACGTTATTGACTGGGGCCTTTCCCGCGAGCGTTACTGGGGTACGCCGCTGCCCATCTGGGAATGTGAATGCGGACACCGCCACACCATCGGCAGCATCGCGGAACTGAAAGAAATGTCCCCCGACTGCCCGGACGATATCGAGCTGCATAAGCCCTTTATTGACGCGGTACACATCACCTGTCCGGAATGCGGCAAGCTGATGACAAGAGTGCCCGAAGTTATCGACTGCTGGTTTGACAGCGGCGCAATGCCCTTTGCACAGTGGCATTATCCGTTTGAAAATCAGGAAATCTTCAACGAAAACTACCCTGCCGACTTTATCAGTGAGGCGGTTGACCAGACACGCGGCTGGTTCTATACCCTGCTGGCGGTCAGCACGTTGATTTTCGATAAGGCGCCGTTCAAAAACTGTATCGTACTGGGGCATGTACAGGACAGGGATGGACAGAAGATGTCCAAGCATAAAGGCAATGTCGTTGATCCCTGGGACGCGCTGAATAAACAGGGCGCAGACGCGGTACGCTGGTATTTCTATGCCAACAGCGCACCCTGGCTGCCCAGCCGTTATTACGATGAAGCGGTGAGCGAATTGCAGCGTAAGTTCATGGGCACGCTTTGGAATACCTATGCGTTCTATATCCTTTACGCGGAAATCGATCAGTTTAACCCGACAGAACATGCGCTGGAGTATGATAAGCTGCCCGCGATGGATAAATGGATCCTGTCCCGTTTGCAGACGCTGAACAAGTACGTTGACGAGTGCCTTGAGGGCTATAAGCTGACAGAGCCTGCCAGAGCGATGGCGGAATTTGTGGACGAGCTTTCCAACTGGTATGTCCGCCGCAGCCGTGAACGCTTCTGGGCGAAGGGCATGGAGCAGGATAAGGTCAACGCATATATGACGCTGTATACCGTTCTGGATACAGTCGTGAAGCTTGCTGCACCGTTCACACCGTTTATCACAGAAGAAATCTACGCGAATATGGTGAAGAAGGTTGATGCTTCTGCGCCCGAAAGCGTACACCTTTGCGACTGGCCCGCATATCACGCGGAATGGGTGGATACAGAGCTGGAGACAAACATGGATTTGGTGCTGAAAGCCGTTGTGGAAGGACGTGCGGCAAGAAACGCGGCAGCGATGAAGAACCGCCAGCCGCTGGCTATGATGTATGTAAAGGCGGGGCAGGGCCTGCCGGAGGAATACTGCGAGATTATCAAAGAGGAGCTGAACGTGAAAGCCGTTGCGTTTACGGACGATGTGGAAGCGTTCACAACGTATACCTTCAAGCCGCAGCTGCGCACGCTTGGCAAGAAATACGGCAAGCTGGTGCCTGCTATCGGCGCGTATCTGAAAGAGGTGGACGGCACAGCGTTTATGGCAACGCTGCGTAATGACGGCAAGGCATGCTTTACGCTGGACGGTGAGCAGGTTGAGCTGGAGATGGACGATGTGCTTGTGGATACGGTGCAGAAGGGCGGTTTTGTTTCCAGCAGCAATAATGACGTGACAGTCGTGCTGGATACGAACCTGACGCCTGAACTGGTAGAGGAAGGCTTTGTCCGCGAGATTGTGAGCAAGGTGCAGACCATGCGGAAAGAAGCGGACTTCAACGTAACGGACCGTATCCGCGTATATCACGATGGCAACGCGAAGATTGCCGAAGTGCTTGCGGCGAATGATATCAAGGCAGACGTGCTTGCAGATGAGGTTGTCGCTGGCAAAGGCGGAGAATTATCGAAGGAATGGAACATCAACGGCGAGAAGGTTACGCTGGGTGTGGAAAGAGTGTAAAAAGAGAAATACAGAGGGGACGTGGGGCTCCGCCCCACACCCTGCAAGGGCTTTCAGCCCTTGACCCGTTTCCAGCCGCACATTGTGCGGCCGGGGGGCTTTTGTGTGAAAGATTCCAGCTGCGGTTTCGTGGCTGGATTTTTTTGCCTGCGGGCTGGTTTTTGAGTACGCCAACGGAAAATGGCAGTTTGTAAGGCTGAAAGCACAGGGAAATGCTTTCGGCTTGTAAAGCATAGAGAATCTGGGGCTTTGCCTTGCGGTTTCAGGGGGGTATGGAACGGGAAACATTACATTCAGAATACCTGCCCTTTCGTCGCAAACGCTCTCATTTTCCGGTAAAACGGCTTTGCCGAAAAGGTTTTTTATTCTCCTTCTCCTTCTCCTTCTCCGCCTCGTTTGTTCCCGCATGTTCCCCGTTGTTCCCGAGTGTTCCCAAACGAAAATTGTGCTGGTATGTCCATGGCGCAATTTTTCTGAGGTTGAGAGGCTTTGCGACTGCGCTGGTAAGAAAATGGCGGAAAGGGACGTCACGCCTCCGCGTCCAAGATAGTCAGCACAGCGGTTTTCGTTGCAGCCTCCCAGCGTATTTCGCAGTCAATCCCCAGCAGTTCCAGTGCCTTTGCAAAATCCCGCAGGGAAATAAATGCGCGCCCGTCCTTTAGCTCGGCGGGGGCGGAAAGGGGAATGTCCCCTGCGCCCATGCACGCCATTTCCTGTTCACCGATTGTGAACCGTACCACAGCTGCATATTGGCTGTCGGGGCTGCCGTGGCTGACAGAAATGATGCGGTTCACAGTATCCCATTCTACATCAAACTCTTTTTCTGACCCTGGCAGGGCAATGGCTTCCAGCGCACGCAGAGGAAGCATGGTATAGCCGCCGCTGATGTAAGGCGCCGCGCCGACCATTATGGCAGACGACCCGTCCTTGAGGACAACAGGACTGCCCACAGGGAAACGATATTCATGAGAAAATGCATTCTGTTCTGCCGGAAGATCCTCCAGATTCTCTGTGCCGGACTTTGCGCTGTTTTTCAACAGTGTCACAGTGCCCGCCTCACGGTCGATACTCTGGTCGTAATCATAGGCAATTTGGTTCGATTTGACGGAGGAATCATGTGTAACGGCAATCGCGCGGAGGTGGTCGTCGGGGAATATGACTTTCGCTTTATCCCGCATGCTGAGGACAGCTTCGCTGCTTTCAACTTCATTCAGCGTGAATACATATCCGGCTGGGTCAAATGTAATTTCGACGCTTTCAGAAAATACAAGCGGTCCATGCTCCACAAATATACCGCTGGCGGCGCGGCTGTCCGTCGTGATGAGCATACTGCCGCGTCCGGCGAATGTGAGTTTGCCTTCGCAATAAATCGGTGTGCAGTCGTAAGCGTGGGCATATATCGCATTATCATCGCCGACAAGCTGTATCGTGCTGTTTTCCGGCAGGAATATGGCTGCCTGATGCTCCATTTCCCCATTAGGAACCTGTACGCGGAAGTCTTTCAGCGTCAAAGTTCGGGAACGCGCGTTCCATTCCCAGCCCATATCGATATTGGAACAATTCTTAGTCCTGTCACGAAAATCCAGATGCCAGTTATTGACAATGAGCGGTTCGGACGTTTTTGCGTACACAGGCGCGGCACTGAGCAGCATAGCCAGTGCGGCAAATACGGCTATCATTTTTTTTACATTCTGCATGCAAGTATCTCCTTTCAAATCATTCGTTTTTTCCATCATACCACAAATCACGTATCCATGCAAAAAGAAGAAGGGACACCGGAGGGCACAAAGCCCGTAAGCTCTTTTTCTTTTCATTTTTATGTGGCGGGAGCGGCGGAAATCGTGTATAATAAGGTACAAACGAGCAGAGGGGGCGCGTGCCCCATAGAACGGAGGACATTCATGAAATACATCAACGAACTGCGCGAGGGCGAAAATGTTATTGAACACTACCTTTGCAAAACGCGCCAGAGCATGAAATCCCGCAACGGAAAGACGTACCTCTCCCTGAAATTGCAGGATAAAACCGGCATGGTCGATGCCAAGGTCTGGGATATGACAAAGGATATCCAGAGCTTCGCGGAGGGTGATTTTATCAAGATAGACGCATTTGTCACCACATTTAACAATGATTTGCAGCTGAACGTGAAACGCGTCCGCCGCAGCCACGATGGCGAATATGACCCCGCAGATTTTGTGCCGTGCACTGAAAAAAATATTGACGAAATGTACAACACGCTGATGGGTTACATAAAAACAATATCCAACCAGCACATCAAAAAGCTGCTGGAGGAGGTTTTTCTGCGTCATCCGGTCATTTCCAAAGAATTTAAGTACCACTCTGCGGCAAAAAATATGCACCACAGCTTTCGCGGCGGGCTGGTAGAGCATACGCTTTCTGTGACCGAAACCTGCGATTTCCTGGCTCCGCGATATAAATTCGTAAACAGGGATATCCTCATCGCGTGCGCTATGCTGCATGATGTTGCCAAGGTGATGGAGCTTTCTGACTTCCCGCAGAACGATTATACCGATGAAGGGCAGCTTTTGGGGCACATTTTTATGGGCGCGGAGCTGGTGCGGGATACGGCGGCAGGCATAGAGGGCTTTCCGGAACAGCTGAGAACACTGATGATGCACTGTATTCTGGCACATCATGGAGAACTTGAATTCGGATCTCCGAAGGTGCCGGAAACCATTGAGGCGTTTCTGCTGCATTGTGCGGATAATTTAGACGCAAAAACGAAGATGTATGAAGAAATGCTTGCGGCGGATACCACGCAGGGCAGCTGGGCAGGCTATCATCGTATGCTCCAGCGGAACATCCGCCGGTCAGATTTTGAGTAATTATGAAGAAAGAGGATAAGCCTATTTCCGCAAGCGAATTGAACAGGTATTCGTATTGTCCATACCAGTGGTATTACGAACGTTTGTATGGAATGAAGGAACTGCGGCGGCTGTATCAGGAACGCAATGAGCGGCTTGGGCTGACGGACAAAGCGGCGGGAAATTTTACGCGCGGGCTGGAACACCACCGGAAGAGTTACCGGCGGCTGCGCTGGCGCACCAGGCTGCGCAGGTTTGCGGCTGTACTTGTGACATTGATATTGTTGGGATTGACTGGATATTTTTGGGTGCGCTATGGAATGGCTTGAGAGCTGGAAAAGTTTGCTTGAATACAGGACGGCAGCAGAGCTGGCAGGGATTGCCGTTGTTCTGCTGCTTTGCCTGTTTTTACGGCGGGGCGGCAGGAGGCTGCGGAAGCTGCCCGCGCGGGACACTCTGCGGGGCTATACGCTGATTTATGCTGACCAGAAAGGCGGGGCAGGGCAGGAGGATTTTGGAAAATTGCTGTATTCGGCGCGGTACGGGTTGCAGGGCAAGCCGGACTATGTGTTCCGGAGCAGGCTTGGCGGACGAATTGTGCCGGTGGAACTGAAAAGTGGCCGGATTGGCGACGCGCTGGAGCCGCACAGGGGGGATTATTTGCAGCTGGCGGCGTATTTTTTGCTGTTGGAGGACGTGTATGGGAAACGGCCAAGGTTTGGGCGGCTGGTATATGCCGATTATATGTTCGAGGTGAGGAATACGGCTGGTGTGCGGCGGGAGGTTTTGCGGACGATGGCGGAGATGCGGCGAATGCTGGAGACTGGCGAGGGGCACGCGGAAAGCAGCTTTGTACATTGCAGGCACTGCGTCTGCAATGGGACAGTGTGCGAGTTTTCTGAGCGATGAAAAGAACAGAGCAAGACCTTGGAGCCACTGACATCAATTCCCTTGACGCTTTTTCAGACGTACATATGTTTGATTGCGGAGATGTTCTAAGGTTTTTTAACTTAAGAAAAGGAGAGAAAACATGGGGATTCCTGTGGAGAAAAATAAAACGTATGAGCTTCAGATAGATGCAATGGGCAGCACCGGCGAGGGCATTGGCAGGCTGGACGGGTTTACTGTGTTTGTAGACGGCGCACTGTCTGGCGAAACTGTGCGCATATTGATGCTGAAAGTAAAAAAAAGCTATGGCTATGGGAAATTGCTGGAAATTTTAACGCCGTCACCGGAACGATGCGAACTGCGCTGCCCTGTGGCAAAACAGTGCGGCGGCTGCCAGTTGCAAAGTCTGTCTTATCAGGCGCAGCTTGCCTATAAAAAGCGGAAGGTGCAGGATGATTTGGAACGTATCGGCGGATTAAAGGGAATAAATGTTCTTGATATTATAGGCGCGGAATCACCATGGTATTATCGCAATAAAGCACAGTTCCCTGTCGGACGGAATGTGGATGGCGGTTGTGCAGTCGGGTTTTATGTAAAAAGAAGCCACCGTATTGTGGAAACGCCTGTTTGTTTCTTGCAGGACGCGTGCAATGAGGAAGTCGTGCGCATCGTGCGGAAGTTTATGGCGGATTACCACATCCAGCCGTATGATGAGGAAAAACATACAGGGTTGGTGCGCCATATTTTGACCCGCGTGGGTAAAAAAAGCGGCGAACTGATGGTCTGTATTGTTGTCAATGGTGGAGGCATGCCGCATAGCGCTGAATTGGCGGAACGCCTGCGGAACGTGCAGGGGCTAGCGTCGGTTGTGCTGAATGTAAATAAAGAAAAGACGAATGTTATTTTAGGGCGGAAAATCATTCCTGTCTGGGGGAAAGACACTATTTCGGATGAGCTGGACGGGCTTTCATTTGAGATTTCTCCGCTGTCATTTTACCAGGTGAATCCGGCGCAGACGGAGATTTTGTACCGCAAAGCTGTTGCATTGGCTGGACTGGACGGGTCGGAAACGGTGCTTGACCTTTACTGCGGAATCGGTACGATGAGCCTCTTTTTTGCGAGACAGGCGAAACAGGTGCTGGGAGTGGAAATTGTGGAGCAGGCTGTAAAGGATGCAAGGGCGAACGCTGCGCGAAATGGGATTATGAATGTGGAGTTTGCGGCGGGTGCTGCTGAGGAGGTCGTACCTGCATGGGTTGAGAATGGATGTTCGGCTGATGTGGTCGTGGTCGACCCGCCCAGAAAGGGCTGCGATGGCAGGCTGCTGGAAACAATTTTGCAGATTGCGCCGGAAAAGATTGTTTATGTTTCCTGTAATCCTGCAACGCTGGCAAGGGATTTGGCGGTGTTGACGGATGGCGGGTATCAGGTGAGGACGGTGCAGCCTGTGGATATGTTTCCGAATACGGTGCATGTGGAGACGGTCTGTTTGATGTCAAGGGTCGATGGAAAATAGGCGCGAAAGCTTAAGTATACTGCGGTTTTCAGGCAATCGGGCAAATTTGGCATCGGGCAGGACAAACGCTTCTCGGTAACTTATCCAAGGGCAATCCGGCTCAAAAAGTGTGAGAGTTGAGTTGCCTTGATAGATGTCACTATGTTGAGTTGCCGAGTTAGATGTTGGGGAGTTGTGGCTGTGAGATAGATGTCAAAGCTGGGATGACCGGAAAATAAAGAGATGGAGATGACAAGGTGTATGAGAATTTTTGCTTTGCAGCTTAACAATGATGTTAAAGGCATAGAAGCCAGAAAAGAATATATCGAATCTTTGATTGCGTCCTTGCCGTCACCGGATCTTGTTGTCCTTCCGGAGTTGGCAATATGCAGTTATATGGCCAGTCAGAAAATCTGGGAATATGCAGACAACTGCGGACGGAGCACTGCAGCATGGACAATACAGATAGCTCAAAAATATAATACTTATGTCGGAGTTGGCTATTTAGATAAAGAAAAGGGAGATTACTTTAACCGTTACATGATTGTCGGCACTGGTGGCGTCTGTGGAACTGTTACAAAATCAGAGGGTGAATCAGCGGTCTTTAAACGTGGCAGTTTTGGCAGTCTGATAGAAACGCCTTTCGGAAAAGTTGCTGTTGCGATCTGTTACGATTCACGTAGAAAGCATTTTTATGAGAACATAAAAGAAAAACAGATATCCCTTATTCTGTTTCCACATGGCGCTCCTGCCGATCCTGCAAAAGCTGACTGAATATTATCCCCCTTGGGAGCCACCAGTTTCCCGCTTCAGAGCCACCCGGAAATGGTATTTTCCACCTTCAGAGCCACCACAACATATTGTGGCAGCACACATATTTGATTTCACTATAAATCTCCTTATAGTTATTCTTGGAGAACTGCTAATGCAGTATCACCAAATAATCTATAGGGAGGTCTTTTTATGTTTAAGAAGACAAAAGTCAGAAGTATTCTGGAACTTCTGGGAAAAAATCTAAGCGCAAGGGAGGTGTCAAAAGTTTTAGGTGTATCAAGAAATACCGTCGCTGAAGTACAGGCGTTATTCTTACAATCGGACAAATCATGGGATGATATTTCTGAATGGGATGACGACAGGCTTTATGAACTGTTCTATCCGGATAAGTTTAAATATAAACCCAGATATGCTCCGGTTGATTATTCTTACGTCCATAGAGAGTTAAAGAAGACAGGCGTCACAGAAAAGCTCCTTTGGGAAGAATACTGTGCCAGATGTGAGAAAGACGGGGTGGATGCATGTTCTTATATAACATTTGCCCCAAATTACAAGAAATTTACGGCAGATAAAAACTATACGAGCCACATAGAGCATAAACCCGGATTAGAGGTTGAAGTCGACTGGTCAGGGCCGTCAATGAACTATATGGAGCCTGATACCGGTGAGCGTGTAACGGCATACCTGTTTGTTGCAACAATGCCATACAGTCAGATGATCTATGTGGAAGCCGCAACAAGCATGAATGAAAAAGCATGGCTTTCCTGTCATGTGAACATGTTCCGGTTCTTTGGCGGCACACCAGTAAAGATTGTCTGTGATAACCTGAAAACCGGAGTGACCCTGCATCCTAAAAGAGGCGGGATCATACTAAATGAGGCCTATCTTTCCCTTGGCGAGTATTATTCCGTTGCCATCATGCCTACAGGCGTCAAAAAGCCGAAGCAGAAAGCAAGCGTTGAAGGTTCTGTGGGTAAGATCGCCACGGCTGTCATCGCAAAACTCAGGAACGATGTATTCACATCATTAGCCGCATTAAATGCTGGTATCCGGAAAGCAGTAAAAGAATTCAATGACAAGCCGTTCCAAAAACGCCCCGGCAGCCGTCAGCTCATCTGCCATTCCCGCTTCGGAAAAATCTGTCAGTGGATGCCCTGCGCGACAGGGCAAGGGAAACAGGCCCCAAAACCTTTGAAGTAATCCGCAGGATGTTTGACGAGGCAAAAGTAGAAGACCAGCCCATGCAGACAGCAGGAGCCATACTTTCCATAGCTGGCATCTATTCACCCCGGATCCTTGAAAAAGCATGTGATAAAGCGCTCAGGCAATACCATATGCCTTATTATAAGACTATCTATTCCAATGCAAAGAGCATAAACAGTGAGAAAGAACTTACGGAGTTTAAGGGAAA
>CAJTKM010000009.1 GCA_910576545.1 Lachnospiraceae bacterium
TTCTAAATAATCTGTCAACTATCCAGCATCTCCCATGCAATCCAGATTAACGCAAGAACCGTGCTGTCAATGTTTGTACTGTAAAGCTCCGCCTCCGCCGAAAGCCGTTTTATGATGTGCTCCGGCAGGCGGAGCGTTAATGCGCTTTCCTCTATTTCCCTTCCCAATTTAATTCCGGCAATGATATCTTTTCTGGATTCAAATACTCTTTCATTCATCAGCCCGCCTCCTTTTCTTCGTAAAGCTCAAAAGATAATTCTATACTTGACATCTTTTCCCTTCCTTTTTACCCTTAAATTACAGGTTGTTGCAGCAACCGAGTTTTCGATAGCAAGGAGGTGTATCTATATGGACAAAAAAGATGTCATGAAGGTAACTGTTGAGTTGGTTTCTGCTTATGCCGGTTCTTTGAGCGAAAATGCAGTTTTTCTTAATGAAAATTGCATCGAAAATTATACAAAACTCATTGAAACCGTTTATAAAAAAGTAGATGAACTCATGAAATAACCTTCAATAAATTTGCGATTGCAGTTAGTACGTTAATTGCAATCGCTATTTCCGATGTGTCACCAGTTTCTATCTTTGAAAACTGCTCTAAAATAATTTTTTCCGCTTTTTCTTTTATTTCCGCTCTTTCCAGCATTTTTAGCCCGCCTCCTTTTCGACTTGCTCTTTCGTTTGTGCATCAAGTTTTTGTTTTGAAAGTAAGCAATTCGCTATCGACAAAATCATAAACCGTCCTGTTTCATCCAGTTCCTTACAAATATTGCTCATATCCTTTATATCTTTTTTTAGATTATCCATGTAACCACCTCCCAAAAATCGGATAATCCTATTTATACACTTACTATAATCGGATTATTCTATTTTGTCAATATTTTTCTTTCGATATTTATTGACTATTCTAGGATTATCCGATATTATGAAAAAAACTGGTAGAAAGGAGTGAACTTATTGTTTTGAATAACCGCTTAAAAGAAATACGAAGAACATTGCATATGACACAAAAAGAACTTGGAGATGTACTTGGAATCACAAATGGAGCTGTCAGCGATATTGAAAAAGGGAAAGCTGCACTAACAGAACGAAATATTTCGTTAATATGCGAAAAATTGAACATTGACAAAGATTGGCTAAAATCAGGAACAGGGGATATGTTTCTTCCAGAATTACCAGAAGATGAATTTTCAAAAATATTATCTGAAATTGAAGAAAGCAACGATGATTTTATTAAAAATTTCTTGAAAATTTATTGGCAATTAGATGAAAATGGAAAAAAAGTTATAAAATATTTTGCAAAAACTCTTGCTGAAAACCAAGAATAGAGGCTTAACGCCTCTTTTTTTTGGTTCTATTATTATCTATTTTTACCAAAACGTAACTATAAATTTTCTTTAGTAATTTTTCGTCCTCTATCTTGTCAATCAGTTTATGTATTGCCTTACGATATTGTTCAATCATCTTAAGCCCTCCTTTTTGCTTTTCGACAAAATCCAACATTTCCCATTATACATTGGTTTACAGGATTTTCTACAATATTTATTCGCATATCGTGACATTATTGGCTTTTTTCTCATTATTCTCTAATTTTCGGCATTTTGTCTATTTCCTTAGCCACTATTCCATGCTATCATTGTCGCAAAGGGGGCTTTTAAGATGAATCCAAACCTTAATTCTATACCTTCGGAAGAATATAAACCACTGGATAATCAATTATCTCTGGACGATTTACAATCACAAAATTATATATCCAGCAACCCAGTAACGCCCCAGCCAGAGAACAAAAAAGGCATAAAAAAATATCTTCCCTATGTATGCTTGGTTTGCCTGATATGCAGTTTGTTCGGGAATATCAATTTATACTATTCCAACACAATATTAAAAAAACAATATGAACAAGCTCGTTCTACCGCGAATATAAACCAATATTGGTATGACGTTGGACAGAAACATTACATGGAATTACTTGAAAGAAAAATAGAACTAGAAAAAGAATACAACTTTTATCACGATAATGCAGTAATTGTCACTGAAAACGGCAGTCGCTATCATCGTTATGGATGTTCTCATACTTTTGGTCGCACATATTGGATTTATAATATCGAAAACGCTCAATATCAAGGTTATACTCCCTGTAAAGATTGTTGGAATTAAGAAAGGAATAGATTTTCATGAAATCAAAAATATTCAGTGTTCTTGCTCTTTGCTTTATTTTTTCCGGCTGTTCTTATGAAACGTCAAGTGATGATGATACATATAAGGGAACATATGAGGACGGTTATCATGATGGGTACGAAGATGGATACGATGAAGGTTATGAATATGGCTATGAGCTTGGGCGGGAAGATGAAATGACATATCCAACGAATGCCATGACTGATGAAGAATTTGAAGAATATATTCAAGAATATATCGCAGAGCATTATTAAACTTTTGCCCCTCTGGGGGCTTTTTTATTTCTGCCCCTTTCCTTTTCCCGTTCCCCCATGCTATTATTTTTGTCAACTTTTACTAATAGATTTTTTCCGATATTCGGATATAATGAATATAGGAAGATTTATTTCCTACCCTTCGCAATGTGGGACGAATTACATTGCCTGATACAATTTGCTCATAGAGCGTGAGCAGCTAAATCAAAAAAAAGCTCAATTGATGACTTGCTCATAGAGCGTGAGCAACTAAATCAAAAAAAAGCTCGATTGATGAAAGCCCTTCTTTTCAGAAGGGTTTTTTTTGGAGGTATGTATGCAAATTGTTACATTGAGTCAAAATTTCTATAATAGGCATAAACAGGATATCGAGATATTGCAAAAGGCGAATCGTCCCTACATGATGGTTTTGGTTGCAGTGGGGCAAAAAACTTTCGCAATCCCTTTTCGTTCGCATATTCATCATAAGTATGCCCTTTGGACGGATAAGAAAAATCGTTGCGGGCTTGATTTTACAAAAGCTGTTCTCATCACCTCACCGGACGATATCGCATCGTCCGGTATACAAATTCGTCAAAATGAATTTAATGCAATAAAGGGAAAAGAGCATCATATTCAAAAACGATTTGAAACTTTTCTTAATACATATAAAAAGGCATACCATAATCAGAATATTTCTCGTAACAAAATCCTGATTCAAGATTCGGCATTGCAGTATTTCATTCATGCTCTTTGGTAAGTTTATGTTGATTCAGAAAGGGGGTCGTCGCATGAGTATACATGACCTGATAGTGTAAACGATTCCCCCAGAAGAAAGGAGCCGCCCCCATGCCTTATTGTATCTATCTTAGGAAATCCCGCGCCGATGCAGAGGCGGAGCTCGCCGGAGAAGGTGAAACCCTTGCCCGCCATGAAAAAAGCCTGCTTGCCCTTGCCAAAAGGCAGAAGCTCCCGATAACAAAAATATACCGCGAAATCGTTTCCGGCGAAACCATAGCCGCCCGCCCCGTCATGCAGGAGCTTTTGCAGACCATAGAAGCCCGCCAGTGGGAGGGCGTTCTTGTGATGGAGGTGGAACGTCTGGCGCGCGGGGATACCATGGACCAGGGCGTTATTCTCAATGCCTTTAAGTACAGCGATACCAAAATTATTACCCCCGCCAAAACCTACGACCCGAATAATGAATTTGACGAAGAATACTTTGAATTTGGGCTTTTTATGTCCAGACGGGAATATAAAACCATTCTGCGGCGTATGCAGCGCGGGCGCGAAGCCTCCGTTTCCGAAGGAAAGTTTGTCGGCAGTATCCCGCCTTATGGATATACCCGCGTAAAACTGCCGAAGGAAAAGGGTTATACCCTTGCTGTCGTCCCCGAAGAAGCTGCCGCCGTAAAGCTGGCGTTTGAATTGTACGCCTATGGCGAAGTACAGGAGGATGGAACAATACGCGAAATCGGCCGCCCTTCCATCGCCAAACGCTTCAGCGATATGGGCCTGAAAAACCGCAAGGGCGCGGCATGGGCAACCTCATCCGTCACCCGTATGCTGCAAAACCCTGTATATGCTGGCAATGTTGTCTGGAAATACCGTCAGGAAAAAAAGACTACCGAAAACGGCAAAATAAAGATTACCCGCCCCGTCAATCCTGATTTTCTTTGTGCAAAAGGTCTGCATGAGCCTATTGTTTCGCCCGAACTCTGGGAGGCTGTGCAGGAAAAAATGAAAAAAAGCGCGACTTCCCCGCTTCCTCCGAAAAGTGCCATGAAGAACCCGCTTTCCGGCCTTGTCCGCTGTTCCTTCTGCGGGAACCTGATGCAGCGGCGGCCATATCAGAAAAGCTCCCAGCCTGCAACGCTTATCTGCGCAACACATAACTGCCCGCAGATTTCCGCCCCGCTCTATATGGTGGAACGGCGCATTTTGGAGGCTTTAGAAGAATGGGCAGAACAGCATAACGCCACATGGGATACTGCCGCCCCGCAGAATTTCGCGGCAAAAACTGATTTGCTGAAAACCTCCCTCCAATCCGCAGAAAAAGAATTGGATACGCTGGAAATGCAGTTTGAAAAAACATTTGAACTGCTGGAAACTGGCGTTTATTCTTCCGAAGTGTTTACCAAAAGGAATGAAACGCTTTCCCAGAAAATCAGCGAAGCCAAAACCACCATAGCGGGAATAAAAAAAGAGATTGCCGCCCTGCAAAAAATGCAGATGGAGCAAACCTCTTTTTTCCCGAAAATCCGCGCCCTGCTGGAAACGTATGACTCCCTGCCTCCGGCAGCGCAAAACAGACGCTTAAAAGAAATTCTGGATCATGTGGAATACCATAAAACCGTTAACGGCCGCTGGCATAATTCGCCGGACAGCTTTGAAATCCAGCTTTTTCCCGCGATTTCAAAAGATTTCTGACTTCATTGATAATATTAACAGCCTAACGATTACGTTCGTATTTATTTTATGACTTTTTTTCAGACACGTCAAGAAGAAAATATTGCTGTTGCGCCTGTTACTTTTGCGTCTATTCTGGTATGATAGAGAATAAGAGCAGCTTAAAAAATACGATAGGAGGAAAGGCAATGACCAGTGCGGAGCAGCGGACAGCAGCAAAAGCATTTACGAAGGAATGGCAGGGGCGCGGATATGAAAAAGGCGAGAGCCAAGTTTTTTGGCTGACGCTTCTGCGTGATGTTTTCGGAGTGGAAAAGCCGGAGGAAATGATTTTTTTCGAGGAGCAAGTCCATCTTGACCATACCAGCTTTATTGACGGGACGATACCGTCCACGCACGTCCTGATTGAGCAGAAAAGTTTAGGGAAGGACTTGCGAAAAGGAATCAAACAGTCAGATGGCAGTTTTTTATCGCCGTTCCAGCAGGCGAAACGTTATGCGGCGGAGCTTCCCTATTCCCAGCGCCCCCGGTGGATTGTGACGTGCAATTTTTCCTCATTCCTTGTGTACGATATGGAGCGCCCCACAGGCGAACCGGAGGAGATACTTCTTGAAAATCTGGAAAAGGAATATTACCGTCTGTCCTTCCTTGTGGACAGCGGCAATGAACATCTCCAGCGCGAAATGGAAATCTCCATACAGGCGGGCGACATTGTGGGGATTTTGTACGACGAAATCCTGAAGCAGTATAAAGACCCGGCGAACGAGCATTCCCTAAAGAGCCTGAATATGCTATGTGTGCGGCTCGTGTTCTGCCTTTACGCAGAGGACGCCGGGATTTTCGGCAAGCGCGATATGTTCCATGACTACCTTGCCCGCTTTGAAGCGCGGGATATGCGGCAGGCGGTTATCAATCTGTTCCAAGTGCTGGATACGGAAGTGGACAAGCGCGACCCGTACCTTGACGCGGAACTGGCGGCGTTCCCTTATGTAAACGGCGGGCTGTTTTCCGATGAGAATATCGAAATCCCCCAATTTACAGAACATATCAGGGAAGTTTTACTGCAAAAAGCAAGCCTTGATTTTGACTGGAGTGAAATCAGCCCGACCATATTCGGGGCTGTTTTTGAAAGCACACTGAATCCGGAAACAAGGCGTTCCGGCGGTATGCATTACACCAGCATTGAAAACATTCACAAGCTGATTGACCCGCTGTTTCTGGACGGGCTGAAAGAGGAACTGGAGGAAATCAAGGGAATCCAAATTTTGAAAACGAAGGAAAAACGGCTGAGGGCATTCCAGACGAAACTGGCAGGGCTGAAATTCCTCGACCCGGCGTGTGGCAGCGGGAACTTTTTAACGGAAACATACATTTCCTTGCGGCGGCTGGAAAATGAGGTTTTGCGGCTCCTTTCGGCGCAGATTATGCTTTCCGATGTATCGCCGATACAAGTACAAATCAGCCAGTTTTATGGCATTGAAATCAATGATTTTGCTGTGACTGTGGCGAAAACCGCGCTATGGATTGCGGAAAGCCAGATGATGAAGGAAACGGAGGACGTTGTGCATATGTCGCTGGATTTCCTGCCGCTGAAATCCTACGCGAATATCGTGGAGGGGAACGCTCTGCGGCTGGACTGGGAAAGCGTTGTGCCGAAAATGGAGCTGGATTATATTATGGGGAACCCGCCGTTTATAGGGGCACGCATGATGGGAGCAGTACAAAAAGAGGACGTAAATGCTATATTTTCTGGTTGGAAAAATGCCGGAAACCTGGACTATGTTTCTTGTTGGTATAAGAAAGCGGCAGACATAATGCAAGGGACAACAGTCCGTTCAGCCTTGGTATCGACCAATTCTGTTACACAAGGAGAATCTGTTGCGAATTTATGGAAGCCGCTCTTTGCGTCCGGTGTACATATTGATTTTGCACACAGGACTTTTCGCTGGGATAGCGAAGCAAAAATAAAAGCACGTGTCCATTGTGTAATTGTTGGTTTCAGTATTGCACCGAATAACGCACCAAGGGTACTGTATACGGCGGAACGGGCGCAGATTGTCCAAAACATCAATGGCTATTTGCTTGACGCTGACAATATATTTGTAGAAAGCCGCAAAAAGCCGCTTTGTGATGTGCCGGAAATCGGTATCGGGAATAAGCCGATTGATGGGGGGAATTATCTTTTTACAAAGGAAGAAATGGAAGAATTTTTGCAAACAGAACCAACAGCGGAAAAATGGTTCAAACCTTGGTATGGGTCGCAGGAATTTATCAATCGAAATCCCCGTTATTGCTTGTGGCTGGGAGAATGTCCGCCGAATGAACTGCGGAAGATGCCGGAGTGCATGAAACGAGTAGCAGCAGTGAAAGAGTATCGCTTAAAAAGCCCGAGTGCAGGAACTCGCAAAATAGCTGAAACACCAACAAAATTTCATGTAACAAATTTACCGAAAGGAAGTTATATTGTTATTCCGCAAGTATCATCAGAACGGCGGCGATATGTTCCGATTGGATACATGGATAGTAATGTTCTTTGTAGTGATAAAGTTAGGATTTTGCCTAATGGTAGCCTATATCATTTTGGTATATTGACATCTAATGTGCATATGTCTTGGTTACGAACAATTTGTTGTCGCTTAAAAAGTGATTACAGTTATACCGTAAATGATGTTTACAATAATTTTCCTTGGCCTGATCCAACAGACGCGCAGCGGGCAAAAATCGAACAGACAGCACAGGCAATCCTTGATGCGCGTGCGCTCTATCCTGACAGCAGCCTTGCCGACCTTTACGATGAATTAACTATGCCGCCGGAACTCCGCAAGGCGCACCAGCGGAACGACCGCGCCGTCATGGAGGCTTATGGATTTTCCGTAAAGGATATGACCGAAAGCAAGTGTGTAGCTGAATTGATGAAACTATATCAGAAGTTAACAGAATAGTAATGGCAAATAAAAAAGTCCCGAGGGGCTTTTTTTATTTGTGTGTTTTTTTGTAGAATGGCTCTATTTCTAAACATAGATTAAAGAATTATTAAAAAAAGAATAATTTTCGGTCTATTCATGTCGAATAATCAGTATAGGCTATTTACATAAACTTTGATATGTTAAACCGCAAAACAGTGAATTTGCAGATATTTCAGTATCTGCTCTTTTTTGCATTATGGCAGCAAAACACCGACGAAGAATAGATTACGCTTTCTTTATTTGTGTTGTACTTATACACAGCTTTAAGTACATAGCGTTATCTTGTGCGGTTTTTTTACCGCGCTGTCGTTCCCCGCCTCCTTTTTAGATTTGAAAAACAAGTTGATTTTCAATCTGAAAAGGAGGCTTTTATTATGTCCAAATCTCGGCACATCAAAAATTACAGAACACAATTCCCCACAGCTTCGGAAGAAGTCATAGACGCATTAAAAAAGAGCGACAGGAAGATAAAATATACTGAGCACGAATTGAAGTGTGGAAAATACGATAAAGAAACAAATACATACAATCAAGGCAGAGAGGTTTCCTTGCAGATGATTGAGGATAGCGGAGTATTATTTCCAGATCAAACAGAAAACATCGAGGATATTGTAGTACGTTCAATTTTGATTGAACAAATGGTAAAAGCCGTAGAACATTTATCTCCAGAAGATAAAAAGCTGATATTTTATTATTTTGTATCAGAAAAGTCACAGAAGGAGTGCGCAAAAATATTAGGGGTTTCTCGAAGGACAGTAGGTTATCGACTTGAAAGAATATACGAAAAATTAAAAAATCTCATAAAAATCTAAAAAATTTTGCCACTATGCCGTTTTTATTGGCTAAGAATGTAAGGGGGGATTTTCCTCACCGCCGAACCTTGACAACAGAATACTCAGTATCCAAGGACACTTTTTCAAATGGCTGTAAAAAGGCAAGCACGGCAGGTGCAGCCGCCATGATAACTATAATACAGTTGGAGCGACAAACTGCGGCCTGCAATCCTTATCCGGTTCATAAGGAAACTGCGATGAAAACATTTTGAAAAGGGACTATGGCACGTTCCCCCGCGTAAAGGGGCATACTGCGAACACGGCAAAGCCTGTCGGCGGTGTGATAGCGTTTTGAACCAAAACGGCCTTGGATATTCCCGTTGTGCCAGGGGTGGGCAGTAGGCGGTTCCTGATCGCTGAGAATTTGGCACAGCATTATAGATTCAGATTATTCTGTTTTCGTAATTATAGCAGAAAATCTGAATCCAGTATACTGTATATCAAAATAGACTTGACATATGTACAGGTAAAAATTCCATTTTAGAGATTTTTTTAGTTCTCGCAAAAAAATCCCCTTGATTTCGTTCTATGGTAATTGCAAACGCATTGTGCTATACTTAACAGGCAGATGCGTTTGGAGAGGAGGCAAACAATATGTGCAAGAATAACGCATCTGAAGAAAAAAGGACGTATACCGTTTCAGAGGTAGCAAAAATACTGGATATTGGAAAATCTTCAGCATACAACCTCGTGAAATGCAATGCGTTCCGGACAATTAGAATCGGTAAGACAATAAGAATACCGAAAAAATCATTTGATGCGTGGCTTAATTCTCTTGAAAATCAGAAGGGGGAATAAGACATGGCAACAATAGTCAAAAGAGGGAACAGCAAATCCCGCAGCGTTGTATACTACTATGAAGATAAAGAAACAAAAGAAATGAAACAAAAATGGGAAACCTATCCCAGCTATGAGGAAGCAAAAAAAGAAAAGTGGAAATAGAGAGTTCGCAGGCGCAGGGAACTTTTGTAGTCCCGGATGACCAAACTGTAAGTGAATTTTTGGATCTATATGCTACGCTATATGGAACAGTAAAATGGGGCTTTAGCGCTTATGGCGCAAATCTTGCGATGGTCAGGAATTATATCAATCCTATTATCGGAGAGATACCAATACAAAATATAAAACCGCTAGATGTTGAGTTGTTTTATCGCAAACTTAGGAAAACGCGACCTGTCAGTGTAAATAACAGGAAGCCTAAAACAGAATTTCTTCCACCGGCTACCATTAACAAGATACATATTTTGCTGAAATGTGCTTTCAGCAAAGCGGTAGATTGGCAAATTATCAGCAAAAACCACTTTTTATGTGCGAATGTGCCGGAATACAAATCCCAGCAGCGAGATCTATGGACAATGGAAACAATCAAAAAAGCACTTGATTGTTGCCGAGATCCCAAATTATATTTGGCAATGAACATTTCCTTTGCTTGTTCTGCCAGACTAGGAGAAATTTTAGGCTGCACATGGGATGATGTGTTTATTTCAGAGGAAGATATTGCCTGTGACAACGCCCATATAGTATTTCACAAACAGTTGCAAAGAGCCAATAGGAATGCGCTGGCGGAAATCGAGAAAAAAAACCACATATTATATGAATTCCCGCCTGTATTAAAAAAGGAACCCAAAACCGTTCTTGTTTTGACGAAACCAAAAACAGAATCCAGCGAAAGGACTGTGTGGGTTCCTCGTACAGTTGCTTTTATTCTGAAGGATTGGAAGAAAAACCAGGATAAAATGAAAGAGTTCCTTGGCAAAGATTATCATGATTATAATTTAGTTGTGACATTAGAAGATGGGCGGCCATGTGAAAAGAAACTGATTGAAAAAGCATTCAATCGGCTAATAGCAGAGAATGATCTTCCTTGCGTCGTATTTCATTCTTTGCGCCATTCCAGCGCAACCTATAAGCTGAAACTGAACAATGGTGACCTGAAAGCGACACAGGGAGATACAGGCCATGCGCAGACGAGTACGCTCACAGAAATCTATGCGCATATCTTAGATGAGGATCGTAAGATGAATGCACAGAAATTTGAACGGGCGTTTTACGCAAAACCCGATTTACGCAAAGTGAAAGCGGAGCAAAATCGCACGGATGATGAAGTCTTGGCTGATTTGATTCAAGAAATAAAGGAAAAACCAGATTTGCATAAAATGCTTATAAAATTATTGGCAAATTAGAAGCAAACCAGCGCTCCAATTTACCCAAAATATCATATTAGCAAAATATTAGCAAATCGCGTTTTTTGAAAATGGACATGTGGAAGAATTTCTTCTCCCGATCCATCAGTGGAAAGCAATTCCGAATAGCAAAATGATACCGAATACGGAAAGAAGATGTGTACAGAACAGAATTTTCTCCGAATGGAGGGTATGAAAAAGCCCGATTTTCCGCAGAAAATCAGACTTCTGATGAAATGGAGATAACGAGACTCGAACTCGTGACCTATGCGTTGCGAACGCATCGCTCTCCCAACTGAGCTATACCCCCAAACAGATTTCACAATGGAAGCAACGGGGCTCGAACCCGTGACCTCTCGCGTGTGAGGCGAACGCTCATCCCAGCTGAGCTATGCTTCCGAAAGGTATTATAGCACAATCAAAATGAGAGGACAAGCGGAAAATGAAAAAAATATAAGTTTTTCCAGTTTTTATGTGTGGAAACGGCTACGGGATTCTTGCAGTATTTGGGCATATGGGTGGCATTTTCCATTCTCAAAAAATATGGAAAACTATTTAATATAGATATTTGATATTTATATTTTGTGGATTTATAATTTATGGAAAACGATAGACAGGAGATGAGAACAATGTGGGATTTCAAACGATTTGGTACAGCGATACTGACACTTTTGCTGGCGTCCGTTTTAGCGGTTTTGGCGTTTGGAGCGGACAGGGATACGGGCTTTTCTGATGTAGATGCAGGAGCATGGTATGCGGAGGCGGTACAATACTGCGAGGAAAGGGAACTGATGAGCGGCGTTGCCGCTTCCAGCTTTGCGCCGGAGGGGACGCTGACACGTGCGCAGCTGGTAACGGTGCTTTACCGCATGGAAGGCAGCCCCGCCGTAACAGGAGATGACGATTTTTCTGACACAGATGAGGGAAAATGGTACAGCCCTGCGGTAATCTGGGCGGCGCGGCAGGGGCTGGTCAGCGGATACGGCAACGGGCTTTTCGGCGTGAACGACCCTGTTACACAGGAACAGCTTGCATTGATTTTCCAACGGTATAGCGATGCGCCTGTGACGAAGGGGATTCCCGGTTTCAGTGGGACATCTGCCCCGGCGACCCGCGCACAGGCAGCGGCAGCCCTGATGGCGTGCGCGCTGGCTGGAGAACAGCCGGAAACGCTGGCTCAGGCGGAGGAAAGCCGCGTTCTGGCAGTGTATTTTTCCAATACCGGAAATACAGAGGGCATTGCAGAGCATTTACAGGCAATTTTAAGCGCGGAGCTTTACTGCATTACGCCGGAAACGGCTTATACGGCCGCGGATCTGGACTATACGGACGATTCCAGCCGCGCGAACCGCGAACAGGCAAATGCCGCCGCGCGCCCTGCAATTTCGGGTTCTGTGGAAGATATGGAGCAATATGATGTTGTATTTCTGGGCTATCCCATCTGGCACGGACAAGCACCAAGAATTATCAGCACATTTCTGGAAAGCTACGATTTCAGCGGCAAAACGATTGTGCCTTTTTGTACCTCCGGCAGCAGCCCCATCGGCTCCAGCGCGGAAAATCTCCATTCCCTTGCACCGGATGCGGACTGGCTGGAGGGCAGGCGTTTTTCGGGCGGCGCATCTTACGAAACGGTGGAGGATTGGATAAGTGAGCTGGATCTGCCGAAAACGGCGGAAACCGGGCGGGAAGGAGGAACAGCCATGCTGAACATTTCTGTAAATGGAAGAACACTTACAGCTTCTCTGGCGGATAATTCTTCGGCACAGGCGTTTCGGGAACTGCTTGCGGAAGGTCCTCTGACGGTTTCCATGAGCGATTATGCCAACATGGAGAAAGTCGGCGCGCTGGGGCGGAGCCTTCCCGCCAACGATGAGCAGATACATACACAGGCAGGCGATATCATATTGTATCAGGGAAACCAGATTACGGTTTACTATGGCGCAAATTCATGGAATTTGACCCGTCTGGGCAAAATCGACGGGATTGCTGCACAGGAGCTGAAAGACATACTGGGCGGCGGAGATGTGGAAATGACATTTTCCCTTGCATAACAGGGGAAAACAGCAGTCAGAACGGAGGAGAAGAGTATGGTAAAACAGACGGCAGGGCGCGACAGCTTAGGGACATTTGCCCCGAAATTTGCGGCATTGAATGACGATGTGCTTTTTGGCGAGGTGTGGGCGCGGGAAGGACAGCTTTCTTTGAAAATGAGGTCTATCCTGACCATTTCCGCACTGGTGAGCAAGGGGCTGCTGGACAGCTCGTTCCAGTTCCACGTGGCGAATGCAAGGAATAACGGCGTGACAAGGGGCGAAATGGCTGAGATATTGACACATCTGGCGTTTTACGCCGGTTGGCCAAATGCCTGGGCGGCATTCCGTATTGCGGTGGAGGTTTATCGGGACGATGATGGGGCAGACGGCGGACTGTTCGGCATAGGCGCACCGAATGATGCGTATGCGCAGTATTTTGTGGGCAAAAGCTATCTGAAGCCTCTGACTGACCCGAAAGAAACTGTATTTATGGCAAACGTGACATTTGAGCCGGGCTGCCGGAATAACTGGCATATCCACTGCGCGGAGCAGGGCGGCGGGCAGATTCTGCTCTGTACAGGCGGCAGGGGCTGGTATCAGGAGCAGGGGAAGGACGCAAGGGAGCTTTTCCCCGGCGATACCGTAACGATTCCTGCCGGAGTGAAGCACTGGCATGGCGCGGCAAAGGACAGCTGGTTTTCGCATGTGGCAGTGGAGTGTCCCGGAAAGGGGACGACAACCGAATGGTGTGAGCCTGTGGGCGCGGAGGATTATGATGTGCTTCCATAAGCAGAGCGCCGGAAACGAATCATTCTGAAAAACCGAATGGGGGAATGGGAAAATGGAGAAAACAAAAACACTGGTAGCATTTTTCAGCGCAAGCGGCACAACGGCAAAGCTGGCGGAAAGGCTTGCGGCAGCCATTGGTGCGGATTTGCATGAAATAAAGCCGGAAACGCCATACACAAGCGCGGATTTGGACTGGACGAACAGAAAAAGCAGGAGCAGTGTGGAGATGGGAGATAAGGCTTTCCGCCCTGCCATTGCGAATGGCGTGGCGCACATGGAGCAGTACGGCAGGGTTTTTCTTGCTTTTCCAATTTGGTGGTACACTGCCCCGACTATCCTATATACGTTCCTGGAACAGTATGATTTCAGCGGAGTGACGCTCATTCCTCTTGCGACATCGGGCGGGAGCGGCATGGGCAGCACAGGAAAGGATTTGGCAAAAATCTGCCCTGACGCGGTCTGGAAGGATGGGCGCGTGTTTTCCGCGAATGCAGACGAAAGCAGCTTGAGGGACTGGGCGGAACAGTACCGCTGAAATATATTGTGCGGATAAAACATTTGAATTACTGCGAAAGGCGGGCGGAGCGTTCCGCCCTTCTTTTTTTTGCGATGCAGGGGATTTCGGGCATGGAAAAGAACGGAGGAAATCCGAAAGATAAATCTGGATTTTGCCGGCGGGATATGATATCATTTCCTTGAACTGTATTGGCGGTTTGCCAGAAGGAGGATTGCAATGAAAGCGGAAATTTTAGCGGTAGGCACGGAGCTGCTGCTGGGAGATATTCTGAACACGAATGCGCAGTTTCTGGCACAGGAGCTGGCTGCGCTGGGCATTGAGGTATACTATCAGACGGTCGTGGGGGATAACCCGGGGCGTTTGGAGGACACCATTTTCCATGCGTTTTCACGCGCCGACCTCATCATCACCACCGGCGGCCTTGGGCCTACGGAGGACGATCTGACAAAGGAAACGGCGGCGAAATATTTCGGGGAGAATCTCGTGCTTGATGAAAAAGCATTGGCGCAGATAGAAAAATTCTTTAAGCGCATCGGGCGCGAAATGACGGAAAACAACGTAAAGCAGGCAATGGTGCCGGAGAAAAACGGCGTTGTGCTGTATAATGAAAACGGCACTGCGCCGGGCATTATCATAGAGAAAGACGGGAAAATGATTGTGATGCTGCCGGGGCCGCCGAAAGAAACCGTACCGATGTTTTTGAATCAGGTAAAGCCCTACCTTGCGAAAAAGCAGGAAGCAACGTTTGTTTCGCGTATCCTGCGGGTTGCGGGCGTGGGAGAGAGTGCGATGGAAACAGCGGTCAAGGATATGATTGACGCGCAGACCAACCCGACTATTGCCCCCTATGCCAAGGATGGGGAATCCATACTGCGGATTACGGCACGGGCAAAGGACGAGGAGGAAGCCAACCGCCTGATTGACCCTGTTGCGGCGGCTTTGCGGGAGCGGCTGGGACACGCTGTTTATGCGGAGGGAGAAACGGACATGGAAACAGTCACGGCGGGGCTTCTGCTGGAAAAAGGCAAGACGCTTGCTGTGGCGGAATCCTGCACCGGCGGCATGATCGTGTCCTCGCTGATAGAATACGCGGGCATTTCAAAAGCACTGCTGGAGGGCTGTGTGACATATTCCAACGAGGCAAAAATGAAGCGGCTGGGCGTGAAGGCGGAAACGCTGGAAAAATACGGCGCAGTCAGCCCGCAAACGGCGGCGGAGATGGCGGAAGGCATTGCGCGGACGAGCGGCGCGGCAATCGGGCTCGCAACGACAGGCGTAGCGGGGCCGGACGGCGGCACGCCGGAAAAACCTGTCGGGCTGGTGTATGTTGCCCTGCACGCTGACGGGAAAACAAAAGTGAAGGAACTGCGTTTTGCAGGGAAACGGAACAAAATACGCGAACGTGCGGCATATGCCGCGCTGGACTGGCTGAGAAGGACCCTGCAATATGAAGAATAAGGGCGACTGGCTGCTCCTGCTGGCGGCGGCAATCGGCGGCGGGGGCTTCATCAGCCTGAAATACCTGCTGGACTGGGGATATACTCCGTATCACATCATATTTGGACGGTTTCTTGTGGCGGCCTGCGGCATGGGGCTGTTCTATTTCCGGCAGATTCCCCAAATCACAAAACGGGAATGGAAAACAGGCGGCGTGCTGGGGGCGATGCTTGCGGCAATGTTCCTGCTGCTGACGATGGGCCTGCAATATACCACGCCGTCGGTCAATGCGTTTCTGTCGAATATTCCGGCGGTCATTGTGCCGTTCCTCTGCTGGGGCATTTTCCGCAAAAGGCCTGACAGGAACTGTTTTATTGCGGCAGGCATGACGGGCGTGGGCGTGGCAATGCTTTCGCTGACAGCAGATTTCAGGATAGATTTGGGCGCGGCGCTATCGCTGGGTGCGGCAGTGGCGTTTTCTCTGCAAATGGCGTTTCTGGGGAACCTGACGGAGGACTGCGACGCGATTCATATTGCTTTGGCGGAAAATATAGCGGTATTGGCGATCGCGGCGGCTGTCGTTTTGCTGGCTGGGAAGGCTATACCTCCGCTGACGCTGCCTGCCGCAGGAAATTTCATATTTCTGGGGGCATTCTGTACGGCGTTGTATTTTATACTTCAGTCCGTTGGGCAGAGGATTACGCCGCCGAGCAAAGCGGCGGTCATCATTACATCGGAATCCATATTCGCGGCAGTCATATCGGCACTGGTTTACGGCGAGAGGCTTTCAGCGCGCGGGCTCTGCGGGTGCGCGCTGATATTTCTGGCGATACTGCTGGCGGAGAAAAGATAATTGCATTGTTAGAACCGCGGGACGCTGTCCCGCACCCTGCAAGCCCTTTGAAAAGGGCTTGACCCTAAACTCTGCTTTCAACCGCGCAGCGGCGCGGTTGCAGAGGGGTCAAGGGATGAAAGCCCTTGCGGGGGTTGGGGCAGAGCCCCGGGGTCTTAAAAGTTTTAGAAAACCATGAGCGAGTAAAAGAAAGGCGGCGGTACCATGGCGGGGAAATCCGGCAAATCACAAAAGTTTGAGCCGAAATTTGAAGATAAGGAAAAGGCATTGGAAGCGGCATTGGGCTATATCGAAAAACAGTACGGCAAGGGTGCAGTCATGAAAATGGGTGACCAGAACGCGAAAATGAACGTGGAGGTTATCCCGACAGGCTCTTTAAGTCTGGATATCGCGCTGGGCGTGGGCGGCGTGCCAAAGGGCAGGATCATCGAAATCTATGGACCGGAATCCTCCGGTAAAACAACGGTTGCGCTGCATATCGTTGCGGAGGTGCAGAAACGCAAGGGCATTGCGGGCTATATCGACGCGGAGCATGCAATGGACCCTACATATGCCAAAGCGCTGGGTGTGGACATTGACAACCTGTATATTTCTCAGCCGGACGATGGCGAACAGGCGCTGGAAATTGCGGAAACGATGGTTCGCAGCGGCGCGATTGACATTGTTGTAGTAGACTCCGTGGCAGCACTTGTGCCGCGTGCGGAGATTGAGGGCGAAATGGGCGATTCCCATATGGGTCTACAGGCAAGGCTGATGAGCCAGGCTTTGCGGAAGCTGACGGGTATCGTGAAAAAATCCAACTGCACCGTTATTTTTATCAACCAGCTGCGCGAAAAAATCGGCGTGTCGTTCGGCAACCCGGAAACGACAACAGGCGGGCGGGCGCTGAAATTTTATGCGTCTGTGCGTATTGACATCCGCAAGGGCGACCCGCTGAAAACGGGGACGGATATTATCGGCAGCCGCGCAAAACTGAAGGTTGCAAAAAATAAGGTTGCGCCGCCCTTCAAAACAGCGGAATTTGATATTGTGTACGGGCAGGGCATTTCCATGGAAGGCGATATTCTGGATTTGGCGGCGGAAGTGGATATTGTGAGCAAAAGCGGCTCATGGTATGCATATAAGGAAACGCGCATCGGGCAGGGGCGTGAAAACGCGAAGCAGTTCCTGCGGGATAACCCTGAGGTTTGCAAGGAAATAGATAACGCGGTGCGTGAGCATTTCGGATTACCATCTTTAGATGCAAAACCGGCTGAAGGAGCGGCGGAAGGCGCGGAAAATGCGGAAGATGCAGAAGCGGCGAAGGAAACGGAAGGAACGGCGAAAAAAGGAAAGGCGAAGGGCAGAAAGGCTGCGGAAAAAGCGGAGCCTGCACCGGAGGAGCCGGAAGAAAAAAACGAACCGGAAGGGGAGCCTTCTGAGGAGCCGGAAGGACTGGAGGACGGCGATGCCGATGAGGACGAACCGGTTATTCTGGAAACGGAGATTGATTTCTAATTTTTCGCCAGTAAGCGAAGGCTGAACTGCAATGGCAAATCAGGAATGGAGGTGTTATCATGGAGGAATTATTGGTCTATGCAATTTTGTTATATGAGGGGCTGGCAGCAGAAAACGAGTACAACAAACGGCTTGATGAATTATTCCTCAGCACCCCTGAAAACGATAATTTGTTTGATGACCTGCTTTACTTGGAATATGAAACAGATATAAAAAAAGCGATAATATATGTAAGGACACATATTGAGTACAATAATCTTAACATCAACCTGTTTGGCAGGGTTTTGATGAGCAAATTAAAGACCGTTTATGAAAATTGTCCGGATATAAAATATTTTGCAGGCTGGATGTACAGCTTATGGGAAAGCCTTCCTGGAAACATTCAGGATATAGAGCCATTTTGGACATTAAGCTATGCAGATGACCCTTTATCGTGGGGAGATGAAGAGCAGACCAGAAATATTTATCAGAATATGTTGCATTATTATGAGGATTAAGAAAATACACACTGCCCGCTTGAATCTTGAGGAGGATGTTACATCACATTTTATGCTTGCATTCCTCCTGCCTGCTGCGCAAATGGTGTTGATTCTTTTTCCCTTTTATGGTATCATAAAGCAGATTGAGGTAATTTATCAAACAGAATACATGTTAGGAGGGAAAGAATATGACGAGAATCAAAACGATTGCGACAAGGGACCTGAACCGGAGCGTACAGCACGGCGGCTGCGGCGAATGCCAGACATCCTGCCAGTCTGCATGCAAAACATCCTGCGGCGTGGCAAACCAGCCCTGCGAAAATAAACAGGCATAAGTCAAGCGGAAACAAAAGGGCTTGCGCATGTTCCATGCGGAGGCTCTTTTCTTATGATAAAAAGATAAAGGAGAATGGTACTATGGTGCATCAATATCAGCTGAACGGGTATTCCATCGTGCTGGATACATGCAGCGGCTCGATTCATTGCGTAGACGATGTGGCGTATGACGTAATTGCCATGTATGAAAGCCATACGGCGGAGGAAATCACTGCCGCCATGCTGGGAAAATACGGCGGCAGGGAGGATGTAAACCAGGCGGAGATTCGGGAATGTATCGCAGATGTCGCCGCGCTGAAAGAGGCGGGGCAGCTTTTTACGCCGGATACATTCGCGCCGCTTGCGGCGGATTTTAAGAACAAAAGCAATGTGATAAAAGCCCTTTGCCTGCATGTTGCGCACACCTGCAACCTGAACTGCTCTTACTGCTTCGCCAGCCAGGGGGAATATCAGGGGGAGCGTGCGCTGATGTCTTTTGAGGTCGGGAAACAGGCGATTGACTTCCTGATTGCGCATTCCGGCAGCCGCAGAAATCTGGAGGTTGACTTTTTCGGCGGGGAGCCGCTGATGAACTGGGAGGTTGTGAAGCAGATTGTTGCCTACGCAAGGGAACAGGAAAAGATCCATAACAAAAATTTCCGGTTTACGCTGACAACGAACGGCATTTTGATAGATGATGAAGTGATAGAGTTTTCCAACCGCGAGATGGACAATGTTGTACTGAGCCTGGACGGGCGGAAGGAAGTACATGACCATCTGCGGAAGGACTGCGCAGGGGCCGGAAGCTATGACAGGATTGTGCCGAAATTCCAGAAATTTGCGGCGGCGCGGGGGGATAAAAGCTATTACATCCGCGGTACATATACCCACAACAATACGGATTTTACAAACGATATTTTCCACATGGCGGATTTGGGCTTTACAGAGCTGAGCATGGAGCCTGTGGTCTGTGCGCCGGAGGACCCTTATGCGCTGACGGAGGCGGATTTGCCCGTATTGTATGAGCAGTACGAAATACTGGCAAAGGAAATGCTGAAACGCAAACGCGAAGGACGTCCGTTTACGTTCTACCATTATATGCTTGACCTGACGAACGGGCCTTGTGTATACAAGCGCATTTCCGGCTGCGGCTCCGGTACGGAATATATGGCGGTGACGCCATGGGGGGAACTGTTCCCCTGCCATCAGTTTGTGGGAGATGAAGCGTACAGCCTTGGGAATATCTGGGACGGCGTGAAAAATGAGGCGGTGCAGGAGGAGTTCAGAAGCTGCAACGCCTACGCCAGAGAGGAATGCAGGGACTGCTGGGCGAAATTGTACTGCTCCGGCGGCTGTGCGGCAAATGCATATCATGCTTCGGGCAGCATTCAGGGCGTATATGAGTATGGCTGCGAACTGTTCAGAAAGCGCATGGAATGTGCCATTATGCTGAAAATTGCCGAAAGCGAGGAAGGGCTTTGAGCAGGATAGGCACGCCGATCTGTGATTTTGTGCAGGCATACGGGAAAAAAGATGCTGCAAGGCTGCATATGCCGGGGCATAAGGGTACGGCTTTTTTGGGCTGTGAAGCATTGGATATTACGGAAATTGCAGGGGCAGATGAACTATACCAGCCGGACGGCATAATTGCGGAGAGTGAGAAAAACGCGCGGCAGCTTTTCGGGGCGGGGAAAACGGTCTATGGAACGGAAGGCTCTTCGCAGTGTATCCGTGCCATGCTGTTCCTTGCATTGCAGTCGGCAAAAGCAAAAAAAACGGAAGGACGCCCTGCTGTTCTGGCAGGACGGAATGCGCACAAAGCCTTTCATTATGCCTGCGCACTGCTGGATTTGGAAGTGGAATGGCTCCTTCCGGAGCAGGAAAGCCTGCTTTGTACCTGCCCGATTACGCCGGAACAGGTGGAAAAAAGGCTTGCGGAGCTGGCGGAAAAACCGATTGCGGTTTATATCACCGCGCCGGATTATCTGGGCTATCGTCCGGATATCCGCAGGCTGGCGGAGGTTTGCAGGGCGGCCGGCGTGCCGCTTTTGGTGGATAACGCACATGGGGCATACCTGAAATTTTTGACCCCTTCGGAACATCCCGTTGACCTTGGCGCGGCAATGACCTGCGATTCCGCGCATAAAACCCTGCCTGTGCTGACAGGAGGGGCATATTTGCAGCTTTCGACGGAATGGGCGGAACAGATGGGCGGCGAAGCAAAAAAAGCAATGGAACTTTTTGGCTCGACCAGTCCGTCTTATCTGATTTTGCAGTCGCTGGATTGTTTCAACCGCTATGCGGCGGAGGGGTATCCGCGGAAATTGGCGGAAACTGTAAAAACACTGGAACATTTGCGGGAAGCATTGCGTCAAAGAGGCTGGGAAGTCATGGAAAGCGACCCTTTGCGCCTGACGCTTCTGGCGGCAAAAATGGGATATACCGGACGCGAAATTGCGGAACGGCTGCGAAACGGCGGCGTAGAATGTGAGTTTGCAGATGGGGAGGCTGTCGTGCTGATGGCGACGCCCGAAAACCGCCCGGAGGATTTCCGGCGGGTTTTGGATGCGCTGGACGGTATAGAGCCGTGCCCGGCATTGCTGCCTCTGCATGTGCCTGCTGTCCTGCCGGAACGGAAAATGACAATACGCCAGGCGGTTTTTGCCGGACGGGAGGAGATCCCCTGCGATGCTGCTGTGGGGCGGGTCTGCGCAATGCCCTGCGTTTCCTGCCCGCCTGCTGTCCCGATTGTGGCGGGCGGCGAGGTGATTACGGAGGAAATGCTGCCGCTGTTTCGGGCGTATGGCGTGGAGCGGGTCGATGTGGTAAAATTTTGAAATTATTTCGGAATTATTACAAATTTATTAAGAATGGGACGAAAAAGGGAAATATTTAGGATTTTGTGGTATCATAGTTGGGTATGAATTTGCTTAGGGATATTTCACTAGACGTACAAAGTACGGCTGGGAATAAAGTTTAGGGTCAAGCCCTTTCGAAAGGGCTTGCGGGGTTTGGGGCAGAGCCCCAATGCCTTAGCTTTTAGAAAAAGGAGAGGTGGACATGAAAGGAAACGGAATGAAACGCGCGGCGGGTGCAGTTCTGGCGGCGGTGATGATGCTTTCGCCGCTGGGTACAACGGCATTCGGCGCACAGACATATTACGAACAGAAAACGGCAAAAACGGTTACGCGCGGCGTGACATATGAACAGAACAGCCGTATGACAGATGTGGGGATACAGAATATCCATGTGCTGACGGTTGATTTGACGGAAAGTACGTTGGAATTCCGCGAGGTGGAAAGCACCAACGGCCTTGGCCTGAAAGAAACCGTTAAAAAACTGCTGACGGACAACGGTGCGCTGGCGGGCGTGAATTCCGATTTCTTCGGTCTGAGCGGTACACATTCCGCGGCATTTGGCCCGATTGTGCGCAATGGCGACGTGGTTTCTGCCGGAACCTCGCTGAACCATGACGAAGACCAGTACGCGGCGTTTTTCCAGAATGAGGACGGCAACCCGTTTTTTGACTATTTCAAAATGACGGCGGTTTTTGCAAATAACAGTTCCAGTTTTGAACTGGCTTCTATCAATAAAGTGACTTCCATGGTCTACCCGATTTACTTCGACCGTCAGGCAGGCACGAATACGGCGGAAATCGACCAGAGGTTTCCTGAACTGGTGAAGTTTGTTGTGGAAGATGATGAAATCACATATATTTCCCAGAAAGGCGAGCTGACGGAGGTGCCGGAAGACGGGTACCTGATTGTGATGAGCGGGGATTACCGGGATAATGCGGCAGGTACGTTCCAGGTGGGTGACTATGTGGAACTGCGCATCACTTCCTCTGTGGATTTGGACTATATTGAAACGGCGTTCGGCGGCGGCGGCAAACTGCTGATAAACGGGCAGGAGGCTCCGGCGACAAAAATTGTTGCGGCGGGCAGACAGCCCAGAACTGCGTTCGGTGTTTCGCAGGACGGACAGACAGCTATTTTCATGGTTGTGGATGGCAGAGGTGACAGCGTTGGCGCGACCCATGCGGAAACTGCCGCGCTGATGCGCGAATACGGCGGCTATAACGCAATGCATCTGGATGGCGGCGGCTCCTCTACGATGGTGGTGCAGACGGTTGAGGATGCGGAGCCTGTGGTGAAAAATGAGGTTTCCGAGGGCTCGGAGCGTAAGGTAATCAATGCGGTGGGCATTTTCCAGAATGCGGAAAAGGGCGAAGCGGAACGTATTGTCATCACGCCGGCCCTGAACAGAACGCTCCCCGGCAAACCGGTGGATTATGTGGTTTACGGGCTGGATGAATATGATAACAGAATCGACATTCCGGCGGCGGAGGTGACGATGCAGGCAGTTGGCGTTGAGGGCGCATGGAGTGGCTACACGTTTACGCCTTCCGCGAGCGGGACGTATGAAGTGACGGCGGAGTATAACGGCATGACGGCAGCATTGCCCGGCATGGTTTGCGGGAGGACGGCACGCCTGAAGCCCTCCAATGCGGATATCAGGCTGGACGGCGTTGGCGGGACGGCGAAAATTGCCATGACTGCGCTGGATGATGATGGTTTCAGCTATTGGGTTTCCACAAGCACGGAATACACTGTTGCAGATGAAAGCATCGGCACGATGGCGGAAAATGTGTTTACGGCGAAAAACAATGGTTCTACCTATATCAAGTGTGAAAAAGACGGGGCAACGGCGTATATCTCTGTAACGGTCGGCGGTGGTGCAGCGGCGCAGAAGCCTGCAGATACTGTGCCGGGAGATATTCTGAACAAGCCTTTTGAATATGCGGATGATGGGGCATTTTATCTGAACATTGCCGGAAAAGTCGCGTATACAGGCAGTGAGACGATAGGGGAAAGTGCATATAATAATGCGCGGAGCAAGGCGAAGGACGTGATTGACGCAAAGGCGGAGGTTGCGGTTTACGGCGGGAAAAATGACATACAGTCCGCAACGAAGCTGGACAGCCTGAGCTGGACGGGTGCGTACCGTTTCCTGAACCGCGGCGGTGTAAGCCTTGCGATGGTTACGGCGGCAAAAGGCGGCATTACGGCGACAGACCCCAGCCAGTGGGCAAAGCTGACACAGGATATTGAAGCTGCCGGAAATGATACGATTATCATTGTGACGGATAAGACGCCTTCCGAGTATTCTTCTGCGGCGGAAACGAATTATCTGCGAGCGGTATTGGGGAAATACGCAGTGCAGGGCAAAAAGGTGTTTGTAGTTTCCTGCTATAATCAGGGCTATTGGAGCTCCGTCAAGGACGGCGTGCGCTATCTGAACCTCCCGAACCTCTGGAAGGCTGATGGCACGGTAAACGAAGATTTCCGTATGCTGCGGTTCAGGGTAAACGGGGCAGACGTGGCGTATGATGTGGTGAAAGTGAACCAGTAAACGTCTGAGAATATAGAATGTTTTGCGGTGTGTGGTTGGGGAATGCATATGTGGATTTTTTCTGGCGTGCTGGCGATTATAACGGCGTTTATGAACGTATCCTGGACGGCGGAGGGCAAAGAAAGCAAATGGCTGATGTTTGCCAGCCTGTCGTTTACGGCGCTGACACTGTGCAGTTTTTACCAGAGCGACGCCAACTGGGTGCTGAACAGGGACTGGGCTGCATTGGAAGATGTGACGCCGTTTGCTGCCAGACGCTTATGGGTATGTACGATTGCTTCGATTGCAATCAACAGTGTGTCACTGCTCATAAGGCCTGAGAGGGAAAGCGCGGCGGATAAAGCGGATGGTGAACAAAAGGACTGAAACAGCAGAACTGCTTCCCTGAATAGTTCAGATTTTTCTTTACAGATAATTTCCTGTGGAATGCTTCAAAAAAATACCAAAAATTGCGCAGTTTTCTTGTAAAAATGGGAAGAATAAGGTAGTATAGGATGGGTAGGGAGAGAATCCCTGCCCATCTTTGTATAAAAATTAGGAATAGATTTGGAGATTTAGGAGCGGATTATGGCGCGAAAAGGCAACCAGGCGGTCAGGACCGTCAGTTTTATGATGTTGATTACCCTGCTGGGGAAACTGCTTGGAATGGTGCGGGAGCAGTTTTTAGCGGCGAAATATGCAACGGGCGTAGAGGGCGCGGCTTTTATGGCGGCGAGCCAGGTCCCGCGGCTGTTTTTTGACGCGATATTTGCATCGGCGATTTCCGCCAGCTTTATCCCCATTTTTGTGGAATATCTGGAAAAACGGGGGCGGAAAGAGGCGTTCGCGCTGGCAAACCGTTTTATCACGCTGATTTCTACGGTAACCGTCTGCCTGATGCTTCTGGGAATGCTGTTTGCAGAGCCGATCACGCGGCTGTTTGTACCGGGGTATGAGGTGGAAACCATTGCGCTCTGCATACCGCTCCTGCGTATGCTGTTCCCGACGATGCTGTTTACGGCAATCGCGTTTTCGTTTGTCGGGATATTGCAGTCGCTGGACGAATTTAATATTCCGGCGGCTCTCAGCGTGGTTTCCAACACAATCATTATCATTTACTATATCTTTTTCAACGACAGGCTGGGCGTGTACGGGCTGACTGCGGCATTCCTGCTGGGCTGGGCGATGCAGGCGTTTATGCAGCTGCCCTCCCTCTGGAAAAAGGACTACCATTTCCGGCCGGATTTCCGTTTCCGGGACGACGGGCTGCGGCGCATCGGAAAGCTGATGCTGCCGGTCATGGTCAGCACATGGATACAGCCTATCAATTTCGTCATCAACAGCCGTTTTGCTTCCCTCCTGCCGAACGGTGAACAAAACGGCACGGCATTGCAGTATGCCAACACGTTGTATACCATCATTGTCGGGGTGTTCGTGCTGGCGATCGCGAATATTATTTTCCCGCAGCTTTCCCGTATGACGGGCGAGGAAGGGAAAGAGGAATTCGGCAAGACTGTAAAGGTGACGCTGCGATCCATGATGTTTCTGCTGATACCGATGATGGCGGGGCTGATGGTGCTTGCGGAGCCTGTCGTAAGGCTGATTTATCAGCGGGGGCAGTTTCAGGCGGAGGATACGCTGCTGACCTCAACGGCGTTATTCTTCTTTTCTGTCGGCATGGCGGGCTATGGCGTGCAGACCATACTGAGCCGCGCGTTTTACGCTAATCAGGACGGAAAAATGCCGTTCCTTTCCGGGGTGGTTTCCATTAGCGTGAACTGGATATTGTGCAGTATACTGCTGGAACCGATGGGGCTGGGCGGGCTTGCGCTGGCGGCCGCGCTTTCTACAACGGCGGCGGCGGCTGTGCTGTTCGTGCCGGCGGTGCGGAAATATCCCGGCATACTGGACGGGAGCCTTGTGAGCCAGCTGACAAAAATGCTCGCGGCAGCAATGGGCATGGTGGCTCTTGTACTGGGCAGCTACCACTTTTTCGCCGCAAGGCTGGGCGGCAGCCTGCTGATGCAGGTATTTTCGCTGGGTGTCGCGGTCTGCATCGGCGTTGCGGTATATATGATGCTGGCGTGGGTACTGCGCATTGAGGAAGGGCGCATGGTCTTTGAAACGCTGGGACGCCTCATGGGGCGCGGAGCGGAGGCGGAGGCATCCGCGGACGGGAAGAACAGAGGACGGAGAGAATATCCGATGATTGAAAAAATATCATGGGCAATCGAGGACAGCTTTTGTTTTCGGGTGCTGGCGAAAATCATAAACGGGCTGGTTTCCATATGGACAGGCAGCCTGATATACAGGTGTTATGCCGCCATTGGGCGTGCGGTTGGCAGGGCATTCGCGGAAAGCGCAATACTGGGCTTTTTCCGCCGAAACTGGGACAATGCCCTGCGCGTACGGGACGGGCATCTGCCGCGCTTCTGGCGGAGGCTTTCCAACTGGAGCGGCAGGGCGGTGCGCCTGCGGACGAACGCTGTGGCGGACGCCCTGCGGGAAAGCGCACTTTTGGGGCTTTTTGGGCGGAATTTTATGGTACTCTGCCTTTGCGTAATCGTGCTGAGTATCCCGATACTGCCAACGATACTGCTGGCGGCGGAATGTATGGGGACCTTCCTGCTTTATCTTGTGAATATTTTTATGGGACGGATACGCGCACAGCGGACAAGCATGGTCTGTGTACTGCTGGGGTGCTTCGGTGTTGCCGTGCTTTACGGCGGGCTGACAAGCTATGCTTTCCCGCAGGCTTTGCAGGCAATGGCAATACTGCTGACGCTTCTGGCGGTCTGCTTTGTGGCGAAAGACGTGATTGATACCGAAGAAAAGCTGGATTTTGTGCTGTTCATGCTTATCGGCATGGGTACGCTCGTTGCGCTTTATGCGGTTTATCAGTATGTTGTCGGCGTGGAGATGGACGAGGCATGGGTGGACGCGGAAAGCTTCAATATCGCGACACGCGCCTACGCAACATTCAACAATCCGAATGTGCTGGGTGAATATCTTATCATTGTGGCTTCTCTGGCGGCAGGTATGCTCTGGAAGGTGCGGAACTGGCTGGGGAAACTGTTTTATGCGGGCTGTTTTACGGTGCTTTGCCTGGGGCTTTTGGCGACAAATTCCCGCGGGGCAATGCTGGGACTGCTGTTCTCGGCGGGGCTGTTTGTGCTTTTGGCAGAACGGCGGCTGCTGCCCGTAGGTATTGCAGGGCTGGCGGCTATGCCGTTTGTGCTTCCGGCAAGCCTTTGGAGCAGGCTGGCAAGCTCGCTGGCAATGAGCGATTCCTCATCCCTTTACCGCCTTTCCATTTATAAGGCTTCGGGGGAGATTATACAGCATTACTGGGCAACGGGCATCGGCATTGGCGCGTTCCCGCAGATTTACCCGCTGTTCTCCTTTGAGGCGGCAAACGCTTACCATGCGCATAACCTGTTTTTGGAGGAATTTATAGAACTGGGGATTGTCGGTTTTGTACTGCTTCTGTTCCTTCTGGTGTTCTTTTTCCAGCGGCTCTATTCCGCGATGGGGAAAACACCCCGCCGCTTTAAGGTCCTCCTGGGGGCAATGTTCGGCGGCTTCGCGGGGCTGTTATTGCAGGGCATGACGGACCATCTTTGGTTTGATTATCGTATCGTTCTGCTGTTCTGGTGCTTCATCGGTATCAGCATGGCGGCTGTGAGAGTGGGGGAAAACGAATGGCGCAGGGAAAAAAGATAAAGGTATTTCACGTACTGACTGACCGGAATATCGGCGGCGCGGGACGGTGGCTTTTGAATTATCTGAGATATTATGACAGGGGACGGTTCGAGGTTTCCGTCGTGCTTCCGGCGGACAGCCTGCTCTGTGAAGCGGTGCGGGAGCTGGGGGTGCCGGTGCTTGCCATGCCGGAGATGGAGGATAAATCCTATGACCCGAAGGCAGTGCGGCCGCTTACGGCGGTATTCCGGAAGGAAAAGCCGGATATTGTACACACGCACGCCAGTATGACGGCAAGAATGGCGGCAAAGCGCGCGGGTGTGCCGAAAATATTCTGTACGAAGCATTGCATGGAGGGCACGCCGGGGGCATTCCCGAAAAGGCTTGTCCGGCGGGCAGTCAACCGAAGGTTCAGCGATACAATCATCGCGGTGAGCAAAGCAGTGCGCCGCAGTATGATAGAGGGTGGGACAAGCCCGAGGCAGATTGTCACTGTGCCGAACGGCATTGAGGACATTCCAATCCTGACGGCGGCGGAACGGACGGAAACGCTGGCAGCGTTCGGCGGGAAGCCCGGAGAATACGCCGTTGGTATGGCGGCAAGGCTGGAGGAAGTCAAAGGCCATGGCACGCTCCTGCGGGCGGCGGCTCAGGTGCTGGAAAAACGGCAGGATGTGCGGTTTTATATCATCGGCACGGGCAGCCTGCGGGAAGAACTGGAAAAACAGGCGGCGGAGCTTGGCATTGCGGGGCAGGTGGCGTTTACGGGATTTCTGCGGGACGTGGAACGCATGGAGGCGGCTCTGGATATTGCGGTAATCACTTCCAGACAGGAGGCGCTGTGCCTTTCCATCATAGAATCCATGTGGGCCGGCGTGCCTGCTGTGGGGACGGACAGCGGCGGCGTTTCCGAGGTTATCCGGCAGGGAGAAACGGGGTATCTTGTTCCGGTCGGGGACAGCGGCGCGCTGGCGGAACGTCTGCTGGAACTGCTGGCGGACGATGCGAAACGGCGTGAAATGGGGTCAGCAGCGCGGGAATATGTACGAAAACATTTCGCGGCGGATAAAATGACGAAACGGATTGAAAAACTCTACACGGAGGAACAAACATGAACGAGAAAAAAAGAAAAAAGCTGTTCGGCGTTTTCAATATTGTGGATATTCTGCTGATTTTGATTGTGCTTTTGGGTGCGGTCATCGGCTGGAAGCTGCTTGCCGGGAAAGGGCAGGCGGAACAGGCGGCGGGAAAGGTCTATTCCTATGTTGTGATGGGGCCGGAGGTGCTGGATGAAACAGCGGAATTTCCCGTTGTCGGCGGCAATGCCTACAACAGCTCCACTTCCGTTTATCTGGGGACTGTGCAGGATTTCCGCACAGAGCCTTATACGGAAACTGTTTATGATGAGCAGGAAGAAGCGTTCCGTAAAGTCCCTGTGGAGGGTTACAGCACGATTTATCTGACAATCGCCGGACAGGGTACGGAAACGGAACGGGATATTACCGTGGAAGGCACAACGGTGAAGGTCGGCATGGAGCTGAACGTGAAGGGCAAGGGCTATGCGTTCAAGGGTATTGTTGTAGAAGTAAGGGACGGTGAGTGATATGGCGAAACGGAAACCAAACATTGTGGACGTGCTGATGATACTGGTGCTGGCTGCCGTATGCGTGCTTGCCATTTATAAATTTGGCTTTGTCAACAGCAGGGAATCTGCCGGGGTCGAAGCCGAGGCATCAAAACGGGAATATACGGCGTTTATTGACGAAGTGCGCATTGCTACGGCAGAGGCGCTGCATCAGGGCGATTTGATATTTGACGACAAGACGGGCATCTGCATCGGAGAAATCAAAAATGTTTCCTATGCACCGATGATGAAAAGCGTAATTGCGGCGGACGGCTCTGTCAAACAGGCGGAATATCCGGATTATTACGGTGTGTCGCTGACCATAGAAGGCTCCATCATTGAAAAAGACGAAGGGTATTTTGTTGACGGGGTTGTGGAACTGAAAGCCAATTCGGAGATGAATACTTTTACAAAATACGCGATGCCCGTAATCAAGGTGACAAGCATCGCCGACTGACAGGTGGGATAGCATGAAATATAAAATACTGATGACGCTGATGGGTTTGGAAATCGGCGGGGCGGAAACGCATGTTGTGGAGCTTTCCAAGGAACTGAAAAAACAGGGGTATGACATCATTGTTGCCTCCAACGGCGGGGTTTACGAAAAGGAGCTTTCGGCGGCGGGCATCCGGCATTACCATGTGCCGATGAACCAGAGGAATATTTTCAAAATGCTCCGCTCCTATTTCCTGCTGAAACGGATCGTGAAAAAGGAAAACGTGGATATTGTCCATTCCCACGCAAGGATACCGGGGTTTATCTGCGGGCTGCTGAAACGGAGGATGAAGAGCGCGTTTACGTTCGTAACCTCCGCGCACTGGGTATTTTATACCGGCATGGGGCTGAAATATCTGACGAACTGGGGGCAGAAGGTCGTTGCGGTCAGCGAGGACATCCGGCAGTATCTGATGGATAACTATAAGGTGCGGAGTGAGGACATTTTCGTTACCATTAACGGCATTGATACGGATAAGTTTTCACCGGATACGGACGGGAGCAGGATTCGCAGGGAATTCGGATTGAAGGAAAGCGAACCGACGCTTGTTTACGTCAGCCGTATGGACGAAAGCCGCGCGCTGGTCGCGGGACAGCTGATTGCGCTTGCACCCAGGCTTGCGGCGGAAATACCGGGGCTGCGTATGCTGGTTGTGGGCGGCGGCGATGTATATGACGAAATGCTGGAAAAGAGCCGCGCCGCCAACGCCGAAATCGGACGGGAATGCGTTACCATGACAGGAGGGCGGACAGATATCAACGAATTTGTCGCGGTGGCTGACGTGTTTGTGGGCGTGAGCCGTTCCGCTCTGGAGGCTATGGCGGCGGAAAAGACAGTTGTAGTTGCCGGAAACGAAGGCTATATTGGTATTTTTACGCCGGACAAGCTGGAAACGGCACAGGAAAACAATTTTTGCTGCCGGGGCTGTGAGATGTCCAGCGAAGAACTGCTGTTCCGTGATGTAACGTATGCGTTCCATAAAATGACGCCGGAGGAGCGGCGGCAGGCAGGGAAATATGGCAGGGAGGTTATATTTGAATATTATTCCGTCAGCAAAATGGCGGCGGATTGTGTGAAGGCGTATGACGCTGCCTGGCAGGAAAGCCACGCGCCGCAGTACAACGTGGTGATGAGCGGCTATTACGGCTTCAATAACACAGGCGATGAGGCAATTATGCTTTCCATGCACAAAAACATACAGGAACTGGGCGAAAACGTCCATATCACAGTGCTTTCCAACAGGCCGGAGGAAACCAAGGAGAAATACGGCATAGAAGCCGTATACCGTTTCGGCGTGAGGGACGTTCTGCGGGCTATCCGCAAATGTGATGTACTGCTTTCGGGCGGCGGCTCGCTTTTGCAGGACAGCACAAGCACGCGTTCGCTGATGTATTACCTTTCCATTACGGTGGCGGCGAAGCTCATGCGCAAAAAGGTCATGCTTTACGCCAACGGAATCGGCCCTGTTTCCGGCAGGCGGAACCGCAGGCTGGTGAAGCAGGTTGTCAATCGGGCGGACCTTATTACACTGCGGGAGGAAAATTCCTACGAAGAACTGCTTTCCATGGGTGTGAACCCGAAGAAATGCTTTGTGACGGCTGACCCTGTGTTTACGATGGACGGCATTGCGCCGGAGCAGGCAAGAGAACTGCTGGCGGCGGAGGGTGTGCCGATGGATAAGCCGATGGTGGTGGTTTCTGTGCGCAACTGGAAGGGCATGAGCCAGTTTATTGGCAGGTTTGCAAAGCTCTGCGATACGGTGGCGGAAAAATATGACAGGACGCTTGTTTTCCTGTCCATGCAGACACCGAATGATGTGGAGGTCAGTGAAAAGGTCTGCCGGAAAATGGCACAGCCCGCATATATTCTGCGCGGGAGTTATTCGCCGTATGAGGTCATGGGCATTATCAGCCTTGCGGACTTTATACTGAGTATGCGCCTGCATACGCTGATTTTTGCAGCAAGGCAGAGGGTGCCGCTGATTGGATTTGTTTATGACCCGAAAATTGAGTATTATCTGGAAAAGCTGGATATGCCGAGCGGTGGGAGCCTGAAGGATTTTGATATGGAACAGACGCTTGCGCTGGTGGAAAACGTGGTTTCGCACAAGGCGGAATATGTTGCCGTTCTGGAGGAGAAAGAGGCTCTGCTGGAAAAAATGGCACATCGAAATGAAAAGTATCTGGAACGGCTGCTGAAAAAGAAGAAATGAAAGAGGGCGATGGAATGGGACGGAAACAGACGTGTATTCTTGACGTGGCGTTTGACGTGGTGACGATGGAGGAGGCTGCTGAAAAGGCAAAGAGTTTCCTGCGGGCGGAAGGGCAGCATTACATCTGCACGCCGAACCCGGAAATCGTGATGGAGGCAAGGACGGACGGAGAGCTTCGGAAGATACTGAAAAAGGCGGATATGGTTGTGCCGGACGGCATTGGCGTGGTCTGGGCATCGAAATACAGTGAAAAACGCCTGCCGGAACGCGTTGCGGGGTATGACCTGACGCAAAGACTGATGCGCGATTTGGCGGGCACAGAGGAAAGCTTTTATTTTTTCGGCGGCGCGCCGGGCGTTGCGGCTGCGGCTGCGAGGAAAATGCGGAAGGATTACCCGGGGCTGAAAATTGTCGGGGTGCATAACGGCTATTTTGATGAAAAGGAAGAAAAAAAGATATTGGAGGACATAAAAAAACATTCTCCGTCCATACTGTTAGTAGGACTGGGCGCGCCGAAGCAGGAAAAATGGATTGCGGAGCATATGCGTCAGACGGGTGCGAAGCTCTGCATTGGCGTTGGCGGGTGCTTTGATGTGATGTCGGGCAATGTGAAGCGTGCGCCGAAGGTGTTCCGCAGGCTGGGGCTGGAATGGTTTTACCGGCTCATTACACAGCCCAAACGCTGGCGGCGGATGCTGCGGCTGCCGGTTTTCGCGCTGACAGTCCTAAAAGAGAGATAAGAGATAAGACCGTGGGACTCTGTCCCGCACAGCGTGTCAAAAAAGGCTCAGGCTGCGCCTTCAAGCCTTTTTTGGAGCTGTCGGGTATAAAGGGACTCATTCCATCAGCTTTCTGAGAAAACGCAGAAAGCCTTGAAACTCGCCCTTTTCCTCGAACGGGCAAAGCCCGCTCTGCGGATTCCACTCAGGAAACGCTTCGTTTCCCGAACCCTTCCGCGACACGGAAGAGGGTTTTTTGACAGTCTGCGCGGGACCCTGTCCTGCACCCTGCAAGGGCTTCCAGCCCTTGACCCGGATTTCTGCAAAACGTAGTTTTGCAGAGAGTGAATTTTGATTAAAACATTCCGACGCATGGATATGCGGCGGCAATAAAGTCTGGGGTCAGGCCCTTTTCAAAGGGCTTGCGGGGAGGCGGGGCAGCGCCCCACGGTCTTGCTTTTTTAGGAGCGTGAGGACATGGATAAACTCTATAAACGCGACTGGCTCTGCCTGCTGGCGGGCACAGCACTGATGGCGATTGCTACGGAAGGGTTTTTCGAACATGCACGGCTGGTTGTCGGCGGGATTACAGGTATCGGCATTATGCTGGACGATTGGACAAAACGCGAATTTGCCCTGCATATTCCGCTTTGGCTGACAAACCTTCTGCTGAACCTTCCGCTGTTCCTTTATGCGTGGCGCAAAAAAGGACGGAAGTTTATGGGCAAGAGCATACTGACGGGAGTTTTGTTTTCTGTCATGCTGTTTTTGGAAGAGCTTTTTCCGATTACAACGTCTGACCCGCTGCTGGCGGCGGTGTTTGGCGGCACGGCAATGGGCGTCGGGCTGGGTCTTGTGCTGGCGGCAGGCGCAACGACGGGCGGCGTGGATTTGGCGGCAACGCTTCTGCACCTGCATTTTCGGCAGTTTTCCGTTTCAAAGCTGATATTTGTGCTGGACGCGGCAATCATACTGGCGGGGATGGCAATGTTTGGCATTGAGAGCTCGCTGTATGCGGTTCTGGCGGTGTTTGTGACGGAAAAATGGATTGTCTGGGCGACGGAAGGGGTAAATTTCGCGCAGGCGGCATGGATAATTTCTGATAAAAATGAGGAGATTGCCAGGGCGCTTCTTTCTGAGCTGGGGCGCGGCGTGACGGCCTTTTCCGCAAAGGGCAAATACACCGGCACTGAGCGCGATGTGCTCTTTTGTGTCTTTTCTCAAAAAGAAATTCACTTCGTAAAAAGTATTATCGTGAATATTGACCGAAACGCCTTTTTCTTGCTGACGGATATACGGGAAGTTTTGGGCGAAGGTTTTACGGAAAAGTAAAAATGACGGAACACTGTGGCAGGAAAAAATGCTGTTTTTTTGGCTTTCCGGAGAAATCAAGCGTCAGTTTTCATAAAAAAAATATTCTTTTTTATGAAAGAATTGATTGAAAAGAGATTTTGTAGGTTTTTTTTACAATTTCTCTTTCTTTTTTTGTGATTTTGTTATAAAATAGGTTTAGGCTATTTTTTATGTTCCGCCATATGGGGATTTTAGGCAATTTTACAGTGCGCGGAATGAGATGAGGAGAAAACTTTTTTAGAGGTGAGGACAATGATTTCCAATCAGATTTTGCAGAGCACAATCGACGGGCTGAAAAATATCACGCGCAAGGAACTGAGCGTTGTGGAGAAGGAAGGAAAGGTGATTGCCACCACAGAGGAAAACATGATTGGACGCCAGATTGACGCGGTGGAAAATTTTATCACCTCTCCCGCGGAAAGCCAGTTGATTTTGGGCTATCAGTATTTTAAGATTTATGACAACGGCGTGCCGGAATATGTGATACAGGTCAAGGGCGAGGACGAAGCCAGCTATCAGATCGGCAAGGTGGCGGCGTTCCAAATTCAGAGCCTTCTGGTGGCATATAAGGAGCGGTATGACAAGGACAATTTTATCAAAAACCTCCTGCTGGACAACCTGCTTCTGGTGGATATTTACAGCCGCGCGAAAAAGCTGCACATTGAAAATAATGTACACCGCATTGTGTACCTGATTGAAACGAATATTGATAAGGAAATGAACGTAGTGGAAATCGTGCGCGGTATTTTCCCTGCAAAAACCAAGGATTTTGTAACGGCGGTGGACGAACACAGCATCATACTTGTCAAGGAACTGCGCGAAAAAGAGCCCCTGGACGAAATCGACCGTATTGCGCGGATGATAGAGGAAACGCTGAACGCGGAAACCAGCAGCCGCGTGTATATTTCCAGCGGCACTATCGTGAGCGATTTGAAGGACGTTTCGCGTTCTTATAAAGAGGCGAAAATGGCTTTGGAGGTCGGAAAGATTTTTGAAACGGAAAAATTTATTGTCAATTATGAAAAGCTGGGCATTGGCCGGTTGATTTATCAGCTGCCCCTGCCGCTCTGCCGTATGTTTATCAAGGAAGTGCTGCATGGTCTGACAATGGACGATTTCGATGATGAAACACTGGCAACGGTCAATAAATTTTTTGAGAATAACCTGAATGTTTCCGAAACCAGCCGTCAGCTGTATATCCATAGAAATACGCTTGTTTACCGGCTGGATAAGCTCCAGAAAATGACAGGGCTTGACCTGCGTAATTTCGATGATGCAATTATATTCAAGATTACGCTGATGGTCAGCAAGTACATGATGTATATGGATAAAATGGCATATTAAAACCCGGAAGACAGGGTTTCTAATGACAATTTAATTTGTCAATGCTTTCCAAAGGCGGGAATTAGGCTTGTTCCCGTCTTTTATTTATGCTATAATTTAGGATATGCTGTCTGAAAAGGACGAATTGCGTGTTTTTATAAAGAAAAAACTCTGGGAAATAGCCCTTATCCTGTTTTCTGCGAACGGCGTTGGCAGCGGAAAATAGGGGAATGCTGTTTCAACCGCGTGAAATGCGGTTTTCAATCTTATAAAGTTGAGCAAGAAAGGCAGATGCGTTTATGATTCATCTCAATAACGTAACAAAAACATACCCGAACGGCTCTCGCGGTGTGGAGGACATCAGTCTGCATATCCAAAAAGGCGAGTTCGTGTTTATCGTCGGCTCCAGCGGCTCGGGCAAATCTACATTGATTAAACTGCTCCTGAAGGAGCTTGACCCGACTTCCGGCGATATTATTATTAACCGTGTGAAAACGAATGAATTGAGCAGAAACCAGGTTCCTTATCTGCGCCGCAATCTCGGCGTTGTGTTCCAGGATTTCCGCCTGCTCCCCAATAAAACGGTATACGAAAATGTGGCATTTGCGATGCGCGTTATCGAAGCCCCCAGCCGCATTATCCGCAGAAACGTGCCGGCTGTGCTGGCATTGGTCGGGCTGGGTAAAAAAGGCCGCAGCTATCCGAACCAGCTTTCCGGCGGCGAACAGCAGAGGACCGCGCTGGCGCGCGCTATCGTCAATAACCCGCCGATACTCATTTGTGATGAGCCTACCGGCAACCTTGATCCGGAAACTGCCTGGGGCATTATGCAGCTTTTGGACGATATCAATAAACGCGGCACGACCATTGTTATGGCAACACATGCCCGCGATATTGTGGACGATATGCAGAAACGCGTTGTGACGCTTCAGCACGGTCATATTGTGAGAGATATTAAAAAAGGTGGTTATAGCGATGAGGCCTAGTACAATCAGATATTTTGTGAGAGAGGGGTTCAGCGGGCTGCGCAAAAACCTGCTGATGACGATGGCCTCCATGGTCGCCGTTGCAGCCTGCATCTCTATCCTGTCGTTTTCCTATTGCGTGGGTTCCAATTTGCAGTATATGCTGAACCAGATGGAGGATTCTATCGGAATTTCCGTTTTTTTGAACGGGGAACTGACGGGCGAAGAAATTGAAAAAATGAAAAACCAAATCAGCAAGGTGGAGCATGTTGAGAATGTGGAATATATTTCCCCGGGGGACGCGCTTGATAACCTCAAAAAAGAATGGGGCGCGGACGAGGATATTTTTGTAGGACTCGATGAAACGAACAATCCGCTTTCCCATTCTTTCCAGATTTCGCTGGACGGCATTGAAAGCCAGACCAGCGTGCTGGACGCTCTGGAACGGATTGAGGGCATTGATAACATCCGCCACGGGCAGACGGAAACAGAGGTACTGATGAAAGCAAACAATGTGTTCCGCATTGCCAGTGTGCTGGTTATGCTTGTGCTGGGCATGATATCTGTCATGATTATTATGAACACAATCCGTATTTCCGTTGTAAACCGGAGGGTGGAAATCAATATCATGAAATACGTTGGCGCGACGGACTGGTTTATCCGCTGGCCGTTCATCATTGAAGGCATTATAATCGGGCTTGTGGGGGCGTTTGTGCCGGTGATGCTGGGTATGCCCATATATGCGCGGGTTATCAGCTCAATTTATAACTACATTCCGGTCATCAAGTTTATACAGTTCCGTCTGACGGGCAGCGTGTTTACATTCCTGATGCCGGTGGCGCTGATATTCGGCGTTGCGCTCGGTGTGGTTGGCAGTGTGACTTCTATCCGCAAGCATTTGCGTGTATAAAATATTTTGGGGAACTATTCGGGGAAAGGAGGGCGTGCCCTCCCCTCCGGATAGTTCTTTCTAGTTACGGTACTCCTTGCAAAAAGGAGCCAAAGATGCCAGCCTTTGCATGGAAAGGCAGAAAAGGACATAGGATAAAGAAAAGTCTGTTGAAAGAATGAGGCGATGGAATTGGGAAAGAAGGATTTTTGGAAAGGTTTTGGCACTGCTGCCGCACTGACGGCGGCGGTCTGTATTGCATGGAAACCAGTATGCAGGGTGATACCCTGGGAGAGTCTGCCGTTTGGCGTGGAAATGCCCCGTTCTGCAAAAATCAGCATGGTGGAGGATTATCTGGAACGCTACTATGTGGAGGATGTGGAAAAAGAAAAGATTGACGATATGCTTTACACAGGCATGATGGCAGGTGTGGGCGACCAGTATACATATTATATGACGGCAGACAGCCTGAACCGCTATATGGACGACAGCAACGGCCGGTTTGGCGGGATTGGGATTGAGGTTTCCCTGACCCGCGACGGGGAAACGGTCATCGGCCGCGTCAATGAAGGCGGCCCGGCGGAGCGGGCTGGCATTTTATCGGGGGATATTATCATAGGTGTAGACGGGGAAGATATGCGCGGCAGGACGCGGGAGGATATTGTCATTCGCACGCGCGGCGATATTGGAAAGCCGGTAAAGGTGAAGGTTTACAGGGAAAGCGATAATTCTACGCCGGAGTTTGAAATGGTGCGGGAAGAAATTGTTGTAAGAAGCGTAGAGAGCAGAATGCTGGAGGACGGAATGGGATATATCCTTATTACAGGGTTTAAGGAAAATACCTGTGAGCAGTTCATGACGGCAATGGAAACGCTCCGGGAACAGGGGATGCGCGCGCTTGTACTGGATTTACGGTATAATCCCGGCGGGTCAGTCAATACGGTTTACCAGATAGGGGATGAGCTTCTGCCGGAGGGGACAATGGTCTACACAGTGGATAATCAGGAAAAAAGGCGGGACTATCTTTGTGACGCGGAATATGCCGACCTGCCGATGGTGGTGCTTGTGAATGGCAACAGCGCGAGCGCATCGGAAATCCTTGCGGGGGCGATAAAGGACCGCGGGGTTGGTACGCTGATTGGTACGCAGACATTTGGCAAAGGACTGGTACAGCGGCTGTTCTTCCTGCCGGACGGCTCCGGCCTGCATATTACGATACAGAAATATTATACGCCGAACGGCACGTCCATTCATGGCGTAGGCATTACGCCGGACGAAGTGGTGGAGCTGCCGGAGGAATACGCGGAGGTCTGGCAGGTAGACTCTATTCCTGAGGAGGAGGATACCCAGCTGAAACGGGCGAAAGAGGTATTGCGGCAAGAGACGAGGTGACGGTTTTGGAGGTACAAAAGTTAAAGATTGGTTCTATCCCCGCAATATTGTGGGGGAAGGACAGCGATAAAATTGTGGTTGCGGTGCATGGAAGTCATTCTTCGAAAATAGACGACTGCACTTGGGTCTTTGCGGAAGAAGCGGCAAAGCGGGGCTGGCAGACGCTGAGCTTCGACCTGCCGCAGCATGGCGAACGGGTGTATGAAACAGGGCCCTGCATGGTAGATGCGTGCGTGGAGGAGCTGCACGCAGTAATGGCATTTGCACGTGAGCGTGCGGAAATGGTTTCTGTATTCGGGTGCAGCATGGGCGCGTATTTCAGCCTGCTTGCCTATGTGGAGGAAAAGCTGGAAAAGGTATTTTTCCTTTCCCCTGTTACGGACATGGAACGGGTTATACGAAACATCATGTACGCCTGCAATATTTCCGAGGAGGAGCTTCGGGAGCGGCAGGTTGTGGAAAACCCGATTGAAACGCTATACTGGGACTACTATGTTTATGTGAAGGAGCATCCCGTTGAAAAGTGGACGCATCAAACGGAGATTCTTCGCGGGGAAACGGACACACTGTGTGAAAGGGACGAGATGGAAATGTTTGCAGCGCGCTTCGGCTGTGGGTTGGAGGAACAGCAGGGCGGAGAACACTGGTTCCATACGGAAAGCCAGCTTGCATACTTCAGGGAATGGCTGGGACGCATCTGGGAATAAAATAAAATCAAAACAGCAGGACTTTTGGATATGCCCGAAAGCCTGCTGTTTTTGTTTCCACAGTATGCTGTTTAATGATAATATACCTCCCGCAGACAAAGCCCATGGCTTGGGGCGGTAAAGCCTGCCGCTTCCCTGCTTTCCGCCTGCAGAACGGCGGTCATATCCTCCGGCTGCCGCCGGCCTTCACCGACTTCGATCAGCGTGCCTGTCAGTATGCGGACCATTTGGTACAGAAATCCGTTCCCGGTGAAATGGATTTCTGTTTTTTCGCCATCATACAGGAAACGGATTGCATCAATCCGGCGAACAGTTGTTTTTTTCATGCGCTTATTGGCACAGAAGGCTTTGAAATCATGTTCGCCCAGAAATGCTTTTGCCGCCTCCTCCATCTTTTCCCGGTCCAGCGGCTTTTTGCACCAAAAGGCGTACTTCCGCAGAAAAACAGGCGGCTGTTCGCTGTTCCAAATGGTATAGACATATGTTTTGGCTTTGGCGTTCAGGCGGCTGTGGAAACGCGGAGGCACCTCCGCAATGGAAAGGCCCGCGATATCCTCCGGCAGGCGGCTGTTGAGCGTAGAAAGCAGTTCTTCCGGCGTACCCTGCCAGTCGATATGGAAATTGGCTGCCTGCCCTGTGGCGTGCGTTCCCGCATCTGTCCTCCCTGAGCCGAAAACCTCCGTTTCTGCCCCCGCGATTTCTGAAACGATGCGCTCCAGACGTGCCTGTATGGTGTTTTCCGTGTTCCCCTGCTTTTGCCAGCCGTTGTAACGCCCGCCATCGTAAGCCAGAATGACTTTATAATTCTTCATGGATACAGTCCCCTTACTGCTGCAGCGCGTTCAGTATACGCGGTACAAACTGCTTTTTGCGCGAAACCATGCCCGGCAGGTAAATCCAGTGCTCCTTTGCGGGACCGAATGCGTTTTCAACGACTTCTTTCGCACTTTCTCCGGCAAATACCAGTTCGGAGGATTCCGTCAGGATATTTGTCAGCAGGAAGAAATAAATATCCTTGCTGCCGTTTGCGGTGCTTTCCATAAATGCCGCGATTTTGGGACGGAGCTGCTGCAATTCTTCTTTATCCATGGAGGAAATCTGCCCAACGCCGAAATTTATGCCGCCCCCATTGAATTTCTTGAAATCCTGATAGAAAATTTCTTCGGGCGTTTTATCCGAAAGGCTGCTGCCCGCGCGGAACATTTTTTCCGCATGGTCTTCTATCTCAATTCCGGCAATTTTCGCCAGTGCTTCCGCGGCTTTTTTGTCCTTTTCCGTGCAGGTGGGCGAACGGAACATCAGCGTATCCGAAAGTATGGCGGAGCAGAGCAGGCCGGCAATCTTCGGTTCGATTGCTACGCCGTTTTCCAGATACAGCCCGTAGACGATGGTGGCAGTACAGCCGACAGGCTGGTTACGGAAATATACGGGCATCGTTGTTTCCAGCGTACCAAGACGGTGATGGTCAATGATTTCCAGAATTTCCGCTTCTTCAATGCCGTCCACAGCCTGTGATTTTTCATTGTGGTCGACCATGATGATTTTCTTGTTATCCATTTCCAAAAGGGAACGGCGGGAAAGCATGCCGTAATACCGTCCTTCCGTATCCAGCACAGGAAAATCCCTGTGGCGTATTTTTGCCAGCGCGCTGCGGATATCGCTGATGAAATCCTCCTGATTGAATGTGATGAGGTTTTCCTTCCGCATGAAATAGCCGACGGGCGTGCTCTGGCTGATAAGCCTTGCCGCCATGTATGTATCATGTGGCGTGCTGATAATTTTGCAGTTATTCTCCCGCGCCAGCTTTTGTATGGTTTTGGAAATTGGCGCGCCCATGCAGACAACGATACAGCCCGCGTTCATTTCAATGCCGCAGAGCTGGTTTTCAAAGCGGTTGCCCGTCAGGAGGATATCGCCTTCCTCTACGAAGTTTTCCAAAAGGTCGGGATTTGCCGCGCCGATGAGGATTTTTCCTTTTGTAATTTCTTCGTCAGGGTCACCGATAATCATTTCCGCATCCAGCGTATCCAGTATATTTGCGTATTTCGTGCGGGACATTCCCAGTATCCGCGTTTCGTAAATGTCCATATTTGCCGTGGCAATGTCCTTGACGGAAATGATGCCCTGCAAGCGGCCGTCCTCCTGCACAACGGGCATGGTTGCCTCGTTCAGGTCGCGCATGGTGTTCCAGGCGTTTTTCAGGGAAATATCGCGCGTCAGCACAGGTGTGCGTTTGATTGTTACGTCCTTGACCTGTGTCCCGACGTGGCTGATAAACTCCGGCGCGTCCACACCGAAGAAATCCAGTACATATTTTGTTTCGTTATTGATTTCTCCTGCGCGCTTGGGCAGGAAGGACGCGTCTTCCGTTTTGTTTTTCAAATCTGCGTAGGCTATCGCGGAGCAGATGGAATCCGTATCCGGATTTTTATGTCCAATGACAAAGACCTGTTTTTCTTTCAGCATAAATTCTCTCTCCTTTTGACAGGCTTTATAATATATATTGTCCGTTTTCTTGCAAGTATACCGGTTCCTTTGCGTTTCGTCAACTTACTGCCGGTAATTTGATGGAAATCCGTCGTTTTTGCCTGACGAAAAATATCCAAAAGTGTCTGAATTATCAAAATATAGCACAAAACAAGTATAATCAATATGAAAATATGTTCCGTATTATGCGGATACATAAATAAAAGCGGACGTTAAACTGCACAAATATATGAAACCAAAGGAGGAATTTTCATGCAGGGCTTTACAGAAAAAATAAATGCGTTTCTCGATGGCAAAAAAGATGAAATTTTTGCGGCTTACAAAGACATCATCAATCTGGAAAGCTACCACAGCGACCTTGACGCTTTGGCAAAGCTGGCAGAGCGGCTTAAAACGGAGTTTGAAGCAGAGGGGTTCCAATGCAGGCTGATACCTGTCGGGCCGGATAACGGCGCAGTACTCAGCGGCATTCTGGGTGCAGACCGCCCGGGAAAACCGATTCTGTTCAGCGGGCATATGGATACGGTACACCCTACGAGGAAATTTGGTGAAAATCCTTTCCGTATGGAAGATGGCAAGGTTTACGGTCCCGGCGTATTGGATATGAAAGGCGGCATTGTGATTTCCCTGTTTGTCGTAAAGGCTCTGAATGCGCTTGGCTTTGATTCCCACCCCATCAAAATTCTTTATTGCGGAGATGAGGAAATCCTCCACCAGAACGGCGCGAAAACGTCCGAGGTGCTGATGGAAGAAGCGAAAGGGTGCCTTTGCGCGTTCAATATGGAAACAGGGCTTCTGGACAACAGCATCTGCATCGCAAGGAACGGCAAAACAGAGGTTACGGTTTCTGTCGAAGGCGTATCTGCACACGCCGGCAACGACTTTGCTTCCGGGCGCAACGCTATTGTGGAAATGATGAAAAAGCTGGATATTCTCCAGACGTTTACAGATTTGGAACATAAAATGACAGTTAATATTGGAACGATACACGGCGGTACGGCTTCCGGCTCTGTTCCGGCGCACTGCGAGGCAAAGATAGATTTGCGCGCTTCCCGCGTGGCAGATATGGAAACGCTGAAAAAGAAAATCGAGGAAGTGCTGGCAAAGACGTTCATCGAGGGGACAACAACGATGTTCAGCTATACACAGGAAATGCTTCCCTTTGAAACCACAGACGATACGATGAAGCTGTATCAGTTTGTACATGATACCGCGGCGAAATATGGCTTCGGCGAGATGCCCTGCATCAAGCTGGGCGGTTCTTCTGACGCTTCCTATCTGACAATCGCGGGTATCCCTACCATCTGCTCCTGCGGTGTACGTGGCCAGTGGAACCATACTGACAAGGAGTATGCCCTTGCAGACAGCATGCTGGAGCGTGCGAAGCTTTGGGCGAATGTTGTCGCGGAACTTGGGGAAAAGAAAGCATAAGAGAGGAAAGAAAAAGAGGAAAGGTCCTGGGGCTCTGCCCCGAACGCCCCTTGACCCGTTTGCCGCCGCAATAAATGCGGCAGGAAGGGGCAAGACAGTTTGCTTTGGCGGGAAAAGCATAAAAAAGGCCATGGGGCCCACAAACCCCATGGTCTTTTATATATTTTTTCGTATCTGTTCTGCAAATGCCGCGGCACGCTCCTGTATCCCGTCCACGTTTAATATGCTCAGCGGGTCGTTTGCCGTTTCCACCATAGCAAAGCCCGATGGCAGACGAAAAGTCTTATTCATGCTCAGGGCGCTGATAATTTGTTCTGCTACAATATCCCCGCCGCTATACCCCGAAACCACAACTGCGAACACGCTCTTTTCATAAAACGCTGTTTTGCGGAAAAGGGCGGTCAGACGGTTGATAAATGCGGTGAGGTTCGCGCTCAGCGCATCGTTATAATTCGGGCAGAGCAGGACGAGCGCGTCGCACGCCTGTATGGCAGGGTAGACCTGTTCTACAATGACCCCGCCGTAATAACAGCTGGATTTTTCGCTGAAATGCATACACATATGGTATGGACAGCCGCCACAGTCCTGTATCGTGCCGTTGCGCAGAGAAATTTCCGTAATTTCACAGCCTGCAAGCCCTTTTTTTACCATGTTCCAGAGTGCGACTGTGTTCGAGGTCTTAAAATTGCTGGCGTGGAGCACAAGGATATTCGGGCGTTCCTTCGGCTCGACCTGGTAGCTTGCGACACGCTCCAGCATTTCCGCCGCCGCGATATGGTATGCCGAAAGATTATCAGTTTCCAGCTTCATTGCCTGTATGTTGAAATTCTGCAAAGAAACCGTTCCTTCTACCATTGCGCGCCCCGGGAACGCACAGCCTGCCTGATTGGCGGCAAACATCAGCTCCCGTGAAACCGCCTTTGTATACAGTTCGCTTTCTCCGTCTACAATGATCCCGCCGACACAGCCTGTCAGCATATCCGGCTGTGTCCGCAGTATTTTCAGAAACCGGCAGTATTCCAGATTGATGCCCGAAATGCCGAGAGGTACGGCAAAGAGGACTATCCCGCCCTGTATGGGTGCGAAATCCTCCGCGTAACGCATGATGGTACAGTTGTATCCGTCCAGAATGTCTTGCAGTATGCCGTTCAGACGTTCCGTCCGCTTTGCGTCCTCACAATGGGGATAAACAAGCGTCAGTTTTTTTTTCATTGTATCGCCTCCAGATTTTCTGCCGCCTGCCGTATCCTTGCGAAAAGAGGTTCCGGCAGGGGAAGGATCTCCGTTTCCAGCCCAAAGGGAGTTGAGCGGTTTTTGCAGCCCATATATATGCCGCCGAGGAAATTCGAGCTGTAATGCCATTCGCCCCGGAGGGTCAGCAGGAGGGAAATGGCGGCTGAGGAGATTGCAGGGGCAATATACGGCTTAAAGCCCAGTTCCCGCGTTCGCAGGTTCGCCTCTACAGCAAGCTGCGTCAGTGCCCGCGAAAGTGCGTCATCATACTGTGCGATGCTGTTGGCGATAACCAGATCCGCACCATGCGGACCGTATGCCCTGCCCTCTGTCAGGAAGGAGGCAAAGCGCACGTCTTTTTTCGCGTAATATGCCGCGCGTGCGTTCATCACACCCAGCCCGTAGCCTTGTATCTGTTCCGGCAGGAGCGCGCCGTCTGCCGCCCACAAAGCTGCCCTGCAAAGAGGGTCGACGGGGTCGGAAACAACGGCAAACAAACCCTGAAAATGGCTTTCTACCGCTTTTTTCGCAAAGTGTGAGATGATGCCTTTATTGGCTTCGTACTGCGCCATACGGACATCCTGTACGCCGGAGCCAACGGGTGGTATGCCTTTTGACGCGCAGAACACAAACATATCGCACGCAAAAAGATTTTCTTCCCGCAGGATTTCAACGGGAGGCAGGGCGTCATATTCCCATGGGTAGGCGGACTGGTTCATCTCACATTCCCAACGCTGGCAGACGGTTTCATTGACATCATAAATCCCCAGCGTACTGATGCAGTCCCCGCCCAGCAGCTTCAGAGCAGTCAGAACGGTACTGCCGACATCGCCCAGCGCAAGCAGATGCACCCGCTTTTTGCGCGGGATTTCACGTTCCAGACGGCTTTTCCATTCCTCCAGAGAGCCATACGCCGTATTCACAAGCGAAGCCGTCCCGCTGGCAATGCTTTTTTCCAGCAAAGCCTGCATCTCTGCCGGAAGCCCGTCTGCGCGGCTGTCCAGTTTCGTTTTGTCCAGCCAGCCAATATCTTCAGCGCCTGCCGCCATTCCAGCGTGCGTCAGGCGGCAGATGCCTTTTGCCTGTTCCTTCGGGCGGCTGACAGCAATCAACAGCCCCCGTTTCCATTCTGCATGTTCCATTGTTTCCACCTCGCGTTTCCTGTTTCTGTATGCCGTTATCTTTCGAACGGCGTGACGACCCATTTGATACACCCGTCCGCTTTGTTTTCAAATATACGGTAGCCCTCTAAAATATCGTTCAGCGGCGCGCGGTGGGTAATCAGACAGCTGGTGTCCAGTTTTCCGCACCGCACCAGCTCCATGATTTCAGTACAGGCGTTTGCATCTACGCCGCCCGTCTTGAACGTCAGATTTTTTCCGTACATGATATGCAGGGGAAGTGCCTGCGCCTCCGGATAGAGTGCGACAAGCACGACAACCGCGTTTGGCCTTGCCGCCTGCCATGCCGTCTGAAAGGTATCTTTTCCACCTGCCGCTTCAAGCACTCTGTCTGCGCCCCTGCCGTCTGTCAGCTGCAATATTTCCTGTACAACGTCTGTTTCTTCCGGATTCAGCAGGATATCTGCCAGACCCTTGGCCTTTGCAAGGGCAAGCCTTTCCGCATTTGTATCCACCGCAATGATTTTTGCCGGACTGTAAAGCCTTGCGCACATCATTGTGCAAAGTCCGGCCGGCCCTGCTCCGAGCACCACAGCGGTATCGGCAGGCTTTATCTCCGCGATGGATGCGGCCCAGTAGCCCGTAGCCAGAATATCACCGTTAAACAGTGCGGCTTCATCAGAAACGCCGTCAGGGATATGCGTCAGCCCCTGGTCCGCCATAGGAATGCGCACAAATTCCGCCTGTCCGCCGTCAATGCGGCAGCCCAGTTCCCAGCCGCCGTGGATACAGTTATTCACATAGCCCCTCTTGCAGAAATAACATTCCCCGCAGAAGGTTTCCACATTGACGGATACGCGGTCACCCACACGGAAGCGCTTCACACCTGTGCCGGTTTCAATGATTTCCCCTGTAAATTCGTGCCCCAGTATGACGTTTTCCTGCGCCCGCGGTACCGTACCATGTATGATATGCAGGTCGCTGGAGCAGATGGAGGAGCGCGTCACACGGACGATGGCGTCAGTCGGTTCCTGTATCGTGGGGACGGGTCTGTCCTCAAGTACAACCCTGCCTTTTTCCTGCCAGACAGCGGCTTTCATTGTTTTCTGCAATGCTTTTTCCTCCTAGAATGTTTTCACGACTTCTTCCGCTTCCTTCTTTGCCGCACCGAGCAGCTCCTCCACAGGCACCAGCCCGATATCCAGCCCTTCTGCCGCAATGCAGTCATAGCGTCCGATGCCGAAAAATTCAGCCATTGCCGCCATGTAGCGCGAACCCATTTCCAGCGGCGTACCTGCGTAACAGCCGCCGCGTGTCGTCAGGTAGACCATGTGGTCAGCTTTGCAAAGCCCTTCCAGACCACGTTCGCCCGTTTTGAATGTGATTCCCTCCACGCAGAGATTTTCAATGTATACCTTCAGCAGTGCGGGAAAGCTTAAATCCCAGAAGGGGGCGGCAATGACGATTTTGTCCGCCTCCGCAAACTGGTGCGCATGGCAGAATCTGGGGTGTGCGAAATTCTTTCCGGCAAGCAGTTCATCCCTCTGGCGGAAAAAGCCTTCTGCCATAAAGTTCAGCCCTTCATCCATCAGGACAAGCCCTGTGATGGCATATTCCCCCGTTTTTTCCAGTTCTTTCAGGAAATGCTCCGCCAGCTCCTTTGTGCGTGAGCCTTCTCTGCGGATACAGCAGTCGACATACAATACGTTTTTCATGATTTTCCCCCTTGTCTTTTCATCTTATCTTTACAGCATGTAATTCTCCCAGCGTGCCATTCCGCAGCGCTTCCTCCACCTCCGCTTTCAGCGGGACGGAATCTGACGCGCCTTTGCGCCCGATTGCCAGCGCGCTTGCCGCACTGGCCAGAAGCAGAGCGTTTGGAATGTTGTTTTCCTCATATATGGAATACAGGAAATATCCGCTGAAGGTATCTCCTGCCGCTGTCGTATCTACTACATCTGCATGGAAACATCCGATGCGGTATTCCTCTTTACCACGGACGCAGCACGCCCCTCGGCTGCCCAGTGTCAGCAGTATTCCGCAATTCGGGTATTTCTCCCGCAGGAATGGCAGAATTTCCTCATCTGTTTCACAGCCGGCAATCTGCCGCCCCTCCACCTCGTTGACAATCAGCCAGTCCAGCAGTTCCAGAGGATAGTCCGGAACGTCTTTGTTCATAGGGGCAGCGTTCAAAGCAGTCTGCATACCGCGCCTGTGCGCCTCCTCCATAATATAGCCTACAAGGTTTGTTTCATTCTGCAAAAGCACCAAAACATCTTTTTCATCTGCGAATGCGTCCAGTGTGCGGTCGATGTATTCCTTTGTCAGCATGCGGTTTGTGCCGCCGTAAAGGAGTATGCAGTTCTGCCCGCTTTGATCCACTTGTATGATGGCATGCCCGTTCGGGGAGTCTGCCCGTTGCAGAAGGGAAATGTTTACGCCGTTTTCCCGCAGTTTTTCCTCCAAAATACCGCCGTCCGCGCCTACGATACCTGCGTGGTGTACAGGTATCCCTGCTTTTGCCGCCGCAATGGACTGGTTCAGCCCCTTGCCGCCGCAGTTGATAAACAGCCCGAGGGAGGACATCGTTTCGCCCGGCTGTAAAAAATGCTCCACATCATATACATAGTCTTTATTCAAAGAGCCAAAATTCAGCAGTTTCATGCTTCTCCCTCCTTTTCCTCGGCCAGTGCGCTGCGGATGCGTTCCTGCCGTTCCGCGCCGCTCTGCCGCTCCTTCCATGCGATGCCTGCCAATATCAGGAATATTCCTGCGATTTTTGCAAAGCTGAATTCGCCGAAAAACACATAATCCAGCACAATGGCGATTCCTAGCTGGCCCATCAGCACCAGTACGGTAGAGGTCATCGCGCCGCTGTGGCTTGTCCCGATAATCAGGAATATCATTGCAACAAGCCCGCAGATGCTGCCCGTATAAAACAGCAGGGGCACTTCACGGATATGGGAGAAATCCAGTTCCGTACCATTGCCCGTTATGAATATCAGGCAGAACGCAATCACGGACGCTTCGATATAATTTACCAGTGCGCCGCGCGCCGTCCCAAGACATTCCCCTGCTTTTACGTTTACCATTTTGTTGATTGTATTTAAGAAACCATTGGCAACTGCCGTAATATAAAATACCATTGCTTACGCCTCCTTATCCCTGCACGACCAGAAAAATCCCCGCCATTACAAGCGCGTAGCAGGGGAGCTGTTTCAAACGGAACGGCTTTTTTTCCGCACCGAACCAGCCGTAATGGTCCACCAAGGCGGAAGATATCATCTGCCCGATGACAGAAAGGCTGAGCATTGCCGTTGCGCCGATGCGCAGTGTACACCAGCTGCTGCTGGCAACCATCGCAACGCCCATAAAGCCTACCAGAAATACATACGGCGGCGCGCCCCGAAAGGAGAGGGGCTTTTTTTCCTTCCCTTTGACATACAGCACCAAAAGCACTGCCGCAATGGCATGCACAAAAAAGCAGATGCCGAAAAGGCTGTAATAGTTTCCCAGCTGGCCGTTCAGGGATACCATAAGCCCCTGAAAAATGCCTGATAAAATCAAAAATAAAAAATACACACTGTTTTCCTCCCGATTTTTCTTTTCTGTTTTGGCAATTTTACCATATGCGGACTGTTTCTTCAAGCCGCATTCCGCCGCTTCCGGAAAAAGAACTGTGAAACAGAAAAAAGGCGGGAAATTTCCGCCGGATAATAAAAAACGGGAAGGCTCTGAAAGAACCTTCCCGATAGCCCGCCTGTTTGTAAAGGCCGGTTTTTATCCGATTACAGTTGCGTTTGCTGCTTCTGCAGGGATTTCAACTTCAACTGCGTTGAAGTCCTTGCAAATCATGCTGACTGCTGTTTTGCTGATTTCGATTTTTGCATCGCCAGCCTCTGCGCCAGCGCTTGCCATTGCCTGGTCCATAACAGCCTGCATCATAGCTGTCATATCCATTTCGTATTTTACAACATAGCCATCTGCGTCAATCCACATTGTCAGAGGCAGGTCGCTGGAATAAAGCGCTTCCATATCTTCTGTGCTCAGACCCATGTTTTCTACGGAGCTCAGAGCGCCGCTGTCCTGGATTGCTTCTTTCATGGCATCGCCTGTCAGTACGCCTTCAATCTTGGAGGCTGTTTTGCCGTTCACATCTTCTTCGCCTGTTTTGCTGAAACCGGAAATGTTTTTCAGGTACAGGTCCATGTTGGCGTCTGCGTCATACTGTGCAAGGGATTCAGCTGTTGCAGACTGTGCATACCATGCGCCGTCCATATTGATATATGTAACGAACTGGCCGTCTTTTTCTTCTGCAAACATCTGCATATCCTGGCTGCCCATTTCGCCCATATCCATGGACATATCCATCTGCATCTTCAAAGGCTCGTTTACTGTGAGGACTTTTGCATTTGTAATCATATCAATGCTTTCCTCGCCCATTGCCATGCTGATTTCCATGTTCATTTCTGTTGCCATGCTTTCTACGCCGGCCATTGTTTCCTGCGCTTTTGTCAAAAGTGCTTCCACGTCTGCGGAATCAGAACCGCCCGCATTGCCGCTGTTGTCGCCGCCGCCGCAGCCTGCTGCTGCGAACGCCATTGTCATAGCCGCCGCTACTGCTAAAAACTTTTTGCTCCATTTCATAATTACTACTCCTCCTCCTTAAAAACTACGCAAAAAATTTGTTACGTGTCTACTATAACACAAATCTACGCGGGAGTTCTTACAAAATTCTTAATTTTTTATTATAATCTGGAAATTTGGCTGAACCCAAAAGACAAACTGGATTTTGCCGGCGGGATGTGGTATCATGCACAGAAACAGTGTCCGGCCAGGAGCCGGATATTTCCGGATAATTTAGGAGGAATGGCATGATTCGGGTTTCGGAGTTAAAGCTGCCGTTGGACGGTACAAAGGAACAGCTGAAAAAAAAGGCGGCGCGGGCTTTGGGCGTTGCGCCGAAAGAAATAAAGGAACTGAAAATATTCCGGCGTTCTCTGGACGCGCGGAAAAAGGATGATATTCATTATGTGTATACGGCAGACGTTTTGCTGGAGGATGAAAGCAGGATACGGGTGGACGGGAAAAAGCTGGCTCCTGCGCCTGACATTGCGTACAGGCTGCCGAAGGGCGGGGACATGCCGGAAAAACGCCCTGTTGTCGTGGGCTTTGGTCCGGCAGGAATGTTTGCCGCTTTGCTTCTGGCGGAAATGGGACTGCGCCCCATTGTGCTGGAACGCGGCGGCGACGTGAAGAGCCGCAGGAAGGCGGTAGAGCAGTTTTGGGAAACGGGAAAACTGGATACGGAGAATAACGTGCAGTTTGGAGAGGGCGGCGCGGGAACGTTCTCAGACGGCAAGCTGACGACCCGCATCAAAGACCTGCGCTGTCGGAAGGTTTTGGAGGAAATGGCGGAGGCGGGCGCGCCGGAGGAAATCCTCTGGGACGCAAAGCCGCATATCGGCACAGACCTCCTGCGGGGCGTTGTACAGAATATCCGCGAAAAAATCATTGCGCTGGGCGGCGAGGTGCGGTTTCATGCAAAGGTTTCGGGCTTTGCGTGGGAAAATGGAAAAATACGCGCCGTTCTTCTGGAAAACGAGGAACGGCTGGAAACGGAGGACGCAGTGCTTGCGCTGGGGCACAGTGCGCGGGATACCTTTGAGCTGCTGGAGCGGGAGGGCTTCGCGCTGGAGCAGAAGCCCTTTGCCGTTGGCGTGCGCATTGAGCACCCGCAGGAAATGATAAACAGGGCGCAGTACGGCGCGGCGGCGGAAAACCTGCCTGCGGCCGATTACCGCCTGACGTATACGACAAAAGCGGGGAGAGGTGTTTATACCTTTTGTATGTGCCCGGGCGGAATGGTTGTTGCGGCAGCTTCGGAGAAATGCCGGCTTGCGGTCAACGGCATGAGCCTGCACGCGCGGGACGGGGAAACCGCCAATTCCGCCCTTTTGGTGCAGGTGTTTCCGGAGGATTTCGGCAGCCCTGCCCCGCTGGCGGGAATGTATTTCCAGCGGGATTTGGAGGAGAAGGCTTTTCGGGCGGGCGGCGGAGGCTATGCCGCTCCGGTTCAAAGGGTTGGCGTGTTCCTTGGGACGGCAGGGGGCGGGGAAGGCGTCCGGCCGACCTACCGCCCGGGGGTTGCGGAAAGCAGGCTGGACGATATTTTCCCAGCGTTTATAACGGACGCGCTGCGAGAGGCCCTGCCCGCGATGGGCAGGAAGCTGAAAGGCTTTGACAGACCGGACGCTCTGCTGACCGCCGTAGAGAGCCGCAGCTCCTCCCCTGTGCGGATACTGCGGAACGAAAACGGCGAAAGCCTGCGGTTTGGCGGCATCTACCCCGCTGGAGAGGGCGCAGGCTATGCAGGGGGGATTGTATCCGCGGCTGTGGACGGCATCGCGGCGGCAGAACAGATTGCCGCAAAATATGGCTGGAAAAAGGCAGGGAAGTGACCGCCGGAGAGGTGCTTTCAGGATACACTTTTCGACAGCCCTGCGGCGATTTTCGCGGTGTATTCCGAAAAATGCGATACAAAATATGGCAGAGAATCAGATTTTTTCTTGTTATAATGCGAAAACTCTGCTATACTATTAACATATGCAAAGAAAAATGTGGAGATGAAAAGCTGTGCAGTATGCTGCGGGTGGTGCGGAAAATGCGGATTATCGCTGGAAAAGCAAAGGGACATAAGCTGGAAACCATTGACGGGCTGGCGACCAGACCGACAACGGACAGAATTAAGGAAACGTTGTTCAATATGATTTCGTTTGACCTGCCGGGCTGCCGGTTTTTGGATTTGTTTGCGGGCAGCGGTGCCATTGGCATGGAAGCATTGAGCCGCGGGGCGGAGCAGGCTGTTTTTGTGGAAAACGCCGCACCCTGTCAGGACGTGATCGCGCGGAACCTTGCGCATACAAAGCTGGGGGAGGGCGCGCGCGTGCTCTGCATGGAAGCGTCTGCCGCGCTGGACAGGCTGGCGGAGGAAAACGCCGCGTTTGATTTGGTCTATATAGACCCACCTTATGAGGCCGGGCTGGCAGAGCCCATGCTGGAAAAAATATTGGAAAAAAATCTTTTGAGCGAAGACGGGTATGTGATTTGGGAACGTGCGGCAAAGCGCCCTTTTGCGTTTCCTGCGGGATATGCCGTTCTGCGGGAAAAGGAATATAGGACGACGGTGCTGACGTTTCTGCGCCCGGAGGATAGAACGAAATGAAAAAAGCAATTTACGCAGGCAGCTTTGACCCGCTGACGCTGGGACATCTGGATATTATTGAAAGGGCGGCGAAGCTGTTCGACTGCCTTGTGGTGGCGGTTTTGGAAAATCCGAACAAGCAATCTCTTTTCAGTGTGGAGGAGCGTAAATGCCATCTGGAAATGGCAACGGCGCGGCTGGAAAATGTGGAGGTTGCTTCCTTCAAGGGGCTTCTGGCGGAATTTGCAAGGGAAATCGGTGCAACGGTCGCAGTCAGGGGGCTGCGCAATGCGGTGGATTTCGCGGCGGAATACCAGATGTACCTGATTAACCGGAAGCTGGGTCAGGAGATTGAAACGGTCTTTCTCGCGGCGGATGAGGAACATCTTTCCCTGAGCTCCACGAACGTGAAGGAAGTCGCGGTGTTTGGCGGGAATATTGATTTTATGGTTCCGCAGGAAATCAAGCCGTTTATAGTTGAAAAATATCAGAAGTGAGGGAAATACATGGATTCTGTACTGCAACTGTTGGATGAACTGGAGGAAGTGCTGGACAGCAGCAGGGCTGTTCCTTTCAGCAATAAAGTTTCGATTGATAAAGAGGAAATTTATGACATCATCAGCGAAATCCGTATGAAGCTCCCCAATGAATTGAAACAGTCCAAATGGGTCATCGAGGAGCGGAATAAAATACTGATTGACGCGCAGCGGGAGGCCGATGAGATTGTAAAAACCGCTGAGGAGCGCGTGGTGCGCATGATTGATGAAAACGAAGTGACGAAAAAGGCATATGAGCAGGCGGCGGCGATTATCGATTCCGCGAAAAAGACTTCTAAGGAAATGCGCCTTGGCGCGATGGAATACGCGGAGGAAATGCTGAGCGACGCGGAAAATAAACTGAAGGAACTGAAAGCCGTCGTTTACAGCGAAAGCATAAAAACGGACGATTATTTTGCCCAGACGCTGAACGTGCTCGCGGAAAACATACAGGAACTGAAAATCGGGAAATGATAAAACGGTGGGGCCCAAAAGCTTCACTGTTTTTGTTTTCTGCGGAACGCCCAGAGCAGCACACAGCAGAAGAAGAACAACGGCAGAGCGGAATGTGCCAGCGGGGAGGATACTGTGTCTGTGAGCAGAGAAAATACGGGAACGGCGCTTTCCGCACGGCTTTGCAGGAGCGGAAACAGGGCGTGGAAAAAGAGCGCGCTGAAAGCGGCGTTGCAGAGCTTTGCGAGGCAGTAGTCCCGTTTGGAAAAGGGCACGCCGGACAGTACGCCGAAGGTCTGCCCGAGTATGGAAAGCCCGCCAAAGGAAACAAGGAAGGCGGCGGCGGTCAGCCGTACGGGGAGCGCATCACCGGCAGCGCTCAAAAGGTACGCGCCGTTTGTCATTTCCAGCAGACCGGTACAGATTCCCTGCAAAAAACTGGAGGAAACAGGCAGGAAGGAAAACAGGCGGGAAAGCAGGCTGAAAAGACCCGACTGCTCCGCCGCTTCCGCCAGCGCACCAAAAAGTATCATATATCCGCCGATTTGGAGGATTGTTGCCATGGAATCGGATACAGAAGAAGACAGCGCGTCCATCGGGGAAACGGGCGCGGCGGAGGGATAACGATGGGCAGAGCCATGGGATTTGGTTTTCCTCCTGAAACGCCAGAGCATACCCGTTGCAAGCGCACCGAGGAATGCGGAAAGCAGGAGGGCATAGCCCCAGAACGGCGCGTGAAAAAATGCCGCGCCAACTGTGCCGACGAGGAAAAGCGGACCGGGGTTATTGGAAAAAACAAGGACGTGTCTGGCGTCTTCCTTGGTAAGCAGTTTTTTTTCGTAGAGCATGGCTGTAATTTTCGCACCCATGGGATAACCGGAGAGTATGCCCAGAAAAAAAGGAAAAGCGCAGATGCCGGGCAGCCCGAAAAGCGGTTTCATAACGGGTTGCAGAAAGCTGCCGAGCCGTTCCGCCGCACCAAGCCGCAGCAAAAGCCCGCAGGCCGCCATAAAGGGAAACAGAGAGGGCAGAACGCGGGTGAACCAGAGGGACGCACTTTCGGCAGAGGCAGCAAGCATAGCTGCCGGATAGCGCAGAAGGGCGAATATCAGGAAACAGGCACATATGATGACGGGGAGGGAACTTTTTTTCATGTGAAAAACTCCTTTCGGAGGCGTTATAAAACAATCCTATGGCTGTCTGGCGGAAAACATGCGTATCCTGTAAGCGAAAAGCGGACGTCCATATTTGGGGGAGAAGGGGCAGAAAATACGCAAGGTATTGGAAATGTAAAAAAAATGTAAGGAATTTTAACGGAATTGCTATTGTAATTTGACGGATACTCCGTTATGATAGATGAAACTGCATTGATTGCGGGAAATGTTCTGCTTTTGGGGCAGGGATTTTTCGCGGCCTGTGCCTGCCGTTTGGCATGGCATGGGAGAAGTAAGGGGGCGGATACAAAATGTCAGATGAAAATAAAGTGACAGGGGCAAATTCCAAAAGCAAAAAACTTTGGATTGTGCTGCCTGTCCTGATTGCTGCGCTTGGTGCGGCAGGGTTTGGATATGTTTATTTCCAAAACGAAAAAATACGGGAAGTGATGCACTCCGAAGGGATCTATCCCGGCGTGACAATTGACGGGACGGATGTTTCCGGCATGAGTACGGAGGAAGCACTGAAGCTGTTAAGCGGGAAATATACAACAGAGGTGGACGGCAAGACGCTGACACTGTATTACGATGCAGAGGAATGGGAGATACCGTTTGAAGCCGTGGGCGTTGGCTATGACGTGGAGAGCGCGGTGGAAAAAGCCGGACGGCTCGGACGGGAGGGCACAGAAAAGGAACGCATGAAGGCTGTCGGCGCACTGCTCAGGAGCGGTGAGGATATCGCGGTAGAATATACATATAACAGCGCGCTGCTGGATGAAAAGCTGGCGGAGGTTGCGGAGGAATTCGACCGCGAAGCTGAGGACAGCAAAATCACCCGTGCGAACGGCGCGTTTGATATTACGGAAGAAAAAGAAGGTCGCACGATGCGGCGGGCGGAAACGGCGCGGCTTTCCGCGGCTGTGCTGGAAACACAGGAAAGCGGCAGGGCGGCGATTGCGGCAGATGTGACGCAGCCGGACGTGACATATGAGGATAACCAGAATGTAACGGATTTGATTGGTTCGTTTTCAACAACATATTCCGCAAATGACAGAAACCGAAATAATAACCTTGAGGTGGGCTGCCGGAATATCAATGGGACGATTCTTGCGCCGGGAGAGGTATTCTCTGCCAATGAAGGGCTGGGGGAACAGACTGCCGCCGGCGGCTATAAAAATGCTGCCGTATACAACAACGGCAAGGTTGAGCCGGGCATGGCGGGCGGCGTCTGCCAGGTGACGACGACCATTTACAATGCTGCGATTATGGCGGAACTGGAGATCGTGGAACGCCACCCGCATTCCATGACGGTGGGTTATGTGCCGCTGGGACGCGATGCGGCGGTTGCCGGTACATACAAGGATTTGAAAATCAAAAACAATACAGAATACCCTGTTTTGATTGAGGCTTCCGCAAGCGGCGGCAAGCTGGCTGTCAATATTTACGGGCACGAAACGCACAGCGCCGGCAGAAGCCTGGAATTTGAAACGGTCTACGAAGCGACGATACCGAAGCCGGAGGAAATTGTGACGGAGGACCCCGAACTTCCGGAAGGCGAACGGGAGGTTACTTCTTCGGGCAGAACGGGCTGCAAGGTCAGCGTATATAAAAAGGTGTTTGAAAATGGCAAGCAGGTCAGCAGGGACTGGTTCAGCAGTTCCTCCTACCGCGCTGTGGCGGACGAGGTGAGGGTTGGCACCAAGGCAGCGGAACCGGCTGTAAATGTACCGGAAGAAAGCGGCTATCCCAGCTGGCTGGAAGAATACCCTTCGGATTTCTATGAGGGCTATGAGCAGAATGACGCAGGGGAGTACCATGAGTTTTAAGCAATAGATGGAAAGCCCTGCCTGCAATTTTTGCCTTGCGGGTGTGAAAAAAGATTCAAAACCTCTGTTTCGGCGGCGGCTGGAGGCGGCTGATACCGGAACAGGGGTTTTTCGCGGAAAGGAAGGCTGAAAATGTTTGAAATCGGGAAAATCCCGCCGGAAATACTGGAAAAAATCGTTATGCGGCCCATGCGGGACAGCCGCGTAAAACGTCCGGAGGTGCTTCTGCGACCCAAAACGGGGGAGGACTGCTCCGCTGTGGATTTCGGCGGGGAGTACTGTGTGCTTTCGGCAGACCCAATCACAGGCGCGGCGGCGGATGTTGGCTATCTGGCGGTGCAGATTAACTGCAATGACATTTACGCCGCAGGAGCGGAGCCGTTCGGGCTTTTGCTGACCGTTCTTCTGCCGCCGGGAAGTGGAGAGGAGCTTTTACAGGAAATTATGGACGGCGCGTTCCGCGGCGCGGGGGAGCGGAATATAGAAATACTCGGCGGACATACAGAGGTGACGGATGCAGTATGTAAACCGTTGGTTTCGGCGGCGGTCGTCGGCAGGACGCGCGGCAGGAAAATACTTTCCACGGGCGGCGCAAGGCAGGGGCAGGATATCCTTATGACGAAATGGGCTGGTACGGAAGGTACAGCGATTCTGGCGGAGGAAAAGGAAAGCCTGCTGAAAGAACATATGACTGCGGAGGAACTGGAAACCGCCAGAGGCTTCAAGGCATTCCTTTCTGTGGGGAAGGAATCGGAAATTGCTTTCGCGCATGGGGCAACGGCAATGCATGATGCAACAGAGGGCGGCATTTTGGGCGCAGTCTGGGAGGTTGCGGAGTGTTCCGGCTGCGGTGTGGAGGTGTTCGCGGAGGAAATACCCGTTCGGGAAGAAACCGCCAAAATCTGCGGTACGCTGGGGATTGACCCATTGCGGCTGATTTCCAGCGGAACGATGGTGATTGCAACGGATAACGGGCAGGAGCTTGCGGAAAATCTGCGGCAGTCTGGCGTTCCGGCAGTAGTCATTGGGAAGGTGACAGAGAGCGGGAGGTTTCTGGTTTCCGGCGGAAAGAAAACGCCGCTGGAACAGCCGGAAACAGATGCGCTTTATGCCGCACTGAAACGGCGGCAGGAGAGGTAAAACGATACCATGGGGATTACAAAGGCTCCGCACAACTGGAAATCCGCTGTGCGGGGTTTGCTTTTTGTTGACAGGAATTCCAACGGTTTAATGCCATTGCAAAGGCAAGGGGGAAGCGTATGCGTAATATTCCATGGAAATTAGAAAATCCTCATAAAATCACCGAATCGGAGATTGCCGCTTTGGAAGAACGGTTCTGTTTCCGGATGCCGGAGGATTTACGGCAGTTTTATTTGCGGCAGAATGGCGGGCTTTTTCCGACAGGAACGGTAGTCAATCCGGAACGGAGCAGGCTGAATGATTTTTTAGCTGTCAAATATCCTTTCATGGAACGGTTACCACTTTTGGAAACCATTCTTGACCGGCAGGAGCAGGACGGGATTATCCCTATGTGTTATATCCCATTCTGCTCCGATGAAGCGGGCGATTCTTACTATATCCGCGTAGATGAAGCGGGCTATGGAGAAATTTACTACATCTTCAGCGAATTTTTGGACGACTTTCCGGGCGCCCCTGAAAGCGAAGGGCTGATTGCCAACAGCTTTACGGAGTTTTTGGAAATGATACAGTTTCCTGAGGAAAAGAAGGGCTGACCTTCCGAAAAAAGACAGCAGGCACCAGCCTGCTGTCTTTCGTAGTTTTAACCCGGAGATTATGTTTTACATGCTTTATCCTGTATAAATTCTGGGTTATTGCGGTTGATGCAGGGCCCTTCTGAGAGGGAACGCCTTGCGAAATTCGATTTTTGCCAGTGGGTTCTGCATGGAAAGCAGAGCACGCAAAAAGCTTTCGTTTCCATCTGTGTGCAGATACCCTGCGCACTGCTTATCCGTTCAGCAGCTGTTCCAGCACAGTCAGCAGGGACGTTTCCGTATCTGTCCGGCAGTATCCCGCGCCGCGCTGCCAGCAAAATTCACGCAGGGCAGATTCCTGCTGGCGCAGAGCCTGCTTATAGGCGGAAACGGCGTGATCGGAAAGTTCCAAATCCCGCGTTTCGCCCGTTTCGCTGTCCACAAGGCGTACCATGCCGCCCCTTTGCGGTTCAATTTCCTCCGGCGTCAATATGCGCAGAAGATACACCTCCTGTTTCTTCTCCTGAAGGAGTTTTACAGCGTCCCAGGGAGCCTGTTCGGAAAGGAAATCCGACAGGATAATGGAAACGCCGCGCCCCAGCCCGCTTCTTTCGCGTATTGCCCGCAGGTAATCCGTTCCGCCGCAGGGTTCCAGCCCGTCCAGAAAATCCAGCGTTTCGGCAAGCTGGCCCTTTTTTGTGATACCCTGTTTCTGCGCCCCTGTTTTTTCGCTAAAGGCAAAAATCTGTGTGCGGTCGCCGCCGCCAGCCGCGATGTATGCCAGAGATGCGGCAAGAGCCTTTGCCATTACTATTTTCCCGCCGAAATCCATAGATTTGCTGGTATCCAGAAAAAGATTGACTGCCGCCTGTTTTTCTTCCAGAAACAGCTTCAAATAGAGTTTGTCAAATCGCCCGTAGCCGTTCCAGTCCACCCGTCTGAGGTCGTCCCCGGGGATATATTCGCGGAAATCGGAAAATTCCAGGGAACTGCCCTTTGCGGAGGATTTGCGCCCGCCGCTGTACCCGACCGCACCGAGCCGCTCCGTCAGTCCGATGGAAAGGCGTTCCAGCTTCGCAATGTATTCCTTTGTGAAAACAGCTTTCAAATCCTCCATCATAACAATGCCTCGATAATCCCGTCTACGGTTTTTCCCTCCGCAATACCTTCAAAATTCAAAAACAGCCTGTGGCGCAGGGCGGGTTTTGCCGCCGCCCTGACGTCCTCATAGGAAACATTGTAGCGTCCTTCCGTCAGTGCCAGTATGCGTGCCGCCTGCATGATTGCCTGCGCACCTCTGGGGCTTGCGCCGTAGCGGATGTATTTTTTTACATCTTCCGGTGCGCCTTCGTATTCAGGGTGTGTTTTCAGCGTAACTTCCATCATGTAATCTGCCACAGGCTCCGCAATGGGGACGGTCTGTGCGATGCGCCGCAGTTCCAGAAGCTTTGCGCCGTCGCAGACCTTCTGCGGCTCCTGCTGGTCTTCTGTTGTCGTCATCATTACGATTTTGAGCAGTTCCTCTTTATTGGGGAAACCAACGTCCAGCTTGAATAAAAACCTGTCCATCTGTGCTTCGGGCAGGGGGTAAGTGCCTTCGCTTTCCAGCGGATTCTGGGTTGCCAGCACAAAAAACGGCTCCGGCAGGGCATAGGTTGTACTGCCGCCTGTGACGGTATGTTCCTGCATGGCTTCCAGCAATGCGCTTTGTGTTTTGGGTGTAGCGCGGTTGATTTCGTCCGCCAGAACAATATTGGAAAATACCGGCCCCTGCCGGAACTCCATCCGCATGCCTTCCCCGTCCTTTATCATTACGGACGTACCCGTAACGTCGGCGGGCATAAGGTCGGGCGTGAACTGTATCCGCGAAAACTGTAAATCCAGTACCTTTCCGATGGTTTTTACCAGCTGAGTTTTGCCCAGGCCGGGCAGACCCTCCAAAAGCACGTTCCCTCCGGCAACCATCGCAGTCAGCACATCCCGTATCAATGTTTTCTGCCCGATGATGGCTTTGCCGATTTCCTGCTCTATTGCTTCAAAATCCCGCCGGAAAGCAAGGATAGCTTCTTCTGTCATTTGAGTTGCTCCTCTCTGTTTTGTTTTACTGCTTCAATTATAAAACGATTTTTCCCGCAACGTCAATGAAAGAGGGGAAATGTAAGGGTTTCCACAGAAAATATTTCGTTTTTCTTAAAGAATATGGGGATAAAACACTTTATACGCATTTTCACGAAACGGCGGAAACGCTATTGTACTTTTCAGGGGTTTATGGTATCATATTTTTACATAAATATTGCCAGGGATTTTCTGCGGGAATTTGCTGCGCAGACAGCCCTGGAACGGAAAAAAGCGGCAGGAAAGCGGAGGAAAAAGCGGGATGAACATGGTTGGCACCAGTGCCTTCAGAGAAGGCCGAAAAGAGATTGCGGATAAATTACTGCGCCGCCATTTCTTAGCGGGAGTGGGAATGGCTTTTTTGATTGCTGTTTTGGAAGTCGTGCTGTATTTTGTGGAAGAGAGCGCAGGGCTTCTGCAGGATGGGCAGACAGCATATTTATACAGATGCGTGCTGCTGCCGACAGGCTTGGATATTGTTGCCGTTTGTATTGTGCTGGGCGTCTGGCGGTTTTTGAAAAACAACCGCGTGATGGCGTATGCCGTATCACTGATGCATATGTTTTTTGCGTTTATTGTGTATTCCACGCATATCCAGTTTCCGTCTCTGTATATCTTTTTTGCTATCGCCATACTCCTGACAACTGCATACGGCGATGTGGTCATGACAAGCACTGTGACGGCCTTGAGCATTATTCTGAAAGTTATTTCGGATATCAGTCCGGCGGCGTACCCGATACGCTCGCTTTCCTCAGCGATAGATTTCCGGCTGGAACGTCAGAACTTTATCGTATCTCTGATTGCTCTGGGGGCGTTTTATATCATCTGCCTTGTGATGATTGCCATTGAACGGGAAAAAAATGCGCTCGGGATACAGCAGGAACGGGAAAATGTGCAGCTTTTCCAGAAGATCATGACCGATACGCTGACGGGTGTGCATAACCGAAACGCGCTCCGCCTGAGCTTTGACAGGGTCATCGCGGATAAAACGGACACGGAATATGTTCTTGCAATGCTGGATATTGATTATTTTAAGAATGTAAACGATACCTTTGGGCATCTGGTCGGGGATTCCTATCTGCAGGCGCTTGGCAGGGTGCTGGACCATGTGCCGGACGCAGAGGCGTTCCGCTTTGGCGGGGACGAATTCTGTCTGCTTTTTGCGGGCTGTACACGAAAGCAGGTGGAGGAACGCTGTCGGACGGCGCAGGAAAAATTCCTTGGGAATGACCTTTGCAGGAAATATGCTGAAGTTAATGTCAGCTTTGGGCTGGCGCAATATGATAGAAAAATCACTCCGTCAGAATGGGTGCAGCACGCTGACCACGCGCTTTATGAAGCGAAGAAAAACCGCGGCTCAATCTGCTTCTACCAGCCGGAGGAAACGGAGTAACAGAAAAATATTAAAGCGGCTTCTCAAAAAGAAAAGCCGCTTTTCTGTTATTCATCTTTTCCGACTGCAAAAATGGCAGCTGAAGCAATGATAATCAAAACTGTCAGTATCAGGGCGGCCAGACAGGGACCGCTTCCCGCATAACGCCACGCACTATTAAGCCATGAACCGGCAGCCTTATCTAAACCCTGCAGGACTCTCAGCATGTAAATTTCCAAAGACAGGCAGAGCCCGCCCCCAATCATTCCCATTAGCCCAACTGATTTTTTCATGTATCTTCCCCCATTCCCTGAAAAGCTTTCTGCCGTATATACCCTTGTCAAGCGAAGGTATAAAAACCAGCGCAGATTTCTTCTTTGTATGCCAGCAGAGCTTCAAATTCTGCTTTCTGTTCCGCATTGGCGGGGTCATACTGCACATCAGAGGCGTTCACACAGAGCCAGACTGTATTGTTATCCCTGTAAATTTCTGTGTAGGGGACTGCAAAATTTTCTCTGACTTCATTCTCCCAGTACTGCAAATCAAACCGCGCCAGAGAGAATACAAGCATTTCGCCTGACGGGTCGTAAAAATGGAGCATCGAGGTTACGTCATTCTGGCTTTCCCAAATATAAAAGCTGTCTTTCGCACAACCCTCCGGCAGGAGTACGCCCGCGCGCAGACTGCCGCTTTCATAGAGGATACGGTCTTTGTCCATAAAATACGCCGTTTTGGTATTCCCGTTCCAGCGCATTTCCAGACCAGCCTGTTCCGCAGCAGCCTGTACAAGGGGCAGTGCGGCACTGCCGCTTTCCGCCGTAATGCCGCACTGCGCCGCCATCTGCCGCACCGGAAGCATGGCAATATTATTTTCTTCAAATATATGCCCAACGCTCCGTTCTGCCTGCATTTCCCCGTTTATCACTATGGCTGTATGCTTAAGCATCTGCGCATCTGCGGCAAGCGCCGGCATTGTGAACAGCCCTGCCGCCGTCAGTGTGAGAAACCATTTTTTCATGTCGTGTACCTCCTTAGGTCAGCTATGCCAGTTGTTGACTGTCCGGACGATTTCAGCGTGGATGCGTTCCACTTCTTCAATCCTTACCGCTGAAATCCTCCGGCATTCTGCTTCAAAATCAATTCCCGGGAACAGCTTTCTCAGCAGAAGGTTCACCTCAGGCGATGCGCCCATGCCTGCTTTTACCAGCTCCGATGCCGGAAACAGGCTGAGGGCGGATTTTAAGACTGCCTGTTCTACATTTCTGATTTCTTCAAAATTCCTGATTTTTTTCATTTCCGTCTGCCCTCCTGCGGCAGTTATTCTGTTCCAAGCAGGATTTCAACACGGCGGTATGTTGCGCCGACTTCCTCCTGTCCCTGTGTCTGCCATTCGATTTCTCCGATTGTGCCCAGCTCTGACAAAAATGCCTCTAAATTTTCCACAGGAATCATAACGGAAATGCTGGAGCCGTCCGCGCTTTCCTGAAAACCTGCATAATTTTCCGCTGCCTGAAGCACAGAGCCGTACACGTCCGCGCCGTTGTTTTGCGGGTTTAGCTTCAGTGAATCACCCGATTTTTCTTCTGCCGCAGAGTCCGGCGTAATACTGTTGTCTGAAATGCTGTTGTCTGCGGATTCCGTTCCGTCCGCGGCTTTTGCCAGAGCAGGTGCAGCCGTCGGGGCAGACAGCGATGCGTTTTCCGGCACAGGTGCGGAGCGGAGCATAGGATTCGGTGTGCTTTCCGGCTCAGGCTGTGCAGGTTCCTGCGGTGCTGTGTGTGCGGTTTTGTTTGTTGTGGTATGCGCCATTTCTTCCGGTGCGGGCGTGCTATCCAAATCTGCTTTCTGCATCTGCGTTGTTTCTTCCGTACTGCCAGCTGCCGTGACAGGTGACGCAGCATCTTCCGGCGCAGTGTCCGTCTGGACGCTTTCTGCTCCGCCCTCGTCAGGCAGGTTTGATGAAAGCTGTACAGGTTCCGACGGGGTTTGGCGCATATTCATGGCGCCGTTGATTCCTCCGACAGCCGCAACGACCAAAACAGCCGCCGCTACAAGGCTCAGCCCTTTCCAGCCGTGCCGTTGTTTTCTTTCCTGTTCTTTTTCCGCTTTTGCCTTTTGCAGAATCTCTGTTTTTCGCACGACTTTCCACTCCACAGGGGGTGTGCTGACGTGGTTCGGCAATATTGCCGTTTCGTCCGATTCGTCTGTTTCCTCCGCCAAAGAGCCGGCCGCCGCAATTTTCTGCATCAGTTCTGCATGGTAGCCCTCCGGCAGCTCCGCTTCGGGGAGGGAACGCAGCGTTTCCATAACAGCCATATGCTGTGACGCGGCTTTCCGGCATTTTGGACATTCTGCCAGATGCGCCTTGATTTCCGCGGATTCCTCCGGCGTTGTTTCCCATTCCAAATAAATCCAGAGAAGATCCCGGCATTCTTCACACTTCATGGAACCGTCCCTCCTTTCTTTTCTTATGACGGAGCGAAAGGCCATTCCGTTCCCTGTTTTTTAATATTTCTTCTTTTAATTGGCTGCGTGCGCGGCAGATGCGGGATTTTACTGTACCCAAAGGCATTTCCAGTGTTTCCGCGATTTCCTCATAGGAAAGCCCGCGGATATCGCGCAGCGTTACAGCCGCTTTATGTTCAGGAGAGAGCTTTTCCATAGCAAGCAGTATTTCCCGCTGTTTTTCCTGCCGCAGGAGCGCTTCCTCAGGCGTTTCCCGCTCATCGGCAATCTGTAATGCCCATGCGCCTTCTTCGTTCTGCATCTCCTGCTCCAAAGAAAGGCTTGTCCTGCCTTTGCGTTTCCGCATTTCATCAATGCAGGCGTTTACCGTTATCCTGTAAATCCATGTGGAAAACGCGGCGCGTTCGTCAAAACTGGGGATACTCCGGAAAACCTTCAAAAAGACTTCCTGCGAAATATCCTTTGCGTCCTCACTGCTGCCAGCCATGCGCAGCGCGATATTATAAACCCTTTTTTCATGCGCAAGCACAAGCTGTTCAAACGCTGCCATATCTCCGCGTTTTGCCAAAGAAATCAGTATTTTTTCCGACTGCTCTGTCATCGGCATATCCACATCTGTCACCTCCGTTCAAAAAAGCTGACGGCAGCGTCTTCTTACCCCTGCCGTCACTATTCTACCTCATTCTATCATATGTCCATATCCGCAACAAGCATTATTTCCGCGGCTTTCCGCCTCAAAACGACGTTGTTTTTATGGTTTGCAGATGCCGCAGGGCTCGTAACCGTCGGCAGTCAGTTTCTCCCGTGTGCCGGAATAGTTTTGCCGGTTTTCTTCTTTTAGTTTCGCCACGCCGGAACAATCAGGCTTATGGAATTTTTTGGAACTGGTGTTCAGCACATATTCCATTGTTTTGCCGGTTTCGGGTTCCACGCTTTCGGCGGCACGGCTGTTGCCTGTGGCATAATCAATCGCGACGCCCGGCTGGACGTTATAGCAGTAAACGCAGAAGCAGATTCCCTCGCCGTCATCTTCCACAGACTGCGCTTCAATCAGCACGCCGTCTGCTACAAGGTTTTCCCCTGTGAAAACAGGCGTCACACGATAGAGGACATGGTTTTCCGTTTCCTTTATGTAGTCGGCAACCATGTTTTCAAATGGCAGCATACCGTCTACGTTCAGGTAACGTGTCCCGGTAATCAGGTTGCCTGCGTTTGCGTTTTCGCCTGTCAGCTGGAATCCGATGAGATGGCAGCGGTTATAGAGGTATTTCCCTTCCACAAAATCATATTTCATGGTCTGCCAGCCGCTGGGCTTGACCTGCCCGATGGATTTGCGTTCTTCGGTCGGCATCAGGTCAACGCCGATATTGGCAATGGCAACGCCGCAGCGGCCCAGAGAATCCAGCTCGCTGTATGTTTCATAGGATTCTGCTGCAAAATCCTCCTCGCTGAACAAAGGGATATTGCCGTTGATTTCGACAAACGGCGCACCGTCATAGTCCGGCAGGGATTCCAGCGTTGCAGTCTGCGCGGGGGCGGGCTGCGAAATGCCGGCGCTAACGCCGGAACATGCGCTGAACAGCAGAGAAAGAACAAGTATCAGCGGCAGAAATATTTTTTGTTTTTTCATTTAACATAAACCTCCTCTGTAATCGTTTCATGGGAATGGCCTTTGAAATCTTCTGTGGAAACGAGTTTCCAGCCATGTTCCGCAAGCGGTATGGAAAAATGCAGGCTGGCGGGATATCTGCGGTTCCAGCGGTAGAGTATGAGCTTTTCTATGCGTTCCGCATACGGCGCGGGGTCTGCGGTTTCCGCAAAGCAGAAATCATTTGCACCCGCATGCTCCAGAAAATCCTCATCTATTATAAAATCCGCGCTTTCTTCCGGAGAAAACTGCTTCGCGGAATAGGCGTTCAGCCAGAGTTTTCCACTGGAAAGCCGCAAGAGCCGTTCCCGCAGAAGCCTGTCCTGGCTCTGTCTGCGGTTTGCAAATGCCATGCCGTTGTCATCATCTGTACACACTATCAAAATCATTTGTTTGTTCACCTCTGTTTTGTTATATTATTACAGTATAACATGAATTTTGAAGGAGCCGCAAACAATATACCGAAAATCAGGGCAAAAACCGGAAAAATTCTTGATTTTCCGCTTCTGTCACAGTTCCGGAGGATATATTTTCATTCCTTCCGTCTTTGTTTTGTGGTATGATGTGGAATAGAGAAATGAGGAAAGGATGATATGTTTGCGGGCTTCGGCTGGGCTTTATATACACATACCGTTTTGCAGACAGAAATGCCTGTACTGCGATTTCCCATCGTTTGCGGGGCGTGAGGACTTGCAGGAGCATTATACTGCGTCGCTTTTGGCGGAAATCCGACGGCGCGCACAGATGTGCCAGGGCAGGATATTTCAGTCTGTATTTTTTGGCGGAGGAACGCCGACGGCACTTCCCCTGCCGATTTTGGAACGGCTGGCGCGGGAGGTTTTTGCATCGTTCCATATTACAGAAGGGGCGGAGATTACGACGGAGGCAAACCCCGGCACGCTGAGCCGCGAAACAGCCCGGACACTGCGAGGCATCGGCTTCAACCGTCTGAGCATCGGCGTGCAGGCTTGGCAGAACCATCTTTTGAAACGGCTGGGGCGCATCCATACCATTGAGGAATTTTTGGAGAATTACCGTATTGTACGGGAAGAAGGTTTTCGGAATGTGAATGTCGACCTGATGTTTGCCCTGCCGGGGCAGACACTGGAAGAATGGCAGGAAACGCTGGAACAGGCAACGATACTCGAGCCGGAACATATTTCGGCGTACAGCCTGATTTTGGAGGAGGGCACGCCCTTTTACCGGGAATGGGAGGAAGGAAAGCTGACAACAGTTTCAGAGGAGCTGGACAGGGAGATGTACCATTTTGCGGTGGATTTCCTTGCGGAAAAAGGCTATACGCAGTATGAGATTTCCAACTTTGCCAAACCCGGCAGACAGAGCCGCCATAACCGTATCTACTGGCAGGCGGAGGAGTATCTCGGGCTGGGGCTGGGCGCACATTCTTTCTGGAATGGAGAAAGGTTCCATAACCCTTATGGCCTTGAGGAATATATGCAGGCAGGGGGGATTCCGGAACGGCTGGAACAGGACAGGGAAAAAATTTCGGAACAGGACGCGCTTGCGGAATTTATGTTCCTTGGGCTTCGGCTGACGGAAGGCGTTGCCTTTGCCGCCTTCAGGGAGCGTTTCGGCAGGGAAATGAAGGACGTCTATGGCAGCCGGATTGATAAGCTGACGCGGCAGGGGCTGCTTGCGGCAGATGGGGCGGGGATACGCCTGACGCGCCGCGGCATAGATGTGAGCAATGTGGTGTTCGGGGAATTTCTTTTGTAAATAGAAAGTGGAGGGGAATGATGTCAGAATTAACGGGAATGATGAATATAGGCAGGGAAATGGCGGGAAAACTGGAATCCGTTGGGATCAGGTCCGCGGAAGAATTACAGGAAATTGGCGCGAAACAGGCGTTTTTTAAGCTAAAGGAGATATATCCTAATGTCTGTTTGGTGCATCTATATGCACTGGAGGGTGCGGTGCAGAATACGGGATATAACCGTCTTTCGGAGGACACGAAAAAGGACTTAAAGGCGTTCAGTGATTTTTTAAGAAGTTAATATGTAATGAAGGATTTGGAGAAAATCAGAAAGGATATGGGGTCAATATTTATCTGGATGAAACATGAGTTTCAAAAGAGCAATGGGAAAGATGTGGGACATACCCATGCAGCCGCGTTTTCGGTCTGCATGTAAGAAAAGATAAATTTTTGAAAATAGCACTTGACATTGGCAGGTTCAAGTGCTATCTTAATGTATAGAAATTAGCACTCGATAGCGGTGAGTGCTAATAAATCGGAAAGGAGGCGGCAAAGTGGCTCTGAATGACAGAAAAATACAGATATTGCAGGCAATCATCAATAACTATATTGAAACAGCGGAGCCTGTCGGTTCCAGAACGATTGCAAAAAAATATAACCTTGGAATCAGTTCGGCAACCATAAGAAATGAAATGAGCGATTTGGAGGAAATGGGCTTTATATTGCAGCCGCATGCATCTTCCGGGCGTATCCCGTCGGATATGGGCTACCGGCTGTATGTCGACCACCTGATGCAGAAAAAGGAACTGGGCGAGGAGGAACAGAGATACCTGCAAAGCATCATTTCCCGCGATATCAGCCAGATTGACTTTTTGATGGAGGAAACCGCAAAGGCACTTTCCGTACTGACGAATTATACAACGATTATTTCCGAGCCGAAGGGACAGCGGACAAGGATGAAACAGATACGCCTGATTCCGCTGGACAGCGCGTCCGTACTGCTGGTGATTGCTACGGAAGGAAATTTTATTAAGAACCATGTGATAAAAATGGGCTGCGTGCCTACGGAGGAAAAAATTTTCGACATCGGCTTCTGCCTGAACCGGCTTTTGCAGGGCTGTGCCCTGCGGGAAATCGACACACTGCTGGTTGCCAGAATGCAGGAGGAACTTTGGGAATACCGAGAACTGCTGCCGCCGATTTTGAAAGCAATTGAAACTACGATGCGTTCCGCTGAAAAGGTACAGCTGCATATGAGCGGGACGAAAAATATCCTTGCGTTCCCGGAATTTGCGGATATACAGAAAGCAAAGTCACTGTTCCAGGCATTGGAAGAGAAAGACGTTCTGGTGACGCTTTTGGAGGAAAGCAAGAATAATGATTTGCAGGTTTTGATTGGCAGTGAGAATACGGTGCAGAGTATGCAGGATTGCAGCGTGATTACGGCGACATATAAAATGGGGGACAATACGCGAGGAACAATCGGTATTGTCGGGCCAACGAGAATGGATTATTCGCAGGTCATTTCCGTACTGAACGGAATGGTGCAGAATATAGAAAAAGTGTTGAAAAATCTATCCGATGGGGATAAGAATACCTAGGAGGGAAAAGCGTGGAGGAAATGAGGAAGGACGAAGCAATAGAGGAGCAGGACGCGCGTCCGGAGCAGGAGGAAACAGCCGCTGAGGTTTTGGATGATGCGGAAGTTTTGGAGCCTGTGGAGGAAGAAGCGGACAAAATCGCCGCGCTGGAACAGCAGGCGGCGGACAATCTGGATAAATACCAGCGGTGCCTGGCGGAGTTTGACAATTTCCGCAAGCGTACGGCGAAGGAAAAAGCCGCAATGTATGACGATGGCGTGCGGGATACCGTAGAGAAGCTGCTCGGTGTTGTGGATAATCTGGAGCGGGCAGTCATGGCGCAGGAGGGAAAGGCAGACGAGAATGATGCATTTTTCAAGGGCGTTGCAATGACGCTGAAACAGTTTCAGGAGATACTGCACAGCATAGGCGTGGAGGAGATCAAGGCGCTGGGCGAAAAATTTGACCCGAACCTGCATGCGGCTGTTGCACATGAGGACGATGAGAATTATGGGGAAAACGAAATTATTCTGGAGATGCTTAAGGGCTACCAGTACAAGGAGCGGGTCATCCGCCACAGCATGGTGAAAGTGGCGAATTAAGAGGGAAAGACCCTGAGGGCTCTGCCATCAGACTCCCGCAAGGGGCATCTTCTCCGCTCCGGCCGGCGCAAAACGGGCGTTTTCCGGACGCTCTGTGCCCCTTGACCCGATTTCCGCCACACTCTGTGTGACGGGGAGGCTTTTTCAAAGGATAGGACAAAAATATAGCCGGGGAATGCTGTCTGCTGTTTTTCCTGTGCGCAGGGATTTGCGCGGCGGAAACAGAGTTCTTTGCTCCGCTTTCTCCGAAAGAAAGCGGGCAGGGTTTGGGACGGCGTCCCAAGGTTATCAGAGCATACATTATTTGATTTTAGGAGGAATAGATTATGGGAAAAATTATCGGTATTGACCTTGGTACGACAAATTCCTGCGTGGCAGTTATGGAGGGTGGTCAGCCTGTTGTTATCGTAAACAGCGACGGCGCGAGAACAACCCCGTCCGTTGTCGGCTTCGCGAAAAACGGCGAACGTCTGATTGGCGAAACAGCAAAGCGTCAGGCAATCACAAACCCTGACAACACCATCAGTTCCATCAAGCGCCATATGGGCGAAAGCTACAAAGTAGACATCGAAGGCAAGCAGTATTCCCCGCAGGAAATTTCCGCAATGGTATTGCAGAAGCTGAAAGCTGATGCGGAGAGCTATTTGGGTGAAGCGGTAACAGAAGCTGTTATCACAGTTCCCGCCTACTTCAACGATGCACAGAGACAGGCGACAAAGGACGCGGGACGCATCGCGGGGCTTGATGTAAAGCGTATTATCAATGAGCCGACCTCTGCCGCTCTGGCTTACGGTCTGGACAATGAAAAAGAACAGAAAATTATGGTTTATGACCTTGGCGGCGGTACGTTCGACGTTTCTATCATCGAAATCGGCGACGGCGTTATCGAAGTTCTGGCGACAAACGGCAATACACGCCTTGGCGGCGACGATTTCGACCAGAGAGTCATTGATTTCCTTGCGGCAGAGTTCAAAAAAGCGGAAAATATGGACCTGACAAAGGACAAAATGGCGATGCAGAGACTGAAAGAGGCGGCTGAAAAGGCGAAAAAAGAGCTTTCTACCGTCACGACTACAAATATCAATCTGCCTTTTATTACAATGAATCAGGACGGCCCCAAACATCTGGACGTTACACTGAGCAGAGCAAAATTTGACGAGCTGACAGCAGATCTGGTGGATGGCACGATGGGCCCTGTGCGCCAGGCTCTGTCCGATGCCGGCCTTTCCGCTGGCGATATTGACAAAGTGCTGCTGGTGGGCGGTTCCACAAGAATTCCCGCTGTACAGGACGCTGTGAAGAAATACACAGGCAAAGACCCGTTCAAGGGCATCAACCCGGACGAATGTGTTGCGGTAGGCGCGGCAATTCAGGGCGGCAAGCTGGCTGGCGACGCCGGCGCGGGCAGCGTGCTCCTGCTGGACGTAACGCCCCTTTCCCTTGGCATTGAAACACTGGGCGGCGTAGCAACGAAACTGATCGACAGAAATACAACAATCCCGACAAACAAAAAACAGGTATTCTCTACGGCAGAGGATAACCAGACAGCGGTTGACATCCATGTCGTGCAGGGCGAACGCCCTTTGGCGCGTGACAACAAGACGCTGGGGCAGTTTAAGCTGGATGGCATCGCACCCGCAAGGAGAGGTGTGCCACAGATTGAGGTAACGTTTGACATTGATGCGAACGGCATTGTAAATGTATCCGCGAAAGACCTTGGCACAGGCAAGGAGCAGAAAATCACGATTACAGCAGGCTCTAACCTGAGTGAAGAAGAAATTGACCGCGCTGTGAAAGAAGCGGAGCAGTTCGCGGAAGCTGACCGCAAGCGCAAAGAGGCGATTGACGCGAAGAATGAGGCGGATTCCCTGATTTTCCAGACGGAGAAAGCACTGGGCGAGTTGGAAGGCAAGCTGGACGAAGGTGAAAAATCCGCAGTAGAGGGCGAGCTGAACAAGCTGAAAGACCTTGTGAAGGATATGAATGCGGAGACCATGACGGAAACGGACGTAGCAAATGTAAAGGCGGCAACAGAGGCCCTGACACAGGAATTCTACAAGATTTCCGAGAAGCTCTATCAGCAGGCACAGGCGGCGCAGGGCGGCGACGCACCGCAGGATGGCGGCAGTGACGGAGATGTGGTTGACGGAGAAGGAAAAGAGCTGTAATATAAAAAGGAAGTGCAATTGACAAAGCGGCAGGGGCGCAAAGGCGGAAGCTGGAACGCCCTGCCTTTGCTGTTAAAAAGATAAGACCTTGGAGGCTCTGCCTCCAAACCTCTGCAAGGGACTTTGTCCCTTGACCCGTTTTCGGCCGCATTTCATGCGGCTGGGCTGAAAATTAGCATGATAGGCGGTGTCATCACAAGTGCCTGCACACGCCTTTCTGGCAAATTTTGTCGGCTTTTTCGTTAAAAATTCTTGCCGTACCGCTAGTACGCCTGCGAATTTTTGCCTGAAATCCGCCAAAATTATGCTCGAAAATACGTATACATGACTTATAACGACACTACCTAGAAAAATTTTATGCGGAAAACGGAGTTTTCCGGAATGAAGTTTGGGGTCAAGCCCTTTTCAACGGGCTTGCAGAGGTTTGGGGACAGGAGTCCCCGGGGTTTTCTAAAGTGGAAACCGATAAGGCGGTGAGAAGGTTGGCAGATAAAAGAGATTATTACGAGGTGCTGGGGGTCCAGAAAAACGCTTCGGAGGCAGAACTGAAAAAAGCCTACCGCAAGATGGCGGTGAAATACCACCCAGACCAGAACCCGGGCGATAAAGCGGCGGAAGAAAAATTCAAAGAGGTCAACGAAGCATACGAGGTGCTGAGTGACCCGGATAAACGAGCGAAATATGACCAGTTTGGCCACTCAGCTTTTGAGCAGGGCGGCATGGACGGCGGATTTTACGGCCAGGGCTTCGATATGGGCGACCTGGGCGATATTTTCAGCAGCATGTTCGGCTTTGGCGGCGGTTTCGGCGGCGGCAGTGCGCGCAAGAATGGCCCCCGCCGCGGCAGGGACATAAACGTTAATATTCAGCTGGCGTTTGAGGAGGCTGTTTTTGGTTGCAAAAAAGAGATTTCCGTCCCGATTGCGGACGAATGCGACACATGCCACGGCACAGGCGCGAAGGAAGGCACACACGCCGAAAGCTGCTCGAAATGCGGCGGCACAGGGCAGGAACGCGTGGTGCAGCAGTCTATGTTTGGTGCGGTGACTTCTGTGCGGACGTGTTCCCAGTGCCATGGCACAGGAAAAATCATTAAAGAGCCATGCGGCACCTGTAAGGGTACGGGGCGCGTGCGCAAAACGAAAAAATACGAGGTCAATGTGCCGCAGGGCATTGATAACGGACAGACCATCCGTTTGGCGGGCAAGGGCGAGATTGGTGAAAACGGCGGTGGTTACGGCGACCTGCTCGTGACGGTCTATGTCCAGCCGAACAGGGTATTTGAACGCCGCGGCTACGATATTTACTGTGATGTACCGATTACGTTCGTACAGGCGGCCCTGGGCGGCGAAATCATCATCAAGACCATTGACGGCGAACAGAAATATACTGTGAAGCCGGGGACACAGCCGGATACCGTTGTGACGCTGAAAGGCGTTGGCGTGCCGAATCTGCGCAACCCGAAAACACGCGGGAATCAGATTATTACATTGAAGGTGAAAATCCCGACGGAGATGAGCGAACGGCAGAAAGACCTGCTGCGGCAGTTCTATGACGAAGGACATACTGAACCCGCTTCAGCGGCAAAAGGAGAAGAAAAAAAGAGTTTCTCCGAAAAAATGAAAGGGCTGTTTAAGGAATAAGCGGCAGGACAGATGAAAAGAACATTTTTCGATAGGAAGGGCTGGAAAACGGAGGTTTTCCGGCTCTTTTTGATTCTGAAGAAATTCTTAAAAATTTGCTAAAGAAAAGTGAAGGAACCGGTGCTATACTGGGGAAAAGAAAGGGTGAGGAAAAGATGAAGGCAATGGGACTTGTGATTTCTCTTTGTGTGGCGGCGGCGTTTTGCACTGGCTGCGCAGGCGGGCAGGAGGATACGGCAGGGCAGACGATTGTGCTGGAAAACGTTACGCTCATGGAATATGCGGATACGGGTTTGCCGTATTTCCACGATATACTGAAAAACAATACGGAAAAGACGGTCACGGCAGTGGAAACGGCAATGCTTGCCTATGATGCGGAGGGACAGCCGCTGGAGATTTATTGGGATTTCATGGATTCCAGCGCGGAGCCGAAATATGGGCATCTGCGATTTGAGGATGTAGAGCTTTCGCCTGGAGGGGTGAAGGACGAAGATGGAGGCTGGACGCTGTATGATGGGGAGAAAATGGAGGACTGGCCCGTTCGCGGGGACGGCGGCGCAAACAAGGCGGAATATGGGTTGTTTTGCGTGAAACGAGTGGAGTTCGACGATGGGACAGCGTGGGAAAATCCGGATTACGCAGACTGGCGGGAGGAATATCAGGGAAAGGCGCAGGCTGTGGCATCTTTGCAGGAATATTACCCGAAAGAATATTGTATATTGTCGGCAGAATAAAAGACGCTTGCAGAGCGGCTCTGCGGGTTATAAAGAAAGGTGGAATGGGTTATGAGGTTCGGGAAGATTTTGCTTTTATCCTGTGTGACGATGGGAATGACAACAGGGTGTGTTTCTATTGGCAACAAGGGGATGGGCGAGCTGCCGGTGGAGGAACAGGAGGAGGTCCGGCAGGAGCTTAATGAGGCCGCGCAGGAAATTCAGGCTGCGCTGGAAGAAGTGGAGAACGAAATGCAGGCGGAGCTGGACGAGGCGTCAACGGAGTTATATGCTGCATGGGACGAGGTATCCGCGGAGATGTATGCCGCTTTGGACGAGATAAGGGCGGAGATGGAGGACGCGGACTGGGTCAGGGGAATGATATGCGAAGATGAACGTCCCAGAAAGGTGCTCTGGCGGAAAGGGGACATGGAAGCTGAAATTGTGGACAGGGTGGAATTTGCAGACAGCCTTGCACTGGAGGACTGGAAGGCCAGCGATGAAAGCACGGAAGGTCTGACGGAAAGCGTGACGGTTTTGGTACAGTGGAAAAAATCCATCGGGCTTTTGGACGGCTGGAAAAAGGAATATATAGATATTGGTTCGATTACGGCATATGAGGATTCCAGCCTTGTGGCTGTCGAAATATGCGCGATGGACGATGTTTTCGGGAGAATGCAGGGACTGCTCCGGGAGAACGGAACAGGGAAGGCGTTTACTATCGTTTACGAAGTGCCGGATAAAGCACTGGAATCATTGAGAGGGTCTGCAGAGAAATAAGAGAATACGCTGCGGAGAAAGTCGAGAAGGTCCCTGTTTCCATATATTGAAACAAAGGTTATGAAAGGAAAAGTCTGTGTTATTCTGACGGAGAACGCAGGCTTTTTTCATTTGGCGTTTTCAGCGGGCAATGCAGGCGGAGAACCGGCAGTTGATTGTTTTTTGCAGGGATAGTATAATAAAAAATAAGCAGGAGAGCCGCCAATGTGCCTTAGAAACGCTTTTGCCTGCTTTGCGGAAAGGACGTGGGGCGGGTGCTTTGAAAATATGGCTGGAGGTTTGTTTTATGAGGGAACACGATTTTGAGCTTCTTGAAATCCGGCTGGAGGAAATCAAAAAAATGGGCTGGCCCAGCAGTTATACTACAATGGGGACTACCTTTGAATATATTCTGGATTTCACGCTTCCGGCGGCCAAAAAGACGCGCGCGGTACGGAACGGAAAAAAGTGACAGGAGCAGGACGATGAAGGACAGACAGAATAAAAATAGAAAACGTTTGCGTTTTGTCCCTCTGATTTTGGGGGCATATGGGGCATTGCTCGGCTTCGGCCTGATGGCGATTGGATTTGCGGAAATCAGGCAGGGGATTGGTATGCTTCGGTTCCTGATGGGGCTTGGCATGGCGGGGTTTGGCCTGTTGGGAATATGGGACGGGGTGCGCGATTTTATCAGGCCGCAGGAGAAACCGGAACAGCCTCAGACGAGGCAGTTTATCCTTACGGATACATCTGGAAACGACAGTTCAAATGTTACAGGGGAGGTTTTGCAAAAACAATTGAAAAGCCTGATGGAAAGCGATAAAGGGGGTGTTTTCAAACTCCGGATTCTGCCGCCTTTTGCCGTACAGGAAACAGGGAATATAAGCTGGATTTTCTGCATATTCCACGAGGTCTTTCGGCTGACGGCATTTTTGGATGTTTCTGACGGCGGATATGAACCGTACCATAAAAGCGCGGGGTTTGATGAGGCGAAAGACTGGTTTGATAAACTCCTGACTGGCAGCGCTGATTTGTCGGGATGGAATAAAGCGGAGGACGCGCCTTTGTGGGAAGAATATGAAGATGAAAGCAGTGAGGAAGAGGACAGTCCGGAAGGTACAAAGCCAACTGCTGGTTTTGGCCAATCAGGCTCCTTGGCAAATACGGAAGAAGCTGCGGGGAGGAAAGGCGAAACGGATACCCGGCAGACTGAGGAGCGCATAAAATCCTACTGGCATCAACTTCAAAGAGATCAAAGGGGACAAATGTGCAACTGGCATCAGCTTCTGGTGATTTTCGGAGAAAGCTGGCATGATGAGCATAAGTTTTTTTCCGGCAGAGATGTGGAGCTTGCTGTGGAAGGGATACACGAAGGGAAATATACTAAGGTATTTCTGGAGTGGGGAGCGCAGGCACTGGATTTCTTCCCTGGCGTTCAAAATGATATGGTAGTGATTTGGTGTACCAATAACGCAGGGAAAGGGGATACTAGATTTCTGGCAAGAGAAGGGACTGTGACGCAGGTGAAATTTTGGATGAATCGTTTTCTGAATGAGGGCTATTTTGAAGATTTAAGCGGTTGGGAGGACATTACGGCACAGGTAAAAAAAGAATGGAAGAAGGGAAAGCATGGGAAATTATTTTAATGAAGTGGTCGACAGGGCGATTGAGGATCTCTATTATTGCTGCGATAATGACAAGGCGAAAGCGGCGGCGGACGCATTATTGTCTGCGGCACAGGAAGGAGATGGGGACGCGTGTTATTTCCTTTCCCGTTGTTTTTCCGGTTCCTGTTACAGCTGGGAATATCATCCCTTTGAGGAAAACGAGGCGGCAGCTTATGCCATGCTCAGGGAGGCGGTTTCTCTGGGAAGTGCGGCGGCGGTTCTGGGCGCGCTCCGCATGGATATGCTGACGCCGCAATTTCGGGAACTTATGCCCTTTGGAAGCATAAAAGAAGCGTGGGAAACCATCTATGAAAAGGCCGAAAACGGCTGTGCATTCTGCCAGTACATGATTGGGAATACCTACTATTTTCTGGACATTATTGAAATCGAGGGCAGGAAGGAAAGTGAGTTTGAAAACCGGAAAGCATGGGAGGACTGGAAACGGGAGCAGATGGAAAAAAGTATTCCATGGTTTGATAAAGCGTTTTCCGGCAACATGATTCTGGCAGGGAGAAATTACTGCCACTATTACCAGCATGGCAGGGGAGAATACATTCTGCCGGAGCCGGAAAAGGCGGTTCCCATCATGCGCCAGGGTGCGGAGCGGGGGCACCCGGAATGGATGTATGCCTATGCCCATTATCTGGCCTATACAGAGGATAACGATAAAGAAGCTCTTCCCTGGGCGCTGAAGGCGGCGGAGGCCGGACATCTGTGGAGCTGGCACATTATAGGGGATATTTATTGGGGTGGCAAGGCGGTAGAGCGCAATCTGCCCTATGCCATAGAGTGCTATGAAAAAACTGCCGGTTATGGTAACGACAGTTATGCCTGCCGCCAGCTGGGGCGTTTGTATTTTCATGGCTGGGGTACGGCTGTGGACTATGCGCGGGCGGTTCAATGGATGGAAAAGGACAGAGAACCGGAATATGTCAAGTATGATTTGCTGGGAATCTGTTATCTGTTGGGGTATGGCTGCCCGCAGAACACAACGAAGGGAAAACTGTTCCTGGAGAAAAGCGGCGATTCGCCCTATAAAAACTATGGGCTGGGCATGATGTACGCCGAGGGGCTTGGCGTGCAGGAGAACATCGAAAAAGGCGTCGAATATCTGAAAGCGGCGGGGAATTATGAACCGGCGAAAGAGGCGTTGAAACGCTATAAGAAAAGCTTGTTTGGAGTCTGGCGGAGGAGAGGATAAAATTTGGTGCGCTGGTGAAAGCTTATTGTGAGATATTCGTTCAGCGTTTCCCTGTCCAGCCTGCCTGGTTCAAGTGATTTCAGCCACTTTAAGTGTGTCAGCATTGTGGTCGGAGCAAGGATGGCACACCGGATTCCCTTTTTCACTAATTCATGATACAAAGAAAATCCCGGGCATCCTACTTCATAGCCGCAGAGAATGTCGCAGCCCTCTGCATAAATAATGTCGTTTCCGTCAAATCTTGGCTCAATAGCGCATAAAGTGTAGTTTGTGCTATGGATATCTATGCCGATTCGTAGTATTCTTTTCATAATAAGTGGCCTCCTTTTGTATGCGGGAACCCCTGTTACCATCGTTTTTTCCAAAACTTAGAACTTATCCGCAAATAAGATACGTGCAGACTGTATAGTCAGATTTTTCGGCAGGCAGGGAGCTTTTTTGCAGGCGTACCGGGTGTTACGGCAAGGAAAAGCGACAAAGATGCCGGAAAAGATGAAGCAGGATGTGCGCAGATAATTTACGCATAGGTTCTTAGTATACAGGCAAATCCACGTTGCTACAAATGTGGGGTCACTTCATATTGTCCTATATGCAATATTCATGCTGATTTCTTCCGCTGTGCCGCTGCAGCGATGGGAGTCCGTACAGATGCTGGAGCTATATTGTCTTGAACAGGACGACAGGGTCAATCTTGGGGAGGTCATTGCCTGCACAATAAAAGCTTACCGTGAAATCATAAATATGGGCAAAATCTACCATGTGGTCAAATTTTACGCAAAAGATGGCCCTGGGGAACATGCAGTTCAATACTTACTATTTCCAATATATCTCTTTCGGGCTTTCCTTTTGTCAGCATATTCCTCACTTCTGGGTTTATTATACCAAAAAAGCCAGCTTGTGCTGACTTTTTTGACAGACTGCTTTTTGTTTTTGTTGATTATGAAGATTTTAAGGCAAGGAGAATTTACTTTGTCGTAAAAATGTGATATGCTTTTTATTGCTGGGAAAACAGGAAAATAATATAGTAGTAATTTTGTGGAAAGGACGGAGAGAAGTATGCCGGAAGGGTATAGACCCAAATATCCTGTGCAGACATTAGAAAAAGCAATAGATATTCTGTTATATTTGAAAAAAAATGCCTCACCTAATGGCGTTGGTATTGCGGAAATCAGTGAAAACCTGAACATGGGCAAAAGCAGTGTACATCGAATATTGGATACGCTGTATGCATATGGTTTTGTTGAGCATATGCGGCAGGGAACAGGGTACTGCTTAGGCTGGGGGCTGTATGACGTTGCACAGTCGGTATTGAATAACCATAGACTGAGTGAAACAAATTACCGAGAATATGTAATGGATATCTGCGATGAATTTTTCGAAACGGTAAATTTAGGGATATGCAATAATGGTGAAGTAGTCATTATTTGTAAGATAGAGCCGGACAGGAGGTTGCGTTCAAGAGTTGAAGTAGGAGAGCGGGAGCCGCTTTACTGCACAGCATTAGGAAAGCAGTTTTTAGCATCGTTTTCTGAGGAGGAGTTGGAGAAATATTTATCCCATGCGCCTTTTGAGAAACTGACAGAGCAGACACTTACAACGGATGAGGAAATTAAGGCGGAGCTGAAGAAGGTCGAAGTTCAGGGCTTTTCTATTGACTATATGGAATTCAATGAGGATTTGATCTGCATTGCTGCTCCTGTGAGGGATTTTACGAAAAAGGTTGTTGCTGCAATCAGTGTCAGTCTGCCTGAGAACCGCTATACAGAAGAAAAGGGGAAGAAAATCATTCAGACATTAAAAGAGAAAACAGATGAATTATCCGGATTTTTAGGATATTGAATGTTTGGACGGCGGCTGGATGGAACCGCCGCGAAGAATTGGCACGGTTTGAGAAAAATATGATTTTTTAGAGGGCCATGGCACCTGTAATAAAAATTATGGGAGCTGTGGCTTTTTTTGTGCAAAAAATAGTGCATAAAATTCCAAGATTTTTTTGGTTCAAAATGCCCTGTATATTTATATTGACAAAAAGAACGATGTTCTATATAATGAAATCACAAAAGTTCCTAATATAACAATATCGTTCTAAATAACAGAATAGGAGGAAGGATTATGGTAGGTAAAAAAGTGGTACATCATTTGATGATGAGCGAGAAAGACGGGCATTATGTTGGTGGTCTGGTAAATGGCGCCAGAATTGTGAACCAGTGGGGGGACGTTGGAACAGAACTGATGGTTTACGTGGACGGTGATATCAGCCTGTTCCTTGGCTACGAGGATATCGAGTTTACGGCTCCTGTTTATGTCGGTGATTTTATGGAATACCATGGCTGGATCGAAAAGGTTGGCAATCAATCCTATACCTGCAAGTTTGAGGCTTGGAAGGTTGCGACAATGCTGGACAGAACAGACGCAGATATGACAGGCATTGAACATACGGCTGCAACAGCGTGTGAACCCCCTGTGCTTTGCGGCAAAGCAACAGGCAGTTTGTTCATTGCGAAGAAAGACCAGAGAGGTCCCCAGGAATCCTCTTTTAAGGACAGAAAACACCCGGGAGAATAAAGGGCGGCTGACTGTTGGATAGAATAGACAGCGGGAAACAGGCAAAGGGGTTTGTATTTTTTGTGGAAAAGGAGGAGATGCTCCTGTGAACAATGTAAAAATTGAATTTGACAGATGCAAGGAGTGCCTTTACTGTGTGAAATTCTGCCCGAAAAAAATCATAGAACCTGGGAAAAAAATCAATAAGCAAGGCTATTACACACCAGTCATTTCAAATATGAACGATTGTATTGGCTGCAGCACATGCGGGCGGGTATGCCCGGAAGGTGCGATTGAGGTGACAACAGATTCTATGGCATAAGAGGGAGGATTAACATGGGGGAAAAAGTTTTTATGCAAGGAAATATGGCACTTGCTGAATCTGCGATACGGGCAGGCTGCCGGTTCTTCTTTGGCTATCCGATTACGCCTTCCAGCGAAATGCCGGAATACTATGCGAAAGAAGCACCAAAACGAAATTTGGTATTTGTGCAGGCCGAAACAGAAGTATCCGCGTTTAACATGATTGCGGGTGCGGCTGCGGCCGGCAAAAGAGCAATGACAGGTACATCTGGCCCGGGTTTCAGCCTTGGGCAGGAAGCAATGAGTTATATGGCGGCGGCGGGGCTTCCTGCGGTAATTGTAAACGTGATGCGTCCGGGACCGGCTGACGGGGAAATTCTAGCATCTCAGGGGGATTATTTTCAGGCAGTGAAAGGCGGCGGCCATGGCGATTACCGCGTAATCTGCCTTACGCCGTACTCTGTGCAGGAACAGGCAGATATGATACAGGAGGCATTTGAACTGGCTGAGAGATATCTGAATCCTGTTGTACTGCTGAGTGACGCGACATTGGCAAAAATGCGGGAAAATGTAGAGCTTCCGACCGAAGTGGAAACAAAGGAAATTTCCTTCCCGGGTGCGGTTACAGGGGCAAAGGGAAGAGAACACAATGTTATTACGACATGTGGTGACGGTCCTGCCCAGTGGGAGGCATTTAATCTGAGATTACAGGAAAAGTTTAATCGTATACAGGAAAACGAGCAAAGCTGGGAAGAGGTGGAAACCGAGGACGCAGATATCATCATTGTCGCGTTTGGTTCTGTCGCTAGAGTTGCGTTGGACACTGTGCAGATTGCGCGGGAAAATGGCATAAAGGTTGGGCTAATCCGTCCAAAGCGTGTATGGCCATTCCCTGAAAAAGCGTTTGCAGGAAAAAATGGAAAGAAATTTCTGGTAGTAGAACTGAATGCGGGGCAGATGGTTGAAGATGTGAAGCTGTCTGTTGAAAACAAGGACGACGTAGCTTTTTACGGAAGGTTTGGCGGAATTACACCGACTCCCGCCGAATTGTATGAACAGATTCGCAGCAGGTATGTGAAATAGAAAGGAAGCGTGTGGTATGAAAGTTTTATATAAAAGACCCTCAGCTCTGCAGGATACCTATTTCAAATACTGCGGCGGTTGTGGCCATGCAATTATCAATAAGCTGATTGCGGAAATCATTGACGAAAAAAAATGTCTGGAGGATACGGTCATGGTGTGGCCGATTGGCTGTTCTGTTTATGCGGACCAATATTTCAGGACAGACTCCATCTGTGCGCTGCACGGGCGTGCGCCTGCCCTTGCGACAGGGCTGAAACGTGCGGAGCCGGACAAGCTGATTATTGTGTATCAGGGGGATGGCGATATGGTTTCGGAAGGCATGTCCGAGATTATCCATGCTGCCATCCGTGGTGAAAAGTTCAGCGTTATCTTTGTAAATAATGCCATTTATGGTATGACAGGCGGACAGATGGCACCAACGACATTGGAAGGGCAGACAACAACGACAACGCCTTATGGCCGAAAGAAGGAAGTGGAAGGCGCGCCGGTGAATATGGCAGAGTTGATTTCCAACATCAAAGGTTGTATTTACAGCGAAAGGGTCGCGGTCAATACCCCCGGAAATATTATGGCAGCGAAAAGGGCGATCAAAAAGGCAATAGACCTTCAGATGGACGGAAAGGGCATGAGCTTTGTGGAAATCCTTTCGCCCTGCCCGACAGGCTGGGGAATGAAGCCGACGCTGGCGCTGGATTATCTGGGGGAGGAAATGATAAAGGTTTACCCTTTAGGCATTTTTAAGGATACGGAGGTGAAAAACGGGTGAAAAGTCAGTTTATGTTTTCGGGCATTGGCGGACAAGGCGTAATTTCCATTGGGGAACTGATTTGCTATGCCGCCGTTGAGAAAGATTATACCGTTACTTTCACGCCGTCCTATGGACAGGAAAAAAGGGGAGGGCGCACCATGTGCCAGATTGTCGTATCTGACAGGATTGGGTCGCCGATTATCTCAGAAGCGGATTTGCTGCTGGTAATGGATGAACGTTCTTTGGAAGATTATGAAAAAATGCTGAAAAAAGGCGGAATTTTGATACTTAACAGCAATCTGATACAAAAGAAACCGCAACGGAACGATATTCAGGTGTTATCTGTGCCTTTTAATGACATTGCGATGGAGATAGGCAATGCAAAGACCGCAAACAGTGTTGCGCTTGGCACAGCGATGAAATATCTGGATTTTGTGAGTTTGGACATCGTAAAAGCACATCTGAAAGATATTTTTTCCGGAGAAAAGGGAAAGCTGATTACGGTGAACGAAAAAGCACTGGATGCAGGATTTCAATATGAATAAAACCGCTGGAGGAAGAAAGGAGTTTTGACTATGAGCATGAATCCCTTTGAAACATCACAAGCCACACTGCATACTGCCGCGAAGATTGCCGGTATTGACGAAGACGCGGTAAGGTTTTTGGAACAGCCCAAAAGAATTTTCAAATTTACTATCCCTATGAAAATGGATAATGGGGAACTGCGCTTCTTCGAAGCATACCGCGTGCATTACAATGATGCGTTGGGACAGGTCAAGAATGGTTTGCGGTTTGTACCGGATTTGGATTTGGATATCGTAAAGGCGTTAGGGCTTTGGATGACGATTAAGCACGCTGTCGGCGGCATTCCGGCAGGCGGCGGCAAGGGCGGCGTAAAGGTTGACCCGAGGACGCTTTCTGAGGACGAATATGAGAGACTTTGCCGTGCATATATCCGAAACCTTCCAATGAAAGGCGCATGGGTAGATGTTCCTGGTGCGGATATTGGCACAAGCGGCAAAACAATGGCATGGATGCTGGACGAATTGGAATCTATTCAGCAGTTCCATCAGCCTGCTGCAATCAACGATAAACCCGTAGCGACAAATGGTACACAGCTGAGCATGGAGGCAACAGGTACAGGCGTATTCTTTGTGACAAGAGAAGTCATGAAGGATATGAGCATGGGAAAGGATTCCAAAATCGTTATTCAGGGTTTTGGTAATGTGGGCCGCACAGCCGCTCTGCTGTTCCATGAAGCAGGTTTCAAGGTAGTGGCAATCGGCGATATTAAAAACGCAATCCATAATGAAAATGGTATTGACATTCCAGCACTGGTAGAGCATGTAAAAAAGACAGGGTTTGTAGAAGGGTTTGCGGACACAGAAAGCATGACAAATGCGGAACTGCTGGAGTTGCCCTGCGATATCCTGATTCCGGCGGCAGTACAGAGCGTACTGAATGCCGATAATGCGGACAGAATCAAAGCAAAACTGGTTATGGAAGCGGCAAACGGCCCGACTACGCCGGAAGCGGAAGAAATCCTTCAGGCAAAGGGCATTACGATTGTTCCTGATGTACTGACAAACTGCGGAAGTGCGATTGTATGCTCCTTTGAGCGGACGCAGGGTCTTACGGATGATTACTGGACTGTGGAAAAAGTAACGGAAAAATTGGAAGAAAGAATTACAAACGCTTATTTTGCGACAAGAGATACGGCTAAAAAATATGGCACATCTCTGCGGAACGGCGCATGGATTAATGCATTGACAAAAATTGCCAATTCCATGAAAGCGCGAGGCTGGTATTAAGCGGTGAATTCCTATGGGGATGCGTTTTCGAAAGAGCAGGCATCCCCTTTTTTTAAAATATTTCAAATTGACATATGAGTTTAGACAGGAGGTATTGGCATGAAAGTAATTGATTTGACACATACTATTTCGGAAGTGATGCCGGTTTACCCGGGGACAGAGCCTCCCAAACTTGAAACTGCAAATACATATGAAAAAGACGGATTCCGAGAAACCCTGCTGACGATGTTTTCCCATACGGGAACGCATATGGATTCCCCTTCCCACGTTTTCCCCGGAGATTATATGACTTTGGATGCGTTTCCGGCAGAGCAGTTTGTTGGACAGGCATTGGTGATTGACTGCATGGACCTGAAAGAAGGCGACAGGATTGCCATGGACCGGATTATGCAGGTGAAGGAACTGGCAGATCAGGCGGATTATCTGCTTTTCCGAATGGGCTGGGATACGCGCTGGGGTCAGGAAACTTATTATAATGACTATCCATATATTACAGACGAAGTGGCGCAGTATATGATTGACAGTAAGAAAAAAGGTGTTGGGCTTGACGTAATCGGTCTTGACCCTATACAGGATGAACTGCTGATTCTGCACCATAAAGTACTTGGTACAAACCGTTTTGTAATTATTGAAAACCTTTGTAATTTGGATAAGGTTGGCAAAGATTTGTTCCTGTTCTGTGCGCTTCCCTTGAAATTTGCCAATTCGGACGGTGCGCCGATTCGGGCAATTGCTATTTTAGATTAAGTACTGCCGGAGCTACAAGAATAAAACTTGTGCAGGGCAGGAATATGCAGGATTTGAATTTTTGCAGGCAAAAGAAGGCCATCTAAACTGCATGTAGTTTTTTGTTGAAACGTATAGGGAAAGGGGATTGACATGAGTGAAAATAACAATAATTTAGCGAAAAAACTGACATTTTGGCATGTATGGGCACTTGGCGTCGGGGCGGTTGTTGGCGATGGTATTTTTGTTATGGTTGGAAACGGAGCAGAAGCGGCAGGGCCAGCGGCGGTTTTATCTTATTTAGTGGCAGGTTTGCTGCTGATGTGCGTTTGTATGGTGTGCTGTGAGCTGGCTGTCGGTATGCCGGTTGCGGGTTCGCTGCATGCATGGAGCAAACGTATGCTTGGACCTGCATTCGGTACGGTGGCGGCACTCTGTAACGCAACGATGAACACGGTATTCCTTGGCTCCGTTGGGCTGGCAACAGGGCGTATCAGTAATTATTTCTTTATGTGGGTGGATGACCCGGGGCTCTCTTCTCTCATCTGGTCTGTACTCCTGCTGACGATAGTCCTGCTGGTAGCAATGAGCGGCGGCGAAGTAACTGGAAAGACGCAGTTGGGGCTGATTGTCGTATTGGTTGGCATTATGGTCGCATTTGCAGTGCTGGGGATTGCGAGCGGAAAGATACAGAGAGAAAATTATGAACCGTTTGCACCCTTCGGTGCGCCTGGCATCATTGCATGTATAGGTATGGCGGTATATTCCTATATGGGACCGATGTCGCTGCTGACAACCAGTGAGGAAATTAAAGATATCCGCAATCTGCCAAAAGCGATGTTCTGGGCATTTGTTACAATTCTGGTAATTTATACGATCGCAATTGCAGTGGCTCTTGGATTGGTCGATTATAAGACATATGGACAGATTGCGTCCCCGTTTACACAGGCGGCAGAATTTGCTTTCGGCGGCGCGGCGGGCTTTGCAATCAACTTTGGCGCATGGATTGCGGCAGTTACTTGCCTTGTTGGTGAAATTTTTACGGTATCCAGGCTGTTGTTCGGCATGGGGCGGGAAGGCGTTGTACCGGAAGGCTTTACAAAACTGAATAAACGCCAGGTTCCTTACAGGGGTTTGTTTCTGGCGTATATTGTTGGTATTATACTGATTTTTGTGGAATTTTTCGGAGTGTTCCCGAATTTCTATGTAATGCTGGCAAATGTTGCCAGCGGCTTGGGCGCTACGACAATGCTGCTGTCAGTCATCAGTACAGTGCAGTACCAGAGAAAGTTTCCAGAGGAATACCGCAGCCTTGCATGGCATATGCCCGCAAAAGGGCTTGTTGTAGTGCTGGCTTTGATTGGACTTGCTATCATTTTCTATGCACTGTTTGCCGCAGATTTGCTCCTGTTCGCGTTCTATATTGGTACATTAGCAGTATTATGCCTGTTCCATCATTTTTATTCAAAACCGAACAGTGCGAAAATCACGCAGAGAAAACAGGAAGAAGATGCCTGAACAAAAAAATTGGCGCCGGTATGTAAGAAAAGTGGGGCTCGGATGAATTAGGACGTCATAAATTCCCCTCGGATATAGGAGCATATAGCTGAGGGGAATTTTAGTACTTTTTGTCTGATGGAACGGGGGAGGGAGGAACACGATATGATGATACGGCAGTTTATGACGGAGGACATCGTAAAAGTACAATGCCTGTTGGAGGCTGGAAAACCATATGTAGTGCCGTATCGTGAATATGTTTATTGGATATTGGCGAGGTACTGCAAAGAAACATGCTTTGTTGCGGAGCAGGATAATGCCATTTTGGGCTTTCTCGCAGCTCTCCCTTCTCCTGAAAGGGAATGTCTGTTTGTTTGGCAGATTGTATCTGAATATAGAAAAAGAGGCAAGGGGATTGGAATGCAGCTGCTGGAACAGGTAAAACAAAGCATGGAAAGGTTAGGATTGTATAGACTGGAAATCTCTGTTGACCCAGAGAATGCCGCATGCAACAGGCTTCTTGAAAAAGCGGCGGCATTATGGGACTGTCAACTGAATGTATCGGGGAAATATCAGGACGATACGTTTTCGGAAATTGTTTATTTTATGGAAATTCAAAAAAGCGAAGAAAGCAGGAAAGGATTTAGAACTTATCCGTAAATAAGATACGTGCAGACTGCACAGCCAGATTTTTCGGCAGGCAGGGAGCTTTTTTGCAGGCGTACCGGGTGATACGGCAGGGAAAAACGACAAAGACTGCCGGAAAAGATGAAGCAGGATGTGCGTAGATAATTTACGGATAGGTTCTTAAGGCCAGGGAAAGCTAAGGCGTGGGAAATGGGGCATATGGAGGATATGAAAGAGAAACTTTATTCTGACATAAAAGAAATTTACGGAAAAAGTAAAATATTTATGTTTTGGGTTCTTTTGAGCTGTATGATTGGAATGATAGTGGGAATCGTTGGCGGAATGTTCCATTTAGCCCTGGAATATGTAACGGATTTCAGAATAAAAAATCCGGATATTCTTTGGGCATTGCCGCTTGCTGGATTAGGGATCATATTTTTTTATAAATTCATGGGAATGGAGAAGGATAGGGGAACCAATTTTATTCTTACAGCAGTCAGGGAGCGGAAGGAAGTGACTGGTAAAATTGCACCGCTTATTTTTATCAGTACGTGTTTGACGCATTTATGCGGAGGTTCTGCCGGTCGGGAAGGGGCGGCGCTTCAGTTAGGCGCAGGCATTGCTTCATGGATTGGAAAATTTGTTCATTTGAATGAAAAGGACGAACGAATTATTATTATGTGCGGTATGAGCGCGGGTTTTTCGGCATTATTTGGTACAACGGCAACATCGGTAGTTTTTGCTATGGAGGTTGTAATGGTGGGCGTAATGTATTATGCTGCTATTGTGCCCTGTACGATTTCCGCAATATTGGGTGCAGAGATTTCTGCCCGCATGGGAAACCATAAAACAGTTTTCCATTTATCCAATATTCCTGAAACAGTGTCTGTGGATATGGTTTTGAAAGTGGCTCTTTTGGCGATTTTCTGTGCATTTTTGGGAATGTTTTTTTGCGGCATAATGGAAACAGTATCGGTATTGTATAAAAAATATTTCCCAAAGCCTTATATTCGGATTTTCTTCGGTGGATGCCTGATTGTTTTGTGTACATATATTTTTGGATGCAGAGATTATAATGGTGCTGGAATGGATATTATCCATCTTGCTATTGCGGGAGAGGCGAAGCCGGAGGCCTTTTTACTGAAAATGTTGCTGACCGCCCTTACATTAGGGGCTGGGTATAAAGGCGGAGAAATTGTTCCTGCATTTTTTATCGGTGCGACGTTTGGCTGTACATTTGGAGGGGTTTTTCAGATCCCTTCCAGCTTTGCTGCCGGAATCGGCATGGGGTCTTTGTTTTGCGCGGTTACGAATTGCCCGCTAGCTTCTATTATATTATATGTAGAATTATTTGGGGTAGAGGGTCTGGGATACTATATTTTGGCCTGCTCTATCAGTTATATGCTGTCAGGATATCATAGCTTATATCAGGAACAGAGAATACTTTATTCAAAGTATAAAATAGAGTTTACAGACAAGGAGATTGGCCGGAGGAAGGGGATATAATTATTTTTCCGATGTGACTGCGGCGTATGGATCCAACATAAATATTTACTAATGTCATTCATAGGGCTTTTGCATTCGGGGTACTATCCTAAAAATGTAGGAGTTTTAATTAGGGTTCACTCCGCAACCTCAAACCGCCTGAAAGGCAAGCAAAATGGGCTGAAATATGGTAAAACAGGTGCAAAGGAATAGAGGAAAAAGCATGCACTTATAGGGGCGGAGCGGATGTATAAGGATAACAGCCAACTGCGGAACGAAGATTTCGTGTTTCCGTATGAGAAACTGGATCCCGAAAACGATTGGGTCAAACGGGCGGCGCTGGTTCCATGGGAAGTGGCAGAGGAATGCTATGCGGTGCATTCGTGAACAACGGCCACCCCGCCCATCTGGCGCGTATGGCATTGGGAGCATTGTTGATTCAGCGGCGGCTGAAATACAGCGACCAGTGGGTGGTGAAGCACATCGGAGAGAACCCGAACTGCAATATTTCATCGGTATGAAAGAATATGTGCCATGTTCGTTCGGAGCGTCCACGCTGGTGGCGATTTGCCCAACAGCGGCACGTTGGTTCTGGATACCACCTGATGCCAGACAGATATCACCTGTCCTCAGGACATCGATTTGCTCAACCAGGTGCGGGAGAAAGCAGAGAAAACGGTGGACGAGCTATGCAAACTGACAGGACAGAAGAAACCCCGGATGTACCGCAAGCGTGCCCTGAAGGACTGCCTCCGTCTGTCCAAAAGCAAGAAATGCAGTACGAAAGCGATCCGTTCAGCGGTACACTAACAGCTGCAATATATCCGCCGGGACATGGGGTACATCGCTGAATTGCTTCAAAGGGGCATAAAACTATCCTCGAAGCAGGCAGAACGTTTCAATGCAGTCACCACTCGTCAGTCTGTCCCAGCTTTAGGCAAACCGTCCCCCAATCCGGTCTTTTCCTGTCAGGCAAAGAAACAGGAGTATCAGGACAGTTGCGACCGCAACGCTGTGGAGGGCATTTTCGAAACGGTCAGGATCGCTTATGGAATGGCCTGTATCATGGCTCACCTTCAAGAAACTGCTGTCTGTATCATTGGTGTTGCTTTTACTGGTTTGCCTCCTGCTGGCAGTCGCTTTTTTGCTGGAGTTGCGGAGTAGACCCTAAGAACCTATCCGTAAATTATCTACGCGCATTTTGCTTCATCTTTTCCGGCAGTCTTTGTCGCTTTTCCCTGCCGTACCACTCGGTACGCCTGCAAAAAAAGCTCCCTGCCTGCCGAAAAATCTGACTGTGCAATCTGCACGTATCTTATATATGGATAAGTTCTGAGTATTTGAAAGACATTTACAGTAGACGTAGTCAAAGGGACGGACTTATTTTGAAAATGACTGAACTGTATTAAGGAACGAATCATGAAAACTTACCGATTTTCAGACATTTAGGAGCTGAAAGCCGGTAATTTTTTTATTTTGCAATAATCAGGCATTTATTCCCTTCTTTCCCAATAAACCTGAAACGATAGAGAAGACAGCGCAATGAGCAGGACTGAAAATTGGAGAAAGGAGAAGCTTGCGGCGGCTTTTGGGGAAATTGCCTCCCAAAAGCGGCTTTGCGGCAGGAGGTAGAAATGGCAGGAAGACCCTTGGATGTGGAGATTTTTGTGCGGCAGAACGGAGAACTGCGCCCATATGGCGAGCTGACAGAGGAGGAAAAGCGTACGCTTTCGGAGAGCCTGAACAAGCGCGCGATTCGGGCGGCAGCAGGGCTGCGGGGATATGACGTAGAGTTTCTGGATTTCACGCAGGAGCAAAAAAAAGAAAAAAAGCAGGGCTGACCCTGCACAGCGGGAAGTTGTCCGCATAGACTGAAAGTAGGACGCGCTCCAAAAGGAAATGGGACAAGGCAGGGCGTGTCCTGTCGAGGTTCAAGGAGGGGAGGTATTGCAATGCTGGAAATTGCGGAAGGAGCGGCGGCAAACCTGATGGTTCTGTCTGCGGTATTTGCGGCGGGCTTTTTGCTGGGCTGTGGGGCAGGGCGTTTTCTGCGCCAGCCCAAAAAGGAGCAGGAGAAAAAGGTAAAGGCATGGTTGCTCTGGGCGGTCACAAGTGCGGAACAGGAGATGCAGGGCGCGCCGGGCAGGCTGAAACTGCGGCGGGTGTATGACATGTTTGTGCAGCGGTTTCCGGCTATGGCTCTGGCAGTTTCATTTGATACGTTTTGCGAATGGGTGGACGATGCACTGCAAGAGGGAGTGGAACTGCTTACGGACGCAGATGCAGAAAGCGCGGACAGTACCGCAGAAAAAGGAAAGGAGAGCGACATGGAGTGAAACGGAAAACGATACTTGCCAACAGAAGTAATTACGGCGGAAAACGCAAGAGAACGGACATTCGCTATATTGTGATTCATTATACCGCAAACGATGGGGACAGCGCGGAAGCAAACGGGCGGTATTTCCAGACACGCGTAACAGGCACGTCGGCGCATTATTTCGTAGATAATACGGAGATTGTGCTGAGTGTACCGGAGGAGAGCACAGCGTGGGCAGTCGGCGGCAAAAAATACCCTTCCGCAGACAGCACGGGCGGCGGAAAGTGGTTCGGGAAATGCACGAACAAAAACAGCATTTCGATTGAACTTTGTGATACCATGCGCGACGGGAAGTATGATTTTTCAGAAAAAACGCTGGCAAACGCGGCATTACTCTGCAGGGAACTGATGCAGAAGTATCATATTCCACTGGAAAATGTGATACGGCATTTTGATGTGGTTGGAAAAATATGCCCCGCACCGTTTGTGGAAAATACGGCGGCGTGGCAGGCGTTTCGGGAAAGGCTGGGGGATGAAATGGTGGAAATGGTTCAGGTGGAAATCGACGGGAAAATCGTAGACATGGAAGGGATACAAAAAACAGACGAGAAGGGGAACGCAACGAATTTTATAAAGCTGCGCGTTTTGGCGGAAATGCTGGGCTATGAGGTATCCAGCAGGGGCAGCATGGCGGTTCTGCGGAAAAAGGAATAAGAATAAGAACGCCGCGCGTCATTCTGCGGATAGAATCAGGCTGATACGCCGTTCTGCCTTATGAAAAACGACTTTTTCAACGGCAGAGCAGAAAGCCGCGCGTTTTTCCGCAGGGGAAAAGCTGTCCATTTGCAGCATGGCGCAGAGGGAAAGGGACGAAAGGGAGGCCTCCGGCGGCGGGGGCGTCCCTTTTTTCTGTTCCAGAGCCTGAAGTGTTTCGAGCAGGGCGGTTTTATTTTTTTTGTATTCTTCTAATGTGTCTATACCATCCAGAAATGCTTCCTTGGCTTTTTCCAGACGTGCCTGTGTTTTGGCGATGGCTTGTTCCAAAAGCGCGGATTCTCCGTCATTTTCCGGCGGCTTGCGAAGGGCGCAGCGGCAGGGTGTTCCGGCAGCCTTATCCAATGCGGAAAAGATGGCTGGCAGGAGTGCGCGGGAAGAAAGCGAATGGGAAACGATACAATTTCCATGGGCATAGCTGCCGCATTGCAGTGTAAAATGGGCTTTTCCGGCAGCGGAAAAAACAAGGCTGCGCCCGCACGCGGAGCATTTCACCATTCCACTCAGCCAATGCCTGCCTGCGTCCTCCACGCGGCTATGGGGTGGAACTGTGCGTTTTCGCAGGCGTTCGGCGGCGGCGTCCCAGAGCGCGGCGGAAACGACAGGCTCCCAGCTGCCCCTGGAGACGATGGATTCGGGGCTGTCAAAATCACGTCCGGCGGCACCGGAAGGCGTCCAGCGTGCATAGCCCTTATATACGGGGTTGTGCAGGAGGTAGGAAACGGCGCGTGTATCAAACGGATTGCGCCGGTTCGTCAGGCAGCCCATTTCGTTCAGGCTTTGACAGATGCGGAAGATAGATTTTCCGGCGGTATACTGCTGGAAAATATAGGAAACGATTTCTGCCTGCTCCGGCACAATGGCAAGGCTTTTGCCCAAATTGCGGTAGCCGAAGGGCGCGTGCGCCTGATATTCGCCCAGAGCGGCTTTCCGCGTCATGCTTTTTTTGACCTCCTCGGCAAGGTTCAAAGAGTAATATTCCGCCATTGCTTCGAGCATACTTTCATAAATGACGGCAAATTTATCATCCTGCGGGACAGGCTCCTTTACGGAAATGACGCGCACGCCGTCTTTTTTCAGCAGGGATTTATAAAGCACAGCGTCCTGCCGGCTGCGGGCAAAGCGGTCAAATTTATGGACGAGTATGGCTTCGATCTGGTTGGATTTTTTTCGTGCCTGACGGATCATACGCTGGAAAGCAGGGCGTTTTTCCGCGCTCCTGCCGGAAATGCCTTCATCAGCAAATACAAATTCATCGGGGACGGAAAAGCCGTTCTTTCGGGCGAAAGCAAGAATTTCTTCCAGTTGTGCGGCGGGGGAATATTCGGTCTGGTCTTCTGTGGAAACGCGGATATAGGCGGCGGCAATGGGCATGGCGCTGGCTCCTTTGTGCGGCTTCATTATCAGGATATTTGGCGGCAGGAAGTCCTATGACGGTTGTCGGGAAAGTTTAGGGTTTGACGTGGCAGGGCGGTTTTTGCGGAGATTTAGGGGCGGTTATCTGTCAAAATATACCTGTTTTAGAAAAAATGTCGAAATATATTGAAATCGGCGGGTATTCGGTGTAACATATTGGTATAAAGTTTCTCATCATACGAGCAGATATAAATTAGGGGGATACCAGATTATGATTTATTCTAGCGGCAGCAAAATCAAGATTTTTGCCTGCAATTCAAACCGTTCCCTGGCGGAAGCCATTGCGAAAAAAGTTGGCTTGGAGCTGGGGGATGCAGTAGTCCAGAAATTCAGCGATGGGGAGATTTCTGTCCAGATTAATGAAACAATCCGCGGCGCAGATGTTTACATTATTCAGTCCACGTCTTACCCTGTCAATGATAACCTGATGGAACTGCTGATAATGATTGACGCGATGAAACGCGCATCTGCAGCGCGGATTACAGCTGTCATGCCGTATTATGGCTACGCAAGGCAGGACCGCAAGGCGCGCGCGCGCGATCCCATCAGTGCGAAGCTGGTGGCAAACCTGCTGACGAGTGCGGGTGCGAACCGCGTGCTGACAATGGATTTGCACTGTGCGCAGATTCAGGGCTTTTTTGATATCCCTGTGGATAATCTTGTGGGCAATCCTCTGCTGACGGATTACTATATCCAGAAATATGGTGATTCCCTGAATGACTTCGTGGCGGTTTCTCCTGATTTGGGCAGCGTAGGCCGGACAAGACAGTTTGCGGAAAAGCTGAATATTCCCCTTGCGATTATTGACAAACGCCGCCCCAGACCGAATGTCAGCGAGATTACGAATATTATCGGCGATGTGGCAGGCAAAAAGGTCGTTTTGGTGGATGACATGATTGATACGGCAGGCACGATTACCAACGCCGCAAACGCACTCAAGGAGCGCGGCGCGGTTGAGGTGGATGCGTGCTGTACGCATGCTGTTCTGAGCGGACCGGCGATTAAGCGGATTGAGGATTCTGCGATTACAGAACTGCTGGTATTGGATACCATTGAGCTGCCGGAAGAAAAGAAGATTGCGAAAATCACTTCCGTTTCTGTGGAGGAGATTTTTGCGAATGCGATCAAGTGCATTCATGACGGTACTTCCATTTCTCAGCTTTTTGACTAAAAATTTCATGCGGCATTATGCAGGAAAGGGAATCCTTTGGAATAGGGATTCCCCTTTTTATGGGAAAAAAGCCATGTTTTTGGCTTTTTTCAGGCGGCTGCTCCAGGCTGGAAATATACGGAAAAAAGTCTTGTCAAATTTAACAATTTTGCGGAAATATGGTTGACAAAATCGGTGAAATATATTATATTGTTAAAAGTAAGACAAACAGAAAGAGAAAATTTCCCTATTTTTCGGGAGAGTCTTTTCTGCTTGCTATCAAATTTTACTATCCCACTTATCAATTATATTTTTTAGGAGGAGATACCGATGAAAATTGCGTTCTTTGACACCAAATCTTACTGGAAAGACAGCTTTGAGCCCATGGCAAAAAAATATGGCTATGAAATTACATTCTTTAACGAAAGGCTGACACCCGCTACTGCACATCTGGCAGCTGGTCATGACGCAACATGCTCTTTCGTAAATGATGAAGTTCCCGCTGAGGTTATCCGCGAACTGAAGAACCTGGGCATCAAAGTTCTTCTTCTGCGCTGCGCAGGCTTTGACAGCGTTGATTTGGAAGTTGCGAAGGAATGCGGTCTGCCCGTTCTGAGAGTACCTGCATACTCCCCTGAATCCGTTGCAGAACAGGGTGCGGCTCTGCTGATGGCAGTAAACAGAAAGCCTCATCTTTCCTATGAAAGAACAACAAAATTCAACTTCGACATCGCTGGTCTGGAAGGCATTGCCCTGGTTGGCAAGACAGCAGGCGTTATCGGCACAGGCAAAATCGGCCTTTGCATGATTAACATTCTGAAGGGCTTCGGCATGAAGATTATTGCTTACGATGCATTCCCCAACCCGAATTTGGATCTGGAATACGTAACGCTGGATGAGCTGTATGCACAGTCTGACGTTATCTCCATCCACTGCCCTCTGATGCCCGCTACAAGACATATGATTGACAAAGACGCGATCGCAAAGATGAAAGACGGCGTTATCTTCATTAACGTAGCACGCGGCGGCCTGGTTGATTCCGAGGCTCTGGCTGATGCTGTTGAGGCTGGCAAGTTCCGTGGTGTTGGTATGGACGTTTGCGAGAAAGAACATGAATACTTCTTCGAAGACAGAAGCAATCTCACAGACCATGACCCTATCCTGAAAAGGTTGCTGGCAAGCGACAAGGTTGTTATTTCCGGTCACCAGGCATTCCTGACAGTAGAAGCTCTGGATTCTATGGCTGAAACAACAATGAACAACGCAAAGGCTTTCCTGGAAGGCGCAGAGCTTGTTAACGAAGTAAAATAATTTGAAATAAGGCATTTCAGCGGGTGCGCAGGCATCCGCTTTTGCTTTTTATGAAGGGGTCAGGGAATGTGGATACTGTGAATATTGTATCAGAATTTACGAGAAAAATTCTTTCAAAACTGGCGGGCCAGCTGCTGCGGAAAAATCTGGGCTGTGAGATTGGTGTGCAGCTGAACAGCATAAATGTTACGATTTGCGATGGGAAAGCACATATCCATCTGGATGCGGATGCGGAAATTGAGAAAGAAGAACTCCAGAGGCTGATTAAAAACCAGTTTGGCTTGGATGAAAAGGATCTGGGATAATGTGGCAGCATACAGGGCTGTCTGGAGTGGGAACGGACGAAGCAAAGGGAGGGATCTTGCATGAAAGTCATTGACCTGACACATACGATTCAGGAGGGTATGCCGGTTTATCCGGGAACAGAGCCTCCTGTTTTTGAACCGGCGAACAGCTACGAAATAGACGGCTTCAGGGAAACAAGGATTTCGATGTTTACGCATACTGGAACACATATTGACCCGCCTGCGCATTTGTTTGCGGGACGGACAACGCTGGACAGCTTCCCGCCGGAACAGTTCATAGGGCGTGCGCTGGTGATAGACTGCCGGGAATTGGCGGAAGGGGACGCCATTACGCTGGGGCATATCCGGAAATATGGCGAGTTGGCGGAAACGGCGGATTTCCTGCTTTTTTATACCGGCTGGGATGCAAGATGGGGGACGGATGCGTATTTTGGGGATTACCCCTGTCTGGATATGGAGGCGTTGGAATATGTGATTCGGGGAGATTATAAAGGGATCGGGTTTGACGTGATAGGGCTTGACCCGATTGCGGATACTGACCTGACAAGGCATAAAAAGCTGTTTGCAGAAAAGGACATCGTAAATATTGAGAACTTGAAAAACCTCGGGCAGTGCGGGGAGGGGCTGTTCTGGTTCTCCTGTTTCCCGCTGAAAACGGCGGATTCGGATGGTTCACCCGTCCGTGCGGTGGCATGGTTTATGCCTTGAGAGGGATTACCGGAAGGAAAAAAAGGCGGGACAGGCCCGCCTTTTTTGCTGCTTTAATTTAGTTTTTTTACAGAAAGGGAGGCATTTGTGCCATCATCTAGCGTTACGGTGCCGCCATTGCCGGAAGTGATTGCCAAATCAAGAACATCATTCGCGGCCAGAGCAGTAATGACACTGCCGCTGAAGAATGTCTGTTCGTTTCCTGTCACCCTGCGGGTGACGGTCGCTTCAGGAAGGCTGGTGTTGTTCCTCCGGACGGATACGGCGATGTCGCCGGTAGCAGCAGGGTCGACCGAGGTAAAGAAATCAATTTCGTAGTTGCCCGGTTCTGTGATTGTGATGCTGTTTGCCGGGGCATTGGTTATGCCAAGGGCAGGCATTGCCGTTGCCAGCGGGATTTGTTCAGGCGTATCAGCCGTCAGGGTCAGTGTTTGTGCTGTGGCGTTGTATGCGCCTCCAAATGCGGAAAGACCGTTTGCGGGACCTGTGGGGCCGGCAGGACCGGTAGGACCGGTAGGGCCGACAGCCCCGGCAGGACCTTCGGGACCGGTAGGGCCGACAGCTCCGGCAGGACCTTCAGGACCGGTAGGGCCGACAGTCCCCGCAGGACCTTCAGGCCCAGTAGGGCCGACAGCCCCCGCAGGACCTTCAGGACCGGTTGAAGCAATCATTTATGCACAATCTGTGAAAACGTTGAAAACAAAGGGTTTTTAGGAATTATGACATCTATAATCACGAGTAAAAAGCCATTCTATAAATGATAGAGTGGCTTTTTTTGAGGGAGGGAAAAGTTTGAAAGTCATAGCTTTAGCAAACCAAAAGGGCGGTGTCGGGAAATCGACTACTGCCATAAACTTAGGCGTAGGGCTTGCGAGGTCTGGCAAAAAAGTTTTGCTGATTGACGCTGATTCGCAAGGAAACCTTACAACAATGCTGGGAATCAGGCAGCCGGACGAATTATCTGCCACACTTGCCACAAATCTGGAAAAAATCATAATGGACAAGCCGCTGGGCAGGGCGGAAGGAATACTGCGCTGTGAGGAAGGAGTGGACTTGCTCCCGTCCAACATTGAACTTTCTGCAACAGAGGTAAACCTTGTAAACACCATGAGCAGGGAAACGGTGCTGAAAACTTATCTGAAGGAAATCAGGGGCGGCTACGATTATATACTGATTGACTGTATGCCTTCGCTGGGTATGCTGACGCTGAACGCACTGACAGCGGCGGATAGCGTTATTATCCCCGTACAGTCACATTACCTTTCTGCGAAAGGCTTGGAACATCTTTTGAAAACAGTGCGGAAGGTGCAGCGGCAGCTTAACCCAAAACTGCGGATTGAAGGAATACTGCTGACAATGACGCAGAGCAGGACGAACTTTTCAAAGGAGATCGGAGAGCTTTTGCGGGAAACCTACGGCGGAAATATCCGCATTTTTCAGTCAGAAATCCCCTTCTCTATCAAGGGTGCAGAAATGAGCGCATACGGCAAAAGTATTTTTTCCTTTGAACCAAGAGGAAAGATTGCGGCGGCCTATGAAAATTTCACAAGGGAGGTGATGGAGGTTGAGCGGCAACGGAAAAAAGCTGGAACTGACATCGTTCGATGATATTTTCAGAAGCGAGGAAACGCGGCAGGAGGAACGCTTGGAACGGGTGCAGATGATAGCGGTTGAGGAAATGGACGATTTCCCAAACCACCCTTTTAAGGTCTGCAATGATGAGAAAATGCAGGATACCATAGAAAGCATACGGGAAAACGGCGTGCTTGTCCCTGCTATTGTCCGCCCAAAGGAAAATGGGCGGTTTGAAATCGTGGCAGGGCATCGGCGGCGGTTTGCGTGTGCGGCGGCGGGCATTGCGGAAATGCCAGCAATCGTAAGGGATATGACGGACGATGAAGCCATAATCATTATGGTTGACAGCAATCTGCAAAGGGAAACGATATTGCCATCAGAAAAGGCGTTTGCTTATAAAATGAAGCTGGACGCAATGAAAAGACGGGCAGGCAGACCACAAAAAAATAATTCGTGCCAAGTTGGCACACATTTATTAGGGCAACGCTCAGACCAAATTATGTCAAAGGAAGTAAATGAGAGCGCAAGGACAATTCAACGCTATATCCGTCTGACAGAACTCATTCCCGACATTCTGGAAATGGTTGATGCAAAGGACATTTCATTCAATGCCGGAGTTGAGGTGTCCTATCTGAAAAAGGAAGAACAACAGCAGCTGATGGAGATCATGGAGTATGACGAGTGTGTCCCTTCCCTCAGCCAAGCACAGAGATTAAAGAAATCCAGTGCGGAAAACAGGCTGACAAAGGAAGTCATTGCCGAAATCATGAGCGAGGACAGGGCAACCGACATCAAGCTGACGATTGGCAGCAGCAAGATAAAGAAATACTTTCCAAAAGAATACACGCCGAAGCAGATGGAACAGGTTATTTTGCAGTTGCTGGATAAATGGAGCAGGAAAAGACAGCAGGACGAAATGCAGAGATGAACATGACAGCAAATCAGGCAGATAGAAGTATCTGTTCTTTTTATGCCCTTTTCAGGATTCTTTATATGTAAGATTCTTTTATATTATAAAAATACCTGCCGAAAAAAAGAAATACCGGAGTATAGGGAAATATATCTTTTCTTCGGGAGGTATGTTTTTTCGGGAGGTAATTGACAGAAGGAGGTGAGCGCGTGGCGGGAAAATATCAGGAAATACATGAATTGTTCCGGTCGGAAATGGAGCAGTTATCCGCAAAAGAGGAAAACTGGACTGCTTTTCTGGATACGGCGTGCAGATTTTACAAATACCCGTTTCCAGACCAGATTTTAATACATGCCCAAAGACCACATGCCACAGCCTGTGCCAGCTTTGACGTGTGGAACAGCAAACTGCGCAGATATATCAACAGGGGTGCGAAGGGTGTTGCTCTGATTGATGACAGCGGCGGCTGGCCAAGACTGCGCTATGTGTTCGACATTGCGGACACCCATGCGGCAAAGGGTGTGCCGGAACCATATATCTGGCAGTACCAGCCGCAGTTTGAGCCGGAAGTCCGTGAAGCAATGGCGGCGAACCTTGGCGAAGTGGAAGAAGCCGGAACGGAGGACTTTACAGAATTTCTGAAAAATACTACGTTTGCGGCAGTCGAGGACAACATTGTGGATTATATGGAGCATTTTCTGACAATGGAGATTGGCGGGGAATGGCAGATACCAGAGGAGAGCAGACGGGTATTTTTTCAATATCTGGTATGGGAAAGCGTATTGTATATGACCCAGCGGCGGCTCGGTATAGAGCCGGACATGGGCGTAATGAAAGACCTTGACCTGATAAGGCTATTTGACACGCCGGAGTTGATTACCCAAGTCGGAACAGCAGTCAGCGACATTTCCGAAATGGTACTGCGGCAGGCAGAACGCGCGGTGAAGCAGCGGGAAAATCCGCATATCTTCGATTACCGCGCATTTTTTGCAAAAACCGCAGAAAACGTGCATAATGAAGAAAAGGAAACAAAAGCACAGAGCCATACGGAAAGGGGCGGGAGCCATGAAGATCACATACAGTCAGAACGGGGAACACCTGATACCGGACATTCAGATGAGCCAGCCGGAACAGCCCATCGGGAAATACGGGCTGATGCGGAAAACATTCCTCAAGGAACACCGCAGGGCGCAGTACAATACCCTGCTGATGACAGGAAAGCTGGAGAAACACCTGCTGGAAATCGACAGGGAGGCAAGGCGACAGGTCGAAGCCATGATGAAGGAACTCAGAAAACAGACGCCGGAGCCGGACAAGGACAAAAATCCTCTGGAATGGGTACAGTACCAGAACAGCTTGCGCTTGACAGCAGAGGAACTGGCAATGCCAATGATAACAGAATAACGGAGAAGGAAAAAGCGGAAGATGGGAAATCCTCCGCTTTTTCTGTTTCCGGAGAAAAAATGAAGTTGTCCCCTCCCCCTGTCAAGCCTGTCCCTAAGCCGGAAAATGCGGAAACAGCAGGACAGGAACCCATAGATGCAGATTCCCTGTTAGGACAGGAACTGCAAATCAGCGGCAGGCGGTTTGTGGTTGAGGAAATCACAGGCACATCGGTATCCTTGCGGGATACTACATTTCAGAAAGGCACAGGCTTTCCTATTTTTCGTACAGAAAGCATTTCATTTGTCAGGAACATACTGCGGACACAGAAACGAGGACAGCCCGCAGAGCCGAAAAAACTGGAAACTCTGTCGAAAGAAAAAGATGCTGTGAAGCCTGTAAATTTCCGCATTACAGACGAGCAGCTGGGTGAAGGCGGCGCGAAAACGAAGGCGCAGAACAATATCGCGGCCTTGGAACTGCTCAGGCAGTTAGAAGCCGAGGGCAGGAACGCCGCGCCGGAGGAACAGGAGATTTTATCCCATTTTGTCAGTTGGGGCGGCATCCCGCAGATATTCGACCAGCACAACACAGACTGGACAAAGGAATACCGGCAGCTAAAAGAGCTGCTGACAGATGAAGAATACGCCAAGGCGCGGGAGGCTACGCTGACCGCCTTTTATACTACACCGCTTGTTTGCCGCAGTATTTACAAGGCATTGGAAAACATGGGTTTCCGTACAGGGAACATACTGGAGCCATCTATGGGCGCAGGAAACTTTTTCGGCACACTTCCGGAAAGCATGAAGAACAGCCGCCTTTACGGTGTGGAACTGGACAACGTAACGGGGCGTATTGCGCAAAAACTGTACCCTCATGCGGATATAAAGGTTTGCGGCTATGAGGACGCGCAGTTTCCCGACAGTTTTTTCGATGTGGCAGTCGGCAACGTCCCTTTCGGGAATTTCAGCGTCTATGATGAACGGTACAACAAGTACAACTTCCGTATTCATGATTACTTTTTCGTAAAGACGCTGGACAAGGTACGGGCAGGCGGCGTTGTGGCGTTTGTGACTTCAAAGGGGACGATGGACAAGAAAGACCCTTCTGTCAGGAAATACCTTGCGGAACGCGCGGAACTTCTGGGCGCGATACGCCTGCCGATGACAGCGTTTTTTGCAAATGCCAACACCAAAGTAACAACGGATATTTTGTTTTTCCAGAAACGGGAACGGCAGCTTGCAGGCGCATCTCCGGAATGGGTGGAGTTAGGAGAAACCGCCGAGGGCGTGCCTGTCAACCGCTATTTTCTGGAACACCCTGAGATGATTTTAGGACGTATGGCTTTCAACAAATCCATGTATGGGAATGCCATGGAAACCGCATGTGAGCCATTCTTAGACAGGCCGCTGGAGAAACTGCTGGAAACGGCAGTCGAGAATATCAGGGGCACGATACCACAGCCGGAGGTTGCCTTTGACATAGATGGAGCAAACGAAATGAAGATACTGCCTGCTGATCCCAATGTGCGGAATTTCAGTTTCACCATTTCAGACGGGAAAATCTATTTTCGGGAAAACAGCGTCATGCACGGTGTTGCAATGAGTGAAACGGCGGAACAGCGTATCAAGGGAATGATCGAACTGCGGGACTGTGTGAGGGAGCTAATCGCGGCACAGCTTGATAACTGTTCCGATAGTACGCTGCACACAATCCAGCAAAAGTTAAATACGCTTTATGACAGATATACGGCGAAATACGGACTGCTGAACAGCAGAGGCAACAGTATCGCGTTTTCGGACGACAGTAGTTATCCCCTCCTTTGCGCCCTTGAAATATTGAACGAAGACAAGAAACTGAAAAAGAAAGCCGATATTTTTACAAAGCGCACGATAAAGCCATATATCCAAGCGGAAAAAGCAGATACGCCGCAGGAGGCCCTGACTGCCAGCCTTGGGGAATATGCCTGTGTTAATCTTGCGTATATGTCAGAACTTTTGGGCGGCAGACCGCAGGAAGAAATCATCCGCGAACTGCGGGGGCAGATTTTTGAAAACCCCGCGACAGGGGAATGGGAAACTGCGGACGCATATCTTTCCGGCGATGTGAAGAAAAAGCTGAAAAAGGCATTGCACCATGCCGAACAGGAACCGGAGCGATATGCCGTAAATGTGGAGCATTTGCGGGCGGCGCAGCCGAAAGATTTAACAGCGGCAGAAATATCGGTCAATCTGGGCACTACATGGATACCTGTTGATATTATCAACCAGTTTATGTATGAAACCTTCCAAACGCCGATGTATATGCGGCAAAAAATCTTCGTATCTTATGCGCCTGTTACTGGGGTGTGGAATGTCAGCGGCAAACGGCAGGATTCCTATACAAACATACTGGCAAATAAGACTTATGGCACAAAGCGCATAAACGGCTATGAAATTTTGCAGATGAGCCTGAACCTGAAGGACGTGCGGATATTTGACGTTACAGAGGATGACAAGACCGTACTGAACGGGAAGGAAACCACGCTGGCACAGCAGAAGCAGCAAGCGTTAAAGGACGCATTCAGAAGCTGGATATTCAAGGAGCCTGAGCGGCGGGAGCGCGTTGTGAAGCTGTATAACGAGATTTTCAACAACATCGTCCCGCGCCAGTATAATGGGAACACGATACGTTTCCACGGCATGAATCCGGAAATATCCCTCCGGCCGCACCAGAGGAACGCCATAGCACGTATCCTTTATGGCGGGAACACGCTTCTGGCGCATTGTGTCGGGGCTGGAAAGACATTTGAAATGACTGCGGCAGCAATGGAACTGCGGGCGTTGGGCCTGTGCCATAAGGCGATGTTTGTTGTCCCGAACCATTTGACGGAGCAGTGGGCATCGGAGTTTTTGCAGCTCTACCCTGCCGCCAATATCCTTGTGGCAACAAAGAAGGACTTTGAAACGTCCAGACGGAAACGCTTCTGCGGGCGCATTGCAACAGGGGACTATGACGCAGTTATCATTGGGCACAGCCAGTTTGAGAAGATACCCATATCCAAAGAGCGTCAAATTGCTTTTATAGAAAACCAGATCGAGGAAAGCCTTGATGGAATCAAAGAAATGAAATATGAAAAAGGCGAAACTTTTGCCGTAAAGCAGATGGAAGGGATGCGCAAAAGGCTAAAGGAAAAGCTGCAAAAAATAAAAGATGAAAAACGTAAGGACAATGTCATAAATTTTGAAGAACTGGGGATTGACAGGATTTTTGTAGACGAAGCGCATTACTACAAAAATCTTTTTTTATACACAAAAATGCGGAACGTAGCAGGAATCAGCCAGACCGAAGCAAAGAAATCCAGTGATTTGTATGTAAAGTGCCAGTATCTGGACGAACTGACCAACGGCAGGGGCGTGATATTCGCCACAGGTACGCCCGTCAGCAACAGCATGACGGAACTGTATACCATGCAGAGGTACTTGCAGAACAGCCTTTTGGAAGAACGGGGACAGCGGCATTTTGACTGCTGGGCGGCTACCTATGGGGAAAGCGTTGCCACGCTGGAACTTGCACCGGAGGGTACGGGCTACCGCATGAAAACGAGGTTTGCAAAATTCAACAATGTGCCGGAAATGGTAACGGCGTTTCGGGAATGTGCAGATATACAGACTGCGGATATGCTGAAACTGCCTGTGCCGGAGGCTGTGTACCAGACAGAGGTAACAAAACCAACTTCATATCAGCAGGAGATGGTGAAAGGCTTTGGCGAGCGTGCAGAGAAAATTCGAAGGGGAAATGTAGACCCCCGCGAGGATAATATGCTGAAAATCACAAATGACGGGCGCAAGTTGGCGTTGGATCAACGGCTTGCAAACTTCTTACTGCCGGATACACCGGATAGCAAAGTAAACCGCTGTGTGGAAAATATCTTCCAAATCTGGCAGGATACTGTCGAAAAGAAATCTGCGCAGCTTGTATTCTGCGACCTTTCCACACCGAAGCAGGAGAAAACGGCAGGCTTACCGGCAATACCGGAAACGGCGGATATTCCAACAGCACCGGAAATCGTGGATATTTCGGCAGTACCGGAAACAGCAGGCACTTCCGAAAAACAGGAATACGTCTTTGACAATGTTTATCATGACCTGTTTTACAAGCTAAGAAATAAGGGCATTCCCGAACACGAAATTGCCTTTATCCATGATGCAAATACGGAAACGAAGAAAAATGAACTCTTTGCAAAAGTACGGCGCGGGGAAGTGCGGGTGCTGATTGGCTCAACATTCAAAATGGGCGCGGGGACAAACGTGCAGGATAAACTGATTGCCCTGCATCATCTTGATGTGCCTTGGCGTCCCGCCGACATTGAGCAGAGGGAGGGGAGGATTATCCGGCAGGGCAATGAAAATGCAAAGGTTTTTATCTATCGGTATGTGACAGAGAATACGTTTGACGCTTATTCGTGGCAGCTTTTGGAACAGAAGCAGAGGTTTATCAGCCAGATCATGAACGGGCAGACCGTAGAAAGAAGCTGTGATGATATTGACAGCACCGCCCTTTCCTTCGCTGAACTGAAAGCCCTTTCAGCAGGCGACCCAAGGATAAAGGAAAAAATGGACCTGGACATTGAGGTTTCGCGGCTGAAACTACTGAAAGCCAATTACGAAAACGAACACTATACCATTGAGGACGATGTTCGTAAGTATTTCCCCCGCAGGATTCTGGCGGCCGAGGAACGTATTGCGGGGTTAAACATGGACTGGAATACCGCAAGAGCAAATGCTTTTCCGGATAAAGACAGTTTTGCAATCAAAGTAGACGGAACACTTTACACAGATAAGAAGGAAGGCGCGGAAAGATTTCTTGCGAGGATAACAGCCATAGACACAGATAAGGACGATCCGGAAATGGTCGGGGAATACCGAGGTTTTTCGCTGAAAGCATATTTTGACAATATTTCTCAGGAATTCAAAATCATGCTTTGCGGCGAACGGGAGTATAAAACAACTATTGGCGAGGACGCGCTGGGGAATATTGCAAGGCTGAATAACGCCCTCTTAAAAATACCGGAATATCTGGAGAAGGAAAAAGCAGAAATACAAAATTTATATGAGCAGATTGAACAGGGAAAGGAGGAATTGAAAAAGCCTTTTGAAAAAGAGGAAGAACTGCGGGAAAAATCAGACCGACTGATAGAACTGGATACGCTTTTGAAGCTGGACGAGAAAACATCGGAAGTGATCGCGGAGCCTGATGAACAAAGCGTGGAAACCCCGCCGAAAAAAGAAATCTGCGGTATGGAGCGGTAGGAAGGGAGCGGAGGAAAATGACATTCATTGATTTTTTTGCAGGGATAGGAGGTTTCCGGCGCGGTATGGAATTGGCGGGGCATCGGTGTATAGGCTTCTGTGAGGCCGATAAATTTGCCATAGCCAGTTATACGTCAATGCACCTGATGAGCGATGAGGAACGCGCGTATATTTCTGGTCTGCCGCAACGGAAACGAGTGGAAGAAGCAGGAAAGGAGGTGTATCGACATGGGGAATGGTTTCAAGAGGACGTCAGGTGCATATCCGCAGGGGAAATCCCAAAAGCCGACTGTTGGTGCCTTGGATTCCCATGCGTTGACATCAGCGTTGCAGGGCGGCAGCTCGGCTTCAAAGGGGAGCGAAGCAGCCTGTTTTTCCGAATTATGCAGCTTATTAACGACATCGAAGAAAAAGATAGACCCTCATATTTATTCATTGAAAATGTTAAAAACCTGCTTTGCATTAACAGAGGGACAGACTTCCTCCGGCTGCTTTCTGCGTTGGACGAAAGCGGCTATGATGCAGAATGGCAGGTTTTTAATTCTTCCCATTACGTCCCCCAAAACAGGGAGCGCATATTCATTGTGGGACATTTTAGAGGACGAAGTACCCGCAAAGTATTTCCTGTCACTGGAACAGATGCAGCGGATACTCATTTTCAAGTGCCAGCAAAGCGGGCGCAAATGACACGACAGCTGGGGAACTATATGCCGACAAAGACAAGGGAAAATCCAAACCAAGGCCGGATATATGACCCTGATGGAATCGCGCCATGCTTGAACGGCATGGAGGGCGGCGGGAGGGAGCCAAGTGTTATTCTGCCCGCATTCTGCGATATGAGTTATGGAGCAGGGCTTGAAGTTTCGGAAACGTCATTCAGTTTGCAGGCAAGGTACTATAAAGGCATATGCCATAGACGGGGAGAAACAAACGGAATTGCTGTTCCGGTCCTTACGCCGGACAGGGCTGAGAAGCGGCAGAACGGTCGGCGGTTTAAGAAAAATGGCGAGCCTATGTTTACACTGACGGGACAGGATCGGCATGGAGTGATGGTTCAGATAAAAGAAGCAACAAAAACAGGATACGCAAATGCAGGGATTGGCGATTCTGTTAATCTGGCGATGCCGGAAAGCAAGACAAGGCGGGGACGGGTAGGGAAAGGGATTGCCAACACGCTGGATACATCATGCAATCAGGGCGTGGTTGTTCCCGTATCCAATGATGGGACGGAGAGCAATGTAACAGAACAGAACCCTTACGTTGCAGTTATGCTTTCAGATGGCAGTCCGGTCTGCGCGATATGGAATGAAGAATACGACTGCTACATTGCAATCCGAAAACTGACCCCGAAGGAATGCTTTCGCTTGCAGGGCTGGGAAGATGTGTACTTTGAGCGCGCCGTACTGGTAAACAGCAACAGCCAGCTTTATAAGCAGGCCGGAAATGGCGTGACTGTCCCCGTAGTGCGGGCGATCAGCGAAAAGATGCAGAGTTAAAGATAATAGACCTCTTGCGAAATTAAGCTAAACGGTCAAAGTTGCAGATACCAGCAATCAAGGAAAAGCGGAGAGCAAAGCGCTTTCTCCGGTTACGGTAACGTTCCGAGAGGATACGAAATCTTTTGACAAAACGGATGGCGTGTTCAACCAAGA
>CAJTKM010000010.1 GCA_910576545.1 Lachnospiraceae bacterium
CCTCCCTATAGATTATTTGGTGATACTGCATCAGCAGTTCTCCAAGAATAACTATAAGGAGATTTATAGTGAAATCAAATATGTGTGCTGCCACAATATGTTGTGGTGGCTCTGAAGGTGGAAAATACCATTTCCGGGTGGCTCTGAAGCGGGAAACTGGTGGCTCCCAAGGGGGATAATATTCAAACGGACAAGTGGATCGTAGTCCCTGACGCACACCCGCCTATCGTCTCCGTTTCGGATTTTGAAGCGGTGGAGCGGCAGATGCGGGAGGACAGCGCCCACCGGGAGACCGCTATGGAGTGGTCGGCGGACATCCGGGCGGGCATGATCGACCTCTTTGCCGGGAAGATATTCTGCGCCGACTGCGGAAAGCGGATGTACTACAAGCGGCAGCGTATCCAGTGCAAGGGCGTTGTGTTCCGTGGGGTCTATGATTGCAGCACCCACATGAGGCGGGGGCATGGGACCTGCTTCAAACACGCCATGCGGCAGGACGCCCTCAACGAGAAGGTGTTCAATGCCATCCGGGACCAGCTTCAGGTGGCGCTGGACTATGAGAAGCTCCTGCTTGCCATGCGGGGCGGCGACCGCGAGGCCAGCGTCCGGGAGAAGCACAAGGCGGCGGTGGCGAGCGTCAAGCTCCGGCTGAACGCCCTGAAAAAGAAACGGGCGGGGCTGTATGAGAGCTATGCCGAGGGCATCCTGAACGAGGAGGAATACGCCTTTGCCAAGCAGACCTATGAGGAGCAGTATGAAGCCCTGAACCGCCTCTTGGACGAGGCCGTGGAGCGACGGGAGCGGTTCCTGGCGTCCATCTCCCCGGACAACAAATGGCTCACCATGATGCGGGGCGTTGCCGGGATGACAGGATTGACGCAGGAGCTTGTAGACGCGATAATCGAGAAGGTGCTTGTCTACGGCGAGGGCCGTATCGAGGTCGTGCTGAACTATAACGATGTATTTTACACCATGCTGGAGTGCGTGGAGCAGATAAAGGAGGCGGGCGGCGATGACTGATTACCGGGTGGGCATTTATATCCGCCTTTCCCTGGCGGACGGGGACGGGAAGGCCGAGAGCGACAGCATCGGCAACCAGCGGGAGCTGATCCATCAGTTTTTGGACCGCCACCCCCAACTGAAAACAGCGCCCCGGACGGAGTTCGTGGACGATGGGTACACTGGGACCAACACGGACCGCCCGCAGTTCCAGGCGTTGATGAAGGAGCTTCGCACCGGGGCCATCAATGTGATGGTGACGAAGGATTTTTCCAGATGCCACCGGGACTACACCCAGATGGGCAACTATCTGGAGTGCGTCTTTCCCTTCCTCGGCGTCCGCTATCTCTCCGTCAATGACGGCTACGACAGCGATGATTACAAGGGCATGACCTCCGGCATGGATGTGGTTCTGCGGAACATCATCTATGAGGCGTACAGCAAGGACCTGTCCGTCAAGACCACCACGGCAAAGATCATCATGATGAAGCAGGGCAAATACATAGGCAGCTTCGCTCCCTATGGCTTCCAGTTCCATCCCACGGTCCGGAACAAACTGGTGATAGATGAGGACTCGGCGGCGGTGGTGCGGCGTATCTTCGATATGACCTTGCAGGGTATGGGCAGCACCGCCATCGCCCGCAGGCTGAACAGCGAGGGTGTCCTGACCCCCGGCGCCTACTTCCGACAGAAAAATCCGGGGAGCGGACGGTTCCGCAAAGCCTCCGAAAAGAACGGCTGGACAGCGGCCACGGTGCTGAACATCCTCCACCAGTATGAGTACACCGGGGCGCTGGTGGGGCGCAAGCGGTACAAGGCCGGCCTCCATGAAAAGCGGACCGTCCCGCAGGATAAGTCCGACTGGATCATCTATGAGGGGGCGCATGACGCCATCATCAGCAGGGCGGACTTTGACCGGGCGCAGGAGATCATCCGGCAGAGGCCCAGACGGGCAAAGGGGACATCACAGGAATATCCGCTGAAAGGGCTTCTCAAATGCGGCAACTGCCATAGGACACTGAGCCGTATCCACAGTTCTGCCGGATACTACTACCGCTGCACCAAGAGCAGGACGGATGAGAACAGCGACTGCCCGAAGGGAAAGCTGTTCTCCGAGAAGGAGATCGAGGGCATCATCTTCCGGGCGGTCACGCAGATGCTGGCTATCTGCCAGGAGCAGAAAAAGCAGAAGTCCTCCCTGATGCTGACCCGCAAGGAGCGCATCGCCGCCTGTGTTGCGGAGCTTCAAAAGCTGGAACAGCAGCAGGAACGGTACAGGCAGGAGAAGTTCAGGGCCTACGAGGATTACAGCGGCGGGACGCTGGCAAAGGACGCCTACCTGAGACAGCGGGCGGACATTGACAGTAAACTCGCCGCCGCCAAAGCCGAACAGGAGGCGCAGGAACAGCTTTTATCTGAATTGGAGCATCTGGACTTTCAGGACAAGGCGCAGGAGGATGATGTGTTCACTTCCTTTGCCGGGGCTACGGAACTGACGGCGGAACTGGCGGGGACGTTCATCAAGGAAGTGCTGGTGTCCTCTCCCACCGAGATCGAGATCGTCTGGAAGTTCCGGGATGTGTTCGATATGCAGAGACATGACAACTGATAAAGGTTTCTACTTCACGATAAAGCGGATGCCGGGGGCGGTCTGGGAAAGACCTGTTGGCCGCCTCTGGCATCCGTAAAAAATTTGGTGTTTAGTTGACACAAAGAGACCTCTCCCGCCTTGGCCGTAACTACATCATGTGCGGGCAGTACACAGAGATTTATTTCCCGGAGCGTCATGTGCGCTACATCGCCCTGAACGACGGAGTTGACACGCTGAACCAGACCAGCAGCATGGACATTACGCCGTTCAAGCACATCCTGAACGATATGTACGCCAAGGATATTTCCACCAAAATCAAGTCCACCCTCCATACCAAAGCAAAGCGCGGCGAATACCTCGGCGCACTCGACCCCTATGGCTACCTGCGGCATCCTGACGATAAGCACAAGCTGATCATCAACGAGGAAACCGCGCCGGTTGTCCGGCGGATGTTTGAAATGTGTGCGGCAGGGATTGGGGCAAGGAGCATTGCTTCTACCCTGAACAACGAGGGCATCTTATCCCCCAAGGAATACACCCGCTTCCGCAAGCACAACCCTGAACGGGATGGCGAGTTTGAACGCCGCCACTTCTGGACGCGGACTTATGTGCAGTTTATGTTGAAAAACGAAATCTATGTGGGGAGCATGGTGCAGGGACGGGAATACACGCCATCCTACCGCAGCAAGAAGCGGGAACCCATCCCCAAAGAGGACTGGATCGTGGTTCCCAATACGCACGAACCCATTGTATCGCGGGAATTATTTGATGAAGCGCAGAAACGCATGGGAGCGCGGAAAAAGACCATTCAGGCGAAAGACGAACCCGATTTATTTGCAGGGCTGTTCTTCTGTGAAGCCTGCGGAACCTCCATGCTTCCCAAGGTAAGCCAGCAGAAATACTTCTACTACAACTGCGGGCGCAGCCACGCGATTGGGAAATTAGCCTGCTCCAGCCACTACATCAACCGTGACACCTTTCACCAGGCAGTGCTTGAGGACATCCGCCGCAACGCGAAACTGTTCAGCGAGGACGCTGAAAAAGCCGCACAGCGGCTCATGGAACTGAAATGCGCCGACCAGCAGAAACAGACCGCAACAATGAAGCGTGACATTGCATCGGCAAAGAATCGGCTGGCCGATCTGGACGTGAAGCTGAAACGCACCTATGAGGACAACATGAGCGGCAAGCTGCCCGACCATATCTTTACCATGTTTATCGCAGACTACGATACGGAACGGGCAACGCTGAAAGCGAACATTGCGGAGATGGAAAAGGCGCTGGAAAAGATACGGGATACCAAAGCTGATATTGACCGCTTCGCTGACCTTATCCAGAAATACACCAGCTTTGAAAAACTCGACCGCTTCATGCTTCACGAACTGATTGACCGGATTACGATTTACGAAACGCCGGGTATGGGACGCTGCCGCAAGGGTAAAGAAAAGCGCATTACCATCTACTACAAATTTGTCGGGGCTATCCAATAATGCAAAAACGGCATCCCCTATGGATGCCGAAAAAAATCACTTGGCTTTACGTCCTTTTGTCATATCATCATCATGGGAGAGTCTTTCGTATAGGGCGGTGAGTTTGTCTTTCTCTGTCTGCTTCTTCATGGTGTGTAACCTCCTTTCTTTGAGGGTGCGCGCTTCCCTATAACCCTATTATACTTATCTGTTCGGGTCAGTGATGCAATAGCTGCTGTGCATCTGCATGAGGTTGGGCTTAACAAAAAATCTCGTCTTGCCGCTGCCGGAACCGCCGATCACCAGCACATTCTTGTTCCGGGCGGTCTTGGGGTCTTTGGGCCTGCCGTTCATCGTCAGCCGTTCGGTCTGCGTGAGCAGGATGTTGTTTTCAAATACGGGGTCGATATACGGCGCTATGTCTTTTGGCCCGCCCCATCTGGCCGAACCATATTCCATCCCGTGGCGGTATTTCTTGGCGTTCTTGCCTTTCAGGTACACCGCCAGCCGCACCAGCACAGCGCCCCCGATGCCGATACACTGGTCAAAGGGGTGGAAGCTGGGCAGGCCGTTGGCGAACGCCGCCGTCAGGCTGTCCATAAAGTGGAGCATCTTTTGGGAGGCATCCGCCCCCGCCGCCAGCCGCCACGCCTCGCCCATCTTGCCGAACAGCCACACGAACAGCAGATAGGGCAAATTCGTGATAATGATTTTCTTTACATCCGGCTTCACCACTCCATCCCCCTTTCCCTGATCTTCTCCTTGGCCCGCTGGACATTCCAGCCAGCCGCTTCCCGCAGGACGGACAGCGCCTTGCGGATGGAGGGCTTGGCCTCCCGCGACAGCTTCTTGGCGGTGAACTCCTTGAAAGCCTGTTCCAGATTGTCGGCGTCCCGGCTCTTGAAGATCACGATATAGTGGGGCGGCTGGGTGGTCTTGTCCTTCCGCAAGGCGAAGTCCACGCCGTATTTCTTGGCGCAGGGCTTGAACGCGGCGATGTTGGCGTCGGTGATCTCAATGTTGGACAGCGCCGCCCCGTGCTGCTTCAACTGCTTTAGGCTCTGCTGGCCCTGATGGAGCTTGGGGCCGTGTTTCTGGGCCTCCAAAAACTTTTTCAGGGCCATTTGCAGCACTTGGGCCGTCAGCTTCCCGGTTTTCATGGATAATGCGATGGTCTTTTGAGTGACTTCCTCCTGCAAGCGTCATACCTCCTTTGCCAGAAGTCGAAAAGGGCGGCTACGGTGGAACCATCAGCCGCCGCAGGTAAATTTGCATCAGATACGCACCCGCAGGCCGTTCAGATCGTCGGCCCGGATGCCCACCAGATACCAGTTGGCGGCGTACTCAATGCGGGTGGGCTTCCACCTGCCACCCACCATCACGTCGAAGCACTGTCCACAGTGCAGACCGCCGTAGTAGTCGGCCAGATCAAAGCGGATGTCGTAGCGGTCTGTCCGCTCGTCGAAGATCAATGCGCCCTGTTTCATAGTCAGGCCTCCTTTGTCAGATTTTGCCCTCCGCCATATCATGGGCGACGAGGGCAGTATAGTAGCTTCCCATAGTGCTGGGGGCGTTGAACAGCACCGCCAGTAGGTATTTCTTGATGTTGCGGATTTTCGTGGTGTTCTCCCGCATACAGTCCATGACGAACTCGATATGGCCGCTGTTCAGTTTCAGCATTTTGGCCTTTACCAGCTCGGCGGGGTAGTCGTCCCCGGCGACACGGATAGTCTTGCGGGCCGTGCAGACGGTTTCCACCAGCAATTCCACAATGCCATCCAATTTCTCCCGGTCGATCTTGGAGTGGCGCAGGAGGTGGTCGTACTCGATATTCTCCTTGATGATGTCCCGGTAAATCTCAACGGCGCTCTGCGTGGCCGCTTCCGTTCCTTTCCTTTCCGGCGGCGAAGCCGCAACAGCCGCCCCAGCGGGAGGGGACGAAAGGGAGGGAATGGAATGGGTAATTGATGGGTCAGTAATAGCTTGGTCTTTAGTTACTCTATCTTTATTTAATTGCGTTGGATTTTCCGACGTCGGTTTTCCCGTTGTCGGGTTTTCCGACGACGGTTTATCCAACGACGGCGGCAAAGAAACAGGCTGTTCGTGGATGATGTACTCGTTGCTGCTGAATTTGCCGCTTTCGTCCGTGGTCTGGTGGCGCTCAATGTACCCGGCCCGCTCCAATTCGTTGACAGCGGAACGAATAGCATCCTTGCTCTCCCGGTTGATGCAGCACAGGCCGGACAGGGTGTAATCCCAATCTTCCGGGAGGCTAAGTATCTGCGACAGCAGGCCCTTGGCTTTCAGGGACAGGGCTTTGTCCCGCAGGTGGTAGTTCGACATCACCGTGTACCCCTTGTTCCTCTCCACGCGGAATACTGGCATGGTTCTCCGCTCCTTTCGGTGTCTGGACATGAAAAAACGCCGCAGACTTTTTCAAAATCTGCGGCGTTCGCCTGTCCTTGCTCTATTCGGTTTTTGTGTTCCCACACTCCATATCAATCACGACCGAAACGGTGATATAGTCCTCAATGCGCTTATTGCGGAGTTTATCGCCCTCGGCATCGAACACCACATGACGGGCAAAGTGCTGGAAACGCAGGATTTCTACGAGTTTCCTCTTTGTAGCAACACAATAGTCTCCACGTGCGCTGTGTGTTGAAACCTGATGCGCTTAGAAGAGATTTCGCCCTTGGCGTAAACTTAATTTGATTAATTCATATCCCGCCATTGGCTCGCATAAATCAAAAAGCCCTTGGGGTATAATGGCTTTCCCATCAAAAACACAAGTCCAAAAGCTTTTTCATTTATACTGTAACTCATCCTTTTAGTATTGCATCCCATAGGATACGGGTCAAATATTCATATTCTGAGTAAATGCCATCAGATGCTTTCACCAGTGAATCCCTTACATAATCTGCATTATCTTTCAAAAGGGATTTATTCATTTTAAACCCATGGAATTCCGAAAACTGCGTCGCAAATGTCATTACTGCCCGTGTATTCCCTTCCCTAAACGGATGGATCTGCCATATCTTTGCAATCAACTCTGAAAACTTTGCTGCCGTTTCTTCAATGCTCAAATCAGACCATTCTACACTATTCAGTTCCTCCATTGCCGCATCTATATCTCTTTGGATATCATTTGTGTCAGAATATCTGACTGTATCTCCGCCAAGGACGCGTTCCCCCTTGACAATGTTGATTCCCCTTTCTTTCCCTGCCCAATCATAAATATCGCCAAATATATAGGCATGGATATCCTTCAGCCTTTGATAGTCAAATACTGGTGATTTTATCTTATCGTCAATATCCAGAAGTTTTATATACGCAATATTGGCCTCTGCCTCAGATAAAAGCTTTGCATCTTTTATGTTTAATATGTTCCTTAGTACTGGAACATCATCATACAGATAATAGTCTTTCATAGCACATCAAGCCTCAACTTTATATCGCCGAATTGTATCAGCAAGGATTTCAGATATTTCCTTTTTTCCATCAACATATTCTTGCACTAGTTCCATCGTTTCCTCTGTTGGCATTGCCGCATCTAAAGTTGAAATTGCCAGAGCATCATTTGCAATTTTCTCCCGCAGCACTTTTGTCGTATTTTTAATAGAGTAGCTTTTTTCTGCCACAACTCCCATTAGAACACTTCCTTTCATATTTCTAATTTATATCAAAGATTCTATTCAGCCAATTAAATTACTTATTTCATACTATGTTCTAAATCGTATAATTCAATCCATTCGGTGTTTCCTCCTTGTTGTTTACTATAATTTACTTTACCAGCAGTGCAAAAAAATTGACACTCCCTTTGGGGGTGCGGACATTTTCTTGGGCCGGTTATGCTGCCAGTCCAAGGCTCTGCCTGTACTCCAGCGGGCTCATATTTCCAAGGGATATTTTTATCCGCTTTTCATTATACCATAGCAGATATTTATTCAGTGAGCTAATGAATTCCTGGATGCTCACACTAGTCCAGTCCCGGTTGTAAAACATTTCGTTTTTCAATCGGCCAAACAACCCTTCGCAGGCGACATTATCTGGAGAACATCCCTTTTGCAACATGGAACGCTCTAGCCCGGCCTTTTCCATACGGCTGTCCCAGCCATGCCAACAGTAGTGGCTCCCCCGTCAGAATGGACGATGGGGTGTTCCGCCTCCCCATGCTGTGAAACCGCGTCGTCCAGCATGCTATTTACCAAGGCTGCGTCCAGCGTCGTACCGACCGTCCAGTATGGCAGCATCCCATCAAAACAGTCTACAATTAAGGAAAGGTAGACCTTCCCTGCTGGAATGGCAAATTCTGTGATGTCAGTAAGCCATTTTTCATTTGGTTTTCCCGCATGGAAATCCCTGTTTATCCTATTGGGCACAGAGGGGGGATTTCTCCTTGATAAGAATTATATTTCCTCCTGCGTTTCACCTTGACGATAAGCCCCTCTTCCACCATGATTCTACACACCGTTTTCTCGGAAACGGTTATTCCTTCACGGCGAAGCAGGGCGTGTATCCTGCGGTATCCCTAACGCCCGCTGTTTTCATGGAAAAGGGCGGAAATCTTTTCCCGGATACCGGGATACTTATCCTGCCTTTTACAGGCGTTCTTTTGATAATAATAACTGCTTTTGGGCAGACCGAGCCTATCCAGCAGCGGCAGCAGTGAATATTTGTCCTTCAATGCATCAACAATCACTGCCTTCTTTTTGTTTTTGAGAGTTTCCGTGTTGACATCATGAACATTTATCCCGTTTTTGCTAATTTTTGATAACAGGATATATCTGTATCTAACTTATATTGAAATTACTTTTTTCTTAGATCGTCTAAAATATCTCCCGAAACACCATAAACTTTTTTCCCATAAGCATATAGCATCTTTTTTTCTTTATTCCAATTTGTAATTACTCGATCTAGTCCAATCAAAAGCATACCTACAAACATAAAATTTGTTTCTCCTACCATATACCCCATCTCGTCAGCGACTGTCAAAAATAAATAGAAAAAGAATATGATTGTCCTTTTGGGTATTGAAATTATGAAATCATTAAATGAAATTAATGCTACAATTAAACTTCTACTAATACCCCTGTTTGCTTTTTTATACATCTTACAATATATTCCGTGACATTTCCCATATATCTTATTAGAAGTCACAAGCATTATAAGAAGCACTAAAATAATTGTTGCAATGTTCTCGCCCTGAACAAAATCTTTCACAAAAAAATTTACTATTTGCAATGTCATTTGAGGCAATAACATTACAAAATAAACTAACAGTATATAAAATAGTATAGAAAACAAACTTGTCACTATCATTTTCCTTTCCAACACTCACTATATCTAATACTCCTAATTCCATTACTTATTTGTTAATTCAAGCCAATGAAAACCACCTATTCCCTATGTTCTAAGTTACTCTCCATTCACTTGCTAAAAATATCATCTATAAACCAGTCCAGATAATCCCTGCGCCTACTTTCCGTTATTTCCATTGTATTCAAATAAGCCACCGCCTTCTCCTTTCTCCGTTTCCTTATCTCTTATCTTGTTTTTATATTATCATAAATTCGTATTGTTATCAAGCCGCCCATCCCGTTAGTTTTCCGGCATTCCATCAAATCGGGAAATCGTGCCACCCTTCCCGTATTGATGGACAACAAATCATTCGTTATAATGGAAAAGAAGGGAGCGAGCACTTATGGAAGTAAAAGGCAAAAAAGGAACTCCTCGAAGGTATGATGATGCTTTCAAGGAAGGGGCGGTCCGCCTTGTTACAGAGCAGGGACGTCCGTCAAAGGAAGTGGCACAGGAACTGGGAATTTGTACGGATACCCTGCGCAGCTGGCTGAAGGCAGCTGGTTTCAATGCGGGGCAGACTGACCGTCAAAACCGCGACGCCCAACGCGCAAAGGAATTGGAAGCGGAGGTACGTGCCCTGCGCAGGCAGATTGCAGAAAAAAATGAGGTCATAGACGTCTTAAAAAAATCCGTCGGCATCCTGTCGAAGCCATAGAAGAAATTTACCGGTTTATCCAATCCGAGTGCAAGGGAGTTTCTGTGGCATGGCTCTGCCGTATTCTCGAAATCTCCCGAAGCGGCTATTATGCATGGCTTAACCGCGGCGTCAGCCGCCGCAAACAGCGCAATCAGGAGCTGGCGAGGGAACTTGTACGCCTGCATGAAAAGTATCCCGCAATGGGGCTGGACAGCCTTTATCATCTGCTAAAACCAGCATTCCACTGCTCACGCAAGCGCGTCCACAGGCTGATGAAAGAACTGGGTATCCATTCCCTGCGTAAAAAAGCCTACAAAGCCACGACGAATTCCAGGCACGGCTGTCCCATTGCCCCAAACCTGCTCCAGCGGCAGTTCTCCTTTCCCATGCCAAACCAGGCATGGTGCGGGGATATCACTTATATCCCAACAGCAGAAGGCTGGCTGTATCTGGCGGTTGTGAAGGATCTATGCACAAAAAAAGTAGCTGGCTATGCATTTTCCGACCACATCAATACCCAGCTGGTAATTGACGCATTGGATATGGCCGTGCATCGGGAACGCCCGGGAAAAGGGCTTATTTTCCATAGCGACAGGGGCGTCCAGTATGCTTCTTCCGATTACCGGAAGCATCTGAAAAAGCTGCATATGCTCCAGAGCATGTCCCGGAAGGGCGATCCTTATGATAATGCAGCTGCCGAAAGCTTTTTCAGCTGCTTGAAATGTGAACGGGTTCACCTGCGGCATTATGCTACCCGCAAGGAGGCGCAGGCGGATATTTTCCTGTATATCGAAGCGTACTATAATTCCCTGCGGCCGCATTCCACCATTGGCTGGCTATCCCCATGCACTTATGAGCGGAAATTTGTTTCAGCCGCATGAAGCTGCTGTTTTTGTAGACAGGTTTTTATTCGGTTTTTTGTGGAGTATTTCTGTCCACTTTTTGGGGAAGGGCTCAATCGAAAATATTTCTGATAACCACATCATCGCTCCCGCTTTTCCCATCATCGGCAGACGATGCCCTGCAGTAATATCCTTCCAGCCATTCCCCGTTGTTTTTCTTTCTTGCCCGGAACAGCCCTAATCCTTCACTTTTCATTTCGTTCCCTCCAATTTTCAATCCTCTGTTTCCAGAAACCCATTCTCTACCAATCCCGACTTGAACACCACTTCAATCCTTCTGGCGTTTCTGGCAATAATCTTCTCTATAAGCTGCCCGACCAGTACAGGGTCAAACGCTATTTCGTTTCTGTCCATGCTTTTGATTTTCTCCCTGATCTCAGAGGGTACCGGCAGTTTCCGGACATTTGCCTCTGAGATTTTTTTCTGTTTCAGCTTCTGGATTTCACCGCCCAGCGTCCGGTATTTTTCCAGAAATGCTCCATCATTGAAATCAGGGGTTTCCTTTACCATCTGGAGCATTTCTCTTTCCAAACCGGCAATCTTCTCGTCTATTTCATTGTTTTCGCTCTGTATGCTGTCCGCGTACTGTCCAATCACCAGTATAACATTATTTTGCATGACGCTGCCAAATTCCGAATCCCTTACTACGTTACTGACTGTCCGCATGACTGCCCTCTGGAGGGCTTCTTCGTCCAGTGTCGGGGAGTTTTTGCAATACTCCGTGCCATGCTCCACCCTGTTGCTGCACCGCCAGACAATGCGTTTTACGCCGTTCCTAGTCCATGTGATCCTCCGGTACGGCTGCCCGCATTCCCCGCAGACAAGCAGGTTGGAGAGTATGTATTTCGAGGAATAGCCCTTCTTCTTTTCCTTCGTGCGCCTTGTAACGGCCGGTTTGCGTCGTTCCGCCCTACGCTGCTTCTCACGTTGTACCGCGTAATAAATTTCCTTTGCGACGATTCCTTCGTGGTTGTCCGTGATATAATACTGACGCATCTCGCCGTTGTTTTTCTTCCTTGTTTTCGTCAGAAAATCCGCAGTATAGCTTTTTTGCAGAAGCGCGTCGCCCATGTATTTTTCGTTAGAGAGCATCTTGCTGATGGTTCCTTCATTCCAGATTTTTCGCCCCGTTACCGTCAGGATTCCTTCCTTCTCCAGATGCCGTTTGATACCCGCAATGCTTGTCCCCTCCAGATACATCCGGAATATCAGCCGCACCGTTTCCGCTTCCTCCGGCACAATGGCCAGTTCCCCGTCCTTCCCTTTGGTATACCCCATAAAACGGTTATGGTTCAGCATGATCGTCCCGTTTTCAAACTTCCTGATGATGCCCCACCTTGTGTTCTCGCTCAGGTTAAAACTTTCTTCCTGCGCCAGCCCGCTGAGTACCGTGATAATCATCTCTCCATTGTCAGCATGCGTATCTATATGCTCCTTTTCGAAAAACACGGTAACCCCCTTCTTGCGGAGTATCCGGAGGGTGTTCAGCGTGTCCACTGTGTTCCGCGCGAACCGGCTGATGGATTTCGTTAGGATCATATCTATCTTCCCGGCTTCGCAGTCCTGCAGGAGACGATTGAATTCATCGCGTTTCTTCATGTCTGTGCCGCTGATTCCGTCATCGGCATAGATGCCCGCCAGCTTCCAGTTCGGGTTGTTTGTGATTTTTTCTGTATAATAATTTTTCTGTGCTTCGAAGCTGGATTCCTGCTGTTCCAGCTGTGTGCTGACACGGCAGTATGCAGCCACCCTCAGTATTTTCTGTTCTGCATCTACTTTCTTTCCATGCTCCATTTTCCCCGGAATGATGGACACGTTCTTTTTCGTTTTTGTTTTTACCATATCGAATTCCTCCTTCTTTTTTAAGACCTTGGGACTCCGTCCCAAACCCTGCAAGGGACTTCGCCCCTTGACCCCATCTGCCGCCGCGGCAGCGGGCTGAAAGCCCGCTACACATGCGGCGGAAAATCGGGGTCTGGGGCATGATGCCCCAGCGGGGTGGTGGGGCGGCGCCCCACGGTCTTTACACATTCCGAATTTTCTGCCCGTTTGTCAGTTCAAAGTCCAATCCTGTCTTTGTAACGATGATTTTCCGTACAATCCTTTTGAAATTTTCCGGCTGGAACACTGCGGTTCTGCCTGTGGCAGCTGCCGTCCTTATGATGGTCGCATCTTCCACGCCCCTGCTTTGCGCGTATTCCTCCGCCGCAATGCGGAAGATGACGTCCGCAATGCTCCAATCTTCGTAACAGTCCGCATTCTCCAGCATTTCCCCATATTTGCTTTTCCATATTTCCAGTTTCTTTGGATTACACTCCACCGGCTGTTTTACCTTAATTTCCCCATCGAAAATCCTGTTTTGCAGACGGATATATGCCTTTTGAATTTCAGCGTCTGTAATGTTGCGGCTGTCTTTGCAGGGTTCACCGTTTTCTTTGCATCCCTTTGTATAATGCAGGTTGCAATTCCAGAAGTATCTCTCCCTGTTGTGGAGCCGCCAGTATTTCCTGCCGCACTCCCCGCAGAACACCATACCGTTATAGACCGGTTTTTCGCGTTCTGCTTTTGCCGTGCGCCCCAGCTTTTTGCTGATCTCCTGCCGTCTAGCCTGTACCTGCTCAAACATTTCTTTGGAAATGATTGCGGGGTACTGGTTTTCCCCGGCATATCTGTTGTTCTCCAGCACATTTCCAACCGCACCATGTACCCACAGCTCTCCGTTTGGCGATGGGATTCCGGCTTCGTTCAGTTCCTGCATGACCTGCCGGATACTGTTCCCTTCCAGATAGGATTCAAAAATTTTCAGTACAATTTCCCTCTGGTTTTCATCTATCCGGATTTCCCCGTCCCTGATTTTATATCCATATGTAATGCGGTTTCGCATCTTCAAACCTCCCCAATTTTCTCCTTTAGGTGCAGCCCGTTATTCAGGCGGAATTCTACTTCCGACTGATTGTTTACAATAACCTTCTCTACGATTTCCGTGAACAATGTTTCGTCAAACTCTCCCGAAAGGGTTCCACTGTGTTTCAGAGATGCAATCATTTCCATTGTTTTTTCTGCCTGTTCCTGCATTCCCGTCCCGCTGTCGAGAAGATCCAGGGCCTTTTCCAGCTTCTCGCGTTCCGCCCTGATCCGGTTTTTTTCAGGGATATAAAAAGCAGGATCAAGGTACCCGTCCCCCAGCATCCGGGTGAGTGCCTGCTCCTGCTTTTCCAACTGCTCTATTTCCCTTAAAATTTCTTTTCCGTTTCCAGACTGCCGCAGGGCGGCGTCCGCTTCTTCCAGCCTTCTGCACAAATCCTCCAATATATTTTCGTTACATTTCAATCGGCCGCACAGCCGGACGAACGCCTGCTGAATCTCTCTTTCCCGCACCTTCCCGCCAAGGGGCTGGCCGCAGGATTTCTCTTTGATATGGTTCCCGCACAGCCAGAAAACCTCACCGGAGGTAACCCTGCGGCGGAATACGCCGTCGCAGTCCCCGCAGACGATTTTCCCGCTGAACAGGTATCTCTGCCCGTTCGACAGGTTTTCACTCCGGCTGCCCATGATCCTCTGTGCCGCTTCAAAATCCTCCTTTGATATGATGGCTTCATGGTTGTTTTCAATGAAATACATCTGCAGTTCGCCGTTGTTCTTTTTCTTCTGTTTTTCCGGCAGATCCGTTGTGAATGTCTTTTGTGACAGGAGATCTCCGGTGTAGATTTCATTCTTCAGGATATAACGGACTGCGCCGTCTTTGAACGGGATTCCGCGTTTGCCTTTCAGCCCTTTTTCGTTGAGCAGTCCGGCAATCGCACTGGTTCCCATGCCATTAAGGTAACTTTTGAATATCAGCCTGACAGTTTCCGCCTCTGTTTCGTTGACGGCTAATTCTCCCGCTTCATCATAATCATATCCCAGTGCAGTAAACTGCCGGAATGCCCCGTTCTGGAAACGCCGCTGGATGCTCCATTTCAGGTTGGAGGATACCGCTTCTGCTTCAGACTGGGCGATGGAACTGAGAAGCGTCAGCATCATTTCGCCTTTTGCGCTCAGCGTGCTGATGCATTCTTTCTCAAAATACACCGCTATGCCAAGGCTTTTCAGCCATCTGACTACGCTGATAAATTCTACCGTATTTCTTGAAAACCGCGAGATGGATTTTGTGACGATGACGTCGATCCTGCCTTTTCCGCAGTCCGTGAGCATTTTCTGGAATCCAGCCCTGTTCTTCATCTGCGTGCCGCTGATGCCCCTGTCGGAGTAGATCCCCGCAAGCGTCCAGTCCGGTTTCCTGCCGATATATGCTTCGTAATACCGCAGCTGGCTTTCATAGGAACTTTTCTGTTCCTCCATGCTTGTGCTGACACGGCAGTATGCCGCCGCCCGGAGCATTCTGCTTTGTTGCGCCGTTTCCCTGTTTGCGGGCAGGATTTCAATCTTTTTTCCTCCCATGCTTTTCCCTCCTTCAGTACGGACGATACCAGAAATTTATGCACACATCCAGCAGTTAATCGTATAACTGTTCCAAAAGCGGTGGGAAAGATTCCCGGTTCAACATATCGATCTGTTTTGCCTGTTCCTCTGTGATCAGGCCAAATTGCAGCAGCCTTTTCAGCACTAACACCGATCTCCTGTAATTGATTTCGTTCCTTACCTGTGTGTCTGTCATATAATGTTCCTCCCGATTTTATTTATTATTTTTGTATTTATATGTGTTTTTATGGCTTTCTCCTTCCATTTGGAAAATAGAACGGGAAAACCATAAAAGTGGGGGAGGGCGTATCCAAAACAGGAACGCCCTGTCTCCACAGTTCCTATCTGCCGTATTCGACACTACTTCCTCGGCAATGGGCAGCAATCAGGACAGCGTATGGCTTACGCTCACAGGCATCTCACCTCCCCCTTCGTGCGGGCCGCCGTCCTTGCGATGTCTAGGACTCGGCGGGCGTATCATTATGGCTCTGCACAGGTCATCGCAATGCGTCCTGCCAAGACGCACAGCCGACAGTTTTCCCGCTCCGATCCTGCTGCAGCCTGCCGGGACATTCCAAAAAGTGATTTTATATTCCCCGCTGCGGCGATCCTCATGGCGCACTGCCGGCTCTGCTTTCCGTTTCCGGCTGTACAGAGTAAAGTATCCTGATTGCTGGATATGAAATTTTCAAGGTTCAAAAAGGGAAATAAAATAACCCCTCACTTTTAATCCAAAAAGAGAGGGGTTTTTACAACCTCTTTTGAAAAAAATTTTAATTTTTTTCAAAAATCTTTTTTAGTTTTGCAAAAAGCCGGCGTTTTGCTTTGCTTACAGCCTGTTGAGATATCCCAATTATTTCAGAAATCTCCTGCTCTGTTTTGCCCATAGCAATAAGGCGGCATATGTGATATTTATTATCAATCCTATCTATGTATTTCCAAAAATCTTCCCTATCAAGCCTTTTCAATGCTTCGTTTTCAGTATCAAAATTTACATCTGGAATATACTCTGCACCGTTTGTTCTTTCCGAATCCCATGCATCATAATACAAAAGATCATGCCTGTAATCCCGTTCTGTTTGATAGGCTGCCTTCCTCTGCATTGAGTAATAGGCTTCATAGACCTCCTTTGTTACCTCTATTCTCTCCGATTTCAAACGGATATAATATTTTTTATCCTCAGTATCCATAAAATCCTCCAATCCAAATTTGTAGTTTCAAAACCAACAAATTTGGATCAGAGGCGGTGCCCTGCATCTTTTGGAATATAAAAAAAGACGTGCCATAAAAAACGGCACATCTAAAATATACTTGCAGATATTCTTTTGTAATTCTATGAGTATAAAGTATTTTCGTTCAAACTTTATTCCGGGCGGGATATGGATTATGAATCTTTTCAACTACTTATCCCGACGATATTTCCTCTTTCGAATAATTGCATATTGCCAGATTAAATGATAAATTCATTATTATTTTTCCCTTAAAGTCCATACCTCTTTTGTATTGTAATAACCATGTACTTATAATGTTTGAAAAATAACAGGGGGATTGGGAACTAATAAAATTCTATTTTCGCAAGCCAGCCCTGGGCAAGCCACCCCAGAATCCGGCACTGTCCCGCCATGCAAAGAAACAGGAATATCAGGGCTGCTGCGACCGCAACATCGTAGAGGGTACGTTCGGGACGGTCAAGACTGCTTATGGCCTGAGCCGAGTCATGGCGCATCTGCCGGAAACCGCATTCTGTGTGATTGGCGTTGCCCTGCTGCTCCTCAATCTCACCAGATCGCTGAGACTGACTCTTGCCTTGTTTTTCTCCTTGCTTGTATTTGCTTGTTTGCTGAGGTTGCGGAGTAGGGCCTAAGTAGTTATATCTTGAATATACGCATTAGTATATCATGACACTTCTTCGGTATGTATACTTTGGAATGCTTAAAAACAATGATTACACTGTTAATTTGATATTTCGCCACAGATCTGTTCCACTAAATAAATGAGAAAAATGTACTTCTCATTGAATTTCTAATTGTATATCTCCACAATAGTAATCGCCAACAACAATAATTGAGAATTTGCTATTTTCCAAAGTTATTTGAATTTCTTCTTTATCTGTTTCCAATAAAACCTCGTTATTTTCTTTGTCAATAATTATTATTTTTGCTTTCCCTAAAAACCCATTTTTCCTAAGTACAATGTCCTTTGGCTCATTTATATTTTCGTCAAAAATAACTTTAGTTCCACCTAATAACATATAAGAAAATGTTTTTATATTCCCACCTTCTTTATAAGAGAAAAAGAGGAACTCATTATCATTATTTTTTAAGGTGACTTCATCTGCTTCTAAGAAATAATATTGGCTTTTATCAATAATATCAATAGCACCCGAAGCAACAAGAGGAAATGCCATAACGAAGCCACATAACGTAACTATTATTAGGAATTTATTTTTCATGATATATCACCATTCTTGCGTATTAAAATTTCTCGTTCTGCTAATTGACTAGATTCTCTGCTATAGTTTACAAGCTATTGCTCAGTGGAATGCTATGAATTCACTTAACAATAGCCTTGTAAACTAAATCTTAATTTTATGGCTTTTTCATTTTGTGCAATTTACTATACTTTTATTTTATTGCGTCAATTTGTTTCTTAGTTGCTGGCTTCATGCCTGCTTTAGTAATATCCCATCCATAAACATAATACCCTTCTTTATGCAAAAATATACTTGAGTATTCTGTGTGAACAGAGAAAATGAAACCATCATATCCGGCCTCTGCATTTACCCAAGCTATGATACCCAAAAGTGTAGATGCAATTGCCAATCCTGGTATAAAGTTTGCTCCCATTTTTTTTGTAATCAACTCTTCCAACAACTTAGTTGCATTTTTCTTAATTGCTTTTGTAAGTGTAACCGTTCCGGCAATAGTACTAGGCAGTCCCATTTGCTGATTTGTAAGTGCAAATTGAAGGAGTTTCTTTTCTCCGACTTCATATTCTGGATACATTCCCGTTGGTTCAGTTCCATTTGGATCTACATATTTATATTCTCTCGCAGGAATTTTGACTTTTTCTCCATCAATTTCGATTTCCACAGGATCTGAATTCATCAAAACCCAGATACCTTCTTCATCGCTTACAGTATTTGCAAATGCAGTCAATGAGGCACCAAATGTCATAATCATAGCCATAAACAACGCTACTAATTTTTTATACATACATATCTTCTCCTTTCAATCATAAAGTGGAAATTAGCACAATAAAAATACTATGTTCAATTTGTCAAAAATATGATATACTTTCACCATATCCTGTTTGAATCAGATTTTTGTGTTGGCCGCACGTTCTCTGCATTTTCATTCAGGATATTCTTTCACCCCCGTTTCTGTAAATTCCGTTTTCTTCATAAAACCACACCCTTTCTTTAGAATTTATAAATATCGTCATTTTTGACGTATTTACCTGCTGTTTTGAAGCAATCAATGTTCAATATAAGTTACAGATAATTCCTGTATATTCAGTGGCGGCAAGGATTAAACGTGTCTGTAGAAAGCATCTTGCCAATGGTCATTTTGCCGCATACTGTACATTCAGTCGCCGCATATGTAGTAACAACGCAGGAGCCATCACTCTTCTTTACGTGCTTTTTTACATTTGTATCGACATATTTGTGCGTATGGGCTCTTTCCTGATCCGCTTGTTCTGCAAATGCTTTCCTTGTTCCATCTTCATATACAACCTCATACTCTGCATCATCACTCAATACAGAAACTGTTTCCATGGCGTCGCTGTTAAAGCTGACAAAATTATAACCGGTATTATCTTCCAGTTTGTCAGCCATAAAGAAAGTTTCTTCCTCAAAAACAGCCGCATGGTTAGAAAGGATCTCGTTTACCGGATACTCCAGATCCCTCGCAAGCGCTGTTCCGCACACCGTCGCACAGCATATGCTGGAAAGAGCCAATACCTGAGCCGCCTTTTTTACATTTTTCTTTTTCATGATCCCATTCAGCCTCCTCTTGATACATTTTAAACTTTTGCCATCTTGAAAATACGCAGCGGATTTATGTCCGCTCAATTCGTCCTGTTCACGCTGTTCCTCCATAACCTTTATCAGTGCATTCACATACTCATGCTTATAGGAGGAATCGGCAAACGCAAGCATCTCCTCGTCGCAGCTAAGTTCAATCCACTCTGCCAGAACTTCATTCAGATAATAGACAAGCGGGTTGAACCAATTCAGGCTGCAAAGCATAAACATCCCTATTTTCAGCGGGACGTCATTCTTGCGGACATGCGTCAGCTCATGCCTCAAAATGATACCTGTTTCCGATTCATTCAGCTTTTCCAGCAGGTATTCCGGCACCAGTATTGTTTTATGAAACACACCAACGGTACACACCTGCTGCTGTCCTGATGATGCCGCAAGCCTGATTCGTTCCTCCTGAAGCCCGTTACTCCAGCACAGTGTATGGAACTGTTCCCTCCAAATGCCGGTTTCTATTTCCCATGTCTGCTTTCGGATTCGATTCACAAACACAGCATAGTTGACAACATAAATCAGGAGGTAAATCCCCAGCCCGACCAGCCAGAACAACGATATTTTATCCGCAAAGCCAATCGTTTCTTTCAAGGAATATACCGCCTTTTTCAGCGTTCCCTGTTCCACAATCACCAAAACATCATTTTGCGTTAAATATTCGTTTGTGCGATCCACCAGTCCCCATATATAAAAAAATGGGATCACAAACGCAAAAAATACAATCTTGTTGATTTTAACCATAAATTCTGCCGATGTATGCTTATATAAAAAACTTTGCATCGCCAAAAAAGTACTTCCTACAATCGTCCCTGCGATGGACAGCAAGAATACTGTTATAAAAATCCTGTTAATAATCATCATCGTGCTGTTTCACCCATTCCTTAAGCTCGTCAAATTCCTCTTGAGTCAGTTTCCTGTCGCGGGAAAAAGCCGCTAAAAACTTGCTGAACGAACCCTGAAAACAGTTCTCAATTACATTTGCCGCCTTTTCCACCCCCGCTTGCTGCACGATTTCCTTTTTTTGCAGTACCTCATGCTTTTGAAGCACCGCTGTATAGAAAAATGTAGCGCCTCTTTTCGTAGAATGCACATACCCCTTCTTCTCCATGCGCCGCAGGACGGTTCCGCCGGTCGTATATGCCCATTTTACGCCATTCTCGTATTCCATAAGCTCTACAACCTGTGCTACGGACAATGCTTCCTCTGATTTCCAAAGCAGTTCCAGTACCGTATACTCAACATCTGTAACCTTTTTTTCTTTCATACTACCACCCCCTTTCTGTAATACTATACTGCAATGATTTGTAGTTTTATTTATCTTAGCATTTTTGACTTAAAATGTCAATAAATTAGATTTACAAAAATTGTATTTGTAGTTTTCGACAAAAATAAAAAGGCAGAGTGCAAAATTTTGCAGTCTGCCTTTATCGTCTATATGGTTTATTTTTACGGATTTTTATCTTTATCTGAAGCGATTTCCTAGCTTGCAAGACAGCTGAATGATAATGCTGCTTTTCATTTTACAATACATTGAGCCCTATTGAAACATAAAAATAGAATACCAATATAAAGGTCATTGATATACTGATGAAAATCGGGGACTGACAATTATTTTATTGTCTTTTTGTGCTATTTGACGAAAATTGACAAAAAACAAGGAAACTTATGGCATACAAAAATCCTCCTTGGCTAATCCTTAAAATGGATTTCCAGTTCTTTCAAAAACATATTTGTGTCATAGGAAACCGGTTTTTTCTCATCTACAAGCCCCACAAGGTAAAGCCATGAAACATCCAATGCTTTTCCCAATCTCTCGCAGGTATGTATGTCAATTTTTGCCAGATTGCATTCCATACGAGCCATTTTGAACAAACTGACGCCGCATTTCTTCGCCAGCTCCCTGCGGGTCATCCCTCTCTGCGCCCTCATTTCCCTGATCCGGCGTGCCGCTGTATCGAGAAATACTGCCGAAGCAGCTATCTTAACCCGTTTTACTATTTCTGTCAATTTCCTGCCTCCAATCATTTCCAAATCAAAACCAGTAAAATGCGAATTCTTTGTCCATATACTTTTACTATAACTCAAATGAGATGAATTTTCAACCATATCAAACTCTTTTTTATACCTCATTTGAAATATAAAATAAAATCATAAGGGAGTGGTATTTTGGACGTAATACGACACATTCTGGAATTAATGGAGGAACATGGCTGGACAGAATACAGGCTTGCCAAAAAATCCGGTCTACCTCCATCAACCGTTGCAAATATTTTTCACCGCAATACCGTACCGGGCATATCGACATTAGAAACTATCTGCGATGCCTTTGGCATTTCCCTCAGCCAGTTTTTCTCGGAAGGCGATTTCGTTTCCCTTACGCCCGAACAGGCTGACCTGCTGAAAAGATGGTCCAGTTTGTCAAGTTCACAGAAAGATGCTGTACTTCATGTGATGTCCGAAATGGGAAAACAAGTATAAAGTTCGCGAAATTTCTAACAAGGAGGCACCTCTTTTTTCTGTATAGAGTACTATATATTCCCATATTATGTATACAGAGTGAACCTAAAATCTTTCTTTTCTGTAACTAACGTTAAATTGAATAGTTAACATTCTACGTCCACTCTGGCCTATGGCATAGTCCGGGAAATGGACAGACTGCCCCTGTCTGGAAATTTTGCCGTTTTGCAGGTTGTGAAATTATCCTTATTTATAAAATATAATATAAATTGCTGCTTTTCCCGCCGTTATTCCGGAAGCGGTGTTCCTTTGTAATGTACTGCCGCTCTAGCAATTCATTCAGCGACCGCTTTACCGAACTCTCTGACAGTTTTACCTCCCTGCTGATGGTCTTGATGGAGGGAAAACAGGTTTTGCTTTCCCTCCCCGAACGGCCGCAGAGGTACAAATAAACCAGCATTGCCTTTGGTGAAAGTTCTGTGTCTTTGTATGCTCTCAGTTTATCTACCATGTGTTTTCCTCCTTATTTACGTCCTAATATTTCTTCCGTTTCCCTGTCCTTTCGTCGGCATCGGTATGTTCCTTCGCTGCTGTTCCTCCTGCCTGCTGCCGTATTTCTCGCGGATCAGATCCTCAATCATGCTGCAGTCCGCATAGGAAACTTCCCGCACTTCAGATTTCCTCGGCTTATATGGGCTGCCCAATTCAATGCCCCATTCAAAAAACAGCCGCAGGATTGTTTTCATGGGTTTCACGCCTGTTCGAGTGACAATGAACGTATCCTTCGGCATGACTTTCAGTTCGTCCGGCGTCATAATCGGGCGCCCTGTCATCTGGAAGGAAGTCGACTTGTCCTTCCCTTTGGAAACACTTCCTGTTTGAACGGTTCTATCACCCAGCGTTTTGGACAGCACCTCCGCAGCTTCGGAGTTTGGCGCAAAGCCGCCGTAAATGGCAATCTGGCAGTTGTCAATAATGATTGCAGAACCTTCTTTGCCATAATTCTTCTCCAGCTGTGCCAGCGATTGTATAATCGGCACGAAGCTGATCCTTCTGGATCGGCTCGCGGAGAACATCATTTCCGCAGATTGTATTTCCGGCAACGTTCCAAACTCATCCAGCAGGAACATTACCCTGTTTGGCAGCTTTCCGCCCATTTCATCAGCTATGGTGAGCATTTCGCGGTAGATTTGCTGCACAAAAAGGGAAACTAAAAAATGCTTCGTATTGTCCTCCTCCGGTAAAATAATGAACAGAGCGGATTTATTTTTACAGAACTTTTCCGTATCCAGCTTTGTTTCAAAACACAAAAGCTGTTCGATTTCTGAATCGAGGAATGCGTTCAAACGGGAAAGGGCAGTTGACATGACGGACGCCATCGCCTGATCGCCTGTATTCAATGCTGCGCCGGAAAGCCATCGTGCCTTATGTTCATCGGGCAGCTGTTCCATAAGCAGCTTGAAGCGGCTTTTTCCCTTGACAGAAGATGGCTCCAGTAAGTCCTGTATCATTTTGAACACGCTGACAATATGCCGCTGGCTGCCCGGCAGAGGCGTTTCCTCTGGCTCCGCAGGTGTTTCTTCGTCCGGTTCCGTGTTTTCTTCCCCTGTTCCCTGTGGTGGTTCAAATAAATCGACCTTCACATCGAAAATTTTTCTCTCCTGACCGATTGCTTCAAAAGCTACTTCCGGCTTTCCATATTTTTTCTGCAGCTTCTCTAACTGCTGTTTCCGTTTCTCCAGCATCTCTGCCTTGCCTTTTCTCTGTTCCGGGCAGAACAGGTACGGTGAGCAGAACTCCGCAAGAACGAGAATGACCGCTGTCAGCAAGCCCTCTGCGGAATCATAGAAATACGCGTTTTGACCGGCATTGGAGGAGTCGAAGCCTCCAGCATTCATAATGGTTTTGGAAATCACCTTCGCATATTTTTCTGCCTTTGCCTTGCTGACAAGGGTGCCTGTCTGCAAATATTCGTCCATGTAGTGGTTCACCATATGCAGCATATTGAAACCGTCGCTTTGCGTTGGATTGCGCAAATCCAGCACAGAAATATCGTAACCATAGTATTTTTCCGCAATCGGCGCATAGCTCCGCACCAGGTCGCCCTTCGTATCGCTTGTTACGAAGCTCATGCCGGACGCACAGCAGTATTCCATATTGGGATACAGGAATTTTGCGGTTTTGCCAACGCCCGCCGCGCCAATCATAAGCGCATGGACGTCACCCTCATCTACGATTGCCGTTACTTTATTCGTTTTCCCAACCTTCCGGATCTCGCACCCAACGATGATTCCCTGCGGCAGATCATCCGGATTCTTTTTCCGCCATTCTTCCGGTTTGAATGCAATACGCCGGAAGGCTTTGCTGATTTCCTTCGGCGTAGCGAAGCTGGCGGAGCCGTGCTGGCCATCGCCTACCGTTTTACTTTTAATATCCAGCGATTTCCTGCTCAGAACAAACATCACGACAAGGAACGCGCCGAACAACAGTACAAGCGGCAGCAGTGCCGCAATTTCCCTTGGCATTTTGAACACCTCCTGAAAACCTAAAAGCCAAAACCTAAAACCTTGAGGGCTCTGCCCTCAAACTCCCGCAAGCCCTTTGAAAAGGGCTTGACCCTAAACTTTATTGGGCAAAACTACGTTTTGCCAGTGCTTTCAAACTTCAATATTTTATAGAAAACACATATAAAATTTGAATTTAAGATTCAGAACACCATTCTCGGTTCCTCCGATTTTTGCTCTACTGGAGTGGGTTCTTCCTGCTTTGCTTCCGGGGCAGTTTCCTGTTCCCGCTGGAAGCTGTTCCTTCGTTTCAGTTCAACGGCAAAATCCGTCTGAAGGTACACCGCGAACCGGATTGCCATGTCCGCAAGCGTTTTCAGGCACAAAAAAAGAGACTGGCTGTCCGGTACATTCCGCACCTCTCCAATCCCTTTTTGCAGTTCTCTCATCCTTGCATCAATTCTCAGTTTATCCTGATAAGGTTTATAGTTGTACTCCAGTTCCGAAAGCATTCCCCTGTAAGATTTTTCGTTTTCTATTCCATTCAGCATACAGAGCGACAGGTCTGCGATACGCGCTGCCCCGGCTACCATACGTCTGGAAGCATCTTCGCCGCTGATCTGTGCCTTTCGCAGTTCCGACCATTCCTTTTCCATTCTTTGGATATAAAATCCCTGCCCGTTTTTCTGAACCTGTTTTTCACGCCACTGGCAGTACGCATTTTCTTCCCCGTTCAGCCATTTCAACAGCTTTGTTGTCCTGCTGTAAGCATCTTTTTTCGGGTGCGTCTGCGCAGGCTGGGCGTCAACTCCGTTTTTCGCTTTCAGTACCTCGTTCCAATCCTTGCAAGCGGGAGAGAGCTGCCAAACCTGTTCCTCCGTATACCCCCGTGCCAGAAGCAGGTCTTTGAGTTTGCCACAGGCTTCAATGCCCGCCGCATCGGAATCCAGACAGAGATAGACTTCTTTGACATACTCATTTTCCTCCAAGAACTGCAGCATGGCTTTGGGAGAAAGCCCGTCCAGCGAGATATAGTTTTGTTCCGTCCAATTTTTAGGATAGAGTGTCGCGTAGGACATCATATCAACTGCGGATTCAAATACGAACAGCCACTCCCCGCCGCCGCGCCAGCAGAAGCCATAGCTGCAGTCCGAGCCGGTTACTGTCATACGGAATCCCTTCACGCTGCTCACGGCAGACTTTGCGCTTGCGGATTTGGGGTTCCCGTCTTTGTCTGTCCCGACAAAAACAATGTTATTGTATTTCCCTTCCTGATAGAGCAGATGTGCATCTACAAAGGTTTTTACCACGTCGCGCGACAGGAGGCGTGTTTTCAGCAGGTAGGCAAACAGCCGTTTCATGTTTCCGGCTTTTTCCGGCAGGGTGAAGGGCGGCCTGCCTGCTTGGCTTTCCTGTGGTTTATGATTTTCATACATAGTGGCGGCTTTGTTTTCACAGGCGGTTTCCCCGTCCAGCAGCTCCCACACAGCTTGCCGGAAACCCAGCCCATAGAATTCCTGCATAAACTTTATGGGATAGCCGCCCGTCTGGTTCTTATGGTCGTACCAGCGGTTGCCGGAAATGGAAACGCTGTCGTGTTCCCCGCCGGAATCGGAGTAATAAAACCGGCTTTCCTTTCCGGTGCGCCTCAGCTTTGCGCCCCTGCGGGCAAGAAAATCCTCAAGGTCAATATTATTTGCTTTTTCAAGCTGTTCCTGTGTATATAATGCCATTATGCATCCCCTCCAGTATCTGTTTTCCCACACAGGATTTTATAAATTCCTGTCATCAAGCCAGGTTGTATTTCAAGCATTCCATCTGTGTTCCATAGATACTTAAAATCTATTCCTGTAATCGCCTCACGGAATGCCATAACCAGTGTGTCGAACATTCCCTCATCCTTCATTAATTTCTCAAGGTAATCTTCCCATGCCATCACTGTAGATTGTATATCTTGTAAATGTCTATAATAGGCATATTCTGTTTTATAGAAAAATGCTTCTATCATTCTGATCCCGGCCTCTTTGGGAAACAGCCTCCTGAGTTTTATGATTCCATCTTCTGGTATATAATCGCCTTTCCGAAGGAATTTTACATTTTCATTGGAAAATATGAAACTTCCTGAATAAAACCGTTCTGTCATTCCGCGGCAAATCACCCTGAGAACGGCGTCGCGTTCTTCTTCCGAATCAGCGAGTACACAAATAAAAGGCTCCCACTCCATGTTATCCGCACCAGATTCTTCCATTATCAGGTCAAACAGATCTTTGTCACCCTTCCCGTATTGATGGACAACAAATCATTCGTTATAATGGAAAAGAAGGGAGCGAGCACTTATGGAAGTAAAAGGCAAAAAAGGAACTCCTCGAAGGTATGATGATGCTTTCAAGGAAGGGGCGGTCCGCCTTGTTACAGAGCAGGGACGTCCGTCAAAGGATGTGGCACAGGAACTGGGGATTTGTACGGATACCCTGCGCAGCTGGCTGAAGGCAGCTGGTTTCAATGCGGGACAGACTGACCGTCAAAACCGCGACGCCCAACGCGCAAAGGAATTGGAAGCGGAGGTACGTGCCCTGCGCAGGCAGATTGCAGAAAAAAATGAGGTCATAGACGTCTTAAAAAAATCCGTCGGCATCCTGTCGAAGCCATAGAAGAAATTTACCGGTTTATCCAATCCGAGTACAAGGGAGTTTCTGTGGCATGGCTCTGCCGTATTCTCGAAATCTCCCGAAGCGGCTATTATGCATGGCTTAACCGCGGCGTCAGCCGCCGCAAACAGCGCAATCAGGAACTGGCGAGGGAACTTGTACGCCTGCATGAAAAGTATCCCGCAATGGGGCTGGACAGCCTTTATCATCTGCTAAAACCAGCATTCCACTGCTCACGCAAGCGCGTCCACAGGCTGATGAAAGAGCTGGGTATCCATTCCCTGCGTAAAAAAGCCTACAAAGCCACGACGAATTCCAGGCACGGCTGTCCCATTGCCCCAAACCTGCTCCAGCGGCAGTTCTCTTTTCCCATGCCAAACCAGGCGTGGTGCGGGGATATCACTTATATCCCAACAGCAGAAGGCTGGCTGTATCTGGCGGTTGTGAAGGATCTATGCACAAAAAAAGTAGCTGGCTATGCATTTTCCGACCACATCAATACCCAGCTGGTAATTGACGCATTGGATATGGCCGTGCATCGGGAACGCCCGGGGAAAGGGCTTATTTTCCATAGCGACAGGGGCGTCCAGTATGCTTCTTCCGATTACCGGAAGCATCTGAAAAAGCTGCATATGCTCCAGAGCATGTCCCGGAAGGGCGATCCTTATGATAATGCAGCTGCCGAAAGCTTTTTCAGCTGCTTGAAATGTGAACGGGTTCACCTGCGGCATTATGCTACCCGCAAGGAGGCGCAGGCGGATATTTTCCTGTATATCGAAGCGTACTATAATTCCCTGCGGCCGCATTCCACCATTGGCTGGCTATCCCCATGCACTTATGAGCGGAAATTTGTTTCAGCCGCATGAAGCTGCTGTTTTTGTAGGCAGGTTTTTATTCGATTTTTTGTGGAGTATTTCTGTCCACTTTTTGGGGAAGGGCTCACTTTTTGTACCCTGTATAAAATCACACGGGCATATAAATCCATTTCTTCTTCTGGCAATGTAACGATCTGGTTTGATTCTTCAATTTGCCGAAGCATATACGCTTCGTTTTTTTCTGCTTTTTCATTTTGATTCTTCTTCATTTTTGCTTCTCCTTTTTATTTATAGTGATATATCACTAATTTATAGCTATAAAATAGTATATCATAATGACAAATCACTCTGGAGGATTTGCCTATGAATACACGTGAGGCAGTTGCAGCCCGTATTCTTGAGTTATGCCATGCGCGTGAACTCACGCCAAATGGGTTAAGCAATCTTTCGGCTGTTCCACAGTCTACAATAAAAAGCATTTTGAATGGTGAAAGCCAGAATCCCGGCATCGTCACAATAAAGAAACTTTGTGACGGGCTTGATATTACGTTAGCCGAATTTTTCTCCACTCCTGTTTTTGATTCTCTGGAGCAGGAAATTTACTGAATTGTCTTTTGGGAACCAAGTAGTCCTGTGGTTCTTTATAGTATACCACATTTTCTTATGCTGCGGCGTATTTTTAAGAACTCTCCGGATTCTTCTATCCATATATTATTTTATCATATCCGCAGCCGAATCCATCGCCTGTTCCACAAACCAGAAATCAAAGTCATGTTCCGCGTATGCCGCCGCAATCTTTTCAATATACTCATCCTCCGGCAGTGCCGTTTCGTGGTTCCGTAGAACAAACGCAAAAGCCGCTATCCTGCTTTCCCCCGTATGAAAACTGAATAAAATCTTTTCATACAGTTCTTTCGGGTAAAAATCCGCGAGGTCTTTTTCATCCGCGCTGTCGATTTCCCAAAGGACAGCAGGGATGGAATCTTCTTCCGCCCCCGGCTCTATCGAAAACTCCGCGCCTGCAAAAAACCTCCGCAGCACCAGCCGCCAGCCCTTCACCTTGCATTTTATCGACAGCTTTGCAGACGGGCAAAGCGTCTGCATGAAGCTGCTGCACATATTTTCATCGTAGGTCAACATAAACGCCATTCTTCCACCTCATTTCCGCCGCCTTTTATTCTCACATTTTCATTTCCGGCTCTGCAGGGGATTCTTGTTCCACTTCAAACTCCGGTTCCGTTTCAAAATCTGGTTCCATTTCAAAATCTGATTCTGTTTCAAAATCTGGTTCCGTTTCAAAATCTGGTTCCGTTTCAATCTCCGATAGTCCTTCCCGTTCCGCAATCGCCCATTCGCTCATCTCCAGTGCCATTTCAATCGGCGCAGGATCGAAGCCGGCTTCTTCATATCCTTCCATGACTGTGGCAAGGTACCTTTCGCTTGGCATATCTCTTTCAAAGCCATCGTTCATGATATAAACCATTGCTTCTTGTTTCTGTCCCCCGATTTCCAGTTCGAGGTTTTCTTTCCTGTAGAATCGGGGCCAGCCCTCATAACGATCCAGCTTCTGTTCATCCTCCGGCTGTATCTCCCAGAGCAGGACGGGGACTTTGCACGCTTCGTCCGGCAGGATCGTTGCATAGGCATTATTCTCGCTGCCACGGAATTCCAAGCGGTAGCCATCCAGTTCTGATGTCTGCAGCTTTTCTGCCGTTGGGCACCGATAATTCATTTGTTCTGTGTTCAGGTTGCTCCCATAAGCGATGTAATATCTCATAATTCCATTCCTCCGTATCCATAATCATATCCTGTTGTTTCATTTTGTTCCTGTCGGGGCGTCTGCCCCGTTTCCTGTTCCGCCTGCACATTTTCCAATCTCGCGACACTCAGTGTCTGCATCCGTTCCTTCTGCCGCTCGGCCTGTTCCGGTTCTTTCCACGCAATATTCCCGTCCAGGTTTGCCAGCAGATGGTGCCTTGCTGTCTTAAATTCTTCACCAATCAGCCCCAGCCGCAGGAGCCATGTGCGGAAAGTGTATTTTTCATTTGCCGACTGCGTCCTTGTGAATCTCGCGCTTTTTTGCGTCAGAGCCTGATTGCAGATGGCGAGGCTCAGCTGTATGTAGGTTTTGATTTTTCCGGCATGGGTCGTGCCGTTAAACAAACGGAATTCAACTGTCCCTTTCTGGAAGACAGCATGAAGATTCAGACCTTTGTAGCGGCTGTGATGATAATGATACCCGCTGCCATCGTCCCCGTTGTACCAAAGCTGTTTTAATTCCTCCCGCGTTTTCGGTTTGTACTCGTTCAGGCGCTGCAGGAATCCTTCGTCCACTTTTTTGCAATAAGTATTTTCCCTGTCTATATTCACCTGAAGCGCTTTATATAAAATATCCTCCTTGCTCCGCATGATATTTGTCAGGTTCCGCAGGCTGTTGGCGTCAAAATGCATTGCGTCAACATGGACGTGGACGCCTGTCGACTCATTTGAAACAGCGCCTTTCCCACGGAGTTTCCGTACAATCTCCTGTATTGTTTCAATATCGGAATAGCTGCAGATCGGGCTGACCATCTCTACCTGATAGCTTCTGTCGTCTACATACTGAAGACTGCCATTGATTTTCCGGCAGGATTCAATGCTTGAATCGCTGACAACCTGCCACACACGTCCCAATGGATCTCTTGCAATATATTTATCATAATTGCCGCCCACATGCTCCGGCACCGTACCGAAATGCTCTGCAATGACTCTTGCTGCTTTTTTCCTCGTCAGCCCTGTCATTTCAATTTCAATGCCAAAGTTATAGTCCTGTATCACCGCACCGCCTCCAAAAAAACAGCCATGATCATTGTCATGGCCGTTCTACATCGTCATTTCATTTTCTGGCAATATTGGGGCATTATCTTCCTCGGAAGATTCAGGGGATTCCATGTCCCTGCCGCCTATTTCTTCCGTATCCTCCTGATGATTTTCCTGTGCAGATTCTGGCACAGCTTCATCCTGCTGATTTTGCAGCACAGGTTTTAACATAGTTTCTTCCTGCCGGTTTTCCAATGCAGGTTCCGGTTCCGCTTTCCGCAGCCACGCGCTGTTGCCGCTCAGGTTTTCTGTCAGCATCTTCCTTGCGTGCTTGTATTCCTCCCCGACAAATCCGAGCCGCACCAGCCATGTCCGCAATTGGAACTTTTCATTCGGGGAGTCGTTTTCCTTGTTCCGTATCGCCTTGCTTTTTGCAGCAAACCCGCAGATGCCCTGCGAAAGCTGGATATAGCCCTTCACATCATCCGGACAAAAACTGGCAGGGAACAGTGGCAATGAAACCCCGCCCGTTTCTTCCAACGCAGAACAGTTAGCAATACGGTCAAAATTTTTACCGATTGCTTTCTGTAGAAGCACGCCCTTGCTTTCATAAATTTTTGAAAGGTTCTCGATGAATTTGCTCTGGCTCTCCAGTCCTGTCATATCCAGCAGAACTGCCATATTTGTGCTTTCGTTCAGGGACGCGCCGCCCGTTTCCAGCCGTTCCAGCATTTCAGCAAGCGTATCAAACTCGTTTTCATATAAAAAAGGCGTGCAGGCTTTTACCTGATATAAGTGGTTCGCTCCAACCATCCTGCCGTTGCTCCATTTCTCCGCCCGTATGTCAGGGGAGGGAAGGGTGAACCATTCCCTCCCCCTCGTATCCGTTACAGTATACCGATCCCCGTCAAAGGAATATTTCGGCGGGTTTTCAAACTGCTCCGCAAGCAGTTCTGCGGCACGTTTCCGGGTAATGCCCGTCAGTTCCAGTTCTATCCTGTATTTTTTCCATACCAAATGTTTTACCTCCATTCTTCAACACAGCCCTGATTTTATCTGCAGACTGCATCATATCTTCTGCCCTAACGCTTCTTTCTTTTCCAGCAGTTTCCGCAGCAGCTTTTTATCCGTCAGCGGCATTTCATTTTTCTGCCGTTCCATATCTTCTTCCAATATCCTGCTGATGTTTTTCAGCAGACGGAGGAAGGCTGTCTGCGCCGCAACCTTGCTGTCCTTCTGGATTTCCTGTTCTGACAGTTCCCTTGCACATTTCAGAACCATGTTTTTGATGTTCCGGAACTCCGGTTCATCGGCAAGGCTTTTCCCTGCACGCCTTGTATTTTGATAGGTGAATGAAATCTCGTCCTTCAGCCCCAGCCAGCTTTCATATAACGCCTTGACTTTTTCGTCCTTGCTGAGTTCTCGGACAATCTCATCCACCAGAACCTTGTTTTCCTTGTCCAGCCGCCCGTAAGCCTTTTTATGCTTGGCGGTTTTCAAATTTGCCGCCAGCTTCAACAGCAGGGCTTCGGCTCTCGAATTAGAAGCATGGCTTTTTGCGACAGCTTTTTGCAGTTCTTCCTCGAAATATTTTTTTACCGCCTCCCTTTGTGCGTCCTTCTGGACATAGATGTGGTGCAGGTCATCATGGAATATTTCAGACGCGAAGGAACGCCGCAGGTTCTCAATGCCCTTCTTTGACAGATATCCCTGCTTCGTTTTTTTCGAGTAACAAAAAATATGGACATGAGGGTGATGGCCTTCATTATGGAACGCGCCATACCAGACGAAATCATCAACCGGGATTCCCATTTCTTTTGCCATCTTCGGCGCTTTTTCCCGCACCAGCTCCCGCCATGCCGCTGCATTGTCATAACCAAGGCGTTCTGCGTCCTCTCTGCGCAGGGAAATGACGTGCGTCCATATCCTGCCTTTGTGTCCCGCCGCCTCCCGCATGGTTTTCCGCAGGTCAATCGGTTCATCCGAGCCGTTCCACAGCGCATGATCCTGATCCCCGCGTTCTGCCCCTGAACGCTTCGCCAGATAGCCGACATAATTTTCAATCCCTTCCTGCGTTTCCAACTGCTGTTCCGCAATCTTCCTGATTAACTCAGAAGCGTTTTCACTTGTCGGATTTTCCTCATAATCTTGATACTCATACAGATTTTTCAGGCTGTGAGATTTCTGGAGTTCCTTCTCGATCCATTCCTTCTGCTTAACCATTGCCTCTGCAGGTTCCGCCGCTGAAAACTTTTCAGCGTTCGGACGCGTTGCCATGTAGTTCAGCAGATTTTTGACCTGCCCCGGCTTTGCGCCGGTGATGTAGCGTGATGTAAAAATAATTTTTGGCATACGGGTTCACCTTTACATCGTCAAAGAAAAACCTTCTCCATTTTCTTCCTCTCGGATTCCTTTCTCATTAATTTTAGTTTCTTCAAATTCTTCCGGCGTTTTCTCCATTCGGAAGCCGGGAGCAGGATCTGCTACCCTCAAACGGATTCCGCCGTAATCGTAGCCGACAGCATCGAAAATCCGTTTGGTGATTACCTTCAGCAGTGTTTCCGTATCAAATTTCGATTCCAAAAACATTCCCGGATAAAATTCCAGCGGGGAATCCATTCCATTCCCGTCTGAACCAAAAAGCAGACGGTTCCTGCCGAACACTTTTCCCTGAATTTCCTTCAGTCTTTCAAGCATTTCCGGTTCCTCCGCACAATGCTGCAGGAGATGCACCGCCGCTTTTTTCCATGTAGGGGCAGCCGCCTCCGCACCATCCGGATAGAGGACGGCCACAGGTTTTTTCCCCTTAAAATATGCAGGCATGGCGGAGAGGGGAATCTCCCTCTCTAATCCACTTTTGGATTCCAGCAGTTCCCCGTTCTCCAGCCGCAAAAGGAAATTGTCTATTTCCCTGTCAACTGTTTCATGCAGTTCTTCCCTGATTTTTTCCACATATGCAAATATATTTTTTTCTTCTTCCGCAAGTGCGGACATGTTTTTTTCTTCTTCCATAGGTGCAAATATATTTTTTTCTTCTTCCACAGGTTCTCTCATGGCGTTCTGCCCCTCCATGCCAATGCGCGTTTGGAATTCTTCTTCCGTTTCCATCATAAAACCCTCCGGCCAGAAGCAGACATACAGTGCGCCCCATTTTGTCTTGATGGCGTGCTGCTCAAAACTCTCGCCCCAGCCATCGCTGTACTGCCCGGAGAAGTAATCCTTCAGCGTTTCTACCTCGCCTATCGTCAGATTTGCTCTGATGCTGCACTCCGTCACAGCGTAAGCTATATCATTAACAATTTCAATTTTCGGGAAGGCTGATTCCACTTTTTCAAATACTTCCGTCTGTGCCTGTCGGCTGTCCCACAAAAAGAATTCCATGAACCCGCTTTTTGCTTTTATCTCATTCCAATCCTGTTGGATCGCCCGGTTGATATCCTCAGCGAACTGCAGGATGTCCTCGCCAAGCAGATAATCAAAGTTTTCAGCTTCGCCTTCCTCACAGATATCAGCCGGGTCGTAATCAAAATAGGCCGCGTATTCCAGCCTGTCATTCCCTGTGTAGTCAATCACTGCCGCGACAGGGCTGTAAAATTTATAAATCAATCTGTTTCACCCCTTTGGAATTTCACAGCGTCCTCCATGCGGAGTATGCCGTTCAGCTTTTTCACATCATTCACGCAGCGGATGTGGAGCCGCTGGATAGTTTCCTCGTCCATCTCGTTGATGACCGCAAGCATCTGTTCCAGCTTCGCCATCTCTACTGCAATCTTGAACAGCAGGCGGGCGATTCGGTTTTCCGATGTTTTCACCGTTCCCGCAATGCTTTCTACCAGCGCGTCCGCTAAAAAATCCGTATGCGTTTGGGTGGAAAGGTACCCAGTATAAAACTCAATCGCCCGTTCTACGAAGTCATTGCGTATGCCGCAGCCGGAGATTTCCATACCCTCCTCGCATTTTTTCAGCATTTCATCGGTCAGCCGTATCGTGATTTTGTTCGCTTTGTTTTCCATCTTTTGTGCCTCCTTCTTTTGCCAATATTCTCTCTAAAAAGCCCCTTGATGCCAGTTTTGAGGTCTGGCGGAAGGCTTTGAAAATCCTTTATTTCCTAAGCACGTTTTCGTTCCTGCCTTTAGAAAGATGCCCCGCCTGATGGCAGCCCTCCGTTTTTGATGCCAGCCTTGGAGCCGGAAAAATCCCCGCACTGCGGGGATTTGAGGGATTCGCGCGGCAGGTTTGATGGCGCGCTTTAACCTGCAAGCACTTTTGCAGTCCATTCTGTCCTTGTTTTCCTGTCGGGTTCCTGCATCCGCAGCATGAAAAAAAGGGCTGCTTCAGCCCTTTTGAAACCATCTTTTCCACTGTTTGAAACCTCCTTTTTCAAATTCCCTTTTATTCGGCTCAAATTTCGCTTTTAGTGCTGCCCCCGTCATTTCCCCGACCGGCTTTCAAAGAGCCGACACAGGGGCGGACAGGGGCGACAAAGGGCGGTTGTGCCTGCCAGCCGCACTTCCGGTTTATATCCCTGCCATTGGCGGGGCGGAATGTGATATTTCTTCCGGTTCATTTTCCGCTGCCGCAGCCTTCTTTTTTGACCCGCTTTTCTCCTTATTTTCCATTTCCATATCCTCGATGTACTCCCTGACGTCGGCGGGGACGAGCCGTTTATAGAGCCGTTCCAGCGTATCCGTCAGCTCCTTTTCCACCGGGACGTCTTTCTTTCCGGCATAGCGCAGCAGTGCGGTATACCTGTCGGAATCAAATTTTACCTGTACTGTTGTCTGCTTCATCATGACCACCTCAACATAAATCCATGCCGTTTTCCGGCGTATCCAGAGCCTGTTCCGGCTGCTCGAACCACTCCATGTTTGGGAAATAGCCGGAATAAAATTCGCCGCTTTTTTCATCCCTGCAGAGCAGAATGCCATGGTCACTGCCCTCCGGTTTGACCAGAATGCAGTGGCATTCACCGTTATGGTCGACAAACTGTTCCGCCCCGCCGCCGGACGTGAAGGGCGTATCCTGCCCGATGTTCCTGCCAAAAAAGGCAAAGTCCTCATCATTCAGCGTGACCGTTTTCTCAATCGTCACCCCGCACCGTATGTCCCCGGCTGCTTGAAACCAGCCCTCGGCTTGTGAAAAGCTGCGGATATAACTGTTCATCTCCGCAGATCCATAGTGCTTTTCATGATCTATTTTTATCGGCACATATGTATGTTCCGGCTTTGCCGGATAGAGTTCCATATGCCCACGTAATATGTCTATGTCGGCGTCCCATATCCTTTCATCCGCCAAAAACAGCTCCCGCAGCAGTTCAACCTGTCTGCGATCGTCCAGACCGAAAATGTCCAGTTTTACACTGATGCAGGATTCCTTCGGGTCAAACCGGCTCATTATTTTCTCTTTCAGGAAGAGAACCCTTTCTATGAAGCTCCGGAATATATCGATTTCCTCTCCCCGCAGTTTATGCAGGAGAGCCTTCATCTGGTCAAATTCCTCCTGCCAGCGTTCATTTTTTTCGTCTGTTTTCATTTTCAACAGCTCCTTTCCGTCTTACATTTCCATGCCTATTCCATCTTCCGGTTCCTCGTCAGGGCCGGTGATATGGACGTATTCCCCGATGATGCACAGTGCCTCGCTGTAACCGCACGCCTCTTGGGTAATGCGTTTTACCATTTCCTCCGCCTGTTCCTTCATGCCGTTTTTCTCCAATGTTTTTGACGCAATTCCCATGAGGTTGAAGATGTTTCCGTCCTGCCCGATCAATTCGCAGTCCGGTTTCTGCTCCGGTTTCTGCTCGGAATCCATGCCTATGTGGTTGTCAAGATAATCACTTAACCACATGCTGCCGAAATTTTCACGGGTCGACAGCCGCCATGCCGTCAGCTTTCCTATGTCCAGATCTACGTCCTCCATATCAAATAAAAGACAGGTCAGCCCGTCATTTTCAAACGAATACACCTCATGGAACGTACCGCCGTTTTTGAATATCCCTTCCTCCGCCAGCATCTCATGAATGCCGTCCACCCACTCCTGTAAATCACCGCCGCAGCCCTGCAGCACCAGCCCTTCGCTGCCGCGCATCTGTTTCAATTCCTCTATACTTATCCTTTTCATGTATTTTCCCACCTCATTCCAATAATCTGCCGCCGCCGTACCAGTGCTTGATCCAGTATGAATTTCCCAGATTGGCGTAACCAATCGGGTCGCCTGCATGAAGCATCTGGTTATCTCCGACATAGATTCCGATATGCGAAACCGGGGAACTGCTGTTATAAGTTCCAGTAAAAAACACCAGATCCCCCGGCTTCAGATCCTCCTTCGCCACAGGCGCGCACTGGTTATAAATACCCTGCGCAGTCGTGCGGGGGAGGTTGTACACCCCTGATTTCGTATATGACCAGCAGACAAAACCGGAACAGTCGAAGCTGGTGGAGGGCGTACTTCCGCCCCAGACATATGGCTTTCCGATATGTTTCGTTGCCTCTCCCATCAGCTTCGCGAATGTTTCGTCGCTGAACGCCTCTCCGGGGATTCCGGTAATCCCGCCCATCTGGTTTGTCGAAGAATACCCAAACTTGATAAACAGGTATAATTCATGGATTTCCTCCTTTTCTCTTTCTGTAAAAGAGTAGGGGAGGAAGGTTTCCAGCGCGGAGCATATTTCTTCATCATCTTCGGCATCTGTGAAACAGTTTACGAAATCCTCATAGAAATCCGAATCGAAATCCGGCTTATCCTCGGTGAAATAAAGGACATAAAAAAAGGACTTGACTTTCGTTTCGTCAAGTTCCACGTCCTCAAAATCCTCTATCGCAATTTCCAGCCGTTCAAAGGCGTCCATCATTTCTTCCATGTATTCCGCCAGTTCCTCCGAAACGTTTTCAGGGATTTCGCCCCCGTCAAACACAATCCTTGCGATTTCCTGGCTGTACCCCGCCTTAGCGTTCGCAATGGAAACCAGCGCAAGGAACGGGATCAGGAGCATGATAACCAGCCCCGCCAGCACAGACGCCACAAACGTCCGCAGCCTTTTATCCTCTACCAGCCCTGCCGCAGCTTTCGCCGCAAGGGCTGCCATTGGGCCTGCCATCGCACCGCCTCCTTTTCTTTTGTCTGGATAAAGACCGTGGGGTGCCGCCCCACCACCCCGCGAGGGATTTCATCCCTCGACCCTTCAGCCGCCGCATTTTTTGCGGCGGGACACAAAGTTTGGGATCAAGCCCTTTTCAAAGGGCTTGCGGAGGTTTGGAGGCAGAGCCTCCAAGGCTTTCCTGCATTAAAAAAGTCCCGTCACAGAGTGAAATCCATTCCGTTCTCAGGAGGCTTTTGCTCCTGTGTTTCCTGCATATATTCCTCCAGCGTTACCATTTCGCCAAGGTAGTTGAAGTCATCTTCTTTGACTCCATAAAAACCGTTTTCCATCGGGAATTCCTGCTTTGACAGAACCGTCCCCCAATGGTTCGCCATGACATAGCGTTCGAGCGTTGCAGGAATCCCGCTGAAACCATCTGTTTCCCTGACATCGTAGCAGTACAGCACTTCCGGTACAGTGTCCCTGTCCAGCCTTGCGTTAGTGAACAATGCCTCCACGCCATCAATCTCCACACGCTCAAACCATTCACTTCTTGCATCATTTGACATTTCAGATACGCCTCCTTCTTTGATTTCCTCTGCTCCGTTGAAAAATTTTTCCTTCAGTTCCTGTACCGCCGCAAAGATCGCCGGGTTCCAGCCGCCATACAGCCGTTTGTAATCTACCGACATGACGTCCGACCCATCTATGTACCGCACCAGTTCTACGTTTCCCATGTTCCGGTTTTCAATCCCAAGCGTTTTTCCATGTTCCGGCGGCATCCCACGGTAATACTCTACGGCTTCTGACAGCCTGGCAAACGGATGCACCAGCAGGGGGTTCCTCCCGCTGCTGCCGGTTACATAAAAATATAGTTCCGTTTCCTGTTCCGGACAAAAATACTCTTGTCCCCCGACCAATGCCTGTTCCACCTCCGCGATATGGAAGCGGACAGGGCGGCCTTCCGGATCTATCCCACAGAGCGTCTGTTCCCAGCCGTGCCAGTCGATCTCCTGCGTTTCTGAAATCCGCAGCTCACTGCCGGAGGAAAGCCGCACCGTATCGCCCGGCTGGAGAGCGTCCAGTTCTTCCAGGATATGCATATCGTTTGCCTGCAAAATCTCGTCTATAAATTCCGGAGTTTTTGCGAAACCAAAGGAATCCACGAATGCCGCAGATATGTTTCCTTCGCGGTTCTGCACAACAATGTCGCTGACCGACAGCGAACGCCCTGTAAAATCCTCCGGCCTGTCCAGGTTAAACCGCTGATATATTTGTTCCAGCGTATCCGTGAACCGCAGGGGTTCCACATAAACCAGTTCGTAATTCTCCCTATGGATCTCCAACCCCCTCCGGCCGAGTTCCCTTGTTCCGGCAAAGAGATAGTCGCGTTTATCCTCTTTCACCTGATAAATGCCAAGGAGGCTGCGCCGGCCTCTCACCAGTGCAGCCTCCTGCAATTTCTTATTTTTCACAGTCCTTCACCTCCTGAAAAGCATTAAGACCGTGGGACTCCGTCCCACACCCTGCAAGGGGCACGCCCCTTGACCCGTTTGCCATCGCATTTCATGCGATGGAGGGCACTTCTGCAAGAATATAAAAAGTTCATATCCTTCGGAAAACGTAGTTTTCCGCAATAAAGTTTAGGGTCAAGCCCTTTTCAAAGGGCTTGCGGAGGTTTGGAGGCAGAGCCTCCAAGGTTTTAATCCTTCCTGTAAAACAGCCTTTCCTTGTACGGCTCGGCCTTCACCACCAGATGGAACACCTCCGAGCCATGCCGGAACACACAAACGCCTTTCGCCGGATGGCTGATCAGGTCGAACAGGCTTTCCTCCAGATGCAGCATTTCCATGTATTCGCTTTTCGACATCTTACCGGGGTGGAACAGGAACTGGTGCGTCGGGATCGTGAACAGCGGCTTCGTCAGCTCTTTCACCCCCGGCTGGTTGAAGTCCTCTATGTTCTGGCTGGCAAGCACCACCGCGCTTTCCCGTTTCCGCACGCGCTTCATGGCGTTCCTGATGTATTCCACCGCCACAGTGTTGGACAGATAGGCGTGTACCTCGTCAATAAACGCCGCCGTATGCCCCTTTGACAGCAGTGCGTCCGACATATAGGACAGTACGTTGAACAGCATCGCGTTGCGGATTGACACGTCCGCGTCCATGATGCCCCTGACGCCGAAACACAGAAAACTGTCTGATGTAACATTCGTATGCCCGTTGAAAAAGCGGCTGTCCGCGCCAACGCAGATGGATTTTAGTTTCAGGCACAGATCACGCACCGTTTCCTGCGTGTAAATACTGCTTTTTTCTTCCTTATAATTGCTCAGTTCCTGTTCCGCCAGCGCGTAAAGGTCTGATAAAATGGGGAACTCATCGTGTTCCAGTTCCCCAAGGTTCCTGTTTTCCGTTATCCCGAAACTTTCATACAGCCGTTCCAATAAAATTTCCAGCACATCGGTTTCCGCACTGGAAAAATCCTTGTACGAGCGGAAAAAGTCCCGCAGGAAGGAAATGTGCCTTGACAGAACCGCGCCGCCCTCCTCCCAGCGTTTCGGTTCCAGCACATTCAGCAGGTACCTTCCTTCCATTAAGTCGATGTAACAGCCGCCAAGGTTCTCCGTCAGGTCGGCATACTCCGATTCCACGTCAAGGCAGACAATATCCATGCCGCTTTCCCGCGTATTGCAGAGCAGCAGCTTCATGAGGTAGCTTTTGCCCTCGCCGCTGTTGCCGAGGATCAGGATATTGGAGTTGGTTTTATCGGCTGTTTTCCTTCGGAAATCTATGAACAGGTTCGAGCCGTACTTGTCGTACCCGATATAAAAGCCCTCCGGATCAGCTTTGCCGCTATAATTAAAGGGATACAGGTTGGCGGTGCTGGCGGCGGGCAGCACCCGTTCAAACTGTATGCCGAACCTGTTTTTCCCGCAGGGCTGCACGCTTTCAAATCCTTCCTTCTGCCGGAGGAACAGCTTGTCCACCGCAATCTTTGAGCGCGTCAGCTCCGCCTCCACGTCTGCCTGCATTGCTTTCAACTTTTCCTGAGAGGGCGCGGAAATGTCAATAAATACAGCGCAGTGGAGGAACAGCTCCCTTTCGCTGTGCGCCGTTGCCATTAACCGCATGATATCCTTCATGTTTTCCTGCGCCACAACCTCCCTGCGGACATCGCCGGAATTCCGGTTCATCAGGTTCACGCTGGTGGCATTTGCGAATATTTTCTTTTCCTCCACAGAAGAAACCGCCCTTGTGTAGATCCGCAGCGTAATGCCGGAGCGGTCGCCAAGGTGCCGCAGCAGCGCCGTTTCGTCCGTTTTTGTCGGGTACTCCCGTATTGCCCACACGCTGCGGAACGCATTGCCGCAGATGTAATAGTCCGGATAGAATTTCAGGACGGAAGGGCTGCACAGGTCAAGGAAACCCCTGATTTTCACCTGTTCTTTCTCTGCCTCCGTCCTGGGAATGTATTCTTTGCTTTTTTTCGTTTTCCTTAGCTTCACCAATCCTCCCCCTTTACAAACCGTGCGCCATCATAATCGTCAAAATAAACCTGTGTGATGTTCTGCACAAAATAAACGGCGTATAACCTTTTGATATCCTCCTTTCCGGCAAGCCTTGCCGTAAAGCCCTCGTCCTTCAGCAGTTTTTCCATGCGGCTGATGCCCGTCTGCACATCGTCCGCCTCCGGATTATAATCCCGGAAGCGCAGCAGGAACAGGAATTCCCGCGCGGACGCGGTCTGTATCTGCACCCTGTCAAGGTGCTTCGCGTCCTGCCGGAGCAGCTCCCGCACAGCGTCGCAGGGTTCTTCCTCCATCCGTTTCTGGTAGAAACGCTTGTTGCCCTCGAAATTTTCCCGCGAATTGATGCAGGCGAGTTCTGTGCTGTCGAAACCCCTCAACAGCGCGGCAAGGCAGCTGACTTTGTGGGTGACAGCGGATTCGGACAGCACTGCGATGTTGTCCGGTTGCACAAGGAAGTATACGAGGAAGCCCCCGTCAGACGTTTCCACGCCGTTTTCCGCGATATTTTTCGCGCCGATTTCGTCCCTTGTTGATTTCTTTCTGCCTAATTTTAAGCCCTTCATCTTTCAAACCTCCAGAACCTGCGGTTCCTCCTGCCGTTTATGCCTTTCAATAAACGCACGCAGTTCCTGTAACGCTTTTTCTTCCTCTGCCCATATTTCTTCTTCGGTATGGGTAAGGTAATAAAACCAGTTCAGCAGGTGCATGTCCTCGCATATCATAAACATCCTGTTCGTCCGGTACCGCAGGTATAATTTCCATCTTTTTTTATTGAAATACAAATTGACAACCTCCATCCAGTGTTTTATCCTCTTTCTTTCAGTATAGTACATTGTGTATATATCCACAATATTATTGTGGACAAAATTACAATATAATTGATTTATCCTTTGATTGAGGCGGTGATTCCCATCATAAGCTATGCCCCGCTTTGGAAAACAATGAAAGAACGCAGCATATCACAATACCAGCTGCTGAAAGCCGGTATTGACAATAAAACGCTGGATTCCCTGAAGAAAAATAAAAATATCACACTCCTTACATTAGAGAAGCTGTGTACCATCATTGGCTGTACGCCGAATGATGTTGTTGAATTTACGGAATAAAGCCTGCCGCCGTTATCCGGTACGCAGGTTTTATTTTTTTCCTTTTTTTACTTCTTTCTTTATTTCACTTGTCCTCTGTTTTATATCAAATACCAAGCCTTTTATCCGTCAAACCTCCAGAAAAAATCCTGTTGTGTTGTGATAAAAAACCGGACGGCGAAGCGAATGTAATCCGAGATATTCAGTTCGCCGCCAATGCGCATGGTCAGGAACGCATACACGCCAACGAGTACGCCGGGGAGCATGAGATGCAGCACCGTGGCACATGCCGCTGACAGTGCCGCGCCGATGATAATGACAAGCATACCCCGCAGCGTCCACAAGAACATCGTGCTTTTGCCTTTCAAGTTATCTGGGTAAATATACATCAAAACTGCCTCCTTAAAACCTTAAAGACCTTGGGCTCTGCCCAAACCCGTCCGCTTTCTTGAAAGAAAGCGGCGCAAAGAACTTTACTGCCACTGCGCAAATGCGCAGCGGAAAACATTATTGGTATTACCTGCAAAAACAACGTTTTTGCAAAAATGGGTCAAGGGACAACGTCCCTTGCGGGGTGTTGGGGCAGCGCCCCAAGGTCTTGCTTTTACAAGGTCTTTCCATTAAAAAATCCCCGTTTCTTCGGGGATTCCTTCATTATATTAGTTTCATTTCACCTGTGCTTGTGCGCTGTCCATGCGCCTGCTGCTCAATGATTTCCAACAGGCTTTCCGCACGCATCGCAATAGCGCGGCACAGTTTGTCCCTGCGGTATTCGTCCATATATGGATTCTGTTGGAACACTTCACAGCATAAACCATCAATGTCCTTTAATGTTTCCGGCTTCAGCCAGTCGAATGACGTCACTAATTTTATCTGTTCCGCATGGGATTTCCGGAATGGCTTGCTGGGTGTGTCTACATTTTCCGTATTGATTCTGCTTGTCGGCTGGCTGCCCCACATGGAGTTCCCGCAGTCAAACACAGGCGCAAGCCCCAGCCATTCCAGCGTTTCCGCATTCCGCACTGCGCCGAAGTTGTGCAGGTGCCTGTCATCATTGGCGATCAGGCAATCGACCGCGAGCATTTTGCCGATGCTTTCTTCAGCGTCAGGTATCCCAAGGAAACCGCAGCATTTTATAAAATGTTCATAGTCCGACAGATGGTTCGGCTGTTTCAGTGCGCGCATAAGATCCGCCGCAGGAATGAATTCCGTATCTTTCGTGACAAAATCCCCGCATACGCTGTACGGCATATCGTTCTCCCATATCAGGGAGTAGGGGACAAAGTCGATTGTCCCGATTCGCTCCATGATTTCCGTTGCCAGCACCTCATTGAACGGTTCCTGCTGCCATTCGCTTTCGCCGCCTTTGAACAGCCACCGCCTCCCGCCTATAATCTTCCACATTTTCTTCAGGCAGCCATTGGTCGTGATATCCGGTGACATCATATCCCATGCCCCGTATTTCAGTCCTTTACCCAGCAGCGCGTTCCCTACATCCTCCGAAAACCTGTTTTCAAAGAAATTGAATTCCTCCCAGCTGATATCCATCCCTTCCGGACGAATCCAATACTGGTCAGAAAGGCTCAGCCCAAGGCTTTTTTCAAGCAGTCCCTGCGGTGCGGATACGCCGAATGCCGCCATTGCTTCGCGGACGCCTTGCCGGTCTGCCGGTATGGAGCGTCCCTGCCACCATCGGTTGAGTGCAGACTTATTCAGTTTTTTTCTGTAACTAAGCGCACCCAGCGGGATATGCTCCGGCGCATATATTCTGCCGGTCTTTTGGATTGCACAGGCTTTACCGCCAATCTCCAGATCCATAACAGGAATATTTTTGTGCATTAAAGTATATTTCATGTTTCCTGCCCTTTCTATTATATCTGCATTCCCATATCCGGCTGCTGCGCCTGTTCCGCCGCCAGGCGTTCTTCCTCCAGTTCCTCCGGCGTCAGCTTGCGGAATCTGTCCTCTCCATATACAAGCCCAAGGCTCCTGCCATCGTCCCAAGTGGGAAAAATTGTCCCGATATCGTCGACACAATCCACTGTCCCCCTCATTCCGGAAGGGACGGGAGAGTAGGGATCGTTCATGGAAACAAGTTCTATCCTTGTTCCCTGCGGAAATTGCTTCTTCACCATTTCCGCCCTCCGCCTCATTCTTTCAAATTCATTCATGCTTTTGTCCTCCTATTAAAACCTTGGGGCTCTGCCCCAAACCCCGCTGGGGCATCATGCCCCAGACCCTGATTTCCCGCCGCGTAAATACGCGGTGGAATACAAAGTTTGGGATCGACCCCTTTTCAAAGGGGTCGCGGAGGTTTGGAGGCAGAGCCTCCAAGGTTCTCAAGTGTTATTCACCGCGTCACTACCTTGCTGACGTTCCGCGCCATATTAACCACCGACTGCGTGGAATAGAGCGTGCTCATGATATTGAACCTTGTGCTGGTGTCCAGCCCGAAGTTCTGCGCAATGCGCGGCACTTCCGTACTGGAAAGCATCAATCCGATGCCCAGCAGCATGTTTGCGTTATATGTCACCAGCCCCGCCACCAGCACAACCGTCTGCAGGAAAGCGGTCAGGCACAGTGCCGCAACCTGCCTGCACCATGAAATGAAACCGTCCGTATATCCCCGCGGCACGGAAAACATATACAGGCTGCCCGTTGCCATCATGACCAGAAGGATGCCGCCGCGCTTCAGGTTCGCAAAAAATACTTTAATGACCGCATAGCCGATGAGTATCACGAACACGATGCCGACCACCACGTTTGTCCCCGGCATGGCAAAATTCACCATTACCATGCCCGCGATCGTCCCCAGCTTTCCAGGCGAACTGCTCATTCCCGCAACCGCCCCCATCAGCTGGTCGGAAAGCGTGATGCAGAAAATATATAGTTCAACCGGAACAACCGTAAACAGGCTGACGGCAAAAAAGCCCTTCAGGACGTTCATGCCGATATCCTGGAATCCGCCCTTGCCGCGCTGCATTTCCACCGCAAGGTCAAACACCGCCACAACGATGCCGACAACATACAGTGCCCATGCGAAGTATTGAAAAAAGAGCAGGATTGCCTGAATCCATTGGAGTTCAAACAATTCTGCTCCCATCATGTTTATCATGCTGAAAAAATCCCCGAAAAAGGAAATCAGCTTGCCGTATATCCAATCACAAAACTGGTCAAGGACGCCATCCACAGCCAAATCCAGACCAAACATCCTATTTCACTCCTTCCCTGCAGCATGGAAATGCGCGGAGGCATCGCCCCCCGCACTTTCCTTTGCCGATCCGTTTTTTTACATTTTCACGTCATGCCCCTCCTGCCGGGGTGTTCCATCCTTCTCCGGATTTTGCCGCGCATAAAACTTATCTATTTCCTTCTGAAGCTCTATGTCAGACTGCGCCAGCATTGCCGCGGCAAGCCTCACAATGTCAACATCTCCTTTCCATTCCGGCACTGCTTTCTTCACGATTCCAGCCGCCTCTGCCGCAAGACGCTGGGCCTCCTGCAGTGAGCAGCAAACCTCCTGCTCTGTATCCGGCTGTTGATTCCGGTCACCGGCGCTTTCCCGCATGGCAGGATTTTTCGGCAGAACCATCTTCACTAATTCTTTTTCCTGCGCAATCATCTTCGGAAGCATTTCCCGCATGCTTGCGGCCAGGTTGTCCTCCGCCTCCCTCAACGCCTGTTCTGCCAGCACAAGGTTTTCTATCAGCCCGGTTTTCGTGGCGATCCCCACGCAGAGTGCCCGTGCCTTTATAAATTCCTCATCATCCTCAATTTCCGACACACTGCCCGGAACCGTCCCATCCGAATTCACGATTCCTTTTTCTGCGATATACTGTTCCTCCATGAGCCCTATCTCGCCTTCCAGCCGTTCCACTTCCTCCTGCGCCTGTTTGTGTGCCTTTCTGCATTCCCGTATATTCATTTCCGGCATCATATCATCTCCATTCCTTTTATGCCTTGTCCCGTTGTCTGAGGGCTTTCTTTCGCGCTGCTTTCCTGCCCCGTATTCAGCCGCAGGATCAAGTCTATTACTTTTTCCCGCATGGAATTGCTTTTCTGCACGGCTCTCGCCAGCGATTCTTTTTCTGCCCTGTATTCCTTCGGAAGCATATCCAGCCCATTTGCAATCAGGTTGTCCCTTGCCTCTCTCAACGCCTGCTCTGCTGCATCGAATTTTTTCATCAGGCCGATCTTTTCGAAAAATTCGAAACACACCGCGTCTACTTCTATAAACTCATCGTCATCATCAATATCGAGGACATTTCTTGGGACAGTTCCATCTGGATTTACAATCCCTTTTTCAGCGATATATCTTTCCTCTATCCGATATTTTTCGCCATACAGCTTTTCCAGTTCCTTTTCTGCCTGCCGGAATGCCTGCTGGCATTCCCGTATTTTCGCCATAGACATTGTGCTATCACCTCCTTTTTTCACCGCAAGCATAGCAGAACCATAGTGACACATCCACTGTTTTATTCCCTTATACGCCAATAACTGTCCAGACGTAAAGCGGGGCGGTCAATGAAAACAGCAGCCCGAAGAACAGGATTGCTGCAGGCATGAATTCCACCTCGCCATGTTTTTTATAATCGAAGTATAGCAGGGCCAGCTTGACAAACAGCATAATAACCAGCACGCAGTCCACTATGGGGAAGATTACGTTGTTCGTTACGGTTTTAATCTGTGTTGCCGCCGATTTCCAGGTTGATTCGATCGCTGTGGAAACGTTGCCTGCTGCCGGTGCTGCAAAAGCCTGTACCGCGAACAGCATTGCAAATGCCGCCGCAAGCACCGCTGCCGCCAGCCACTGTCTTTTCTTTTTTGTCATCATCATCCCTCCTTAAAAGATTTCACCATGAAAACCTTGGGCGCTGCCCAAACCCGTCCGCTTTCTTGAAAGAAAGCGGCGCAAAGAACTTTACTGCCGCCGCGCATTTGCGCGGCGGGAAATGAAGTTTAGGGTCAAGCCCTTTTCAATAGGTACCGGAAAGAAGTCCGGACGCCGTAGGCGGCTTTGCGACGTTTACGTCGCAAAGTACTGAGGGCTTGCAGGGTGTGGGACAGCGTCCCACGGTTTTCCATCTTTTAATAACCCGTCTTAGGCAGCTTCACTGTTGGTGTCGGCGCCGCCCAGACGACCGTGTTCCAGCTTGTGTTCGCGCTCTCCCATTCGTTGCCGTAACGCCCGCCGACGTCCGCGCGGTTGATGATCCGGTAGTCCTTCGGAATGCTCGGCATTACCTGGCAGTATACCGACATATTCTCCAGCATCTTGAAACCGGGGCTCGCTTTCGGGAACTCCAGACGGATATCCGTCACATACTCCCCGTTCGCCAGCCCAAGCGCGTTCGGGTGCAGGCTGTATTCATAGCTGTTCTTCGTCAGCAGGTTTTCCGCCAGCGTCCTGTAATCGCGGTAGTTCGTCTTGTATGTGATTTTGTAGTACATCCTTTCGGAATACGTCCCCGTCACAACCTTCAGCGCGCGTGTCGCGTCTGTCGGAATCCTGTCATGGATATAGAAATTTTCCAGCACACCGGAGGAGCCGTTTGCCACCTCGTAAATGTCGTACTTGATGGTTTGCCCCGGAGATGCGGAGTTCGGGCCTTTCTTCTGTACCGTCAGGTCAAGGGAGATGCTGCCGTTCAGCACCTCGAACCGCACAATGTCCCCGCTGTGGCGGATCTCCGCCATCAATTCCCGCGTATTCAGCGCGTAATACCTCGGCGCGGACACCTCTTTAATGACGTACACGCCGACCGGCAAGCCCTTGGAACCGGCGATGCCGCGGTTATCCGACACGATCTTGTCCACCAGGTTTCCGGTCGTGTTGTAAATTTCAAACACCGCGCCGGAAAGCGGGGAGCCTGCCGGAAGCCCCGTCAGCTCGTTAAACTCGGAGGAACGCTTTGTAATGACAATCTGCCCTGCCTCCTTCGTGTTTTCCCATGTGATTTCCGTTGTCCTGCCTTTCTGCACATAAAATGTTTTTTCGCTGTTGTCGGAAAGGTATCCGGCTGCCGGTTCAATCTCCCGCAGCTTATACCTGCCCTCCGGCAGTTCCTTCCGAATCCAGATATAGCCCTGGTCGTCGCTTTCAAACTGCCCGATGGGCTCGTTGTCGCTGTTGTACAGCAGGAACTTCACGCCCGCGATGCCCTGTTTTGTCACAGAGTCAATCTTGCGGATCAGGACGGAAGATGCAGGGTCATTCGTGACTTTCAGCGTTGTGCGCCTGCCGTCGCGGATTTCCACTTCCTTCGCTTCATTGTCCTGAATGTAGCCGCCTGCCGCTTTTGTTTCTTTCACAAGGTATTTGCCGTTTTCCAATCCTTCAATTACAATCAAACCGCTGCTGTCCGTCTTGTAATATCCAATCTGTTCTCCGTTCAGCTTTGTTACCAAAAACTCAACGCCGGAAATCGGTTCATCGGTGCGGCTGTTCCTTTTTTCAATTACCAGACCGGAATAAGGCTGATTTTCTACTTCAAGAATGGTCTGTTTTCCGGATTTTACCTCGACCGTTTTCGGCTCCTTGTCCCAATGGTAGCCCTCAAGCCCTTCGGTTTCTGTGACAGTGTAATAACCGTCTGCGAGGTTAGAGATGTAAACCATGCCATCTTTGTCCGTTTTGAAATTGCCGATTTTCTCGCCGTTCAGCTTGCTGATAGAAAACACAACATTCGCCAGCGGCGCGCCTGTTTCAGAATCGGTTTTGATGATTTTGATGCCTGAAAGCGGCTTGTTGCTGAATGTTACCGTTGTCGGCACGTTGGTTTTCACCTCGACCGTTTTAGGCGTTTCGTCCAGAATGTAGCCCTCCGGCGCCGCTGTTTCGCGGATAACGTACCAGTCAGGGTCAAGTTTCGGGATCAGGATTGTTCCGGTCTTGTCCGTTGTATATTCTCCAACGTGTTCGCCGTTCTGCTTCTCCACAAAGAATTTCGCGCCAACGAGCGGCGCGCCCGTCACATCGTCCACCTTTTTAATGACAAGGGAGGTCATTTTGCGGTTGATAAATTCTTCGGTATAAGTCCTGCCGTAATCAATCGCAATCGTGCGCGACTGTTCCTCCAGCACATAACCGTCAGGAGCCTTGGTTTCCTCAATGATGTAGCTGCCTTTTTCCAGTCCCGCGATGGTAATGCTGCCGTTGCTGTCGGTCGTAAACAATCCATTGGAATTGCCGACTACCTCGCCCTTTGATGTTGTCACCTTGAACTGCGCTCCAGCCAGCGGTTCGCGGCTGTCAGCGTCCTTTTTCAGAATGACAAGGCTACCGATCGGCTGGTTTTTGAAGCTGACTTTATACGTCCCTCCGTCTGTGCCGACTTCGATGGTCTGCGGAATGGTGTCCCTGACATATCCCGCAGGGGCTTCCAGTTCCGTCACCACATAACTGCCGGGCTTCAGATTGGGAACGAGGATTTCGCCGTTTGTGTTGGTCGTAAACTCCCCGTTGCTGTTTCCTGCCGCCGTGCCATCGCCTGTTGTAACCTTAAACCGCGCGCCCGCAAGCGGCTTGTTTGTTTCTGCATCTACCTTGGTAATCAAAATCGAGCCATACGGATAGTTCGCAAATACAACCTCAACAACGGAAGTCCCGTCCGCTTTCAACCATGCCTGCTGCTGGCTGTTTTCAGAGAGCAGGTAATTTGTCGGCGGGTTGACTTCCTCAATGATGTACGCTCCGGCTTCAAGCCCTGTGATTACGATAATGCCGGATTTGTCGGTGGTATATCTGCCGATAATCGTGCCGGAATTGCCGGAAATGTCCTCGCTGACTTTCCGCACTTCAAATGCTGCACCCGCAAGCAGTTCAGACGTATTCGCGTCTGTTTTCTTGATTACAATGCTGTTCAGCGGATAATTCGGGATTTCCTCGCCAATGCCGTAATCGCCGCCGTATGTGACTTTGATTTCGTTTCCGGCAGGTTTTGTTACTGTTCCATTGGAAACGGCATCATTGGCAGTGCCGCCGCCAGTTGTACCCTGATTTGCGTTGCTGCCAGAGCCGTTTGATTCAGCCGCAGTTGAATCGCTGTCCTGAATGCCCACCATATAAGCGTTTTCACCCGGCGCAAGGTATTTCCTTGTCACGGGATTTTTCGGCAGGCTCATGCCCTGTGCCGCACGGATTTCCGTAATGACGTACCAGCCGGGGTCAACGTCCTTCAAAATAATCTGCCCGTTTGCGTCCGTTTTGTATGTCCCCAACGTAATAACACCGCCGTTCTCTGTTTCCCTCTGGATTTTGAAAACGGTATTGGGAACAGGCTTCTCCGTCAGCACGTTTGTTTTCGTAATGACAAGCGTCGGTTTTTTCGTATTCTCATAGATAAGCGTTTTGGTTTTTCCGGCTTCAAGTTCAATCTCCTTGTGCTGAGTATCCAAAATATAACCTGTCGGTGCAGTGATTTCCTCAATGGTGTAAATCCCTTCCGTCAGGTTTTTGATTACGATTTTGCCACTTTCGTCTGTCAGATACTCGCTGACAGTGTTATCCTCTGTGTGGATTACCTTAAACTTCGCGCCCGCAAGCGGTTTTTTCGTCTGGCTGTCTATCTTCTGGATTTCCAGCACAGGATTTTTCGTGTCACTGAAAACAAGTGTTTTCGTTTTGCCCCATTCCAGCGCAATATCCTTATGGCTGTCAGGGTCGATGCGGTAGCCCTCCGGTGCTTCGATTTCCTCCACGGTGTAAACAGCTTCGTCTAGGTCACGAATTAAAATCGTTCCGGTTTCGTCCGTTACATACTCGCTAACCGTCTTGTCCTCGGTTTTCATTACCTTGAATTTCGCACCTGCCAACGCTTCGCCCGTCTGAGCGTCAATTTTCATGATTTGCAGGGAAGGGCGGAGCCTGTTGTCAAACTTGATTTCTACACACTTATTCGGCTCCAGGTAAACGTCTTTGCTTTCTGTCGCAATCAGGTAGCCTTTCGGTGGTGCCAGTTCGGTAATGGTGTACCACCCTTCGTCAAGTCCTTCCAGCTTAATCTGTCCGGATTTGTCTGTCATACCTTCATACACAATGCTGCCGCCTTTTTTCGCAACGGAAAACTCTGCATTTTCCAACGGCAGGCCGGTATCCTCGTCATACTTTTTAATCAGCAGACCGGGCTTTGCCCTGTTGGGAATACTGATTGTTGCCTTTTTCCCCGGCTCTAACTTGATGCTGTGCGGGGTCTTGTCCAGAATATAACCGTCCGGCGCGGTGATTTCCGTTACTGTGTATGTGCCGCTTTTCAAGCCTGTAAGGACAGCTTTCCCGGACGCATTTGTGTAAACGTCAAAGGAATCATGTCCGCCGTCATAGGCAACGCGCAATGTTGCGCCTGCAAGGGCTTCGCCTGTATCCTGATCGACTTTTGTGATTTCCAGTTCCGCCATTTCTTCATTGGCAAATGTAATCACGATCGGTTTTGCGTCTGTAATTTCAATGTCCTTGTGATTGTTTTCGTCTAAAACGTAACCTTCGGGCGGTACTTCCTCCGTAACGGATACTGTGCCGGAAACGTTTTTAATCGTCACCTGACCGCTGCTGTCCGTCACATAATGCCCGATTGTCGTTGCGTCCACTTCGACTTTGAATACGGCTCCCGCAAGCCCTTTCTGCGTACCTTTGTCCACCTTCAAAATCTGTAAATCGGTGCTGGGCGTCGGCGTATTGGGCGTATCAGGAGTATCGGGATCAGTTGGCGTATCCGGTTTCTCTGGCGTTGTTCCGGGTTCGCCGTACAACAAATCAACCCATGAATCTCCGTTGTAGGAGGGCAGCGGCGCAACATAATAATCCTGCTTGTTGGCGTGCGACTTGCCGAACAGCACAGCCTTGTTTTCCAGTTTCCCCTTTACAAGCACGCGGAACGAACCGCCATCTCCGGCAGATTCAACAGGAATCAACACCTTGAATGTCTTTTCCGATCCATCGAAGGTATCTTTCTCATTATTGTTTACGTCCGTAACCTTCGCCCCTGCCGGGACGTCCCCGTCAATCACAACACGGTAGTTTCTGATATCCACGTTGCAGTCCAGCGTGTATTCCTGCGATAAGTAATTACTGTCCTTGCTGTCGGGCTCGGCTTTCGGGCTTTTGGGGTTCATCGCAAGCCATGTCTTATAAACATACTGGTTTGCGCGTCCCTTTGCAACAAGATCCTTCATTGCCTTTTCTACGTTGGCGTTCTGGCTGCCGTTGGCTTTCCAGTCATTCAGGTTGCTGTAATTGTCATGCACCACAGCCCAGACTGCCATTTTCGTTGCATAATATGCTTCGTATTCTGTGTTGACACCCAGTTCCTGCGGCGTTTTATACGGATAGCCGTTCGTGATAACGCCCCAGACCGCAGGATCGGTGTCCTTCTGGTCTGCGTCCACGTCATAGCTTTTCCCCGCAAGGTTTTCCACGCCCGGTCTATTGGGATTTGCACAATAGGCGGGATATTCTTTCCCGTCCTCCGCTTTGTAAACAATAATGGTTGCCGCAAAGTTATGCGGGTCAACAACGCCTTTCCATGTCAAAAGCTGCGCGCCCTGGCTGCCCTTCGTATACAGATTGACTTTGTTTAAGGCGGTGTCTAATGACGTCCCTGCGAACGCCTGCACGCCTGTTGACAGCATGAATACTGCTGCCATTAACATAGATAAAAACTTTTTCCATCTTGACATTCTATCCACTCCTTTTTTACATATAAAAAAGGCTCTGCTTCTGCAAAGCCTAAAACCTTGGGGCTCTGTCCCAATACCCCGCAAGGGACTTCGTCCCTTGACCTGCCTGCCGCTGCAGCAGCAGGCTAAAAGCCTGCTACATATGCAGCGGAAATCAGGGTTTGGGGCATGATGCCCCAGCGGAGGTTTGGAGGCAGAGCCTCCATGATTTTTGTTTTTACACTATCTTTCATTTCGGGAGGATATATCCGACCAACTCTATGCCGTATGGCTTCAGGAATTTTTCGTAGCTGACCGCTTTTACAGACCCGTCATAACCGGGCGTATAAGCGTTCTTTTCCGGATCGCCCGCCCCGTTTGCATCCGTGTAGTACACAGTCACTGGATTTCCGTATTTATCACGTTCCACATACTCCACGAAGCTGACGTGACCCGGCCATCCCTTGAATTCCGCCGATGCTTCATATACCGCGATTGCCTGTTCCGGCACATCGGACAGGTCTGTTATAACTTCAACCGCAGGGTTGTTTTTGGACTCGTCCGCCCAAATGCCTGCCCTGCCCATATATGGCAGTTCTATGCCGTAAACCTCCCGAACCCTTCCCCGGACGTACCATGTGCATTGCCCGACTGAAAAACTGTCGTACTGCTTTGTCAGTTTTATTTCTCCGTCCTCGTCCACATGGTGGATATCCGCCAGCACTGTCCCGACTTCCGGTGCCTCTGTCAGCGGCGGGACTGGCTGGAGCTGCGGTTCTGTCAGCTGTGGCAGCGTTTCTTTTTCCGGCTGTGCCGTATAAACCACCTCTGCCTGTGCCATAAAATCTACACCTTGTTCCGCTTGTGCCTGTGCCTGCTCTGCTTTTCGCCAGTAGTTCGGGCTGTCCGGCTTCATGTAGTCGGGTGTTTTCGCCGGATCGAAAATCAGCGTTATGACTTTATTCCCGTTTTCATCGTAGGAGATAACCGTTTCGGTATCCCCGATGTAGATGTGCTGCGCGAATGCCGGGACAGTCATCATCATGCCTGCCGCCACCGCTATTGGGATCAGAAGCCTTTTTTTCATTGACGTTTTACCTGCTGTTTTCTTTTTCATGATACCGCCTCCCGTTTGGTTTTCCTCCTATACCATTTCTATCACCACCATCTCATAAATCCGTTCACAGTTCAAGTAAAATTTATAAAAACCTTGAAAAAATCAGGTTTTTATCGTTTTTCTACGGCCTGCACGCAGAGCCTCTGTGTGCCGACGTTTTCCACGCAGGTGATCAGCGTCAGGCGGTTGTCAGAGGTATACTGCAGCTTCGACCAGTCGGTATCAGAAATTTTTGAAACCGAATCCACCACATATGTTCTTGTCCCAAGTTTTGTGGTATAGGACATCTCGTCGCCGGGCTTCAGTTTTTTCAGTTTTCCGAAATAATCGCTTGTCCCGCGGTTGTGGCCAACGAGGCCGATGTTGCCGTTCCAGCAGGAGGTGGAGGCAATATGCCCGATGCCCTTTTTCATTGCCGCGAACGTATCCCCGTCATATGCCGTAACATTGAGGCTGATGGAAGGGATTTTCAGCGTGCCGATGCTCCCGTCCTCCTGCCGCACCTGTTCGATGGTCGTCAACGGATACTGCGGCGTTTCCCCGTCAAAATCCGTATAAGTGTATTCCGGGATTTTGCTGGATGTATTGCCGGAACCGCCTATGCCAGAGCTGCCTGTGCTGGAACTGCTGCCCTGCGAATTTCCGCCGGTCAGACTTCCCACCGAGCCGCCGTCCATAGGGCTGCCGGAAATCAGACCGGAAGGGCTTTGCGTATATGTGTTGACCGGCGCGTAACGCGGTGCATAGGTTGTCGCATTTGCCTGCGGGCTGTTCGGCGTAATGATGTTGCTGCCGTACTGCGAATCATACGCCATCTGGGGCGTAATGTCGAAAATATCCCTTAAATAGTCGGGGATTTCGCCGTTATAGTTCAAGTGCGGTTCCCCCACGATGACAAACTCGTCTTTGCTCTCCGTCTTATAGCTGTAACTCAAATCCATGTCCAGCGCATATGCCGGAACACAGCTAAAGACAGTGCAGATCGACGTCAATAGTGCGATCATTTTCCGTTTATTCCTCATTCAAAACACCTCCCAGATCCAGGTCGAATTGGTATTCGCCGTTCCTCTCGTTCACCCTGTGCTTGACTGTCACGTCCTGCCAGGTCACGCTGATGTTCCTGCCGAACAGTGCCTTTGTCGTTTTCTTATCCAGTATCAGCCGGAAACCGCTGCTCTGGATCATGTCCTCGAACTCGTTCAGGTCAATCACAGGTTCCTTCGGGTTAACCACCTGATGCCCCAGCCGGACGTACTCCCTGTCGATCAGGTTATAAACGTCAGTGCCGTTGCGGTTGCGCAGGAACAGAACCAGGGCGAAAACGCCGCCGCCAAGCAGTAAAATCCCAGCGATTCCGGATACGATTTTCAATGGCAGGGGCAGTCCGGAGTCCAGCGGCCTGCCCGCATAGGTCAGCGTATAAACCATCGTGTCAGCCGTGGTTTTCGTTACAGTTCCGGTGTACCTTGCCGTTGAAACGTAACCTGTCGGCACCTGTTTGCTCATGGTTTTCGCGTAAGTGGCGACCGCTTTGTATTCCGTTGGGACAAGGCTGTCCCCCGACAATCCCGTCCCCATGACCGTCCAGCTTACGTCTGTCAGCGGCAGCGTGCAGCCGTCCTTTGTCGCGCTCTGCGCCACATAGGACGGGTCGGCATACATCAAGCCGGGATATTCCTTTGTGGTCGAAACCGTATAGTGCTTTGTGGTGTACCCTGCCACTTCCGTTACGATGCTGCCTGTATCCAGCGTCAGGGTTCCCTTATAACCGTCCTTGTCATAGGTTTTTGTTGACGGGAACTGGCGGATTACGTCCTCCAGCTTTCCGGACTGCCCTTCGGCTTTCGCATCTTCTGTAACTTCCTTCGTATCCGCGCTTTCATTCATCTGCCTGTCGGTGGTCAGGTGCCGGAACAGGAAACCGTCCTGCTCAAAGTCCTCGTCCACCAGCTTTTCCGGCGCGATATCATCGGCCGTTTCAAACACCTTTATGATGTATTCCGTCCCGTCAATGTTCCTGCGTTCCACCGCGACAGGGGCGGGCAGGGGTCTTTCCGGCTCCTGCCCGTACAGGACGCTGCCGTTCTGTTTTGCCTTCTCCTGTTCCAGCAGCAGCAGTTCCCTGCCGTCCGGCTCTGCCGATTCCTGTACAGGGAGCAGCGGCGGCGCCGGCGCCGCCATCGCTGCGGAGGGCAGGAGCAAAGTGCATGACATAACCGCTATTATCATCGTTTTTTTCATTCCAGTCACCTCCTTTTCAGAACATAAAACTGAAGATTTCGTCCATGATTTCGTCCATAATGTCATCCGTGGATTCCCTTTCATCGAGCAGCTTCTTCACCCGTTTTTTCAGGGCTTCACGTTCTGCTGCTGCAGTTTCGGTTTCCTGCCGGAGTTTTTCCTGCAATAACCTCACAGGGTCGTCTGCGCTGACTTCGGCTTTATTCAGCAGGATTACGCCGCCGCGTTCTGTAATCTGGAGGACGTCGTTCCCGCCGATTCCCGCCGCCTCGCGTACTGCTGCCGGAAGCGTGAGCCTGCCGCGCCCGTCCAGCATTTTATAACATTTCATTTCCATTCTCATTCCTCCTTTTCAAAACCATTTAAGACCTTGGGCGCTGCCCAAACCCGCCAGCTTTCTTTCGGAGAAAGCTGGGCAAAGAACTTTATATCCACCCGCACTTTGTGCGGGTGAAAAAGGGTCAAGGGACGATGTCCCTTGCTGGGGTTTGGGGACAGCGTTCCCAAGGTTTTTCTTTTACATTGTCAGTTCCATTTGTTTCGGCTGCTTTTTCCGCCGCTCGTGCGGATCGTAGTTCGTCACGATCAGTTCCTTGAACTGGTTTCCGGGGCTGTATCTCTGTGAGATGCTGTTCAGCCGTTCAAAACTCTCGATATAGAACCCGTCATATAACTTCCTCACAAAATCACAGTCGTTGTACGACAGCATGAACATCCCTTCGATGCCCCTTAACGTGTTGCACAGCCGGTAGTGATCCTCTTTGCCAAATTTTGCATCATAATGCTTCTCCGTCCCGAAATAGGGCGGGTCTAGGTACAAAAACGTTCCTTTCCGGTCATACTGCTCGATCAGTTTGAAATACTCCTTGTTTTCAATGATTACGCCCCTGCCCACCGCACCGCCGGCCTTCTGCACTGCCTTTGCGTCCTTCAAGCCGTTCTCGTTCAGCCGCCTGTTTGCCTGCCAGACCGTCCGGCACGCCTGCATTAAGTTTACCGGCTGTGCATTGAAACTGGTTGTGCCGCTGGCGTAGCTGTACCGTATCAGCTTGTAGAAATTTACTGCCCTCCGGACGTCGCCAAGGGCAGCTTTTTCCTCCATCATCTCGCAGTATTCCGTATATGCCAGCGGCGCGAGTTCGCGTTCCGCCAATGCCAGTTCTTCTTCCATATATGGAACGGAAAAATCCCCGCCCCGGCACATCGCCAGCAGGAGTTCAAACTCCTGCCGCCCGTTCAGCGGCAGGAAGCCGAGTTCCTTCAGGAACGCCAGCGGCTGTTCCTTCACAACATGGAACAGGTTTGTCAGGTTCCCGTTGATGTCGTTATATACCTCGAACGGCTCCGGCGGCTTGGCGAACAGTATCCATGCCGCGCCGCCGAATACCTCGACATACCGCTCATACCAGACAGGGAAACGTTCCAGTATGATTTCCCGCATCTGCCGTTTCCCGCCGATCCATGAAATAAAACTATCCATCATTATGTATCACCGTCCAATCCTATGGGCCTCTCATTCCGGTTCCTCCTTTTTCTCTTTTTTTTCTACAATGTCATGCCGTGGTCAAATCCCTGTGCTTCATATTCTCTCATGTAGCCTGCACCTCCATTTTTGCACTGTATATCGCGGCTTTCAGGCTGTTCGGCGGCTCCTGTTCCAGCCGCCTGCAGTATTCCAGTTTCTCCCGTTCCATCATGCCGTCCAGTTTTCTGGCAAATGTATTCAGTTCAAAAATATCCACGCGGTAGAGGTCGACGCTCCGCAGGAACCTGTCTGCCGCCGCAACGCCGGTTTCCGCATTGGAAATCAGGCAGTCATCAAGGCTTTTTGCCTTTGTTTCCCACAGCTTCTGCCAGAGGTCGTTTTTTTCAGCCGGGAGCCTGACATTCACTTTTCCCTGCCTTGCCGCCCTGTCCATTACGCATATGCTTACATTCATCGTGTTTCCCTCCTTAATATATAGTAAAAAAGCCGGATGCCTTTTCAGGAACCCGGTTTCTGCCAACAAAAAAACAGGCTTTCGCCTGCATCTTGCGTCTTATATCCTGTATTTCATTTCCGATTCCAAATATTTCATAATCCTCTGCCCGATAAACCGTACAACCGGTACTGTGACTGCGTTCCCGGCCTGTTTATACAGCTGCGCATCAGAACAGACCGCTGCCGCCCTGTCGAAATATTCATCCGGCACGCCCTGCAGGCGGAAGGTTTCCAGCGGCGTCAGCCGCCTGATCCGCGAATCCAGCAGGATGCCATGCACGCCGCTTGCTAAAATTGCAAACATTGCTTCGTCAGGGCCTTTGATCCTCCGCCCGTTTTGCCATGTCCTTTCTTTGTCCGGCTGGATGACTGCCCGCGGCAGCCTGGCTTCCATGACGCCAGTCCTGTGCTGCTTCGCGCCCAGTCCTTTGGAATAGCTGGCGTCAATCGTCCCGCAGCTATCCTTTGTTACGATTCCTTTCTGGAAATCCCTTTTTACAAAATACAATCCGGTTCTACTTCCGATTCCTCCGCCTCCAGAAGTGAGAGTTGCTGAAACGCCTCCTGTTCCGTACACACGGCTTCCCTGTGGGCCTCCAATAATCTGTTCAAGAGTTTTTGTGTCTGTTGTTCGGAAAGATAATATTTTTCCGGTACTTCTGCCTGTAAAATCTCCGACAAAATAGATTCTTTCCCTATGCTGAGGCACTCCAAATGCTCTGGAATCGAGAAGCGCATATTCGACACCATACCCCAGTGAGGCCAGCTCACAGAGAACTTCGGCAAAATCCCCTGTTCCGCCCACTGAAAACAATCCCTTAACATTTTCAAGGATAAGCCATCGGGGTTTATTCTCACCTCTTTCCCGCAGGAGCCGAACAAACTCAAAAAACAATCCAGTTCGTGCGCCGTGTATTCCTGCACGCTTTCCGGAGGCAGAGGCGTCCTGACAGGGAAAACCTGCTGTCCAAAGATGGACGTCTGGTATGCTGTCGGCACTGACCTTGCTGATGTCCTTTTCAAACCATTCACCTTCTTTCGGTTGGTGCATTGCCTGATAGCTTTTATTTGCGAATGGATCTATCTCGCAATGCCCCATGCATCTAAATCCTGCCTGTTCCAGCCCCAGCCGGAACAATCCAATACCTGAAAAAAAGTCTAAAAATTCATCTGCATCCTCCTTCCGTTTTTAATCCGGTTTATCAGACGTTAAATCTCCATCTGCATCCCGTTTTCCTGCTGCTGTTCCTGCTGGCCAAATTCCTCCAGCCACTCCATTATCCAGGCCGACATGCACTCCTGCCGCAGTTCTCCCAAAAAACTGGTGCGCGGGAAAATCCATTCGCTCTTGTCGAGCGGGAAGACGCCCTGTATTCCGTCACCTGTTTCTTCAGTACAATAAAACAACTGATAACCAATAGGGGTTTCGCCCCGCACTGCATTAGGCTTCAACACAAGCAGGCGTCCTTCCAGGCTGCCGGTATTCAGGTTATCACATTCCTCTTTTGTGAAAATACCGGTTTCCTGCTGTTTCCTTACCAGCCTTGCAAAAATATCCAGCAAACCTTTATCCGCAGTGACAACATAATCGAACCGTTTGTCGTTCCAACTGTCGCCATCCGGGAGGAGATCCCACTGTGCCGCCCATGCTTTATTATCCCTGCTGATCCTGCGGTCGTGCATTAGCTGGCAGAGCGTATTTGCTGTAACAAAGCGGGTTCTGTCGTAACCGAACCTGTCAACGACTGTCCGCACACAATCCGCGTTGAGCCTCCGGCCGTCATAATTCTCATCAATCGCTTTTCTGATTGCTTCTGCGCATTCGATATTTCTGTGGTATGATTCCCAATACGTTTCTTCCTCCCCGTTTTTCAGTGCATCTTCATAGGGCAGGGCATAAACATATAATTTCCCGTTCATCCGGCATCCTCCTTCATTTCCGCTTATCCGCGCGCCTGTGGTACTGGACGCTGCCTGTCCACTGGTGTTTTGGCTTTTGGCACGCATATTTTTCCTGCAGCCCGAATTCCCGTTTCTTTTTCTTAACCCTGTCTTTCAATCGACCGCCTCCTTCCACATCTTACTTTTGATACATTTAATAGGCAACTTTCCGGTTCAAAAAAGTTCCTCTTTCAAAATTTCAAGCAGTCTTTCAACGCCGCCCAGAGCCTCTGCCTCCATGCGGTACGCCGTTTCCAGCGTTTTCCTCGTCAGCCCCGTTGCTTTGCAATGTTCCTGCAGTTCCTGCGGCAGCCTTTCAAGAATGCTCCGCTGACGGATGATGACCTCACCTTCGCCGCAGATGATTTCAACTTCATCATCCAGGTCAATGCCCTCGTCAGCCAGCACCTCCCGCATCAGGCGCAGTTCTTTCAGCCGTATGACGCTTTTTACTGTTATGCAGCCCTTTCCTGTTTCCATTTCCATTGTTCTTTCCATGTCTGATTCCTCCTTCAAAATGATTTTGTATATGAAAAAAAAGGCGCCGCTTTTCAGCTGCACCGTCTGTTTCACCAACATTAGCAAAAAACTTCACAAAGAATAGCGAAAATTTTTGTACAATATTTTTCTCGAAAAACTATTAAATTTTTCAAAACACTGTTTCGGAACGTCCTAACAGCCCCGCGATTTCCAAAAGCACAGCCGCAGCCGTTTCCGGCGGGACGCCAATCTCGTCAAACAACTTGGGCAGTTTCTCCAGAATTCTGTCATAAACGTCTTTCTGGCGGATAATAATGGTATTATCTATGGGTACAACCATCAAGTCATCATCCGGGTCAATTCCAGCGTAAAGCAGCGTTTCCCTCTCGATGGCAAGATATTGCTGCTTACCGCCAACCTCACTCCCGCCGTTCATTTCCCTGTTGTCCATTTCTTCTCTGTTTGTTTTCATGCGCCTTGCTTTTTCCATACTTCATTCCTCCTAAAAATTAGTTGTTATATATGAAAAGGCGGTTCTGCTTTTCACATTGCCGTCTGTTTCATCGATTTTTGTAAAATAATTCACAAAAAACATCAATGAATTTTGTAAAACATTTTTTCTGAAAAACTATTAAGTTTTTGAAAATGATGTTTCGGGTATTTATAAGTCAAAAAACATGACTTCAAACCTTGTTGCTTTCTCTATTTCCTCCTGCGAGATTTCCTCCGGTTCCCAGAACATTTCACTGTACCGTTCCATCTCCACATCGGTGAGGGAAACCAGTTCTCCTTCCTCATTGCTCCCGCAGACATAAAAGGTTCCGGCAATAATGTCATCGCCAATCCTGCGGCTGCCCTCCATCCCTAACAATTTCCCTTCATCATTGAGCAGAATGCAGATGTTATCTTCCAGGCCAACAATATCTATCAGCCCGCCGACCGCCGCCTGCATCGCTGAAAGGGTATTTTCTAATAAATACTCCTTAGGATGTTCGTTCGGTTCTACCATTAAAACCCTGATTTCCGATTCTTTTTTCATTTTGCATTCCTCCTTTTTTGAGAATAAAAAAAGGGCAGTACATTTTTTGTACCACCCTTTTTCGTTCTTTTTCTTAAATTTTGTTACACTTTATATAAAAAAGGAAACAATTTCTGAATATAGCTTCATCTCTTTTTTTCTGCCTCATTCTGTTTCTCATTATTTTCAAGAAGTATTTCACAATTTTTTACATTAAATTTTGTGAAATGTTTTTTCGCAAAAAGTGTTGTCAAAATTTATTCGCAAAATACTATTTTTGATGACCTTTTTGCTTGACGGAATTTCCTGCCCCAAAATACGAAAGAATGTTCTATTTACAGGCATTCATTTCTTTCTGCAGCAGGTGAAATCATCAAAAAAGGGGCAAAAAAAGCGTCATTTTAAGTCACACTTTTTGCCCCAAAAACCACACGATATAGTTTTTATTTATTCGTTTTTCACTATATCTTGTGGTGATTCCGCTTTTTGCAGCAGAACTATTGCTTCAACGTGTTGAGTATGTGGGAACATATCCATAAGCCTGACCCGCTTCACCTCATACCCTGTTTCCTGAAAGACCTGCAAATCTCTGGCGAGGGAAGTCGGCAGACAGGAAACGTAAATGATTTCCGGCGCACCAAACCCAATGATTTTGCCAATTGCTTTAGGGTGGATACCATCGCGCGGAGGGTCCACAATAATCAAATAAGGAGCATCCTCCAGTTCATCCACCTTTTGCAGTACATCGCCCGCAATAAAATTGCAGTTTTCAAGCCCGTTTCTTTTCGCGTTTTCGTTTGCGGCCTCTGCGGCTTCCGCCACAAGTTCAATCCCGATGACCTTTTTAGAGCCTGCTTTCGCTATAATCTGCCCGATTGTACCTGTCCCGCAGTAAAGGTCAAACACAGTTTTTTCCTGCACATTTCCAGCAAAATCTTTCACGATGCCATACAATTTTTCGGCTCCTGCGGAATTGGTCTGGAAGAAAGAGTAGGGAGAAATCTTAAATTCCAGCTCAAAGAGTTTTTCCATAAAGAAATTCTGTCCATAAAGCAGGTGCATTTCATCACTCTGCACTACATCTGCGATACTGTCGTTAATGGAATGGAGTATCCCGCAGATTTTTCCTTCCAGCGGGAGTTGCAGAAGCATATTCTTGAATTCTTCATCAGAAAAAGGAGTGTCAGACGAAGTGATGAGATGTACAAGAATTTCACCTGTTGCATGCCCTTTACGTACAACAAGATGGCGCAGGGAGCCGTCATGGCGCATCTTATGGTAAAAAGGGACATTCCTTTCCTGAAAAAACGCCAGAGAAGCTTCAATCAGCTTGAGGAAATCCCCATCAATGATATTGCAGTCCTGAAGAGTTACCACCTCATAGCGGCTCATGCGTTTTCTCATGCCCAATGCAAGGGGGCCGTCCCGTTCCTCATCGCCGAAGGAAAATTCGCATTTATTCCGATAGGCGCGTTCTGACGGGGCAGGGCAGAGCCCCTCCCAGCTTTCAATGCGGATACCGGCATTTTCCAGAAGCCGTTTTACCTGTCGTTCCTTGAGCAGACATTCCTCATCATGGCGCAGGGTCTGATAGGTACATCCGCCGCAGAGCGTATAATGAGAACAGATTCCTTCCTGACGCTCCAGAGGAGAATGCTCCAAAATCTCATTCAGCTGAGCCTCTATGCCGCTGCTGCGTTTCTTGCAGACGGTCGCGCGCACCTTCTGCCCGGGTATGGTATTTTTTACAATGACACGTTCCCCGTCCAGAAAGCCATATGCCTTATTGGGGAAAAGCACGTCCTCAATGGTTAAAATGATTTCATCTTTTTTCTTCATGGTATCCTCCGGATATCAGGCTGTGGGGCATCGCCCGGAAGCCAATATTTTATGTATACAACGAGTGTTTTTCTTGTATTCAGTATTGTTCTATGCTATAATCTAACGTATGTGACCCCGCCGGGGGGCTGCCGGATTTTTCCGGAAAGAAACAGACGATGGCGGGGCATCCCAAATATACCAATTCGAACAGGAGTGTATACAGGAATGTCTGAGAAATTGGAAGTCGGCAGTATTGTTGAAGGAAAGGTCGTCCGCATCAAGCCCTTTGGCGCAATTGTTTCTCTGGGAAACACACAGGGGCTGGTGCATATCTCGCAGATTGCGAACAGCTTTGTGCAGGATATCAATGACCATGTCAAGGTTGGCGATGCTGTCAAGGTGAAAGTTCTTTCTATTGACGAGGAAAGCCATAAGATTGCGCTCTCTATCCGAGAGGCTCTTCCGAAGGAAGAACGCCGTCCTAAGGATAAGACCGGGTTTGGCGGTAAGTCTGGTTTCGGCGGAAAGCCTCATCGCCAGAATACTGACGCAAAATCCAGCCCGAATCCGGCAGGGGAATATTTCCGTCCGCAGTCCTCCGTCAGCCCTTCCTCGGATTTTGAGGAAAAGATGAAGGAATGGATGAAGCAGTCCAATGAAAGGCAGACCAGCCTGAACAAAAGGGCAAACAAACGCTCCTATTAAAGCAGCCTGACGAAAGGAGGGGCTGCCTGTGAGGTTACCCATCGGACTGTTTTTTGTGGCGGGGATATATCTTTTTGCCAGAGGTATTTTCGCGCTTTTTGGGCAGACGCTGTTTTATACACAGCGTTCTCTGGAGCAGATTGCGCCGGAGAACCTTTCCGATTATCTCAGGGAAATCGGAATCTGTCATATGGCGGCAGGCGCGCTTTTCGTAGGGAAAGCTGTGCTGGATGTTGCGTTTCCGGGGAGCAGGCCCATTTCCATCGGCTTCCTGATTCTTCTGGTGGTATGCCTGATTTTTCTGGTAAAAACAAACGAAAAATTTATAAAAAAATAATGCGTGCGGCGCATAAAACAGGGACAGGGAAAACCTTGCGGAAACAAGGGCTTTTCCCTGTCCTTTTTCATGCCGTGATACGCTTTGAAACGCTTCTTATTTTGCCAGAATCAGCTTCGTCAGTTCAACAGGCTCCACGATCGCACCGTCCTTATACACGCGCATATTGCCGGAGGCGATTTCGTCAATCAGGATTACCTCGTTGTTGTTGTAGCCGAATTCAAACTTGATATCATACAAATCCAGGCCTTTTTTTGCCAGCACATCTGCAACGATTTTTGTAATCTTCAGTGTCTGCTCCTTCATGCTGTCATACATTTCGCCGCTCATAACACCCAGCGCAGCAAGACCGTCCTTTGTAACCAGCGGGTCGCCCTTTGCGTCGTCCTTGAAAGTAGTTTCTACATAGCCGCCTTCCAGAACAGTACCGTCTGCGATATATTCACCGTAGCGGCGGATGAAGCTGCCTGTTGCTTTCAGACGGCAGATGACCTCAAGACCATGACCGAAAACAGTCGCGGGCAGGACTTCCATTGTGGCGTTGTTCAAATCTGCGGAAACATAGTGTGTTTTTACGCCTGCTTCTTTCAGCACCTCGAAGAAAAGTATGGAGGTTTCCAGGTTTGCGCGGCCGATACCCTCAATCGTCAGGCCAACGGTGTTTTCGCCCGGGTCGAATACGCCGTCCTTGCCGGTGCAGTCGTCCTTGAATTTCAGCAGCACATTGCCGTTTTCCAGTTTGTAAACGTCTTTTGTTTTTCCCTGATAAATTTTTTCCATTTTTATCCTTCCTTTCTTTTGTCATGTAAAGATTCAAGACCCAGGGAACCCTGCCCCAGACACTGAAAAGCCGTGGGACGCTGTCCCGCACCCTGCAAGGGGGCTCACCCTTTGACCCGCTTTCAGACGCACAGGTACGTCCGGAGGTATAAACATCAGTAAATCTTCCCGGACGCATGGAATGCGGCTGACAGCAAAGTTTGGGGTTAAGCCCTTTTCAAAGGGCTTGCAGGGGTGCTGGGGACAGAGTCCCCAAGGGCTTTGGCCTTTACCTTCACACCACTACATCTTTCGCGTCGCCCCAAACGTGCTCCAGCCCGTAAAAGGCGCGCTCCTCCTTATTGAACAAATGCACCAGCATATTGCCGAAGTCCAACAGTATCCATGTGCCGCTGCTGTATCCCTCGGAATGATGCAGCTTTACACCTGCCGCGAACAGCTTCTGTTCCACTTCGTCAGCCATTGCCCGCAGATGGTTCACATTTTTCCCGCTGGCAATCACAAAACAGTCCGCGATATTGGAAAGCCCGCGCAGGTCCAGCATACGGATATCCTCTGCGAGCTTATCCTCCAGCGCGTCCTGCACGATTTTTGCTGCGTCCATAGCGTCTGTACTCATCGGTTTCCTCCTTTGTTATCTGTTTTTATAATATTCCAAAGCCTCCAGAGAGAGCGGGTGCAGCAGTCTGCCGCGCTGTTTTACGAAAGCAATTGTTTCTTCCAGAATATAGCGCATTGCCATATCCAAATCCAGATACGCCAAACGACGTGCCTCCTCCAGCCCCTCGAACTTTTCTCTGTTAGGCTCAATATAATCCGCGATAAATATGATTTTTTCCAGCAGCGACATATCTGCCCGCCCTGTGGTATGGTAACGGATTGCATCGAGTATTTCCCCGTCTGTTACAAGATATTCCCGCCTTGCGACCTCCGCGCCCAGAAACGGATGAATCAGGTCTGTCTGCCGCTCCATCACATCGTCCAGCTTTACCTTATATTCCCGGCAGAACCGCAGCCGCATTTCCTCGGGGTAATCCTTTGCGCAGTCATGCAGCAGTCCTGCCGCCTGTGCTTTCTGCTGGTCCTTCTGCGTGCCGTATATTTCCGCCAGCTTTACGGCTTCCTCTGCTACGCCCATAGTGTGGATATACCGTTTGACGGAAAGGGCAGACTGCAATTTCTCCCGCATGGTTTCAACCGGCAGCATGAACTTCACCTCGTCTTTTTCCATATTCTGATATAACTTGAATTTATGGATATAATCTTCCACCTCCTGCGGCAGAAGGTACTTGATGGGTTCGCCCTTGCGCGCCCGCTCCCGTATATCGGAGGAGGAGATTGCCAGCGCCGGCACTTCCATATAATGGATACGGCTGGCAAATTTTTCGCGTATCTCACCGATTTCCTCAAACATCTGGTTTTTCCGATAGCCGGGACGCGTAACCGCGACAAAATCGCAGAGCGTCAGCAGACGTTCCGGCTCCTTCCAGCTCATAATCTGGTGGATAGCGTCCGCGCCTGTGATAAAATACAGCCGCACATCAGGGCGGCAGATTTTTTTCAGAGCTTCAATGGTATCAATGGTATAGGTAATCCCCGGACGGTCGATTTCTATGCGGGATACGTCAAAATTCTCGTTCCGCATGGTTGCCAGAACAGTCATCAGATAGCGGTGCTCATTATGTGTGACCTGCTTATCTGTTTTATGCGCCGGACGTCCTGTAGGGATAAAGACGACCCTGTCCACATTGAAGCGGTGGCGGACGGCTTCGGCAGTGACAAGATGTCCGTTATGAATGGGGTCGAATGTGCCGCCCATGATGGCAATGCTTTTGCAGTCCTGAAAATCCGTAATCTCGTTCCGCATTATACATTCCTCTGTCCGTCAGCCTTTTTTGCCTTCGGCAGTTCAATTACAGGCTTTTTTGCCGGACGATACAGAACGAATTTACTGCCGATGACCTGTACAATTTCCGCGCCTGTCCTGCTTGCCAGAAGCTCCGCCGCCTCTGCCGTACCAAGCATGTTATTGTCCAGTACGTTTATTTTTACCAGTTCACGCGCTTCTAAAGCGTTATGCACAGTATCCCGCAGTTCAGGGGTCACGCCGTTTTTGCCAACCTGAAAAATTGCGTCCAGCCCATTTGCCATGCCCCTCAGGAAAGCTCTTTGCTTGCTTGTCAACATAATTTCCTCCGTCTGCTGTCCGATACAGCTCGTCCTTTTTTCTGCAATCCCTATCATAGCATAGAAGCCCCCCGTTTGCAATGAAAACAGAAAAACTCCTTGAAAATCGCGTTTTTCCACAGAATCAGCTGTAAAAATCTTCAAGTTTTTTACAATCCCGCCGTTTTTTTGTGCCGGAAAAAGCGTTTTGCCGCCGCATCGGCAGGGTATGGCAGAAATTTTGCCAAAAGGGGCTTAAATATTGGCAATGGCTTAAATCATGGTAATATGCCATAATCATAATGAAACGAAACAGGCAAATTTCATTATAATGACACAATTGGCAGCAAAAGGAGGATTCTATGATTACCTATGAAAAACTTTGGCAGACAATGAAGGAAAGAAATATTACCACCTATCATCTGATTACCTATCACAACATCAGCCGGGGGCTGATTTCAAGACTGAAAAAGGGCGAGGCGATGACAACGAATACGCTCAACAATCTTTGTAATATTCTGGACTGCGATGTAACAGATATTTTGACCTACACGAAGGATACCCCGACGGAACAAGAGGAGCAGACAACACAGCAATGAACCCGGGTGCATCAAACGGGTGCGAAAGCACGCGGATGCGGCGGAAAGGCTGGAGGGCGGATAACAGGGCTTGCGGAATTTGCCGAAAAGGATTATACTGGGGGCAGCAGAACACACTGCGGGAAACAGATTTGAATTTTTTAGAATGAAAGATACGCAGAGGAAAGGCGGTTTCATATGAAAAATATATTAGTGGCACAGTCGGGCGGCCCGTCCGCGGCAATCAACGCAACGCTTTGCGGTGTTGTGGAAGAGGCATTGGCGGACAGAAACATTGACCGTATTTATGGCGCAAAAAACGGCATCATGGGCGTATTGTCCGAGCATCTGATAGAGCTGAATGATGTCCTGTCAAATCCGGAAACCCTTCAGCTGCTCTGTCAGACGCCGTCTTCCGCGCTGGGCTCCTGCCGTATGAAGCTGTCCCATTGGGAGGAAAGTACATTTGAATATGAAAAGACGATTCAGATTTTCCGAAAATACAACATCGGCTATTTCATTTATATCGGCGGGAATGACTCGATGGATACGGTGTATAAGCTGGCGGAATACTGCCGTATGAAAAAAATCGACGATATCTGCATTGTTGGGGCGCCGAAAACGATTGACAATGACCTTGTAGAAACAGACCATTGCCCGGGCTTTGGCTCTGCCGCGAAATATATTGCCGCGACATTTTCCGAAATTGCCTGCGACTGCAATGTCTACGCACTGCCTTCCATTACGATTGTGGAGGTTATGGGACGCGACGCGGGCTGGCTGACTGCGGCTTCGGCTCTGGGGCGGCTGAACGGCAGCGGCGCGCCGGACCTGATTTATCTCTGTGAGCGTCCGTTTGATGTTGACCAGTTTTTGACCGATGTGCGGGAAAAAATGGCGGAAAAGCATTCTATCATCATTGCGGTCAGCGAAGGGCTGCGCAATGAGGAGGGCGATTATGTGACGAATACGCTGAAGGATCGCGCGGTAGATGCGTTTGGGCATAAAATTCTGGCGGGCGCGTCCCGTTTCCTGGAGGAAATACTGCGGCAGGAAATCGGCTGCAAAGTCAGGAGCATAGAGTTGAACGTCATGCAGCGGTGCGCATCGCATCTGGCGTCTGCGGCAGATATCCATGAGGCGAGGCTGATTGGCATGGCGGCGGCGGATTATGCTATTTCCGGCGGCAGCGGCAAAATGGCGTGCCTGCAGCGTGTTTCCACAAATCCTTACCGTTTTACGGTGGATTTTGTGGATATCACGAAGATTGCAAACCGTGTGAAAACAGTTCCGGAGGAATGGATTAACGAAGCGGGGAACGACGTTACGCAGGAGATGATTGATTATCTTCTGCCGTTGATACAGGGCGAGATGCCCTGTACTTATAAAAATGGCGTTCCAGTACATCTGCGGCTGTACTGAGCAATTGAAATTTTCCGAATACAGAAATGGCAAGGGCGGCGGGAACGCCGCTTTTTGTGTGCGCAAATTCTGCGGCTTCGGGTGTATTCTGTATATTTTTCCTCTTTTTGGACATACTTCCCCCAAAGGAGGGCGGCAGCATGAGAAAAGCAGGAGCGGTACTGGTGTTGGGCTTGTGCAGCTTTCTGGTGTTCCTTGTGATTGGCTACCAGCATACTGTAAAAACACAGGAGGAACAGCAGGCAGCAGCCCCGCGCCTTTATGAGCCGGCGGAGCGGACAATAAACGAGCGCATAACCATCAGTGCGGACACAAAAATGATATACCAGTATTTTTATACCAATGACAGGGTCACAAAAGAGCAGACAGAAGCCGCCCCCGTTTTTTTGCAGGGGCTGGACAGGGAGGAGCTGCAAAGCGTATATAATGGCTGGCAGATGATGCTTTTTTCCCCGGAAAAAGTTATTCTGCGATGCAGTATTGAAGGAAAAAGCAGTGAAAGCTATATCATTGGTGAGGACGGCGGCTATCTCGCCATATTTTATGAGGACGGACAGAAGGCAATCCATTTGCAGGAACGTACAGAAATACCCCTGACCGCACTGCCAGAGGGCGAAGCCTTGCAGATTCGCGAAGGGCTGCGCGTGACGGGAGAAGAAAACCTTGCCAGGCTGCTGGCGGATTTCATGAGCTGATTTGCTGCGGGGGGCGGCTTTTGTTTGACATCGCGGCGGCGGCATATTATAATGGTGGAAACAGCGGAAAACGCCTGTACTGTGCGCAAAAACAGACGGGCGTGCTTTTCCGCGTATTTTGGAAAAATAAGACAAACCTCAGGGTGGTGTAGGAACGATGGCAGAACATTTCGAGATGGGGCTGAAAATGAGCGAGGACGAATTTCGGGCTCAGGCGGTATACAGTGATGAAACAAAGCAGTTCCGCGTACCGGCGGAGCCTTCCTCAGCGGACAGCGTGGAAATTTCCATACGGGTCGGGAAAGGCTGCTTTACAGCCATTTTTTTATGCACGTCAGAACGTGAGTTTTTTATGGAAAAAATAAGGGAGGATGGCGTTTTTGCATATTACCGCACCGTTCTTCCGCCCGCAAAGGAAAAGACAGCCTATTTCTTCCGCCTGCAATATGGCGACCAGTATGGATTTTATACGAAATATGGATATTTCCATGAATACCGTACAGATGGCTGGTTTGAGATTCTGCGGGACTATAAAACGCCGGACTGGGCAAAGGGCGCAGTTATGTACCAGATTTACCCGGACCGTTTCTGCAACGGGGATAAAAGCAATGATGTGCAGACGGGCGAGTATACATATCTGGGGCGGACGGTTGAGCGCGTGGAGGACTGGGATTCCCTGCCAGAGCCGACGGATATTCACCGCTTTTACGGCGGAGATTTGCAGGGGATAATGGATAAGCTGGATTATTTGCAGGAACTGGGCATTGAAGCGTTATACCTGAATCCGATTTTTGTTTCCCCGAGCAACCATAAATATGATATACAGGATTATGACCATATTGACCCGCACTTTGGCAGAATCGTGCGCGAGAAAATTTCTCCGGAAAATGCGGGGACGGATAATGCCCTTTATATTGCGCGGACGACAGATTTGGTAAATCTGGAGGCGTCTGACGCGCTGTTTGCCGAGCTTGTGCAGGCGGCACATGAACGGGGGATACGCGTGATTATAGACGGTGTATTCAACCATTGCGGCGCATTCCATAAATGGCTGGACAGAGAAAACCTCTATGGTGAGGAAGGGAAGGGCGCGTATCTGCATGCAAAAAGTCCCTACCGCAATTATTTTTACTGGCAGGAGGGCAACAATTACGATGGATGGTGGGGGCATGCCAACCACCCGAAGCTGAACGCGGAAGGCTCTATTGCGCTGCGGAACGCTTTGATTGCCATTGGCAGAAAATGGGTTTCCCCGCCGTATAATGCGGACGGCTGGCGGCTGGACGTTGCGGCGGATTTAGGCAGAACGGCGGATTTCAACCATCGGTTCTGGTCTGTGTTCCGCAAGGCGGTCAAAGATGTTTCGCAGGATAAGCTGATTCTGGCGGAGCATTATGGAGACGCGTCACCATGGCTTCAGGGCGACCAGTGGGACAGCATCATGAACTATGACGCATTCATGGAGCCTTTGACATGGTTCCTGACGGGCGTTTCCAAGCACAGTACGGAACGCAGGGATGACTTATATAACAATGCCGACGCATTCTGGGGCGGTATGATTTACCAGATGGGCCGCCTTCCGGCTCAGGCAATACAGGTTTCCATGAACGAGCTTTCCAATCACGACCACTCCCGTTTTCTGACGCGGACAAACCGCCGGACGGGCAGGTTGGAAAACGAAGGAGCGGAGGCCGCGGGAGAAAATGTGGATAAGGCAGTCATGCGGGAAGCGGTGCTGTTCCAGATGACATGGCCCGGCGCGCCTACGGTGTATTATGGGGACGAGGCCGGAATGGTCGGCTGGACAGACCCGGACAACCGCCGTACCTACCCTTGGGGCAAGGAGGACGATGCGCTGATTGCGTTCCACAAAAAATTGATTTCCCTGCGGAAGGAGCATCAGACACTTCGTTCCGGCTCTCTGCGCCCTCTGTACGGCGGATATGGCGTGATTGCTTACGGCCGCTTTGATGAAGCAGGGAATTATGTTGTCGCGCTGAACAACTCGGACGAAGGACAGGTAGTATCCATACCGGTCTGGCTCTGCGGAGTCGCGCCGGAAAGCTGCCTGCATATCCTTGTGCAGAGCAACCGCTCAGGGTTCGATGATTTCCCAGTGCCGTATCCTGTGATGCATGGCATGATGGAAACGATTATGCCGCCGAAAAGCTGCATGGTCTGGAAGGAAGTGCGGGATGACAAACAATATCATATTTGAGGACGCCAGCATACTTGCGGCAGTGAAGCCGCAGGGTATGCCCGCCCAGCCGGATTTGACGGGCGACCGCAGTTTTCTGGAGGAGATGGAGGCATACACGGGGCAGCCGCTCGGCTTGCTGCACAGGCTGGACAGGCCGGTGGGCGGCGTGATGCTTTTTGCGAAAACAAAGCAGGCGGAAGCCGTGCTTGCCAAAGATATACAGGAAAAACGGCTGCAAAAAAGTTATTTAGCCGTTCTGACCGGAAAGCTGCCACAGGAGCAGGGCAGGCAGGAGGATTTCCTGCGGAAAAATGGGCGGACGAACCTTTCGGAAATCGTACCGGAAGGGACGAGAGGCGCGAAGCGCGCCATGCTGGAATACCGGAGGCTGGCGGAAAAAGAAACGGACAGCGGAATGTTAACACTGGCGGAAATTTCGCTTTTGACAGGGCGGCACCACCAGATACGGGTACAGACTTCCGGCATGGGCGCGCCTATCTGGGGCGACCGGAAATATAACCCACGCCCTGCGCGGGGGAATATTGCCCTCTGGGCTTACAGCCTTTCGGGAACGCATCCGAAAACGAAACAGCCGTTTCTGTTCCGGGAACTGCCGCAGGGCGAGCCATTCTGCCTGTTTTGGGAAGAAATTTCGCATTTGTAAAAAACTATCTTTGCATTTTTGGCAATGCTGTATTATAATACGGATATAATAGGAGCATGACGGTGGGGAGCGGGATATTTCGTTCCCCGGGGAATGTTCTTTTCTTTCCAAAGAGTATTAGCAATCACAGGAATGAATGGCTAACAAATCGAAAGAGGTGGATATAGATGCAGGGCAGATTTACGAAAAAGGCACAGGACGTTTTGACGCGGGCACAGGAGGCGGCCCTGAAACTGGGGAATAAATATGTCGGTACGGAACATATTCTTCTGGGGCTGACGCTGGCACAGGAAAGCGTTGCGGCAAAGGCTTTGGAGGGACAGAATGTGACATACCATCAGGTGATGGAACAGATTGCGGCAGCGCACAGGGCGGAAAAGACATTTTTCCTTCCGGCGGATTTTACGCCGCGGGCAAAGCGCGTAGTAGAGAGCAGTGTGCGGGAGGCTGTCCGTATGAATACGGGCTATGTCGGTACGGAACATATCCTTGTTGCGCTGATACGGGAAAGCGATAACCTTGCCGTAAAGATTCTGGTGGGGCTGGGTGTGAATTTGCAGCGGCTTTACGAGGACATTATGCTCATGCTGGGAGAAAGTGAAGCGCAGCCTGCCGGAACAATGGGCATGAATTTGCAGGGTGAGCAGGAAGATAAGAGCAATACGGAAACATTGGACAAATTCAGCCGGAACCTGACCGATATGGCGAAGCAGAATAAATTCGACCCTATTGTGGGACGGGATAACGAAATCGAACGTATTATTCAGATATTGAGCCGCCGGACGAAAAACAATCCCTGCCTTGTGGGCGACCCGGGCGTGGGCAAAACGGCAATCGTGGAAGGGCTGGCGCAGAAAATTGCCGATGGCAGTATTCCGGACACACTGAAAAAGAAAAAGATCGTCAGCCTGGACCTTTCGGCAATGGTTGCCGGCTCAAAATACCGCGGCGAATTTGAGGAACGTATGAAAAAGGCTCTGGACGAAGTCAGGGCGGACGGAAATATCATACTGTTTGTGGATGAAATACACACCATTATTGGCGCAGGCGCGGCGGAAGGCGCGATAGATGCGTCCAATATCCTGAAGCCTTCCCTTGCGCGGGGCGAAATCCAGCTGATTGGCGCGACAACACTGGAGGAATACCGCAAGCATATCGAAAAGGACGCGGCGTTTGAACGGCGGTTCCAGCCTGTTCGGGTGGAGGAGCCGGAGGAAAAAGTCGCGGTTGAAATGCTGCGGGCATTGAAAGACAAATATGAAATGCACCACAAAGTCACAATTTCTGACGAAGCGCTGGAATCCGCGGTGAAGCTTTCTTCCCGCTATGTTGCAGACCGCTTTCTGCCGGATAAGGCGATTGACCTGATTGACGAAGCGGCGTCCCGTCTGCGTCTGCGGGCATATACCGCGCCTGTCAGCGTGACAGAACTGGAAAAGAAACTTGCGGAGATGGAGAAGGAAAAAGAGGAATCCATCAAAACGGAGGAATTTGAAAAAGCGGCGGAAATCAAGAAACAGCAGGGCGCGTTGCGCGTGCAGCTGAAAGAGGCCAAGCAGGAATGGGAAACGGCACACGGCGGATCCGACCAGATTGTGACGAAGGAGGACGTTGCCGAGGTGGTTTCCCGCTGGACGGGGATTCCCGTGCAGAGCCTGCGGGAGGAGGAAAGCCAGCGTCTGCTGCGGCTGGAGGATACGCTCCACAAGCGTGTAATTGGGCAGCAGGAGGCGGTAAAGGCTGTAGCGAAGGCAGTCCGCCGCGGGCGCGTAGGGCTGAAAGACCCGAACCGCCCGATTGGTTCGTTTCTGTTTCTGGGGCCGACCGGCGTAGGCAAAACGGAGCTTTCCAAAGCATTGGCTGAGGCTCTTTTCGGGGACGAAAACGCCATGATTCGCATTGATATGTCGGAATATATGGAGAAGCACAGCGTTTCCCGCATGGTCGGCTCGCCTCCGGGCTATGTCGGCTATGAAGAAGGCGGTCAGCTCAGTGAAAAAGTGCGCCGCAACCCGTATTCCGTGATACTGTTCGATGAGATTGAAAAGGCATCTCCGGAGGTGTTCAACGTACTGCTTCAGGTGCTGGACGATGGGCATATCACGGACGGGCAGGGCAGAAAAGTAGATTTCAAGAATACGGTTATTATCATGACCTCCAACGCCGGCGCAAGGAGCATTGTTGCCCCGAAACGGCTGGGCTTTACCAGTGCGGAAACACCAGAACAGAGTTATGAACTGATGAAGAAAAGCGTCATGGACGAGGTGAAAAACGTATTCAAACCAGAGTTTTTGAACAGGATTGACGATATGATTGTGTTCCATGCTTTGGAAAAAGAAGATATTCTGGAAATCGTCAAGCTGATGACGGATATGCTGGCAAAGCGTGTGCAGGAAAATATGGGCATTTCCGTTTCCTTTACGGATAAGGCTCTGGAAAAGATTGCCGAGGAGGGCTTTGATAAGGCATATGGCGCAAGACCGCTCAGAAGGGCGATACAATCCAGGATTGAGGACGCTTTTGCCGAGGAATATTTACAGGGCAATTTCAAGGCGGGAGAAAAGGTGTCCGTCGGGGTGAAAACGAACGGCTTCCTGTTCCGCGTTGTGAAATGAGGATAGTTTTTACCAAAAAGAAACGCAAAAATTTGGCTGTACCGAAAATGGGTTTTGTGGTATACTATGCATAAGCATTGAGCAGTGCGAAAGAAGGCGAAAAGCCCGCAGCGGAATAGAGCCGGCACTGCATGGAGCGTGAGGAATGCATGGCTTTCCGAAAGGCTCTGATAATGGTGGGGAATTTCGGCGAAATAAAAGTAAGTTTCTCGTAATATCATTTAAGGATACACAAAACCCATATATCCGATGGTATGGAATACAGCGGAAATGGGTCGGGGGCTGGAAGCCCCTGCGAAGGCTTGGAAGGTTCGTTTTGCAGCCGAAAGGTTATAAAATCATAAAATCTTTGATTTTACTCCAGGGCTTCGGGTTTCTAAAAAACATAGGAAACAACTGGGAGGTACATAGAAATGGCAGTCATTCAAGAATTGATCAGGCAAGAGGAAAACGGCAGAATCAGTTTTGGCAACTATCTGATGGACGAAAAAAAGAAGGTCCTCGATTTTGAAGCAAATGGGGATCTGTATAAGGTGAAAACCTTCCGGGAGATTACAAAGCTGGAAAAGAACGGGAAAATGCTTTTAGAGGCTGTTCCGGGTGCAACGATACATAATTTCGGCATGGACGAAAAAGGCGCAAAGTTCTCTGTCGAAAGCGAAGAAGATATTCAGATTACGCTGGAGCTGGAGCCGGAAACGGAATATAAAATTCTGATTGACGATGTGAATGTTGGGAAGATGAAAACCAACATGGCAGGGAAAGTGAATTTCAGTGTGGAGCGGCAGAACAAAATGCCGGAAATCGTAATTGAAAAAATAGGCTGATTAGGGACAAGTGGACTGTAAAAGCAGGATTCCTGCGTTGCAGCCCACTTTTTCATAATAGAAATATGTGGAAAAAAGACGTGGTGGAGAGATGAAGCAAAAAACAGTGTTTATATGCAGGGAATGTGGATATAAAAGCGCAAAATGGGCAGGAAGATGCCCGAGCTGTGGGGAGTGGAATACATTAGAAGAAGGGGTGGAACAGAAAACAGGCAAAGCCGCACGGACAGCAGGGGCGACGAGAACGGCGGCAAGGCAGCCTGTGCCGCGGCTTGCGGAGGTGGAAACTGACGGAAACCAAAGGCTTTTGACAGGCATTGCCGAGTTTGACAGGGTGATGGGCGGCGGCATTGTGCGGGATTCTGTGACGATTATCACATCGCCTCCCGGCGGCGGAAAATCCACGCTGGCACTAATGGCGGCGTCTGCGCTGGCAAAACAGGGCTTCCGCGTGCTTTACGCTTCGGGCGAGGAAAGCGACAGCCAGATTAAGAGCCGCGCTGACCGTATCCTGCGAAAAATAGAGCAGAATATCTGGATACTGGCGGATACATCTATGGATCGCGTGCTGGATGCGATTGCGGATACAGACGCGGATTTGATTATACTTGACAGCATACAGACCTTTTCGCTGGCGGAATTCCTGCCATCGCGCGCGGGCAACCCCACGCAGACCATGGAATGCGCCTCCGCGCTGGTGCAGGCGGCGAAGGATAAGGCACGCCCGAGGGCAGCCCTGATGATCGGGCAGATGAATAAAAGTGATGAGATTGCCGGACTGCGGGCATTGGAACATCTGGTTGATGCGGTGCTTGTGCTGGAGGGGGAGGGGGCGGATGAGCTGCGCTGTCTTGTGGCAACAAAGAACCGTTTTGGCAGTACAGGAGAAATGGGATTTTTCACGATGACAGAAACGGGGCTGGATTCTATTGAAAATCCGTCTGAGTATTTTGTGACGAAGCGCAAAAAGGGCGAAAATGTTTCCGGCAGCGCGGTTGCTGTTCTGCGGGAGGGCTCCCGCCCTGTGATTGCGGAGGTGGAAAGCCTTGTTTCCGCATCATTTACGCCGTACCCCTCCCGCATCAGCGAAACCATGAAAAAGGATACGCTGAACACCTTGCTTTCCATACTGGAACAGCGGGGCGGGATAAAGCTGTATGATAAAAACGTGGTAGTAAAGACGACGGGCGGGCTTTATTTGAAGGAGCAGGCGGCAAATCTGGCGGTGCTGATGAGCATAGCGTCTTCGGTATATGATAAGGCGATACCGGCGGATTGGGCATTTATTGCGGACGTTGGGCTGACGGGAGAACTGAAGCGTGTGCCGACGATGGAAACGCGTGTGAAGGAGCTGGATCGGATGGGATTCAGCAGGGTATTCATTCCGAAAGGCGGGCTGCGCGGCGGCGCGCCGGAGAAAATCGAGGTCGTGGAGTGCAGGTTTCTGTCAGAGCTGCTGAAGGGCGTTTTTGGAAAAAAATGAAATGGGCAAAAAGACCAAAGCGGAGCGGAAACCGCGCCCCTTGCAGGGCATGGGACAGCATCTGTCGGGTTACGTTCTTTATTTCATACCTTTCTTAAGGATTTTTTAGTTTACGAATAGGCAAAGGTATATTATAATGTTGAGTATCTATTCAAAATAATGAGAGATGAAAAAGAAACGGTTCCGGGGCGGGCTGCCGCTGGGACGCAGACAAAGGAGGAATGTATATGCAGGAAGAGAAAATCAGGAAGTTCAAAAAGGTGCTGGTGGCAAACCGTGGAGAAATCGCGATTCGTGTATACCGTGCATTGAACGAGTTGGGCATTCAGACGGTGGGTATTTTTTCCAAAGAAGATAAATATTCCCTGTTCCGCACAAAAACAGACGAGGCATATATGCTGAATCCGGAAAAAGGACCGATTGACGCATATCTGGATATTGACAATATCATAAAAATAGCAAAGGCAAAGGGTGTTGACGCAATCCACCCCGGCTATGGCTTCCTTTCCGAAAACCCTGATTTTGTGGACGCCTGCAACAAGGCGGGCATTGCGTTCATCGGACCGAATGTAGACGTCATGTATGCGATGGGCGATAAGATTTCGTCTAAAAAAATGGCGATTGAGTGCAATGTGCCGATTATTCCCGGCGTGGACCATGCGGTAAGGAGTCTGGACGAGGTCATGCAGGTTGCGGCGAGGGTCGGTTATCCTGTTATGCTGAAAGCCTCCAACGGCGGCGGCGGACGCGGTATGCGTATCGTTAACAGCGAGGCGGAGATGCCCAAGGAATTTGAAGAAGCGCGGAACGAGGCGAAAAAGGCGTTTGGTGATGATAAGATTTTCGTAGAAAAATACCTGCGCGACCCCAAGCATATCGAGGTGCAGGTTTTGGGCGACAAATACGGCAACGTTGTGCATCTGTTTGACAGGGACTGTTCCGTGCAGCGGCGGCACCAGAAGGTTGTGGAATTTGCTCCGGCGTTTAACGTCAGCGATGCGGTCCGTGAAAAGATTTTTTCCGACGCAGTGCGGCTTTCCAAGCACGTTGGCTACAAAAATGCCGGTACGCTGGAATTTTTGGTTGACGCAGACGAAAACTATTACTTTATCGAAATGAACCCCCGTATACAGGTAGAGCATACAGTGACAGAAGCCATTACGGGCATTGATATCGTGCAGGCGCAGATACTGATTGAAGAGGGCTACGCGCTTGATTCCCCGGAAATCGGCATCGGCTCTCAGGAGGAAATCCGCAGCAACGGCTATGCGATACAGATTCGTGTTACAACGGAGGACCCCGCGAACAACTTCCTGCCGGATACCGGAAAAATCAGCGTGTACCGTTCTCCCGCGGGCAACGGCATCCGTCTGGACGGCGGTACGGCGCATACAGGTGCGGAAATCACGCCGTTTTATGACAGCCTTCTGGTAAAAATCATTGCGCATGACAGAACGTTTGCGGGTGCGACGAGCAAGGCGATCCGCGCAATTAAGGAAACCAGAATCCGCGGTGTGAAAACGAATATTCCGTTCCTTGTGAACGTACTGCAAAGCGAAACCTGGAACAACGGTAAATGTACGACAACATTCATTGAGAAAACGCCGGAGTTGTTCAATATTGTGCTGGGACAGGACAGAGCAACGAAGATTGCTGAATTTATTGGCAACCAGATTGTCAATGAATCCAAGGGCAGCAAGCCGGAGTTTGACCCGATTGTGCCGCCTTCCTTCGGTAGGGCGGAAAACGGCTCAACGATTCCTGTGCGCGGTGCAAAGGACGCGTTCCTTGAAATGGGCGCGAAGGACTACACGCAGAGCCTTTTGAAGGAAAAACGCCTGCTTGTGACAGATACGACCATGCGTGACGCACATCAGTCCCTGATGGCGACAAGACTGCGTACCAATGACCTGATTGTGGCTGCTCCTGCGACAAATATGGCGATGGCAAACGCGTTCTCCGTTGAGGCATGGGGCGGCGCAACGTTCGACGTAGCGTACCGTTTCCTGAAGGAATCTCCGTGGATTCGTTTGCAGCAGCTTGCCAGGGCGATGCCGAACACATTGATACAGATGCTTCTGCGTGCCTCCAACGCGGTCGGCTACGCAAACTATCCGGACAATGTGGTAAAGGAGTTTATCCGCATTTCCGCAGAACGCGGCGTAGATGTGTTCCGTATCTTTGACAGCCTGAACTGGCTGGAAAATATGAAAATGCCTGTTGAGGAGGCACTGAAAACGGGGAAAATCGTTGAGGGTGCGATCTGCTATACCGGCGACATTCTTGACCCGAACGAAAAGAAATATACGCTGGATTATTATGTGCGCAAGGCGAAGGAACTGGAGGCAATGGGCTGCCATATCTTCGCGCTGAAAGATATGGCGGGGCTTTTGAAGCCTTACGCGGCAAAACAGCTGTTTGAAACGCTGAAAGCGGAACTGCATATTCCTCTGCACCTGCATACGCATGATACTACGGGCAACGGCGTCAGCACCGTGCTGATGGCGGCGGAGGCAGGCGTGGACATTGCCGATCTGGCGATACAGTCCATGAGCTCCCTGACGAGCCAGCCTTCCATGAATGCGGTGGTCGAGGCCCTGAGAGGCACGGAGCGCGACACAGGGCTTGACCCCGACCAGCTGACTGAACTGAGCCACTATTATCAGGGCGTAAGGCAGATTTTCACAGGCTTTGAAAGTGAAATGAAAACACCGAATACGGAGATTTATAAGTATGAGATTCCCGGCGGCCAGTATTCCAACCTGCTGGCACAGGTCAAGGCGATGGGTTCCGCAGATAATTTCGAGGAAATCAAGCATCTGTATAAACAGGCAAATGACCTGCTGGGCAATATTGTAAAGGTAACGCCTTCTTCCAAGGTAGTGGGCGATATGGCAATCTTCATGTCCAAAAATGGCCTGAATAAAGACAACATCCTGACAGAAGGCAGGGACATTTCCTATCCGGATTCCGTTGTGGACTATTTCCTTGGCAACATCGGTATGCCGGAAGGCGGTTTCCCGTCTGAGCTGCAGGAGATAGTTCTGAAAGGCAAAAAGCCTATCGAAGGCAGGGCAGGTGCGCTGATGCCGCCTGCGGATTTGGAGGGCATTGAGAAATACCTGCTGGAAACGCATACAATGAAACGCATCAATCCCCGGAATATTATCAGCTACGCGATGTATCCGAAGGTATATGATGATTACTGCTACCATTGGGAATATTACACAGACGTTTCCAAGCTGACCAGTGACGTATTTTTCTATGGGCTGGCAAAGAACGAGGAAACCTCTATTGAAATCGGCGAAGGCAAGAGCATACTGATAAAATATATTGATATGTCCGAGCCGGACGCGGAGGGCTTCCGCGCGCTGACGTTTGAAATTAACGGCGTTATGCGTGAGGTACGCGTGCTGGATAAACATCTGGAGGTTAAGAGCGACGGCAAGCTGAAAGCCGATAAGAACAACCCGTTCCACCTTGGTTCCAGCATCCCCGGCACCATCAGCAAGATTTTGGTGAAGGAAGGCGAGGAGGTCAAGAAGAACCAGCCTGTGCTTACGGTCGAGGCGATGAAGATGGAAACATCCATTGTCGCAAAAGAGGACGGTGTAATCGACAGGATTTATGTAAAAGAGGGCGAAAAGGTCAGCCAGGGCGACCTGCTGGTTTCCTTCGCACAGGAAGACTAAAGCCTTTGCGCCTTTGCAGGAACAGGATACAGTGTCCGTAATATTATAATACTGCGTATCAAACAGGAAACAAAAATCCCTGCCGTCTGGGCACTGCGCTCCGGCAGGGGTTTTCGATTTTTGGCAGAGGGAAAAGCTGCCGTAAAGAAAAATTCGCCAATATGACGGCGGATAAAAAGCAAAAAACAGCTTTTCAATTCGCCGGGAATCGCGTATACTGAAAAGAAGAGCATGAAAAAATGAAGGAATAAAGGAGCGGTGTGCGGTATGCTTAATTTTATGGGATTTGGCGAAAATATAGGGATTGACTTGGGCACTGCCACTGTTTTGGTTTATATCAAGGGGCAGGGAATCGTCATTCGGGAACCGTCTGTCGTAGCGATTGACAAGGACAGCAATTCCATACTCGCTGTTGGCGAGGAGGCGCGGCGTATGTTGGGGCGTACGCCCGGAAACATTGTGGCGATTCGTCCGCTGCGGGAGGGCGTTATTTCCAATTACGATGTAACGGAAAAGATGCTGCAATATTTTATTGAGAAGGCGATGGGCAAGCGGTCGTTTGTGAAGCCGACGATTGCGGTATGTGTGCCGAGCAGTGTGACGGAGGTGGAAAAGCGCGCCGTTGAGGACGCGACCCGTGAGGCGGGGGCGCGGCGCGTACACATCATAGAAGAACCGATTGCGGCGGCGATTGGCTCAGGTATTGACATTTCACGCGCCTGCGGGAGCATGGTGGTGGACATCGGCGGCGGGACAACGGATATTGCGGTGATTTCGCTGGGCGGTACGGTGACGAGTTATTCCCTGAAAATCGCAGGAGATAATTTCGATGATGCAATCATTAAATATATGCGGAAAAAGCATAATGTACTGATTGGCGAGCGGACGGCGGAAGAGTTGAAAATCAAAATCGGTACAGCGTATGAGCGGACGATTCCCGTCACGCTGGACGTGCGCGGGAGGAATCTGATTACAGGGCTGCCGAAAAATATTACGGTGACCTCTGACGAGATGCTGGAAGCGCTTCTGGAATCTGTGACAGCGATTGCGGACGCGGTGCATGGCGTGCTGGAACAGACGCCGCCGGAGCTTGCGGCGGATATTTACGAAAGGGGAATCGTAATGACGGGCGGGGGAAGCCTGCTTTACGGCATGGACAAGCTGTTACAGAACAGGACCGGCATACACGCAATGGTTGCGGAAGATGCGGTGAGCTGTGTGGCGATTGGTACGGGGCGGTACATTGAGTTTATCTCGGAAAACACCGTAGAGGACGACAGAAGGCGGCGCGGGTTCCAGTTTGGAAATTTATTTCGGAAATGAAGAACGTAGGCTCTGCCCCACACCCTGCAAGGGGCGTGCCCCTTGACCCGTTTGCCGCAAAACTACGTTTTGCGGGGGAGGTTTTTACCGGGCTTGTCAGACGCATGAAATGCGGCTGACAGAAGGGATAGAGCATTATGTTTTTTAAGGAAGGAGCAAGCATATGAGAAAATGGGTGATGCCTGTTGCGGCAGCGGGGACGTTGTTTCTGGGGGCAGGCTGGGCGGCAGCTGGCGGCGTTGGCAATGACCCGGCGGCGGAGGCAGTAAAGGAATTTTATGCGGAAATGAACAGGGACGGCGAGAAGGTCAGGCTGGAAAGCTGTGCGCCTTTGCCGAAAGGCTCCGTATATTATTTGGAAGAAGAATACAGCGGCTATTCTGACTGGCAGGTATTCCGGACGGTGGTATATATTTCGGGCATTGACGGGGGAAAGCGGCATCATTGGACGACGACTGTGGTGGAGGAGCCTGATGGGGAATGGAAGGTTGTTTCGCATGGCGCGGGACAATAGAAAAGCTGGTATCATGGCTGTTTTTGCGTGCATTGGGTGATGCACGCAGTTTTTTTTGTTCGAAATCGTATTTTTCTTGTCAATGAAAGACAGGTATAGAGAGAATTTCAGAGGAATATGATATAAAAAAACGGACCCTTTTTTACTTTGTCGGGCTGGTGTGAAAGAAGTGCTTTGAAAATTTGTGCAATGTGTGGAAAAAGAAGCGAAAAAATGAGCGAAATTTGCGCGGAAATTTATTATTTTCGCAACATTTTGTAAAAAAAACGGAGAAATATTTTTTTGCATAATTTTAGGCGTAAAATTTTGTGTAAAAATAAATTCAAAACTTCAAAAAAATACTGCACAAATCCAAAACCTGTGTTATAATATCCACGTAGAAAAGCAGAGGATGCTCCTGTTTCACAAAAGAAAGAGGAAATACGATGCTTTTTTTGAAACCTGCTCTGACCGCACAGGGCGGGATGCGTGGATACGCGCAGAAAACGTTGTGAAAGAAAAGACAAAATGTAGGAGGTCAATGAGTTATGAACGCTTATATGGCAAGTGTAGTTGAACAGGTTAAAAAACGCAATGCTGGCGAACCTGAATTCATCCAGACGGTTGAAGAAGTTTTCCACTCTATCGAAAAGGTAGTAGAGGCACATCCCGAATATGAAAAGGCTGGCCTGCTGGAAAGAATGGTAGAGCCTGAAAGAGCTATTTCCTTCAGAGTAACATGGGTTGACGATGCTGGCAAGGTAAACGTGAACCGTGGCTTCAGAGTACAGTTCAACAGCGCAATCGGGCCTTACAAGGGCGGTCTGCGTTTCCATCCTTCCGTATACATTGGCATCATTAAATTCCTGGGCTTTGAACAGATCTTCAAGAACAGCCTGACAGGTCTGCCTATCGGCGGCGGCAAGGGCGGTTCCGACTTCGACCCCAGAGGCAAGAGCGATATGGAAATCATGAGATTCTGCCAGGCTTTCATGACAGAACTTTACAGACATATCGGTCCCGACGTTGACGTTCCCGCTGGTGACATCGGCGTAGGCGGCAGAGAAATCGGCTATATGTACGGTCAGTACAAGAGAATCAAAGGCTGCTGGGAGAACGGCGTTCTGACAGGCAAGAACCTTGAATTCGGCGGTTCCCTGATCAGGCCCGAAGCAACAGGCTTTGGTGCTACATACTATGTAAACGAAGTTCTGACACATCTGGGCGACACAATCCAGGGCAAGACTGTTGCAGTTTCCGGTTTCGGTAACGTAGCATGGGGCGTTGTTCAGAAAGTTGCTGAGCTGGGCGGCAAGGTTGTTACAGTTTCCGGTCCTGACGGCTATGTATACGATCCCGACGGTATCACAACACCCGAAAAGATCAACTACCTGCTGGAAATGAGATCTTCCGGCCGTGACCGTGCTCAGGATTATGCTGACAAATTCGGCGTAAAATTCGTTGCTAAAACAAAACCTTGGGAAGTTAAGGTTGACATCTGCATGCCTTGTGCAACACAGAACGAAATCAACATGGAAGAAGCTGAAAAGATCGTTAACAACGGTACAAAATACTACATCGAAGTTGCTAACATGCCTACAACAAACGAAGCACTGGCATTCATCCAGAGCAAAGGTCTGGTTGTTGGTCCTTCCAAGGCTGTTAACGCTGGCGGCGTAGCTGTATCCGCTCTGGAAATGGCTCAGAACTCCATGAGATATGGCTGGGATGCAGAAGAAGTTGACGCTAAACTGAAAGGCATCATGAAGAACATCCATAAAGTTTCTATGGAAGCTGCTGAAGAATATGGCCTGGGTTATGATTTGGTTGCGGGCGCAAACATCGCAGGCTTCAAGAAAGTTGCAGCTGCTATGATGGCTCAGGGTCTGGTATAATTCAACACTTGTTTGACAGGTTCAATTGCAAGTTCAATTACACAAGACGATAACTCAGAAAGGGACGGTTTTACCGTCCCTTTTCCTGTATCAATATATATTTATTTTTATGGGCGGTATACGCTGGTAACTTTCTGGAGACTGTTTTCTGAGCCGCACTGCTCGACATACGGACGGATTTCTTCGAACGCTTCTTTTTCGGAATCTGCATCGGAATAGAAATATGCCCATTGGGATAGCATGCTGTGCGCATAATTGCAGTGTATATTCGATGTGTAAATTTGCACGATGGGGTCGGTAATCCAGTTGCCCGTCTGCATTGCGCAGTCGCTGCGGTATGTAAAATATTGTTGTCCGTCTTTCACATAGATAATATTCAGGTTCAGTTCCATATATAATAAATCCGGGCTTGTAGGGATTCCAATTTCTTCGTTATAAGCCTGCTCGGCTTCGACCTTTTCAAAGTGGAAAAGCTCCAGATAAGCCTGCCGGATTTCTGATTCCTGTTCGCGGAACTGTTCCGGTACGAGGATGTTCAGCGTGTCATCTGCAAAAACAATCTGCTCTGCCAAAGGGGTTCCGTCTGCTGTTTCAATGGGGTTAAAGGCAAAATAATTTTTGCTGACGCGAATGGAGTTGCCATTTGGGGCAATCTCAAAGGGATAGCGCAGGTTATTTTCTGTGTATAAGGGCGTCCCTTCGCCGTCGATATCCTGAAAATTATAGGCGTCCATACCGAAAGCGTTACAGTGTTCCTCCAACAAAGGGAATAACTGCTTGCTCCTGCCGGCAATTTCCAGATATTTTGCGGCATTGTCATTTTCCCCGCTGTATTGTATTTGTGTGCGGTAAAGATGGCGGGTTTCCTCCCACTTGGGGTCAGCTTTGGCAGATGGTTCCCCGTCCTGCCCGCAGGCGGAAAGCAGAAGTGCTGCTGCCAAAGTAATAAGGGTTAGTTTTTTCATTTCGTTTCCTCCTATGTATAATATTTACAAAAGAAAACCCTTCCCAATGAATTGGAAAGGGTTGCGTTGCGGAGACAGGATTTGAACCTGCGACCTCCGGGTTATGAGCCCGACGAGCTACCGGACTGCTCTACTCCGCGCCGAAAAATATTCTGTTTGGATAGTATACCTCAATTTGCGGCATTTGTCAACATTAAAATTTCATATAAAGTGCAACAAAAAGCGCGTATATCTGGCAAATCAGATACCATCTTTATATTTTGTTTCCAGACGCTGCTTCCGTTCCTTCCAATCCGGCATGAGCTGTGTTAGAAGCGCATAAAACGCGGGGTTGTGGTTGGGGTGGACGAAGTGCAGAAGTTCATGCAGAATGACCTGCTCAATGCAGCCCTCGTCAGCCTTCATCAGCTGGAGGTTCAGGCGGATATTGCCGCCCGCCGCTGTGCAGCTCCCCCATATGCTGCGCATATTTCGTATTTTTACGACCGGAAACGGCACAGAATACGGCTCGGCGAGGGGATAAATGCGCGAAAGGATTTCGCTGAATTTTGGCACTGCCTGTGTTTTGAGCCAGGAAAGATACGCCTGCCGCAGTTCTGTCTGCTCGGAAAGGGAGGTAACCATATGCAGAGTGTCCCCCTCAAAAGCAAAGTATGGCGCGCCCTGTTCCAGCGAAAGCTGATAGGGCTGCCCGAGAAAATAGACCGTTTTGCCAGTGAAAAGCGTGCTGTCCGGCAGGTGGCTTCTCAGCTTTTCCATTTCCGCAAGATGCGTGATAATCCAAATGGATTTTGACTGTACAAATTCTTCAATGACGGAAAAAGGTACTTTTTTGCCTGCGGAAACCACAACGCGCCCCTGCTTATTGACGCGAAGGTTAATATATTTGACATCTTTGCGCAGCAACTCGTATTCGATTCCGACGCCTTGGTATTCTATGGTATGCAGGGACATAATGGACCTCTTTCCTGAATATGCTTTTTCCCTCGACTGACATAAATGATATGCAGTATTATTTTACACGGGCAGCAGAAAAATGTCCAGTTTTTTATTCCTTTGCTGGAACAACGAAAAGTCCCCGGGTTTACCGGGGACAAAATGGTGGATTTGGTGATGGGAAAATCGGATGTTATCTGCCGCAGGTGTTGCAGCCGTTTGTGCTGTTGTTTCCGCAGGAATTACATGTGCCGCAGCTGCCGCCGTTGCATGTGCCGCAGCCGTTGCAGTCTGTTGCGCCTGCTACATTACTGATAACACAGTTCGAGGAACCGAAAACAGGGCCAAAGCCACAGCAGGACTTCGGTGCAGCGGAGGGAGAAAACATATCCATCGGGAAACGGATATTTTCGAAATCCGCGCAGGGATCGCCCGCGCTGCCAACAGCTGTGCAGCTTTCCGGCAGGCATCTGCCAAGGGAATTTACCATCATGTTTACGGTGCGGTACAGTTTTACGATGCTGAACAGACCAATCGTGACATTGACAGCCACAGGCGCGCCCATTGCCGCATCGCCACAGCCGCAGCCGTCATTGCAGCCGCCGTTGCAGCCACAGCCGCAGCCACAGCCACAGTTGCAGGGGCTGCATGTGGGGTATCTCAGGTCAGCCGCCAGCGCGATTGCTTTGCCTTCTGCTACAACGAACGGCCCGCCGTTGGAGTTGCCGCAGCAGTCGTAGAGGTCAGTCGTTGTTGTAACCTCGGCTTCTGTGGAGCCAAACAGCGTTACACGCATATTGTATGCGTTCGTAGCATTGATGCAGCCAATCGGGCAGCCATCTGCGCGCTGGAATTCCAGCATATATTTGAAAACGTATTTCAGTTCCAAATCCCAGCAGCCTTTCTGGAGGGGATTGGCTTTCTTCCGCAGGATGTCGATGCGTTCCAGCTCCAGATCATGGATGCTGACATCAGCGGCGTTGCAGGGGGGCACGATGATGTCGCCCTCGCAAAGCATTTCGTTGCAGTTGGGTACGGCGTTTTTCGCAGCGCGCGCGGGTCCGAGAATGTCAGCAGTCAGACATTTCTGGATACGGCACTGGTCAAAGATTTTCTGCGCAATGATGCAGGTTTCACCCTTCGTTGCATCCTCTCCGCCGACACAGCCGCAGTCACAACCGCAGTTGTTGTTGCAGCCGTTGTTGCAGTTGTTGTTGCAGCCATTGTTGCATCCGTTGTTGCAGTCGTTGCAGCTGTTGCAGTTCCTTGCACTTAAATCAAATTCAAAAGCTCCCATTTTGACAGCCTCCTTTAATTTGTTTGTTTCTTCTACATACTATGTAACGGGGGGAAATGGGTGACTGCATGGCTGGACTTTTTTGCAAACACATTCTGTTCCCGTTTTTGGCTGCGGTGCTTTACAGACGAGCTTCCCTTTGGTATGATTTTGGAAGAAAGCGAGGGGGATTATTTGAAGGATTTGCTGGAACATGCAATGATTACAGCGGCAGGCGCACATATGGGGCAGCTGGATAAGGGAGGTCAGCCGTATATCCTGCACCCAATCCGCGTGATGCTGCAATGCGGGAGCATGGAGGAAAGAGCCGCTGCTCTGCTGCATGATGTTTTGGAGGACACGCCGCTGACTGCCGCGGAGCTGGCAGCGGAGGGATTCCCGCGGGAGGTTTTGGAGGCGGTGGTCTGCCTGACAAGGGTGAGGGACGAGGACTATGCCGTATATATTGAGCGGGTCTGCGGGAACAGGCTGGCGGCGGCGGTCAAACTGGCAGACCTGACAGACAATATGGATTTGAACCGCCTGCCGGGACTGACACAACGAGATTTTCAGCGTTTAGAGCGTTATATCCGCGCAAAACGACGTGTAGAACAGGCGTTGGAGGAATGGGACGAAAGAGGAGATAAGCATGGGTGAATGGACGAAAGAACGCTATGAGAGCTTCCGAAAAGAACTTTTTGCACAGGCAGAGCCGGAATTTGCCCGATTTCAGGCTAAGTTGCTGCGTTCGGATTTGCCTGTTATTGGGCTTCGTACACCCTTCCTGCGGAAAACGGCGAAGGAACTGGTAAAGGACGATGGGGAGGCATTTCTGCGGTTCTGCGGCAGGGATACCTATGAGGAACGTCTGCTGTATGGGCTTGTGGCAGCGGCCCTGCCTGTGCCGTATGAGGTTTTTCTGGGATACTGCGATGTTTATGTGGAGGATGTGGTGGAAAACTGGGCGCATTGTGATGTGTTCTGCTCCTCCCTGAAAAAACGCCTGAAAGGGCATGAAGCGGATTTTTTCGGATACATTCAAAAATACCTTGCGTCAGAAAGTTCGTGGGCGGTAAGAGTGGGGTTGGTTGTAATGCTGGAATATTACCTGACGGCAGATGATTTGCGGGAAAGCCTGCGGCGGACGGGGGAAGTCCGGTCGGATTTTTATTATGTACGCATGGCGCAGGCGTGGCTTTTGGCAACAGCCTGGGCAAAAGATCCGCAGACAACGCGGGAAATGCTGGAGAATCTTCCCCTGGAGGAATGGATTTACCGGAAATTTGTGCAGAAGGCATGCGAATCCTATCGGGTAACGTCGGAAGATAAGGCATGGCTGCGGGAGTCGGTTGGAAAAAGGAATTTTTCACAGATTTGAAAAAGGATTCCCAGCCGCTGCGCGTCGATAAGCATTGCTTTTCCGGCGAAAATGGTGTATGCTGAAAAGGGAGGAAGCCTTCTTTGATACATCGTAAAAAATGGAAAAAGAAAAGAACAACTGGAGGGATTTGGATGGGCGTTACAGTCAGTGCAGATGAAATCAAAAGAGAAAAAGGATTAGGTTTTTTGCATAATAAAGGAACAGATAATTTTTCCGGACGTGTTATCACGAGGAATGGGAAGATTACGGCTGCTGAGAGCCGCCGCATCGCGGAGGCGGCGGAGAAATTCGGCAATGGTGAGCTTGCAATGACAACACGCCTGACGGTTGAGGTGCAGGGAATTCCCTTTGAAAATATTGAGCCCTTCCGGGAATACCTTGCGGAAGCTGGTCTGATGACAGGCGGTACAGGGGCAAAGGTGCGTCCCATTGTCTGCTGCAAGGGAACAACATGTGTATTTGGTTTGCTGGATTCCTATGGTCTGAGCGAAGAAATTCATAACCGTTTCTTTATTGGGTATAATGACGTAAAGCTGCCGCATAAGTTCAAAATTGCAGTAGGCGGCTGCCCGAACAATTGTGTAAAGCCGGACCTGAATGATTTGGGTATCGTAGGGCAGAGGGTGCCGAAATTCGACGAGGAGAAATGCAGGTCCTGCAAGAATTGTGTGATTGCGAAGGGCTGTCCGATTGGCGCGGCAACGAAGCCGGAGGGCGGAAAATTACAGCTGGATACAGAGCTTTGTAACCATTGCGGACGTTGTGCATCGAAATGTCCGTTCCATGCGTTTGACGAAGGGACATATGGCTACCGCGTATATATCGGCGGGCGCTGGGGTAAAAAAACGGCGTATGGCCAGCCTTTGAAGAAGATTTTTACGGATAAGGACGAAGTGCTTGCGATTGTGGAAAAGGCGATACTGCTGTTCCGTGAGCAGGGGCAGGCGGGCGAGCGCTTTGCGGATACCATCAAGCGGATTGGGTTTGAGAATGTGCAGGAGCAGCTGCTTGGCAGCGGGCTGCTGGAGCGGAAGGCTGAGATTTTGAAGGATTAAAAGATTAAAACCGCGGGGCTTTGCCCCACACCCCACAAGGGGCAACCGACCCTTGACCCGTCTGCCGCAAAACTGCGTTTTGCGGAGGGATATTGGGGCTGGATTAACCAACCGCATAAAATGCGGTTGGAAAATAAAGTTTAGGGTCAAGCCCTTTTCAAAGGGCTTGCGAGGTTTGGGGCAGAGCCCCAAGGTCTTAATCTTTTGCAGATTTGAAAATGCGGGCAGGGCGTAAGCCCTGCCTGTTTTGTGGAAAGGAAGGACGCGAATGAACTGCGTTAGCGTGACATACCGTACCGCGCCGCTTTGGGTGCGTGAAAAAGCCGCGTTCCACAGGGAACAGCTTGCGGCATTTTATCATGCCGCCCGGGAATCCGGTATTTCGGAATGCGTGCTTTTGAGCACCTGCAACCGTACAGAGCTTTTTTTCTGCGGGAAGACGCAGGAGGACTGCCGTATGGCGGAAAACCTGCTTGCCCGCGAATGCGGCACGCCTTTGGCGGAACTGCTCCCCTATTTTCGTATCTATCAGGGAGAGGGTGCGGCGAGGCATTTGTTCCGTGTGGCCAGCGGCATTGATTCCATGCTGATGGGCGAGGACGAAATTCTTGGGCAGGTCAAGGAGGCGTTCGCGTACGCGGCGGACTGCGGCATGACGGGCTACGAACTGAATACAGTATTCCGCGCAGCGGTGACGTGGGCAAAAAAAATCAAAACAGAAACAATGCTTTCAAAAACATCTGTTTCCATTGCGACATTGGCGGCAAATGAAGTGTTCCGTCTGCCCGGTACAGAGAAAAACGTGCTGATAATCGGTGCATCTGGCAAGATGGGAATGACGGTGATGAAAAACCTTGCCTGCCGTGAAACTGTCCGCATTTTTGGCACATTCCGCAGTCACAATGCCCTGCTGACACAGGCGGCGGGCAAGGCGGACGCAACGTTGATTCCTTATGAGGAGCGTTATGCCTGTATGGACAAAATGGACGCAGTTATCAGTGCAACCTCCAGCCCGCATTATACGGTGACGAAAAAGCAGTTGGAGCCAGCTTTGCGGCGGGAAAAAGAACGACTGTTTTTGGATATCTCAGTGCCGCCGGATATAGACAGAGAGATTCAGACACTGCCGGGCGTACACCTGCGGAACATCGATGCGTTTCGGGAACTTGCAAAGACAAACAATGACCTGAAACAGCAGGAGGCGGTACAGGCGGAAAGAATGATTGAACAGGGGCTGGACGAATGGAAACGCGATGTACTGCTGCACGGATTTTTGCCGGAACTGCCCGCTGTAAAGGCGAAAATGGCGGAAATACCGTTTGAAAAGCTGGTTTACAGGGCGAAGGCGGATATGGATGCGGGGCAGTTTGAGGCTCTGCTGGCTGTCCTGCGGGGAATGGAGGAGGAGCGATGAGCTATTTCCCTTTTTTTATGGAGATTGCCGGAAAGGGCTGCCTGATTGCTGGCGGAGGGTCGGTGGCATTGCGCAAGGCGGAAAAGCTGCTGCCCTTTGGCGTACGCATCATGGCGGTCGCGCCCATGTTCTGCGAAGAATTTCGGGAACTGGATGGCGTGCGGCGAGTAGAGCGCCCGTTTATGCCGGAGGATTTGGAAGGAATGATGTTTGTAATTGGAGCGACGAACGACAGCGCGGTAAATGCTGAGATTTCCCGCCTTTGCAGGGAGCGGGGGATTCCGGTAAATATTGTGGACGACAGGGAGAACTGTACGTTTTTTTTCCCCGCACTGGTGAAGCGGGGGGATTTTGTGGCGGGATTTTCTTCAGGCGGGAACAGCCCGCTTGCCGCACGATATATTCGGGAAAAGGCAGAAGAAAGCATACCGCTGCATTTTGAGGAAACCGTCGCGCTTTTGGGCGCGTTTCGGGAGCGCGCAAAGCGGGAAATTCCCGACGGGCGGGAGCGGGAAAAGGCTTTCCGCCGCCTGTTTGCGCTGGCTTTGGAGGGGAACGGCAATGTTACAGAAATGGATTTGGAAAACCTGTTGAAAGGAGAGCGCCATGAAAAAGACACTTAAAATCGGCACAAGGAAAAGCGCGCTTGCACTGCGGCAGACAGAGCTTGCGGAAAACGCCCTGCGCGCGGCGTATCCTTCTCTGCGGCTGGAACGCGTTCTTTTGCAGGCAAAGGGCGATAAGGTGCTGGATAAGCCGCTTTGGGAAATCGGCAGGAGCGGCGAAGGGCTTTTTGCGTCTGAACTGGAAGGAATGCTTTTGCGGGACGAAATCGACATTGCAGTTCACAGCGGGAAGGACCTGCCGCAGTTTCTGCCGGAAGGTCTTGAGATTCTGGCGGCATTGAAGCGGGATGACCCGCGGGACGTGCTTGTCATGCCTGCCGGAAGGAGCGCGGGGGACTGCCGTACCATCGGGACGGGCAGCCTGCGGAGGCAGGCATTTCTGGCGGAACTGTGCCCAGAGGCGGAAACACGCCTGATTCGAGGAAACGTGCAGACGCGTCTGCAAAAAATGATGGATGGCGGATATGATGGTATCGTGCTGGCAAAGGCGGGGTTGGACAGGCTCGGCATTTCTGAGTGGGACGGATACACATTCCATGTGTTTTCGCTGGAGGAATGTCTGCCTGCGGCGTGTCAGGGCATCATTGTAGTGGAAGGGAAGCCGGAGCTGGCGGAATTATTTGGCAGAATCAGCCACAGGGAAACCATGATGGAATTTGAAGCGGAACGGCGCGTGATGGAACTGATGGAGGCAGGATGCAGTCAGCCCGCAGCGGCTTTTGCGGAATATCGGAATGGGGAGATTCGTCTATGGGCTATGTTCGGGAACAGGCGCGCGGAGGGAACTGCTCCGGCGGAAAAGCGGCTGGAACTGGCGGCGGAAATTGCGGGGAGGCTGAAATGAAGGAGAAAAAGCTGGGAAAAGTCTATATTGTTGGTGCGGGCTGCGGGGACGCAGAATTGATTACATGGAAGGGATTGCGGCTGCTGCGGCAGTGCGATGTGGTTTTGTACGACGACCTGAGCGCGGCGCGGCTTTTGGAGGAAACAAAAGAGGGCTGTGAGAAAATTCCTGTCGGCAAACGTTTCGGAAAACACTCTGCGGCACAGGAGGAAATCAACGTACTTTTGGTGGAAAAGGCGAAAGAAGGCAGGAATGTTGTGCGGCTCAAAGGCGGCGACCCGTTTGTGTTTGGACGCGGCGGGGAGGAAATACTCGCGCTTCAGGCGGCGGGCGTGCCGTATGAGGAGGTGCCGGGCATAACGGCGGCGGTGGCTGTTCCGGCGGCGGCGGGGATTCCTGTGACGCACCGGAAACTGGCGCGCAGTTTTCACGTTATAACGGGGCATACGGCGGAAAACGGCCTGCCGGAGGACTTTGAAACGCTGGCACGACTGGACGGGACGCTTGTGTTCCTGATGGGACTGCACCATTTGGAGGAAATCGCGGAAGGGCTGTTGAAAAATGGCAAAAGCCCGGATACGCCCGCGGCTGTGGTTTCGCGGGGGGCAACGGCAGCGCAGAGGGTTGTACACGCGCCATTAGGGGAGATTGCGGCGGCGGTTCGTGCGGCAGGGCTGGAGGCTCCTGCGGTCATTATTGTGGGGGCTGTGGCAGGGCTGGATTTTTCCGGAACGATTGCAAAGGAACTGCAAGGCGTGCGTATCGGCGTGACGGGGACGCGTTCTATTGTGCGGAAGTTACGGGAAGGCCTGGAGGAGCTGGGCGCGGAGGTAACGGAAATGGAGATTTCCTGCCTGATGCCCTATGCACAGGGGGACGCGCTGGCGGCGGCTTTGCATGGGCAGGGCTGGCTGGTCTTTACAAGCCCGAATGGTGTAGAGATCTTTTTTGCGGGTATGCAGGAGCGGCGGCAGGATATCCGTACGCTTGCGGGCTGGAAATTCGCGGTGATTGGGCCCGGGACAGCGCGGGCATTGGCGAAAAGGGGGATTTTTGCGGCGTATATGCCGGAGCAATATAATGTAGAGAGCCTTGCGGCAGGGCTTTGCGAAGCGGCGCGGCAGGATAAGGAAGTCCTGATTCTGCGGGCGGAACAGGGATCGCCTGTGCTGACGGAACATTTGGCGGCGGCAGGGATACCGTTTCGGGAAATCAAGCTGTACGATATTGCTGTGGACAGGGAACGGCTTTCTGCGGCGCGTGAGAAAGCTGAGGAAATGGATTTCATTACGTTCGCAAGCGGTTCGGGCGTGAGGAATTTTCTGGAGGACGGCGGAAAACTGCCGGAGGGCGTGCGTGCGGTCTGCATCGGGCAGGCGACGGCTGAGGTTCTGCGGGAATATGGATACGACTCTGTGACAGCAGAGGAATCCAGCGCGGAGGGCATTCTGCGGGCAGTCCTTTGGGAAAGGGAAAAGCTCCATACAGAAGGCGGCAGAGGGGGCTTTGTTTGACAAGAGGACGGTTTTATGGTAACATATATGCATTATCATAATGGAATCTATGGAATACGCGAATATTTTCGCGGGAAAGGAAACTGCCTGTGAACGGAAAAAAGAAACTTTCGGAAAAGAAGATCCCGCATATCGCAACAAAACTAAGGGACCATATCGTAACTGTGCCGCATGAGATTCTGGCGGCGAGCGGCATCGTAATTATGGGAAGGCGTATCAAGTCCCTTATTTTTTCCACGGATATCGCCATTATCCGCAACTGCAATGCAGATGCTGTTCTGGCGGTCTACCCGTTTACGCCGCAGCAAATCATCGCGGACGCGATTGTATCAACATCCAGTATGCCTGTATTCTGCGGCGTTGGCGGCGGGACAACGACCGGCGCACGTGTGGTGATGCTGGCGAAGGATGCGGAGGCACTGGGCGCTACGGCTGTTGTCGTGAATGCGCCGACCAGCAATACGGTTATTCAGCATATCCGTAATGTGGTGGATATCCCTATCGTTGTTACGGTTCTGGACGAAAATACAGACATTGAAGCGCGGCTTGCGGCTGGGGCAGGGATACTGAACATTTCCGCGGCGGCAAGAACGCCGGAGGTTGTGCGCATCATACGGGAAAAATACCCGGATGTACCCATCATTGCAACGGGTGGGCCAACGCGGGAAAGTATCACCAGGACTGTACAGGCGGGCGCGAATGCCATCAGCTTTACACCGCCGACCGCAGCTGACCTTTTTAGCGGGCTGATGACGCGTTACCGTAACGAACATGAAACCAGAACGAGGGAAAGCAGGGAGGCAGAGGAAAACTGAATACGGCAGGCGGAGCGCGAAGCGGGGATTCACCGCCTGCAAAAGAGAGGGGCATTTGGGCGGAATGCCTTTTTTATTTCCGCGAAAAAAGTTTTCGCGTATTTTCTCGAAAGGGTGTTGACGTTGGGAATCTGGAGGAATATACTGAAAGTATGCCAAAATAATGTTAAGAATCTATCCGTAAATTATCTGCGCACATCCTGCTTCATCTTTTCCGGCAGCCTTTGTCGCTTTTCCCTGCCGTACCACCCGGTACGCCTGCAAAAAAGCTCCCTGCCTGCCGAAAAACCGGACTGTGCAATCTGCACGTATCTTATTTACGGATAAGTTCTAAGAAAAATGGAGGTGGGGCAGTATGGACGGCGGCCATAATAAGGGCGAGATTGCTTTGGAGCCTGACAGTTACCGATTATGCCAAAAGAATAACGCTGTGCGTCTGGGTCCTCCTCTTTTTTGCAAACTACGGAGATAAAACAGACGGGAAAAGGGCAGAATCATAGATATGGGGCTGTCCGCTGTTGTCTGCCGGAAAGATTTTCGAGGCAGACTGGTTTTCTGCGCCCGTTTCCAAGAAAAAGACGCACTGCGTAGAACCCTGTTGCGGGGGCGGCGGCGGTGCTTTTTTATTTGGAATGGGGTGGAGAAAATGGATGAGATGCAGGAGCTTTTTGAGAAGCTGAACAAATGGATGGAGACAGGGGAATATACCCTGCTGAAGGAAGGGCTGAATACAGAACAGCCGGCGAATATTGCGGAATATTTTGAGGAACTTTCCGCGGAAAAGCAGCTTTTTGTATTCCGGCTTTTGACAAAAGATATGGCGGCTGAGGTCTTTACTTATATGGACAGCGACACACAGGAGCATATTGTCCATTCGATTACAGACCGGGAGGTGCGCAATATAGTTGATGAGATGTTCCTGGATGATACGGTGGACTTTCTGGAGGAAGCCCCCGCGAACCTTGTCAAAAAAGTCCTTCGAAACACAGACGCGGAAACTAGGCAGTTGATTAACCGTTTTTTGAATTACCCGGAAAATTCTGCCGGCAGCCTGATGACGATTGAATTCGTTCGTCTGCGCGGGCAGATGACGGCGGCAGAGGCTCTGCGGCAGATCAAGCAGACGGGTATGGATAAGGAAACGATATATACCTGCTATGTAATAGACGCACGGAGAAAACTGATCGGTGTTGTGCCTCTGAGGACGCTGATTTGCTCCAAAGATGAAAGCACGATTGCAGAGCTGATGCAGGATGATGTGGTTTCCGTACAGACGATGGATGACCAGGAGGAAGTCGCGAACATCTTCAAAAAATACAACTGGATGGCTTTGCCGGTAACGGATAAGGAAGGCCGTCTGGTAGGCATTATTACAGTAGACGATATCGTAGACGTTATTGAACAGGAAACAACGGAGGATATGGAAAAGATGGCGGCTGTGCTGCCTTCTGACGATGAATATCTGAAAATGAGCGTGCTGGAACTGGCAAAAAACAGGATTCCGTGGCTTTGCGTGCTGATGATTTCGGGTACGCTAAGTGCGTTTGTCGTGGAGCAGTATCAGACGCTGCTGAGCTCTGTTGTAATACTTTCCAGCTTTATGACGATTATTACCGGCACAGGGGGGAATGCCGGTTCACAGGCCTCGGCAATGATTATCCGCGGTATGGCTCTGGGTGAGATACAGCTGCGGGATACGATGAAGGTCGTAAGTAAGGAATTTTGCGTCGGCCTGATTTGCGGGGCGATACTTGGGCTGGTGAATATGGCGCGCATGACATTTTTGAGCAGGGGAACAGATGTTGTGGTGGATTTGACGGTTTCTATCAGCATGGCGGCGGCGGTGATACTGGCAAAAACCATCGGGTGCCTGCTGCCGATACTGGCGAAAGCTGTCCGTCTGGATCCTGCTATGATGGCTGGGCCGCTGATTTCTACGGTGGTGGACGCGATTGCACTGGTGATGTATTTCAGTATTGCTACGGCGTTGATATTATAAAGGGCTGGCATTGTTGGATATGGAGGCAGATGAGATGAAAAATTTGGAAGTGCTGAGAAAGCTGTTCAGCAAAAATTCGGCTGTGACAGCGGCAGCAACATTGGCTGGCGCGGCAGTCGGCGCAGTGCTGGGCGTTCTGACTTACTATAATGGCTGGCTGGGATGAAATTTCCCGTTGTGCTGTTGGTTGCTTGAGGCCTGTGGAATCTGCACAGGCTGGGTGTTGTCTGGGCGGATCCACTCGAATTTTCTCTTGTCAATGCACACAGCCTATGCTAATATTGAAGAAAGAACCAGCCGCCGAGATGCGGAACAGATTCTCAGGCGGCTTTTCTGTTTACCCGTAAAACTTGAACCGGAATTGGAGGTCAGATATGAACCGTGAAACGATTGTAGTACTGGATTTCGGTGGCCAGTATAATCAGTTGATTGCGCGGCGTGTCAGGGAGCATCACGTTTATTGTGAGATTATCCCCTGGAATAAGCCGTTGGAAGAAATTAAGGCGAAGAATCCGAAGGGCATTATCTTTACAGGTGGCCCGAACAGCGTTTATGACGATAATTCCCCCAAATGCGACTCTGCTCTGTTTGAAATGGGCGTGCCTGTGCTGGGTATCTGCTACGGCTGTCAGCTGATGGCGTATACATTGGGCGGCAAGGTTGGACATGCAGGGGAGAAAAGCGAATATGGCAAAGCAGAAGTTACGTTTGCCATAGACAGTAAGCTTTTGAAGGGGATTGATGCGCACGAAATCTGCTGGATGAGCCATACTGACTATGTGACAGAGCTGCCGGAGGGTTTCCGCGTGATTGGGACAACCCCCACCTGCCCCGCCGCTGCTATCGAATGTCCGGAAAAGGGATTTTATGGCGTGCAGTTCCATCCTGAGGTGAACCATACGCCAAAAGGTACAGATATGATACGCAATTTCCTGTTTGAAGTCTGCGGTTGTACCGGCGATTGGACGATGACAAACTATATTGAGGATCAGATTCAGAAAATCCGTGCGCAGGTTGGTGATGGCAAGGTGCTGTGTGCGCTTTCCGGCGGTGTGGATTCCAGTGTTGTTGCCGCGCTCGTTTCCAAGGCAATCGGAAAACAGCTGACGTGCGTTTTTGTAGACCATGGCCTGATGCGTAAAAATGAGGGCGATGAGGTCGAAGCGGCGTTCAAGGGTTTCTTCGATGCACATTTTGTGCGCGCTAACGCACAGAAACGCTTCCTCGCGAAGCTGAAAGGCGTGACTGACCCGGAGCAGAAACGTAAAATCATCGGGGAAGAATTTATACGTGTATTTGAGGATGAAGCGAAAAAAATCGGAAAAGTAAACTTTTTGGTGCAGGGTACGATTTATCCTGACGTGATTGAAAGCGGACTTGGAGATTCCGCTGTGATTAAGTCCCATCATAATGTGGGTGGCCTTCCTTCTGTTGTGGATTTTGAGGAATTGATTGAGCCGCTTCGCCTGCTGTTTAAGGATGAAGTGCGCCAGATGGGGCTGGAGCTTGGTCTGCCGAAGCATCTGGTGTGGCGGCAGCCGTTCCCTGGCCCTGGCTTGGGCATCCGTGTCATTGGTGAGGTGACGGAGGATAAGCTGGAAATTCTGCGCGATGCGGATGCGATTTTCCGCGAGGAAATTGCGAATGCTGGGCTGGAACAGAGCATTAACCAGTATTTTGCCGTTATTACGGATATGCGGTCTGTTGGTGTTATGGGTGATTTCCGGACGTATGATTATACTATCGCCCTGCGCGGTGTGACGACAACGGATTTTATGACTGCTGATTGGGCAAGAATACCGTATGATGTGCTTGATAAGGTGTCGATCCGTATTGTAAATGAGGTGAAGCACGTGAATCGTGTTGTGTATGATATTACGTCTAAGCCGCCTGCAACGATAGAGTTCGAATAAACGATTGGAACGCTGGAAGCCTGTGTTTATGCAGGTTTTCCGGCGTTTTGCTTTGCTTGTGGTTCTATTCTGGTTCTAAAACATTGTATCCGTAATGCTTAATGAGGCAAGTATGTTATAAGCTGTTGATATTTCTAAGCTATGTAATTGATGAAGTTTGTTAAAATAGTTGATATTTTAAACGACATTTAGTATAATATGGACGTATGATTCATGATGGTAATAGAAATCTGAAAGATGATGTAATTCAAAATATTTATTAGGTAATTTAAATAGATGGAGATAAGGATAAATTATTTTAGTTGAGTATAGGGAATAGGTATGCAAAATGCAACTGTTAAGTTAATATATGAGGAGATTTTTCTTCATATGGAGCAAAATAATATTGATTTGTTTCTATGTGGAGGAGCCAGTAATAGAAGTTACATATCTAGCAGGGATCGATTAAGAAAACGTTTAGAAAAAAATAGAAAATTAACCATTTTCTATCCAGAAGATATGTTCATGGAATTGTTAAGCAGAAAAAAATATGATCTTTTAACTTTGGAACAATTTTTAGCAGAAAATAGTGATGAAATATTAATTGTTTGCGAAAGTCCGGGTTCTTTTGCTGAATTGGGAGCATTTGCAAATAATGAACGTACTATAGGTAAAGTTGTAGTATTGATTCAGAAAAAATTTAAAAATGCTAAGAGTTTTATTATGCAAGGACCTGTCAAGTACGTTGAGACTTATAATAAAAAAAATGTCATTTATTATAATCAAGATATGGATGATATGGAAAAAGAAGTGAATAAATATCTTGATTCAAAATATTGGTTTTATCGTAATCGAAAATTTAGGAAATTTGGTCCTAATACAAAAGAAATTAATTTGATAGTTGGACAATATTATTTTATGATTTTATTATTATTTTTTTATAAAAATATAGAAATAAAGAATATGAATGAGTTAATAAAAAAAATATATTTTGAGCGTGGTTTTAGTGCTGATTATTTTGAAATCGTTTATTCAGCAGCATTAAGAAGACTTTATAAAGAGGGAATGCTAAATAAAGAATTTAACGAAAGTAAAAGTTATTATAAATTAACACAGAAAGGATATGGTAGTGCAAAAAGCATATTGAATAATGTTATGATAGAAAACAGAGATAGAATAATTAATGGGATTAGATTAAAAATACTTAGGGATCAATATTGTTAACATCACTTTTTTAGAACGTTACGGATACATATAGTTATTGTGTTGAAGTTTACGGGAGATGGTTCGTCTTCCTGAGTTATTTAACATAGCAATAGTTGGTCAACCACCACGGTGCTATTCCACGACTGTGAAATACCCCCGTGGTGTTGACGCAAAATATTTAAGGTAAGAAAGTGGTGTTAACAATTTGAAAATATATAATAATCGTATGGTTTTAGAATCGTTAGAATTACCTTCTTTCAGTGATGTTGAAACATTGGCAGAAGTTACAAGATTAACAGAAAAATTAATTTATTTTTTGTCAAAAGAAGATGCAGAAGGACGTTATAAAAAATTTTATATACCAAAAAAAGATGGAAGCTTTAGGGAGATTAATGCTCCTTGTATGTCTTTGAAGATGGTACAAAAGTGGATTTTGCAGAATATTTTATATAAGGTGAGAGTATCTCCTTATAGTTTTGGATTCATAAAAAATAATAAAGGTTGTCCGCTGGTTCGATGTGCTGAAAGACATAGAAACAATCTGTATATATTAAAAATTGATTTGAAAGATTTTTATCCTTCCATAAGCAGAGAAAAAATTTATATTCAGTTTCTTGAATTGGGATATAATACATATGCATCAAATTTACTGACTAATTTATGTACGTTAGAGAAAAGACTGCCACAAGGGGCGGTTACTTCTCCGTTTTTAGCAAATTTGGTATGTTATAGATTGGATACAAGGATTGCGGGGTATTGTAACAAAAGAGATATCACATATACAAGATATGCAGATGACTTAACTTTTTCTAGTGATAATAGGGATATGGTTAGGAATCTTTATAGTATGATAAAAAAGATTGTAGAAGACGAAGGATTTATTATAAATCAAAAGAAAACACAGTTTTTGTCACCTAAAGTACATAAAAAAATTGTAGGTGTAACTGTAAATGATGGGGTGCTTAAAGCATCTAAATTGTTAAAAAGAAATGTTCGCGCAATGATTCATTATCAAGTGATCACGGGTGATTATTCATGTAATGAACAAATAAGAGGCTATATAGCATTCATAAATTCAATAGAAGAAAATTATAGAAGGAAAATCAAGAAATATATTTGTAAATTTTTAAATGATCCAATTACTCTATTTCCTGATGCAGTTCAGAAATTTAATGATAATAAATTGTTTAATGACCTTCCGGACATGGCAGAACACGATATCTTGGATTTTGTTGATTATATTGATTATAAAGATAGAGATGACTATATGTTAATGATAAATAACGAAAGAGAAAGTTATTTATTAAAAATGGGGATTGAAATATAAAATTATTAGTTATAATTTACGATAAAAATACTATTTTTATATTTATTGAAAAACTTTGCAATCTCAGTTGATAAATCTCTGTCTTATCAAACTGATAATTTGTTTGGAAAATCGTAAAATATATACATTAAAATATATCAAGAAGAAGTGTAGAGAAGATATTAGCTATGATGGATAAATAGATTAAGTCAATTATATATTATATTAGTGCATGACCGAAGAATTGCTTCGATACTGTTTTGCGGAACATAGAGGAACGTAGAAAAAAGTTGAAAATACCGCAGGCTTAATCGCCTGCGGTATTTTTGTGCCCTAAAATACTTTGTGCGTGTAAAATGGTACCACAGAAAGGAAAAGCAGCTTTTCATAATGATATATTATATCTGGATAAGGTACAATAAGTTGCGCAAATAAAAAAGACAAGGTTTGCAGCCTTCTGGTAGAATGAAGTAGCGACACACCATTCAGAGAGGAGACAGCAAACCATGTCAGAGAAGATTGTACAGCTAAATGAAGAAGTAATCAAGGGTCAACTTAAAGAGCTGGTTCGCGGGAGCG